>JAZQQO010000028.1:0-31962 GCA_045629085.1 Bacteroidaceae bacterium
CTTTGAGGCGAATCATGAATTTTTGCGAGCAGAACGCATGTCTGAAACAGTCAAATCTGCCTAACCTTCATGTGTTGTCAGGAAAATCTAATACCTGAAAACACCGAGGGGGTTGGGGGCGAGCAGCCCCCGAGATAAGCGAAAACAGAAATATAAATCATTTTAAACTATATTAACATTAAAAACTTTGTGATTATCATAGAAAGTAAATGTATATTTATTCGTTATAACCTATCTTTTTATAACACTCCTAGAACGAGATACATTACGTGTGCTACCTCCTTCATATCCAGGATTCTGAGTTAGATTGTGATTATACATCAGTTCTTGATATGGTAATGGGAAAAGAAGCTGATAAGAATTCAATCCTAGTTCAGTTTCTGCGAGTCCAGAACGCTTCATATATGCAAAGAATCCTGGCATATTGGTGAATGATTTGCGTACTTCTTTTATCTTATGTGGAACGTCGGTACTTGTAAATGTGATATTCTTCTTTGATGCAAGATCTTGTAGAATTGAGTGGGCAGTCGATTCATTTCCTACTTTTTCCTCACATTCTGCAAGTAAAAGCATGATTTCAGGATAACTAATGACCTGAATATTGTTACCTGACGCTACTGAACGAGTATTGTTGGCGTTATGAATCAATCCGTAAATAGTCTCTTCGTCTTGAATTAGTTTGCCATCGCTTGACGTTACAGAATAGAATCCGTTGTTCTTTATCTTGGTGAGTAATGGCAAAGCATCATTGTATTTACCCTGATACATATAGATTTGAGCAAGCAGCGCTCTTGCAACATCTTTTGATGCTCCAAATAAGCCGTTTGCAGACTTATATGACTCATTTCTCTTTTCTTCTAACGTATTTATCGCTGTTTGTAAAGAACTTGATAAAGTAGAGAGTATTTCTGACTCTTTCGTTCTTGCTATGTATGGATTGTTTTCATAACTATATTCATAGGTGGTGTATGGAACATCACCCCATACAGTTATCATATTGTAATAGCAAAGGGAATACATAACTGAAAGCTGAGCATCGAATAAGTTAAGTTTATTCTTGTCAACTCGTGCCAAAACGTGAATCCTATTTATTGCAGTATAGAATTGTTGCCACATTTTGCTAACAGATTTGTTCTCAGGATTAAGCGGAGCACTATAGTCATAAACATAAGTGCGTCCATCAATAACCTCAGGAGCGCTGTACTCATTTACAAAATATGTCATGTAGTACATTGAATTTGCAAGTTCTTGTGCTATTGACGCAACAACCATTTCTCCATCACGACCAAGACCAGGAAGAGGTAAAGAAGTATCTCCTTCTTGTGACAGATGTATTGTAATTGCTGTATTGCCAAGTAGGTCATACAAGTATATGAAATGTTCTGTTGTTGATCGAGAAGCTGTTTGGCCTACATTGATTTTAAGTTTTCCATCTTTATATTCAGAGGTTATAACGGCAGGCATATCCTCCCTATCGTAAATGCTATTGAACATTTCCTCGGGAATAATCACACTGGGAACATCATCTAAATTACCGCTTATATTCTGTTTCTCGGTATATAACTTGATTGAGGAACTAATATCCACGGCGTATTCACCTCCATTCTTTGGAACTGAAATTTCAGTTTGACTTGCAGTTGGCATGTGATCCTTATCAAGAAACTCATTGCCGGCAATACCATCGCCGTCCCAATCGAAGAATGATTCCAAAGGTTTTACTGTTACTGTCTGGTTAAGTTCTTCATAACGAGCAATGACATTGTTCTCTATAATGTCGAGGTCAGGCAGAAGGCTTGCCATATCTTTCTTCATTTGTTCTTTTGTATCTACTGAGAAAATACCATTATCGCCAAACTCCTTGCTTAACTTGGCAAGGTACTCTGTAACCTGTGCCTCACTTCTTCCCTTCAGTATCATTGATGAGATTGCTATGAGAGCAGCAGCTTCATCTGTACCAGAAGCGATACTGTAGTTTGAAACTTCCTTAGAAGATAACTTGTCAAGACCGAATGCCGACATCAATTCCTTCTGAGCTTGGGTATTAGCCTCAGAAAAAGACTTCTTATCATTCTCAACAAGATTCATGATACGCTGATACTTCAAGTGAGTGAGGATATTTACATTAACTGTTGAAGCATCTGCAACATTGACTACTGCGCGAAGACTCAAAGTGCCATTTGATAGTTCACCCTTGACCTCATTGAAGAAATAGCCATTTGCAGTAAGTTGTGCGAATGGAGCATCCAAAGTTTTTGTACCAAAAGTAAAGTTGCCAAGGTGGTCAGTAATCGTAGTTGAGAATGTACTACCGATTGGTTGTAACTTTTCATCCATTGGTTGGAGGTTGATGGTAGAACCACTAACAAAAGGACCTTTCTCAACTTTACCCTTAATAGAATAGTCTTTAGGCTGGTATTTTCCACCTTCTTCAATTCCATTTTCGGAGCATGACGCAAATAAAGTAATGAGTGTTAGCGCAATATATACGTAATTCTTCATATCTGAGTTTTAATTTGTTTTCTATTGTTTATTTGTAGATTTAACTACGGGATTTGGGTAGTCATTTTCAATCATCCATTTGTGAATATTAGTGTCATCAAAAGATATAACACTCCAATAACCATTATTCCATCTTCCTAAAATCCATGGATAATATTGATCTTTTGAGTTATCGCCAACAAGCACCCCATGTTTTCTAAGATGTAGAAATATTTCCTCTGCTTCTAACTCTGAAATATGCAGTCTTTCTGAAAATTCAGAAATTATCTCTTCTGAAGACAATGTTGTTGTGAAGTTCAAATCATATTGTCCACTATGAATACTGGCAACACGTGCAAACATTCCACATAATTCGTTCTCATATTCATAAGCATAAACACGAGCGATGATGTTCTGTTTTCTTTCATTGTCAGCAATCTGTCTATCAAGCTCAGAAGGAGCGTACTTTACTCGATCTTTTGCACGTATGTACAAAAGACAAGCAAAGATAAAACCACCAATCACGGCAATCCAACCTATTATTTCTACAATGTTATGCATCAATACTTATTCGATTTGTAGTTTTTGTCGCCTGCTACAATTCATTGTTCTGCAAGAAATTGTGATGGAGTCATTACCTTTATGGATGTTGCTGTAGGAAAGTCCTTCACATTACGGGTTACGATGCAATCGGCAGAAACAAGTCGGGCAGAATGATACTGTACCATATCCTCGAAGTCTGGCATAACAACAGATAGGGCATCTGAGAGAACGAACTTATCAGTACTTGCAATGTTACAAATCTGCATCAGTCCCCTCAGAATCTCGTATCGCTGTTCGATGGTGTACTCTTTTCGCGTTATGTAGAAGAAGTTTACGAACGAAATTGGCGACATCCATATTTCAATTTTACCGTTACAAGCCAAATCGAAGATGTTGGCTGCATCCTGATAGAAATCCTCTCGCTCGCAATAGAAGTCCAGAAGAACATTCGTGTCTATTAGAACTTTCATACGAAGCGTTTATCCAAAGAATCCAACATTGCAGCCTTATCATCCATAGGAGTAAGGCGACGATACTTAGCCATCGACTGGACCCATGCCGTGTGCTCTTTTACAGGCGATGCGGCAGCAACCCCTTCGTTAGAGTTCTGGCGTGCGACAATCTGTTGCAACAAAAGAGTTGCCTGATCCTGCAACCATTCATTGACAGCCTCTCTGGTCTTGAATGTAGGACGAACAGCCTCCACCAAAGCATCGTTCATTGTCAAATTAAAAGTGCACATGTTCTTATCTTGTTATATTTCTTGTTGCTTATTTTAACTGAGCGATTAGCGCCCTTTGGGCGCAAAGTTAATAAAATTTTCTCGATTTCAGACAATTGATACACTCAAAATGATGTTCTATATGGAATTTTAACTATTTTCGATTCCTGCAAGTATCAATTATCAGATGTAATCATGCTGGTCATACGAGAATAAGACCTCTTAAAACTAGAGCATGGCATCATAATCCTCGTGCGTGCGCCCGTGCCTGCCCGTACGGGAGAGTGCCCGTGCGAGGCGTGTGCGCCCGTACCTATCACGGATTATTTACATAATCCTTATAGTAGTAGTATATGCACGAACACGACAACCACCACAACAACGCGAATTCTATTCGTGTGTGGTGATGGATGCCGCTAACTTGTCATAGAGGGAGTTGAGAAGCGTGGCTGGTGCAGTAAATTTACTGATTGAGTGCTTCGAAGAGCAAGTCAAGAGCCTTGTCGGTGTCACCCTGTTGCTCGTCAAGTAAAGTGACAAACTTGCTGCCAATGATGGCACCGGCGGCATTGGATTGCGCACTCTCGAGTGTTTGCTTGTTGCTGATGCCAAATCCAATCATGCGGGGATTGTGCAACGACATCTGGTTGACCTTGTTGAAATAGGCTTGCTTGGCTGCATTGAACTCCCTCTGCGCACCAGTGATGGCTGCCGATGACACCATGTAGATGAAGCCGTCGGTGTGCTCGTCGATGAAGTGGATGCGCTCGTCGCTGGTCTCAGGCGTGATGAGCATGATGACACGAATGTCGTAGCTATCGGCAACGGGCTTTACCTGTTCCATATAGTCACGGAAAGGGAGGTCGGGAATGATGACGCCATCGACCCCAACTTTCTTGCACTCCTGGAAGAAGGCCTCGAAGCCGAAATGGCTAATAGGGTTGAGGTAACCCATTAAGAGCAAGGGGATGGTGACGGCGTCGTCGCCCTGACGTATCTCCGACAACTGTGCAAAGAGTTTGCGGAGGGTCATGCCATTGCGCAGGGCCTTGGTGGCTGCGTTCTGGATGACAGGACCATCAGCCATGGGGTCAGAGAAGGGGATGCCTACCTCGATCATGTCAATACCACGACGTTGCATTGTGCGAATCACGTCGGCAGTTCCGTCGAGCTTGGGAGTGCCTGCACAGAAATATAATGAGAGTATGTTTTGCGTCTTTTCGCTGAAAAGCTTATTAATTCTGTTCATATATTTGAGGTTTTGAGGTTACAAAGTATTGAGAAATTTGCCGAGTTTATCGACGTTTTTGAGTGCTGGTGCGTCTTCAAAACAACTGTTGAGGTCGATGCCTACGAATTGAGGATGACTAAACTGGCGGACTCGTTCTGCATCGTCGGGGCCAATACCGCCGGCAAGCAGAAAAGGCGTGGATCCATCGTAGTTTTGCAGTACGTCCCAGTCAAACTGTTCGCCGCTTCCTCCCACGCACTTACACTTGGTGTCGAAGAGCAGATGGGTGACAATGCCTTCATACTGCGAGGCACGCTTCACGTCGGATGCATCATGCACGCTGATGGCTTTGGTGATGGGAAGCAGTGTTTGCTCGTGTACCGCGTGGCAGAAATCTGCGGTTTCATCGCCATGAAGCTGTATGCGGGTGAGACCTAACTGCATGACTTTTTGTTGAATGAAAGGCATGTCGGCATCCACGAATACGCCTATTCGCTCGCATTCGGGCAGATAGTCGGGCGTAACGTCGACATAGCGGCTGCTCTTAGGCCAACAGATAAAACCCATCCAGTCGGGACGCAGAGCCTCGACAGAGCGGATGTTACAGCCTTCGCGCATTCCGCATACTTTCACTATGAGGTTTTTGCCGTACATGTACTTTTGTTATATCTCCAAAATGAATTCCTTGAGCGCAGCACCAGGGTTGGCAGCCTTCATGAAGTGCTCACCCATGAGGAAACCACGGAAACCAGCCTTTCGAAGACTACGTATCGTGAGCGGATTGCCGATACCGCTCTCACTAACCTTGAGCGCTTCCTTGGGCAGTCGTTCTGCAATGTCAAAGGAATGTTGCACATCGGTGTGGAAAGTGCCGAGGTCACGATTATTGATGCCTATCATGTCGACATCTAAGTCGCAGTAATCCAACTCTCTTTCATTATGCAGTTCAAGTAACACTTCAAGTTGCAGATCATGTGCCGTAGCAGTCAATGACCGAACCTCATCCTTAGTAAGACATGCAGCAATGAGCAGTACAGCGTCAGCCTGTATGCGGCGTGCCTGGAAGAGCTGATATTCGTCTACAATGAAGTCCTTGCGCAGGATAGGCAATTCAACCGTGGGACGTGCTATCTCCACAAACTTCATCGAGCCACCAAAGTATTTCTCGTCCGTCAGGATGCTCAGGGCCGATGCGCCATTCTGAGCGTATGAGGCAGGTATCACATCGGGGCGACCTTCCTCCTTAATCCATCCCTTACTGGGTGACTTGCGCTTGAATTCTGCAATGATGCCGTAGGGTGAAGAGGCTAATGACTCACGCATACTGTGTGGCGTAATGCCATCTGCCATCTTACGTTCCACGATGGCATAGAGTTCCTTGGCAGGTAGGTCATACTTCTGCTGCTCGACCTCAATACGTTTCCAAGCTACTATCTCATCTAATACGTCCTTCATCTTCAATTTTCAATCTTCAATTTTCAATTTCCTCAGCTGTTGAGTTCCACGAATTTCTTGAATGTAGCCAATGCCTTGCCACTCTCAAGCGCCTCGCGAGCCATTTCGACGCTGTCAGACACGCTGAGGTTTTTGTCGATGACGCTAATACCGCAGGCTGCATTGGCGAGAATGACATTCTTCTGCGCCTCGGTGGCCTTACCCTCCAGTACATTGTCGAAAATCAGCATTGCCTCTTCGGCTGTGGAGCCGCCATAGATGTCCTGAGGCTCCACGTAGTTGAAGCCAAGATCTTTAGGCGTAAAGACCTTCTCGAAATGATTTGTGACGAGCTTGAAACCGCTGGTGAGCGAAATTTCATCGTATCCATCGTAGCTTGTCACGACGCCGTAGTTGTCACCAATCTTTTGATGGATAGCCGTATAGAGGCGCAACTGGCTTTGGTTGGCTGTGCCATGGAACGAGCACTGCGGATGACAGGGATTGACCATTGGGCCCAACAGGTTAAAGCATGTAGGTATAGCCAACGCCTTGCGGGTAGGACCTACAAACTTCATGCCGTAAGCAAAAAGGGGAGCATGGAAATAGCAGATGCCGCACTCGTCGAGCGAGCGAAGCAAACGGTCGCGTTCATCGGTGAATTTCACGCCATGTCCCTGCAGCACATTGCTGGCACCCGATACACTCGTGCTGCCACCGTTGCCATGCTTCGTGACCTTATAACCTGCAGCGGCAATGACAAATGCTGAACAGGTACTGATGTTGAAGGTGTTCTTGCCATCGCCACCTGTGCCGACAATGTCGAGTGTCTTGCGACCTTCGAGGTCGATGTACTTGCCCGTTTCGAGCAATCCATCGCGGAAACCCAACAACTCATCCACAGTCACGCCACGCGTCTGAATGGCCATGAGCAGGGCTGCTATCTGGCATTCATTGTACTTCTCTTGAGTGATACCGATCAGTATATCGTGTGTCTCTTCTCGTGTCAGTGTCTGACCGTCAACGAGTTTCAAAAGATTTTGCTTCATCTTTAGTTTAATGTTTAATCCAGTTACTGATGATTTGGCGTCCCACCTTGGTCAGCACGCTCTCGGGGTGGTATTGTATGCCGCGTACGTCGTACTCACGATGGCGCAGGCTCATGATGTAGCCCTCGTCGCTCACGCTAGTTACCTCAAGACACTCGGGGAAGTCCTTCGTGTCGACCACCCATGAGTGATAGCGGCCAATCTCTATGTCATCGGGAAGTCCCTCAAAGAGATAATCCTGCACGGTGATGTGGCAAGGTGTGGCTACTCCATGATATACATCGCTCAGGTTGGTGAGCTGTCCGCCAAAGGATTCGCCGATGGCCTGATGCCCGAGGCAGACACCCAGTATAGGCTTACGGCCGGCATAATTCTTGATGACGTCCAACAGGAAACCAGCCTCGCATGGAATGCCTGGACCCGGGGAGAGGATAATCTTATCGAACGCCTCTAACTGGGACATCTCAAACTGGTCGTTGCGGTATACTGTCACTTCGGCACCTAACTCCTTGACCAAATGACTCAGGTTGTAGGTGAATGAGTCGTAGTTATCTATAATGACTATCTTCATAGTTTCTCTGCAATTTCGATGGCGCGACGCAACGCACCCAATTTGTTGTTAACTTCCTGCAACTCGTATTCCACATCGCTCTTGGCAACAATACCGCCACCTGCCTGGAACCACAATTCGTTGTTGCGGCTGACGAAGGTACGGATGGTGATGGCCTGGTTCAATTCTCCGTTGAAACCGATGAATCCGATGCATCCACCATAGGCACCGCGACAATGGGGCTCATACTCAGAGATGAGCTGCATGGCACGCACCTTGGGCGCACCTGAGAGAGTACCTGCAGGGAAGGTGTCGATGAATGCTTGTACAGGATCAGCGTCATCGTTGAGTGTACCACTGACACGGCTCACAAGATGGATGACGTGGCTATAAAACTGCATGTCCTTGTAGAAATCGACGTGCACGCCATGACAGTTGCGCGATAGGTCGTTACGAGCGAGATCTACGAGCATCACATGCTCTGCATTCTCCTTGGGGTCGTTGCGCAGGTACTCCGCATTCTGCTTGTCCTGTATGGCGTTGCCTGTGCGCTTGGTTGTACCGGCAATGGGGTCAATATAGGCAGTGTAGCTGTCTTCTTCCTTCGTGATGCGACAATGCGTCTCAGGCGATGAACCAAAGATGCGGAATCCGCCAAAGTCGAAGTAGAAAAGATAGGGTGAGGGATTGATGCTGCGCAAAGCACGGTAGAGTTTGAAGTCATCGCCTTCATAGCGCTGCTTGAAGCGACGTGCCAAGACTATCTGGAAGACGTCGCCACGCAGGCAGTGTGCAATGCCACGGCGTATGTTTTCGCGATGCTCGTCGTCGGTCAACGTGCTCCAGAAGTCACCGACGGGATGGAAATCGTAGGTTTGGTAGCTGCGTGAGTTGAGGTCGCGCTCCAACTGGTCGAGGTCATCTTCCTCGCCTTCTTGCAACAGTTCGATGATGCTCACCTCGTTGCGGAAGTGATCGAACACGACAATATCCTTATATAATATGTAAAGCATGTCGGGGGCATCATTCTCCTCTTGCGTCTCGTCCTTCACGGCTATGTTCTCGAAATAGCGCACGGCATTAAAAGTCGTATAACCAAAAAGACCTACATAGTCGGCGTCATCGCCTTCTATCTTAAAACTGTGCAGGAAATCGTTAATCGTCTGTGCACAATGCTGGTTTGACGTAATCTGTAACTGTGTTTCACGTCCATCAGGGTAGTGCGCAATGCCAACGCCATGCTCGATGCTGACACTACCTATGGGGTGAAGGCCAATAAAGCTCTTGGCATTCTCGCCACCATGGTAGTCCGAACTCTCCATCAGTGCACTCTGTGGGTAAGCATCACGCACCTTGAGGTAAGCGCTGACGGGTGTCATGAGGTCTCCTAAGATTTTCTTGGAGACGGTGCGGTATTTGTATGTTTTCATTTCTGATACGCTTTCAGGTACGTCTCCATGTCCTTGTCACCTCGTCCGCTGACAGTCAGCACTACGATATCTGTGGGCTTGAACTTCATCTTGGGCAGCAGAGCCAACGCATGGCTGCTCTCGAGTGCAGGGATGATGCCCTCCATGCGAGTCAGTTCGAAGGCTGCTGCCAATGCTTCGTCGTCGTTGATGGGGAGCACCTTGGCACGCCCAGTCTCGTAGAGATTGCAATGGATGGGACCCGTACCGGGATAGTCAAGACCAGCACTGATGCTATAGGGTTCAATGATCTGGCCGTCCTCATCCTGCATCACTTTGATGCGTGATCCATGCAGGATGCCAGGAGTTCCGATGTTGAGCGATGCAGCTGTCATGGCCGTATCGATGCCATAGCCACCAGCCTCGCCAAGTACGATCTTGACGCGCTCATCGTCGATGTAGTGATAGATAGTGCCGGCAGCATTACTGCCACCACCGATACAAGCCATCAGGTAATCGGGATATTCACGACCTTCCTGCTCCATGAGCTGCTCCTTGATCTCCTTGGAGATGACGCTCTGAAGACGAGCCACCATGTCAGGGTAGGGATGTGGTCCGACGGTACTACCTATTATATAAAATGTATCAGCAGGATGACAGCACCAGTCACGGATGGCCTCATTGGTGGCATCCTTCAGAGTCTTGTTGCCGCTCTCTACGGGGAAAACCTCAGCACCCAGCATACGCATACGCTCCACGTTAGGACGCTGACGAGCCACGTCGGTTGCACCCATGTACACACGGCAAGGCATGTCCATGAGGGCACATACCGTAGCCGTTGCCACTCCATGCTGACCAGCACCCGTCTCGGCAATGATGCGCGTCTTGCCCATCTTCTTGGCCAAAAGGATTTGACCAATGGCATTGTTGATCTTATGCGCACCAGTG
The DNA here is from genome assembly GCA_045629085.1 of Bacteroidaceae bacterium. Taxonomy (GTDB): domain Bacteria; phylum Bacteroidota; class Bacteroidia; order Bacteroidales; family Bacteroidaceae; genus Physcousia. The sequence goes on from JAZQQO010000028.1 coordinate 10,364, forward strand.
TGGTTCAGGTCCTCACGCTTGAGATACAACTTACAGCCGTACTTCTCGCTCATACGCTTGGCGAAATAAAGGGAAGAGGGACGTCCCACATAGTCCTTGAGTAACTGGTTGTATTCCTTCTGGAATTCCTCACTCTCAATGATTTGAAGATACTGCTTCTTCAAGTCTTCAACAGTCTTGTAGAGAATCTCGGGTACGTAGGCACCGCCAAATTCTCCATAAAAACCATTTTCATCTACATTATATGTCTTCATATAAATCTAATTACCTTGTCTTATTTTAAAACTCTATCACCTAATTCTTTTTAAATCATTTCGTGATGGTGAATGGGTAGACCTCCACGTCTCCATACTCATTCACCGCTTCGGCCTTCATGTTTACAATGACATATTCGCCAGGCATTAGCGGGTCGTGGAAACGCACATCAAATCTGTCATCATCCAAAACCGTGATTGCCACTAAGTCTAAGCCAAAACGCTTAAAGTCGCATTCGTAAAAGTCATGCGAAGCAAATTTACGATATTCTTTTTTCTCTTTTAATTTAATAAGTACGAAATCAGCCAACGTACACTGACGTGGATCGATGATAAAACGTGGCTGACGGTCATCGCAATACTGACGTGAATGCTTTCCCCAAAGGTAACGCGATGTCTTTCCATTGGTCTGGATATCTACTATCTTCCACCCCGGCTTATACTCGGTTTGAGTGACGACAGGGGGTATCTCGTAGATGGAGTCACCAACAAAAATGGATACCATCGACGGTAAGGCTTGGCGTTGCCCAAAGGCGAACGCTGACACAGCCCAAAATAACAATAATACTAATCTTTTCATATTTTTCGCATCAAAGTTACTCCTTTTTAGCGAAATGACAAACTTTTAGGCAGAAAATACGTGCTTTTTGATTGTGTTTGGTGAAATTATTACTAAATTTGCACACGATAAGACTTTAAAGCCATTATGATAACAATTGCCATCGGCGTACTAATGTTCTTTGGATATCTTCTGATTGCCACAGAACATCTGACCAACATCAACAAAGCTGCCACCGCCATGTTTGCTGGCGTGGTAGGTTGGATTTTGTTTATGCTAACCGGTACTGAATACATTTCAACGGTACATGGAGCAGAGTGGACTTCGTTTCTTGGAGGCCGTGAAGTAGAGTGGGAGGACATCCATACTTTTGTTGCTCAAAACATTTTCCTGAAGCATGCCTGGTACATCTGTTCGCTCGTCATGTACCTCTTGGCAACAATGGCGATTGTCGATGTCCTGAACTCTAATGAGTGTTTTTCGTTCCTGAAAACTTGGATAAAAAATCGCAACAGCAAGCATGTGCTTTGGGTTTCTGTGGCATTGACATTTCTTATCTCAATTAACCTGGACAACCTGACAACGACAATACTCATGCTACTCGTCTTGAAGAAGATCGTAGCAAACGACAAGCAACGCATCTTCATTGGAGCCGCTGTGCTTGTGGCGGCAAACTGTGGCGGATGTTGCACGGTTATTGGCGACATTTCTAGCCTTATGGTTTGGTATAAAGGGGCTGTTACTCCTGCCAATTTCAGTGGTGCAATGATACTTCCAGCATTACTTACAACTATAGTAACTACTTTCTTGATACAACGCAAGTTGCCATCATCACTCGACCTTGTGCGTGAGACCATGTTCTTCCGTGGCGATGACTATGTTCTTCCATCATGGCAACGCATTACGTTGGTCGTTATCGGTTTGGGGGGCTTGTGGTTTGTGCCGACCTTCTATCGCATTACCTTATTGCCTCCTTTCCTCGGTTCTCTTTGCGTGTTGTGCCTGCTGTGGGTACTTAACGAGGTGTTCAACCGTAAGCGTATCAAGACTGAGCAACCTTCTATCCTGAAGGGTAGCGATCATCGCTTGCTTTACGAGTCACTGCAGGTTATCATGTTTGTGATTGGTATGTGTCTTGCTGTGAGTGTACTAATTGAGTGTGGTGCCATGAATTTCCTCAAAAACATCGTAGAAACACTGTTCCCGAATATATATATATTAGGTGGTGTGATGGGTGTAGTTAGCGCAGCACTTGATAATGTGGTACTTGTGTTGACTGGCATTAACATGTATGACATAGTGCCCGATGCTCAAGTCGTAAACGATTACACTAGTTTGTTTGCACAGAATGGTCCATATTGGCATCTTATTGTTTTCTGCGGTGCTGTGGGAGGTTGCTTGCTTCCCATCGGCAATACCGCTGGCTATGCTTTCCTAAAACTTGAGGACGAAGCTTCTGGCACATGGTATCTAAAGAATATATGTGTCAAGGTGCTGGCAGGATGGGCAGTGGGTCTTATTACCTATTTTATTATTGACTACTTTATTCGATGAATACGAGTGAAATCCTTCGTCATCTTGGCATTGACGAACTCAACTATATGCAGCAGGACACGCTGGCTGCATCACGCAAGAAAGATAATATCATCCTCATAAGCCCTACGGGAAGTGGTAAGACGCTGGCTTATCTCTTTCCATTGGCAGAGCAAATAGACGTAAAGTCCAATGATGTTCAAGCAGTGGTGATAGTGCCATCGCGTGAATTGGCTAAGCAAACTCAGAGTGTTTTGCAGAAGATGAACTGTGGCATTCGTAGTGTGGCTGTCTATGGTGGACGTCCTGCCATGGATGAGCATCGTACCATCAAGAGTGTGCTTCCGCATGTGATTGTTGGTACTCCCGGGCGTCTTAATGATCACCTTTCGAAAGAGAATTTCTTGTCGAGCCGTGTGTCGTATCTTGTGATTGATGAATTTGACAAGTGTCTTGAACTCGGTTTTCAAGATGAAATACAAGCCGTCATTGCTGCTCTGCCTGTGGTAGAGAGGCGCATACTGCTTTCGGCTACGGATTGCCCTGAAATTCCTAGATTCGTGGAAGTAGGAGAGAACTGCGAAAAGCTCAATTTTTCCGATGAAAACGAGCAAATCCCCGATCGTATCGATCTCTTTACTGTGGATTCCCCCATCAAGGATAAGTTGGAAACGCTCAATAAGTTGCTTTGCACATTAGGGCAGCAGTCATCGATGATATTCGTGGGATTTCGTGAGAGTGTCGATAGGATAGCCCAATATTTGAGACGTCAGCACTTTCATGTGTCAGACTTTCATGGTGGTATGGATCAGGATTTGCGTGAACGTGCTCTATTTCGCTTCACAAGTGGCGCGTGCAACGTGATGGTTAGTACAGATCTCGCAGCTCGTGGCCTTGATATTCCCGAGGTTGATAACATTATCCATTACCATCTTCCTATCGATGAGCAATCATTCGTTCACCGAAATGGACGCACGGCTCGTTGGGATGCCACAGGTAATGCTTACCTCATTGTAGGTCCCGAGGAGCATTTGCCAGAATTCATCAAAAGCGATATTTCGACATTTAATTTGCCCGAACATGCCCCCATGCCTGCCGAGCCGAAATGGGAGTCGTTATATATAGGAAGAGGAAAGAAGGAGAAACTCTCTCGAGGCGACATTGCTGGTTTCATGATGAAGATTGGCGGATTGAAATCCGAAGAAGTCGGGCGCATTGAGGTGCGTGAACATTGTGCATACGTTTCCGTCAAGCGCACACGCGTTAAGGAGCTGATGGTACGCATTAAAGGACAACGTATTAAGGGTATGAAGACGATTATTGAACCAACAAGGTAATTTCTTCCCGTTTTTTTTGCGCATTTCAAATATATATTGTAATTTTGCACACATAAGGTATTAGTAATAAGGAAAAAAGTAATTATTTCCTCAGAATTTTAGTAATTTTAAATACGATTAGTAATGAAAAAGTACAATTTCAATGCCGGTCCATCTAAGCTTCCAAAGGAAGTGATGGAGGCCGTAAGCGCTGCTTGTATTGATTTCGAAGGCAGTGGTCTCTCACTGATGGAGATGAGTCATCGCGCAAAGAACTTCCAGCCCGTTATCGACGAGGCTGTAGCTCTCTTCAAGGAACTGCTTAACATTCCCGAGGGTTATAGTGTGCTCTTCCTGGGTGGTGGTGCAAGCCTCGAGTTCTGCATGGTTCCCTACAACTTCCTTGAGAAGAAGGCTGCTTACCTCAATACGGGTGTATGGGCTAAGAAGGCTATGGCTGAGGCAAAGAACTTTGGTGAGACTATTGAGGTAGCTACCAGTGCCGACAAGACCTTCAGCTACATTCCTCAGGGTTGGACAATCCCCGCTGACGCAGATTATTTCCATATCACCACCAACAATACTATCTACGGTACTGAGATCAAGAAGGATATCGATTCTCCTGTACCCCTGATCGCTGACATGAGTTCTGACATCTTCTCACGTCCCATTGATGTCAGCAAGTATGCTGTGATCTATGGTGGCGCTCAGAAGAACCTCTCAATGGCTGGTGTTACCTTTGTTATTGTGAAGGACGATGCACTGGGTAAGGTAACTCGCACCATCCCCACGATGCTTGACTATCGCACTCACATTAAGGGTGGCTCTATGTTCAACACTCCTCCCACTGTACCCATCTACTGTGCTTTGCAGACCTTGAAGTGGATCAAAGCTAATGGTGGTATGGCTGAGATGGAGCGTCGCGCTATCGAGAAGGCTGATGCACTCTATGGCGAGATCGATCGTAACAAGTTGTTCCGTGCAACCGTTGAGAATCCCGAGGATCGCAGCCGCATGAACATCTGCTTCGTAATGAATGATGAGTACAAGGATCTCGAAGCTGAGTTCATGGCATTCGCTACCGAGAGGGGTATGGTTGGTATCAAGGGTCACCGCAGCGTAGGTGGTTTCCGTGCAAGTACCTACAATGCCGTTACCATCGAGGATGTGAAGGCTCTCATCGCTTGCATGCAAGAGTTTGAGGCACAGCACTAATCAATAAACAATAATAATTTTAACAGCGGAATAAACGGAATCATACTTTTTCTTCTCAGATACAGTATTTCCGTTTATTCCGTTGTTTGTTTAAATATAATACGAAAATGAAAGTACTTATTGCAACAGAGAAGCCCTTCAGCAAGGTGGCTGTAGATGGCATTCGCGAAGTAACCGATAAGGCAGGCTATGAGTTGGCTCTGCTGGAGAAATATACCGAGAAGAGCCAGCTGCTCGAAGCTGTGGCTGACGTAGATGCACTCATCATCCGTTCTGACAAAGTTGATGCAGAGGTGCTCGATGCAGCAAAGAATCTGAAGATTGTGGTTCGTGCCGGTGCAGGTTATGACAACATCGACTTGGCTGCTGCTACAGCTCACAATGTGGTTGCCATGAACACTCCTGGTCAGAATGCCAACAGTGTAGCAGAGCTGGTTTTCGGTTTGCTCGTGTTCGGTGTTCGTAACTTCTTCAATGGTACCAGTGGTACTGAGTTGATGGGTAAGAAGCTCGGTATCTTGGCATTCGGTAACGTGGGTCGCAATGTGGCTCGCGTAGCTAAGGGCTTTGGTATGGACGTTTACGCTTATGATGCTTTCTGTCCCGCTGATGCTATCGAGGCTGCTGGTGTTCACGCTGTGGCTAACCAGGACGCTCTCTTCGAGCAGTGCGACATCGTTTCTCTGCACATCCCTGCTACTCCCGAGACCAAGCAGAGCATCAATGCTGCTCTCGTAGGCAAGATGAAGAAGGGTGGTATCGTGGTCAACACAGCCCGCAAAGAGGTTATCAACGAGCCTGAACTGCTCGGCCTGATGCAGGAGCGCACTGACCTGAAGTATCTGGCTGACATCAAGCCCGATATGGATGCTGAGTTCGCTGCACAGTGCGCTGGACGTTATTTTGCAACTCCCAAGAAGATGGGTGCTCAGACTGCTGAGGCAAACGTCAATGCTGGTATTGCTGCAGCCAACCAGATTGTTGGTTTCTTCGAGCAGGGTATCACCAAGTTCCAGGTAAATAAGTAATTACTATGGCAATAATCAAACCTTTCAAGGGAATTCGCCCTCCCAAAGCACTTGTTGAGGAGGTTGAGAGCCGTCCCTACGATGTGCTTGACAGCGAAGAAGCTCGTGCCGAGGCAGGTGATAATGAGAAGAGTCTCTACCACATCATCAAGCCCGAGATTAACTTCGAACCTGGCACCAGCGAGTATGATCCCAAGGTGTACGAAGAGGCTGCTCGCCAGTTCCAGAAGTTCCAGGACAACGGATGGCTTGTCCAGGACACAAAGGAGCAGTATTACATTTATGCCCAGACATCTCATCTGCCTGCCAATGGCGGTAAGGAGAAGACCCAGTACGGTCTTGTTATTGGTGCCTATCAGGGTGACTATCAGACGGGTGTAATCAAGAAGCATGAGCTGACTCGTCGTGACAAGGAGGAGGATCGCATGAAGCATGTTCGTGTGAACAATGCTAACATCGAGCCCGTCTTCTTTGCATATCCTGATAATGCCACATTGGATGCACTTATCATGAAGTATGCTGCAGGCGAGCCTGAATATGACTTTGTTGCTCCTATCGATGGATTCCGCCATCAGTTGTGGATTGTCGACAATGATGCTGACATTCAGCTCATCACCGATGAGTTTGCCAAGATGCCTGCTCTCTACATTGCTGACGGTCATCACCGCAGTGCAGCAGCAGCATTGGTGGGTACCGAGAAGGCCAACCAGAACCCCAATCACAAGGGTGATGAGGAATACAATTTCTTCATGGCAGTGGCTTTCCAGGCAAGCCAACTTACCGTGCTCGACTACAACCGTGTGGTAAAGGATCTGAACGGCAACACTTCAGAAGAGTTCTTGGAGAAACTCTCAAAGAATTTCGATGTAACGCTCAAGGGTACAGAAGAATATCGTCCTCAGCAAGCCCATGAGTTCAGCCTCTATCTCGACGGACAGTGGTATGCACTCAATGCCAAGGAAGGCACCTTCGACCCCAATGATCCTATCGGTGTGCTGGACGTTGACATCAGCAGCCGTCTCATCCTGCAGGACATCCTCGAGTTGGGCGACTTGCGCAGCAGTCAGCGTATTGACTTCGTTGGTGGTTTGCGTGGTTTGGGCGAATTGAAGAGACGTGTGGATAGTGGTGAGATGCGCGCAGCCCTTGCACTCTATCCTGTCAGCATGCAACAGATCATGGACATCGCCGATTCAGGTAACATCATGCCTCCCAAGGCTACATGGTTCGAGCCTAAGCTTCGCAGCGGACTGATCATCCATAAACTCGACTAACACTTTTACGAAAGGGATTTAATGATTGATTCCTATTTGAGCATCACTGCGCCATCAACGGCAGAATACTCTGAGAAGCGCAGTAAGTTTCTAGCCTTTGCCTTCCCCGTCAAAACGACGGAGGAGGTGAAGGCTATAGTCACTCAGCACGAAAAGGAATACTATGACGCACGCCATGTCTGCTATGCCTATATGCTTGGCCACGAGCGACTTGTCTTCCGTGCAGTCGACAACGGAGAGCCGAGCGGTACGGCAGGACGTCCTATATTAGGACAGATCAACAGTGCCAACCTCACCGACATCCTTATCATCGTCGTGCGCTATTTCGGTGGTGTCAAGCTCGGAACGAGCGGCCTTACCCAAGCCTATAAGATTGCTGCTGCTGCTGCCATTGAGCATGCAGAAGTGCAGGAATACACCGTCGACGATAGGGTAGACGTATCCTTCGAATATACTCTCATGAACTCCGTTATGCGCGTCATTAAGGACGTAAATCCCAACATCTTGGGTCAGGACTATGACAACAATTGCATCCTCCATCTCAGTATGCGACGCTCGCTCGTGCCGCAATTGATTGAGAAACTCGAACTGATTCGTGGTGTTGAGACTGAAATACTTGAATAAATCTCCCTTCTCTACTTTCGTCTTGTATTTTGTCCACTGACATATAACCCACTATTATATTTAATGAAGATACTCAAACTAAAGGTAGCATTAGGTAGTGCCTTATTCATGTCACTTGCCTCATGCACAAAGAATGAAGACAAGATTGCTGTCTTCAATGAAACCATTACACCCAATGTCGTCGATGCTGGAGCACCAAGTAAACTTACTGCCATTACCCGTCAGCGTAATCGTGAGTTAGCACAGGATACGACGAGTGTTGATTCTACAGAAATGATTGGTTGCTACCGTTGGGATAGCGAATACTATGCCACCACAAGAGTACGCAATGATGTCGACAACTCAGAATACGACATGAACGTCATGATAACCCTTCAGCCCACCAACGATGACAGAATCTATACAGGAGGTATTCTGCTATATGTTGATGAGGAAAACTTTGTGGAAGCCTACGTAGAAGGACAGGCCGAAGGAAATCATATCACAATATTCTACGTGGAAGATGAGGAGAACACCACTGGCGATCTGTTCAGCGAGCATGACAAACTTGCGCTTTTCGAACTCTCAGAAGGTGAGTATTCTGCCAGTTGGTATAAGCCGATGCATCGTTTTGTCAACGAGACCACCGTCATCTCCATTCGCTAGGCTATTCTGTTTTTACTTATGAAAATGCTTTTGCTCGCTTTTCTGGTTGTCATCATCATGATGGCCATTCTCTTCACCCTACCTTGGCTGCTCATCAACCTTGTGCGTAGGATGAGACATCGTCCCAGCATTCGTTATCGACGATTCGGTTATACAACCCTTGGATTCTCTGTTTTTTGCATTCTTCTTATCTTTTATGGATACCTCTTTGGCCGTTGGCGTTATGAGGTAAAAACATGGGATTTCGTCGATGCACGCATTCCTGCTTCTTTCGATGACTATCGCGTCGTACACATTTCCGACCTCCATCTCGAAGGATTTGAAGATAATCCTGCCCATCTCGATACGCTGATTCAACATATTAATGAGCAGGATGCCGATCTCATCTGTTTCACAGGTGACCTCGTATCTTTCAACCACGAAGGATTACTTCCATTTATTTCAAAACTTAAAACCATGCGCGCCAAGGATGGTGTTGTCAGCATACTCGGTAACCACGACTATGCGGTCTATGATTTCGGTCTCGATTCACTTGGCTCTGAAAGCGACCGCAAGAAGCTCATTGACCTCGTTCGCGATAGCCTCCATTGGCAACTCCTGCTGAACGAGCACACCTTCATCCATCGTGGAAATGACAGCATAGCCATAGTTGGTTCGGAGAATCAGGCTTGCGGGTACGGCACGCGCAAGAAGGTACATCGAGGCAACCTCGCTCAGGCAATGCTTGGAACGGAGGATTGCTTCCAGATACTCTTGAGCCACGACCCCACGCATTGGGATGCCGAAGTGGTAGGAAAGACAAACATTCCTCTTACACTCTCAGGTCATACCCATGCTATGCAGATAAAAGTATTTGACATAACACCTTGCTCACTACTCTACAAACGGTCAAATGGAGCCTATCGCGAAGGCAATCAGCAGTTGTATGTCAATATTGGATTAGGACAATTGGCACCTTTTCGCATAGGTGCAACCCCCGAAATTACGACCATTCGTATGAAAAAACAATAGAATTTGCAAGAAAAACTTGATATATTGAGTATTAAACGATATATTTTGCATTTTTTTGCCGTTTTTATTTTCTTATTCTTACAAATCTTTGTAACTTTGCATTGATAAATAAAATATATCCAAATAATTACATTTAATTATTAAATCATTATGACTAAAGCAGAATTGGCAAGCGCTGTATCAGCAGATTGCGGTTTGACTCAGGCAGAAAGCCTTGCAGCTATCGAAAGCGTTATGAAGGTTATTAAGGAAACCCTTCAGAACAAGGAAAACGTTTATTTGCGTGGCTTCGGTACCTTCGATTTGAAGCATCGTGCAGAGAAGACTGCTCGCAACATTTCAAAGAATACCACTATCATCGTTCCCGCACACGATCTTCCCCACTTCAAGCCCTGCAAGGAGTTTACTTCTGCTTTTACAAAGTAAATTATTTGTAAAAAAGAGAAACAAAAAGGTTGACCCAAACGGTCAACCTTTTCTGTTTCTATTCAGCAAAGTATGCTGTTCTGAGAGGTATTTCTTGAGGTTCACCTTGAAGCACAACCTCACCTTGTTGGCGAATGTCCTGTGAAGAAGCACCAACCTTGATCATATATCGCCCGGGATCGATAGCCCAATGGCCATTGACATAGTAGCCAAGTTGTTGAGGTGACAATGCTAAGGTTATTGTCTGGCATTGTCCTAGTTCAAGTTTCACACGTTTGAAACCTTGCAACTGAATGGGTTTGAGTTTAGCACTACGTTCAATGGGCGAGACGTAAAGTTGAACAATTTCTGTAGCAGCGAACTTACCTGTATTCTTAACATCCACACTCACTTTAAAGCGCTCTGCAGAGGTTGACACTCCACTCTCAATCTTAAGGTTACTATACTCGAAGTTAGTGTAAGTCAAGCCGTAGCCGAAGGGGAAAGCCACTCGTGAATCACCTTCAAGACCATAGTTGTAGCAGATCTGCTCATGCAGTTCTACCGCAGGATACGTCACGCTGAGTTTGCCAGAAGGCGACACATTTCCATAAAAGATGTTTGCCAGAGCATTTCCTCCTTCTTCTCCTGGGTACCAGGCTTGAATGACAGCGGCACATTTGTCTACCAAATCACCCAACACCTGAGCACGGCCACCGAAAACGACCAGCACGACGGGTTTACCAGTATTAATAAGTGCACGTACGTACTCCTCCTGACGTCCGGGCAGACGCAGATGTTTACGGTCACGGTTCTCTCCACAAAGGATAGCATTCTCACCCACAGCAGCCACGATAACATCATTCTCAGCTGCCATCTTGAGCGCCATGTCCCAATTTGCTTCCTCGCCGCTGTCAATCATACGATTCTGTATGTTAACCAGATAAGCGGTACGTGGGTCGCCACTTGACTCAACAATAGTCTCCACCTCTTCCGTCCAGTCGCAACCTCGATTGTAACTAAGTACCATGTCCGAAGGCATGTTATTCATCATACCCTCATACAGACTGACGATATGCGGACGACTGCCATCCTCAATTGAACTCTTCCAGAAGTAACGCATGGCAGGATAACTGTAATCACCGCACATAGCCCACATGGTATTGGCATTTGGTCCCGTCAGGAAAATGCGTTTCTGCTGCATTTTATCCCCTTCTGCAGATTTCGATAAAGGATTGCAGAGTGGAAGTACTCCATTATTCTTAAGCAAGACTACAGATTGTGTGGCCAACTCATAGGCAGTCTGACGCTCTTCATCTGTGTCCAGTTGAATATGTTCGGTAGAGTAGAGGGGCACGTCCTTATCAAAGAGTCCGAGCATGAACTTAAATTTCAAGACACGCTTTACTGCTCTTTCGAATGTTTCCTGACTAACCAAGCCTTGTTCCATGGCCTCAGGTAGGTAACGATAACTGTCGCCCTTTGGGAAGTCCACATCGTTACCGGCATTGATGGCAGCAGCAGCACGTTGCAGGTCGGTCATGCTGTCGTCAATTTGCTCGATAGCCCCATAGTCACTCACCACAATGCCATCAAACTTCAAGTAGTCACGCAGGATGCCCTGCAGTATCCCACTGTTAGCCACACACTTAATACCATCCGACGCCATGGCATGGTAGCCAGGCATGAGCGAGTGACTGTCAGCCAGTCGTATGATGGCCTCATGGGGCAACAATATCTCCTCCATAAGTTCCTTCTCATTGGCATCACCGCCACCTCCATAACCAAGGAAATGCTTTGTCGTGGCAGCCACGCCCTTATGCAAGTCCCCGTGCTGCAGGCCTTTTACAAACGCAACACCCATGACTGCACTGAGATAGCCATCCTCGCCATACGACTCCTCGAGACGGTTGAACGACGGATCGCGCACCACGTCCACCATCGGTGAGAGCGCCATGAAGCCACCCATTTTACGTAATCCAACAGCCGTCTCATGGGTCTTTTGCTCAGCCAGTTCGGGATTGAACGAACAAGCCAGACCAATCTGCTGCGGATAAATAGTAGCATAAGCAGTGTTCACGCCGCTCAATACCTCCTCATGGAAGAGGGCAGGAATGCCGTTAGGTGTATTCTCTTTCAGCCAAGCTTGCATCTGCATCACCATGTCACGCAACTCATCGGGCGTCTTGCTCGTGTTCATGCAGAATTGTGAGAAGTGCCCAGCCCCGTTGGGAATCAGAGCCTTGCACTTTGCCGTATCGAGTTTGTCATTTTCGTCGAACAACTCCCCCATATACACTCCATGCAATTGTGCCAACTGCTCTCCAGGAGTCATTTTGGCATAGAGTTCGTCCACTTGCTGATCGATGGACTTAGGAGTCCCGGTACATGCCGTCATTGTCGCAACCATTCCCATAGCCATCATCATATCCTTTATGTTTTTCATAACAAAGATGTTTATATATTATATATATGGTGCAAAGTTACGAAAAATTGTTGGACGTTGGAATTGAATGACAGGAAAATGTACTCCAAATTATTATGAAGGATACGTTAACATATTCTCGAGGGCATTTTCGGCCTCCTTTTTTTGTTCTTCAGTTCTATAAATCCAGTGCCTCCAATACGGTCTTCCGCAATTAACACAGCTGTCGTTCCTTGAAGGCTCATAGTTTGAACTATCGCTCCTTACCGTATAGCGAAGTTTCCCTCCATCATCGCACTTTCTTGTTGTATCTGTCAATTCGTAGATTTTTCCACGCAATACTACCCGATTAACACTTGGTGACTTAAAGAAAAAATAAATAAAAAAGGGTCCACAGACTATTAACATAAATTTCACTACATAAAAACAGAATGATACGAAGAATTTAACAATCTTGTAAATTGCGATGAAAAACAATCTAATGTAATTTAATATCTTTTCCATAATCGTTTAAAGTTATTAATTGATACCTAATCGCACTCTTCCAGTAACTCCCTTCGCAATCTCTCTGCAAGCGCAGCATCTGCCTCGTCAGCGAATCTATCGTAATCCATGCTGAAAACGTCGTCGAGTAAGGAAAGAGCATAGTAGGGGTAACCAAATTCGCGTGCATAGCGGGCAACGCTCACCATCACATTACACTTATTTGGGATGGAAACATGTTCAACAGCTTTCTGCCAGAGATGCATGGCCAGATGTACGTCGCCTTGGCAAGCAATTATGTACCCTTTGTACACGCTCCACATTTCCTGCGCATCTTCTGTGGTCTCGATGCTGATGATCTCGTCAATTATATTGATGGCTTCTGCATAGCGCTTATTTGCCACACAAAGACGGCTTTTATAGTCTAAAAACAATTTTCTTGCCCCGGTCATACAGAGTCTTTCAGGCAGATCATGAGTGAGGAACACCTGACTAAGATCGGGCATAGTCTCTTCGTCTGCCGCTAGTTCATCGCATAAATCAAGCCCCTCCTTTATGCATTTTGCAGCTTCGGCATGATCGCCCAGACTTATCATCAGACCACACTTTGCCGCCTGCATTCCCAGTTGCACGCCTGGGGCTATGCGCTCATCGCTCTCGGCCTCGAGTTCGCATAGTTTCCGATAGGCCTCCTTTGCTCTTTTAGTTTCTTCGAAATGCAGATGTTGGTTGATCATGCACGAGTGCATCGCCACTAATGCCCCGACACTACGCCCATAGTTGAAGGCAAAAGCGTTTATATAACTCAGATATTCAAGGTCGCTTTCGCGAATCCTTCCTTCGTAGCTTAAGACAATGCATCTGGCCAGCGAGCTATTACCAAGCTCGGGGCATTCTTGACCATATAGGCGTATCGATGCTGTCTCTGCCATATCGAGCCAGTTCAATGCTTCATTAGTATTATGGCTACATTGCAGCATGCCCCTGATTTCGTACATCTTAACGCGCTGGGCATGCGTCATAGGAGAATATTTCGTTGCATTCTGCAACCAGCGTTCTGATGCTTGCATATCTAATGCAAGAGAGCACAGATGGGCCAAACGCAAACAGGCATCCGTAGTTTGCGGGTAATTCTTCTGCTCGAGGCTGATTTCGTATGCCTGATATGCCTCTTGGCATGCGAGGGCAGTATGGCCCAGGTTCTCCAGCATTCTTGATCTTGCCAGAAGCAGGCTTGCCGTCTCCCCATCCAGGAGTTGGGATTGCTTGAAGCACCGATCTGCATCATTATATCGAAAGCCCTCTGCAAAGAGTCTGCCCATCAAACCAAAGGCAGCACCCTTGCACGGAGATGACGGATGGTTAGCCACCCATTCGAGCAAGCGATAATCAAGCCTGTCCTCTATCCTATAGACGCGCCTTCGTTGGCAATGAACTAAAGACTCCTCATATCGTGGAGCGAACAGAATAACCAGTCGGCAGAATGATTCCGCGGTCTTCGTCTGTGTGCTCCACAGCTCCTGCCTTTCCATTAAGTAGTTGAGAAAGAGCCGTGTAGCCACCACGACTTCAGCGCTTGCCTGCCTGTTGCTCATTGCTGCAATGAATTTCGACAGCACAAGTCCGATGCTGCGACAGTTAGGCGCTGGGCTTAGTGTGATAATTTCGTCGTAATGCTCGCCACTATCCAGCGTGTCGAAACCACATTCCATGACTCCCAAATCGCAGAGCGCCTTTGCATTTTGCAATAGTAAGTTTTTGGGGAAACAAAGCAACCTGTACGCTGACTCCACGCTCATGCCTTCGCGGCATATTGTGAGAAAAAGTGCGAGACGAAGGCTCGAACACCTATCCAAACCACCTACATAGGCTGCAAAATCACTCACTTTAAAATCTACCTTTGCCATAAAAAAAACATTTTATTGGTTTAACGTTGGCAAAGGTAGAAATAATAATGCAAAAAATAGGTCAGTTCATTCTGACGATATATTATAAGATGATTATCGTCTTGAAAAGTCAAAATCTTCAGTTAGCACATATTTACGATTACTCTTTGGATGTAATAGGCAGAAAAACTGAATCTCCCATTACCATTCTTCAGATAATTCTCATACACGCCATTGTCCTTTTCTTCCTGCAGTCGTTTGAACAGAAGAAAAATGCGTCGATAAGAATCATGTGATGTGACTTCCAGATATTTACTAAACTCGTCCGCAACCCTCTTACCCTTTTCGACGAGTTTAATTTCACCATAAGCCATTGCGATGAACAAAGCGATAAAGATTGACGACACACCACTTTTTGACTTGATATGATGTGTTGAACTGGCCATCTTCAGAGGCTTGAATATCTCATCGTCTATTTTGCTGTTTTCTATTATTTCTGCAAAGCCGGTAACCTGTTTCCTGATGTCATCCATGGTAGGCTTTTCCTGAAGAAGAAGCATCCTGAATCCTTCAAACTTTTCAAGAACGTCAACCTGGTACTTGATGTCCCGAATTGTTTTAACGATGTTCAGGTATTCTGTTTCCATTTCAGCGAAAAACGACTGTATTTTCATTTCCTTTTTAAGGCCGCTTTCCTTTTTAATGTTCTGGAATGCTCCATTCATCTCAGCAACCTCATTGCAGACTTGCTTTATTTCTCGGCTTAGCCTGCGGAACAGTTCCGTACTGACATCCTTTTCGTTAATGATATTATTCTGAAGGCTGTTGACTTTTTCAAGCGCAGCGCACAGTGTGCCATAAACCTCATCGTAGAAGAGTCCGTTTTCATACAGGCATTCTCTTGCCATTTCCACTTTCTTCCCCATTGATCTGGCTTTCAGTATACTGTCCAGAATCAATTGACTGCTGTGAAATGTCAGCAGATTCTTGTCTGCCATCATTTTATACATGTCGAGTGTTCTCGCCTCGTCATGAGGTTTATCATCCTCCATTGTCACTTCGGCAAGAGCATCATTTGCCATGTCCCCAACATTGATGTTGCAGTACATGGTCTCAAAGACTTCGCCGTCAGCCGTCAGCATTGCCTTTACAATGAATCCCCTTCCCACAAAGTCATCAGGCACATTCACCACAAAATACGCCCTTATCGAACCACGGCCGGGTTTGACACCCTTTGCTCCGCTTTCATCGACTATCCTCAACTTCTCAATGCCTTCACCGATAAAAGTCAGGTTCACATCTATCGCCGCATCCTCGTCAAGCGTTATGTTGCAGAGTTTGCTGTCACGTACTTTTGCTCCAGTTTGCACAAAACTGATCGTCTGATTCTTTCGGTCGTAATAGAAGTTAACCGTAATGATAAAGTTACTGTTCCTGCTTACGGTTTGAGGAGCATAAAGGCTGGACTTACTCTCACCTAGCAGAGTCATCTCTGGGGTTTCATCCGCTTCATCTCCCATTTCTGCTAACAGACTATGAAGCAATCTGGCCACATCATTGTAGGCTGTAACGTAATCCCTCCCTTCGCTTGACAGAAAATGCTTAGCCACCTGTGGGTAGACCAGTATGCGGCTCAGTAGAGGAACTTGTGTCATGGCCGCCATCACACGGCATAAGGGGCAGCGCCTTTTTATGGCATCTACCATTTCTACGGAATAGCATACCGAGAGGTCAATGATGCCTTTGAAGTCGGTCGGAAGATAAGCTGCAAAATCCGTGACAGCCAACACGCCGTCATGTAATGCCAACCCTTTCGCCTTCACATCGTAGTGCGCAACGACAATCACCACGTCGTGCTTATTGGCATCGCCTAGCGTTTCCTTGCAAATGTCGCCACACGTCACGTGCTTTTGCTGTTGCAGTTCGGATATGCAGGCAGACACCTCGTTTCTGTCACCCTCAAACGCTGCGGTCTCAGGGAATGACATCAGGAACAGAATACTCTTAGGCTGCATAATCTATATTTACGCTTGTCTGGTTCGACATTATGAAGGCAATAATGATGACCTCATTCTCGATAGTTTCTACGTTCATCTTTTCCTTCACTTGCATGACCTTTATTCTCAATTCGTCAAGCAGATTCCTTAATTCATCCTCATCTACACTGAAGGTAGGGATGGGTAGTGCTTGAATTGTAGTGGGGGACGTGACAAGAGGATGAATGTCAATGGGCTGATGATGCGGAATACCGTTCGACACAGGTGTGACCGCTTTCACATTTACGATGGGGAGCGTCATCTGTGTCACGGTAGTACTTACCTTCGCAGTTTGTCGTACCTGATTCTCTATCAGATTCTTTGCCGAGCGGATAGATTTTCCTGCTTGCAGAGTCTTCTTCAAAGGATTCTGCACTACCATCTCAGCACACATGTTTTGTGTGCAGAATATGATGAAGCCCATGCATAGCAACCACTTCCTCATCACTTTAAGGCTGTATTTACACGAAATCTGCAAAATGATGATGTTTGGCGCAAAATTACACAAAAAAACACAAACTAACAAACAATTACCTTGTAAACCTTAACTTTCACAGCTTATGCGCGATGAAAAAGCATCCTGCGAACTGGCTTTTCGTAGAAATAGTAGAGTAGGGTGGCAAGGACAATGTTGCAAAGGAGGAGACATGCTGCCACAGGCCATACTTCAGCGAACGTCTTGTCGACGTGAGGAAAACCAATGTAATAATAGAAGAGGTACATCGAGGGATAATGGATGGCATAAAGGGGATAACTGATGTTGCCGAGGAATTGGAAGACGCGTGAAGATAGCGTGTTGTGATTCAGACCCTTACTGCCATTGGCTGAAAGCCATATTATAAGTGGAAAAATAACAGTGACGACAAGGGTGACATAGAGGCCATTCTGCCATAGCGACTCCTCGCCACCCACGAAAGGCATGGGGAGAAGAATGAGAAGCGCAAGCGAACAGATCACGAAGACGGCAAGGCCATGGTGGTTCATCAGAGGGGCTGAACCAGCGACGAAACTTCGCGCACGTCGTGTAATGAACAACCTGGCAAGCAGCATGCCCATGCAGTAGGGAAAGAGCAAGCGGACAAGGCCACTCCAGAAGTCGGGGAGTGTCCACCCCACGCCAAGGTAACCGCTGCTGATGGTAATGTAACCCAGAAGTCCACCGGAGAGGATGGTGAAAAAGGTAAGGAGGCGTGTGCTGATGCGACAGAGAAACAGGGCATAGATGATGTTGCCGATGTACTCGAAGAAGAGCGACCAATGAGGTCCGTTGAGTGGGAATAACTCGCCGTTACCTCGCACCTCGAAGGGTTGCCCGGGAATGTTGGGCAAGAGGAAGAGGTTGAGCAGTACGGCCAGCATGAGCCAACCGACGCCAGGAGTGACGGGATGGCCGTCGCCAGCAAAATCCCACTGCGCGCCTCCCTGAATGAGGAAGGTGACAAGTCCTATCAACACACCAACAACGACCATGGGGTGAAGGCGAATGAGGCGACGCTTAAAGAAGGTGCTGAGTGAGAGTTCGCGATGCTGCAAACGCTGATCGTAGGAATAGGCAATGACAAAACCTGAGAGCATGAAGAAGAAGTCGACTGCGAGGTAGCCGTGGTTGCAGCGCTGATCGCTGAGGGAAGTGGCAAAACCTTCGAAAGTGTGATACCAAAGGACGATGAGGGCAGCGATGCCACGCAGGCCATCGAGCAGCAGGAGATGATTTTTCATGGTTTTGAGGTTTTGAGGTTATGTGGTTTTGATGTTCATTTCTTTGAATCGAGATATTCGGCGAAGATGCGGGCAGCGCTCTCGACCTTGGCGGCACAAGGACGCTTGCGGTAGTACTCAGCATTGCGTTCGTCGGGCACAAAGTTGCCCATGGGCACCTCACCGCTGATGCCCAGCAGTTCTGCGCAGATGATGCTGCCGTTCTCCTCTTTCGACTTGGCCAGCAACTGCTGCACCACCTGGTAGCAGTGAGCCTTGCCCTCACGGTCACCAGGCTCCGACTGTCCGTCGCTCAGTCCTGCCAGCATGACCATGCCCGACACTGCGCCACACATCATGCGCATTCGCCCCACACCGCCGCCGAAGCCTGCAGCCATCAGTACCGCTTGCTTTTGGCTCAGCCCGTAGAGGTCAGCAAAGGCTGCCACCACACTCTGGCTGCATCCGTATCCGCTCATGAACAATTCCACTGCGTGCTGCACGCGCAACTCCATTTCCTTTGACATCATTCGTTTTTTAGGTTATATGATGTGCAAAATTAGCGATTATATTTCATTTTTCCAAAAAATATTCGTACTTTTGCCCGCAAAGACATTTGGTCGTTTAGTCATTTGGTCGTTTAGTGGTTTAGGAGAAGTTACATTTGGCAAGTGAATAGTCATATCATACATCCCTAAACAACAAAACAACCAATCCCCTAAACGACAAAACAACTAGTCCGCGAAACGTAGATTTAAAAACGAAAATTCAGAAAAGAGAGAAAATTTGGAACTGTACAAATGAGAATTTACGATTAAATTCACGGTAAATTCACGGGCATTTACGTTCTTCGCCGTAAGGCTCAGGCGCAAGCGGAGTCCGCCGTAGGCATTATTTTTTTTTAACGCGAATGACCATAAATTACCCGCGAAGGTTTAGCTCGACGTAGTCAATTTATCCGTAAATTACATTTATGTAGTTTCCATTTGTACAGGTCGGAAAATTTTATTAATTTTATTAATTTTCGTTATCCCTAAACGACTAAACAACAATGAAGAAATCTTTCCTCCTCCTACTCCTTTTGCTAAGCGCGTCAGCCTCGATGGGCTTCCGTCTGCCTAAGAGCCTCGTGCCCATCACGCCCTCACAGGCTCCCGACTATTTCTGCACGTGGAACATTCAAGGCTACGTCGTGAGCTGCGGCAACGCCTCCGACATGCGCTCACAGATGAACGAACGTCGCCTCTTCTCGCCCGACACCCTCTGCCACTGGGCCACCATCTTCCCCCGACTACGCAGCGACCTCTACTTCGTACTCGACGACACCTGGGACGTGCCTGCCGACGACAACCGTTCCGACAATCCTTGGATAGGCCGCCTGGAACTCGACGAGACACGCTTCCCCTCGTTTAAGGGCACTGCCACCGAACGCATGAAGCATCTCGCTGACAGCATCATGTCGTACGGATGGAAGGGCCTGGGCCTCTGGATCTGCGCGCAGCAGGCACAAGCCCTGCCCCCTCGTTCACAGGAGGAGTACTGGAACGAACGCCTCCAGTCGCATCAGGCTGCTGGCGTGCGCTACTGGAAGGTTGACTGGGGGCGTGAAGATCACAACGACGCTTGGCGACGGATGCTTGCCGACAACGCACGCCGCCTTGCTCCCGACCTCATGGTGGAGCACGCCATGAAGAAGCAGTACGTGGCCTTCAGCGACGCCTATCGCACCTACGACGTGGAGAATATCATCTCGCAACCCGTCACCATCTCGCGCGTTGTCGAGTTGCTCGGCTTCAAGGCTGAGGGGGAAGCCAAGGGCATCATCAATTGCGAGGATGAGCCCTACATCGCCGCAGGTCTGGGATGTGCCGTCGGCATGATGCGCCATGCCTACCCTGGAGTCTATCCTTCTGGCAAGCCCGACTACGTGTTTCCTTCTACGATTCGTGACCTAAAGCGCCGTATCGATGAAGTGGAGCGCTTGTTGCATTGGCATCGCATAGCTGAGCCTTTCGGCGTAGATGGCGACTACACGGTAGATGACGTGTTGTTGGAGGACAATTGGATAGTACAAGCCAATGAGACATGGGTGGATCGCGAACTTGGCAAACCTGTCTTTGCCAGCGCTCCGGCACGTGTGAGCCGTCGCATGCCTCTGCCCGAGGTGAGTTATGTGGGGTATGAACGTCCCTACATCCTTGCCTCCCGCTATCCGAACGGAGCCGTGGCTCTTGCAGCCATCGGTCGCACCCTCGGACGTGAATACATCTGCCACAGAGTGGGCGTGAGCATAGAGGTGGAGGACATCACAAAGCCCATCGGGCTCTTTGGTCCGCTTGGCGATGTAACGCTAAAAACAACAATGCCAAAAAAGGCTGTGCGCGTTTTAGCACAAGACTTGAAGGGTGACAGAGCCATTGACATTACCTCGCGCCTCCGCATCACAAATGAAGGAATCGTAGTACCAGCAGACGTCATTCGCGAAGTGGGACTTATGGCCGCTACACCAGGCGACCTCTCAGACCCTGGCATGGTGCTACAGGTCTTCTAACTAACCGGTGCGGTTTTGAGGGTTAATGGTTATGAATAGGAACGAAAATTAAGAAAATGGAGAAAATTTTGTTCATCCGATATTTGAAGTGATGATATCTTTATCTCCTTGATTTATCATTGTGATTTATCATTGATTCGAGGAGCGCAGCGACGATCGTCCTAAATGCCGTCATGCTATTTTCGGTAAATTTATCAAAAATGGATGTTAAATCTACCGAAGATGGAAGAACGATGTTTTATGAGATCGTCGCCGTTGGCTCCTCGAATCGGTGATAAATAAGGGAGATAAATCTTGATGATAAAGTTTTCTTTTTTGCCATTTTTGTGCTATTTTTGGTTCCAAACAACAACTAACTTGACGGCCTAGGTCTGACCCCAGCGGTTCACGCTGCGTCTTTCTCGGAGAGACGCTGCGTGTTTTTTAGGAAGACGCTGCGTGTTTTTTGGAAAGACGCTGCGTGTTGGTGGTAAGGATAGCAGACGGATGTCCTGAACACACTTTATGCAGACAAACGCGCCGACATCACATTTGACAACGAAGACGTAGATAATGCCATACAGACTATCATACAGCACAACAGTTTTGCATACCGTTCCATACTGTTTCTGCTTAGTCCCAAGCAAAAGATGCTGCTTCGAGCCATTGCTCAAGAA
>JAZQQO010000029.1:0-32225 GCA_045629085.1 Bacteroidaceae bacterium
AATGAGCAATGAAGGTCGAAGAGCTCGACGAAGTCAATAATGAATAATGGGTAATGAGTAATGGGATTTAATGTGCGTCCTCGAGCGCGTCAATGCGCAATCGAGTAGAAACGAAAATTAAGAAAAAGAAGAAAATTTTCTTGGCTGTACAAATGAGAATTTATTAAGATCGTTCCTTGTTTTTCCTCGTTTTTCCTCGGTTCTTATAAGATGTTAACCGAGGACAAACGAGGACAAACGATAACTTTCTTGGCCATCCGGAATATGGAGTGATGGAAGCTATTTATCTCCTAGATTTATCATGATGATTTATCATTGATTCGAGGGCGTAGCCCGATCGTCTTAAAAGCCTTCATTCTGTTTACGGTAAATTTATCAAAAATTTATGTTAAATCTGCCGAAGATGTTCAGAACGATTTTAGAGGATCGGGCTACGCCCTCGAATTGGTGATAAATTAAGGAGATAAATCTTGATGATAAATTTTCTGAATTTTCTGAATTTTCGTTTAAAACAGAGTGGAACCAAAAATAGCACAAAAATGGCACAAAGATAATTTTCATGAAAGCTCTATGCAAGCAAAGCATCGGCCTAAAAGCACGCTGAGCGATAGGGAGTTTTGGCGACGGACAAAAGTAAATGTCTTACTGCATGAATACTTGGCAAAAGTGGATACTATCGTCCTTATAACTTCCTCATTAACTTCCCAAGGTAGAAAACGTCAGTTACTAATAGCGTCAGAAGTAGGGATTACAGGCCATCTCGTGTTGAATGGTGGTGTAGGAACCATGGCCAGGGAAAACCTTGGTTTCGGGAGGGAGGACGAGGAGGCGGGTACGGATGGAGTTAATCTCCTGACTCATGCTGCCACCGGGGAAATCCGTGCGACCTATGCTGCCGGCGAAGAGGGTGTCACCACTGAAAAGGATACCCTCTGCCTTAACATAAAAGCAGACACCACCCACGGTGTGGCCTGGAGTATGGAGCACTTCTATCTCCGTACCACCTAACTGCAACTTCTGCCCATCGAACAGGGAGCTGCCTAAGGCAGGTTGGGGATTGGGGAATGGTTCGCCCATCAAGGACATGCAGGTGGCATCGGCTGAGGCATAGAGGGCGGCGTCGAGCTGGTGGCACTGGGGCAGGAGACCAAAGTCGCGATGTACAAAGGTCAAACCATAGATGTGGTCGAAGTGGGTGTGGGTAAGCAGGCAATAGCGAAGCGTGAGTCCTTCGGCCTCAATGTATTTCTTGATAGGCAACCAATGGCGCTCGCTGTATGCTCCACAATCAATTATAGCCGCCTCGCCGTTGTGGCTGAACACGTAGCAGTTCTCACCAAGCATGTTGGTGGTAAAGTCCTTTACCATAGTTCGTTTATCGGATTAGCGTAAATACAACTTTCTTTGTCTCGAAGTACTGTTCCTCGAAGAAGTTAGAGAGGGGCGTCATGTCGCTATTATGCTTGACGGGAAGCACCTCATGCTCCAACTCGCCGCCCTTAAGGCAAATAAGACCGTTGGGAAGGCCGTTCTGCTGTTTGGGAGAGATGTTCTTGCGGATCAGTTTGACGAGGTCCATCAAAGGCATGACGGCACGCGACACGACAAAGTCGAACTTCTCCTTCACCTCTTCTGCACGACACCATCGCGTCTGGACGTTTTTCAGTCCTAAGGCGTTGGCAACCTCCTGGCAGACGGTGATCTTCTTGCGAACGCTGTCGACAAGCAGGAACTGCGTCTCGGGAAACATGATGGCGAGGGGGATGCCGGGGAAACCGCCTCCAGTGCCGAGGTCCATCACTTTCGTACCTGGCTTGAAACGTATGATCTCTGCAATGCCAAGCGAATGGAGGACGTGGTGCTCGTAGAGGTTGTCGATGTCCTTGCGCGAGATGACATTGATCTTGCTGTTCCAGTCGTGGTAAAGGGCGTCGAGGGCAGCAAACTGTTGCTTCTGCTGGTCAGTGAGGTTGGGAAAGTACTTGAGAATGATATCCATGTTTATGGGGTAATAAGGTTATGAGGTTTTAGGTTTTAGGGTTTTAGGTTGTAGGGGGGTGGGGTGCTCTTGTCGAGTTTGTCACGGGGCTGTAATGCTATAGCCCCCAACACGAAGAAAGCCATCACAAAGGGATAATATAAATAAGGTATGATGTCAATGGGGTTCATCAATGCCAGGCCACTGGCTATGAGGAGCTGGGCTCCGTAAGGAATGATGCTCTGCGCAAGGCAGGAGAAGGTGTCGAGCAAAGAGGCACTCCTGCGAGGGTCTACATCGCAACGGTCGGCTATCTCCTTTGCTATGGGGCCCACGGTAAGGATGGCGATGGTGTTGTTGGCCGTACAAAGGTTGGTGAGGAAAACAAGCATACCAATGCAGAACTCTGCCATACGCTTGCTGCGCACGTGGCTAAGCATTCTGCCGACGATGAAGTCGATGCCGCCGTTGAAGCGCACCAACTCCATAAGGCCACCTGCAAGGAGGGTGACAATGATGAGTTCGGCCATGCCCATCACACCACTGCCCATCGCACCAATGAGGTCGAAGGGAGACAGGAACTGTCCGCAGAGAGCGATGCCGGCAACCATCAAGAGACCAAGCAGGAGGACAATCATCACATTGATGCCGAGAAGGGCCGTGACGAGCACAGTGAGGTAGGGAAGGACAAGCCACACGTTGACAGGACGCTCTGCAGAAGGCACTTGCAGATCCCATCCAAGCCACACGTAGGCTATTAAAGTAATGATGGCAGCCGGAACGACTATCTTGAAGTTTACTAGGAACTTATCCCTCATACGACAACCTTGCGTACGGGTAGCCATAATAGTGGTGTCGGAGATGAAGGAGAGATTATCGCCAAAGTAAGCTCCTCCCACCACAATGCCCACCATCAGGGGTAGCGACACGTTGGCCTGACCGGCAATGCCATGTGCAATGGGCACGAGGGCGGCGATGGTGCCAACGCTGGTTCCCATGCTCAGCGAGATGAAGCACGCAGCGAGGAAGACGCCGGCAAGAAGCATGTTGCCGGGCAGAAGATTCATGGCAAGATTGACAGTGGCATCGATGGCACCAAGCTGTTTGGCTGAAGCGGCAAAGGCTCCGGCAAGGATGAAGATCCAAATCATGAGCATGATGCTGCTCTGCCCAGCACCCTTCGACAGGAGGCTGATGCGCTGCTCCATATTACCCCGTCGTGTGGTGGCCACAGCATAGATACACGTTAGCATGAATGCCACCGTGATAGGCGTAGCATAAAAATCACCAGCCAAAATTCCACTCACTAAATAGAAAACGCAAAAGAACGCCAAAGGGGACAAGGCAAGCAAGCCTTGACACCAGGTGACGGACTTCGTGTAGGAAGTTTGTGCGGTTTCTTTGGATAAACTCATTGTAAACTTGTGAAATTTGACGCGAAATTAAGCATTATTTTTCAAAGTTAGGGTATGAAATGAAAATTATTTTGTAAATTTGCGCGGAATAAACGTAAATCGTCGAATAAATTCATTATTAAAATATACTAACCAATGGCAAAAATTGTAACTATGGGCGAGATTATGCTCCGCCTGTCAACTCCCGGTCAGAGTCGCATCGTTCAGACCGACACTTTCGATATCAACTATGGTGGTGGTGAGGCCAACGTGGCTGTCAGCTTGGCTAACTATGGACACGACGCTTACTTTGTGAGCAAGATGCCTAAGCATGAGGTAGGTCAGGCTTGCCTGAACTCTCTGCGCCGCTATGGCGTTCACACCGACTTCATCGCTCGTGGCGGCGATCGTCTGGGTATCTATTATCTGGAGACTGGTGCTTCGATGCGTCCGTCTAAGGTCATCTACGACCGCGCTCACAGCTCAATAGCAGAGTGCAAGCCCGAGGACTTCGATTTCGACGCCATCTTCGAGGGTGCTGAGTGGTTCCACTGGAGCGGCATCACGCCCGCCATCAGCGATGCCAGTGCAGAGTGCTTGCGTCTGGCCTGTATCGCAGCAAAGAAGCATGGAGTGACCGTGAGCTGCGACCTCAATTTCCGCAAGAAGCTGTGGACAAGCGAGAAGGCACAGAGCATCATGCGTCCCTTGATGGAGTACGTGGACGTATGCATCGGCAACGAGGAAGATGCAGAGCTTTGCCTTGGCTTCAAGCCCGATGCTGACGTGGAAGGTGGTAGCACAGATGCAGAGGGTTACAAGGGCATCTTCCAGGGCATGATGCAGACCTTCGGTTTCAAGTATGTCATCTCGACACTGCGTGAGAGTTTCTCTGCTACCCACAATGGTTGGAAGGCAATGATCTACAATGGCGAGGAGTTCTACGTGAGCAAGCGCTACGACATCGATCCCATTATCGACCGCGTAGGTGGTGGCGACTCATTCTCGGGTGGTGTTATCCATGGCCTGCTCACCAAGGCTACTCAGGGCGAGGCTCTCGAGTTCGCTGTGGCAGCATCTGCTCTCAAGCACACCATCCCCGGTGACTTCAACTGCGTCAGCGCTGAGGAGGTAGAAGCCCTCGCAGGTGGTGCTGCTAATGGACGTGTGCAGCGATAGGACCTTCCCCCTTCCCCTTCCTTTCAGGACGGGGAGTGGTTACATTATGTGAATCGATCGATAATGAGGTGAAAGAAAAAGTAAAGCCTGACGAGTATGGGATATCACATTATACGATTCACTAATGAAGAGGTCTTATATGATATAGACAATGTTATACAAGAGATAATAAACAAATTAGAATAACAAAGTAGATAAACACCCCAAAAATGTATCTACTCCCCGTCCTGAAAGGAAGGGGTTGGGGGAAGGTCATATGGCAAAATTCAGCAAATACGAGGTGATGGCAAAGATTGCCGCAGCACCAATGGTTCCTGTGTTCTACAACAAGGATGTGGAGACATGTAAGAACGTGATAAAGGCATGCTACGAGGGTGGTGTGCGTGCTTTTGAGTTTACTAACCGTGGCGATTTCGCCCACGAGGTGTTTGGTGAGCTCAGCAAGTGGGCTGCCACAGAGTGTCCTGAGTTGGCACTGGGTATCGGTAGCGTGGTAGATGCTCCCACGGCAGCACTCTACATCCAGTTGGGTGCCAACTTCGTGGTGGGTCCTCTTTTCAACCCCGACATCGCCCCCGTCTGCAACCGTCGTAGCGTGACGTATTGCCCCGGTTGCCTCACACCCAGTGAGATTGGTAAGGCTCAGGAGTTGGGCTGCGACTTCACCAAGGTGTTCCCCGGCGATGTGGTAGGTCCTAACCTGGTAAAGGGACTGATGGCTCCCATGCCTTGGTCGAAGATCATGGTGACGGGTGGTGTGGCTCCCGAGAAAGAGAATCTCGAGAAGTGGTTCAAAGCTGGCGTGTTCTGCGTAGGTATGGGTAGTAAGCTCTTCCCCAGTGATCGCGTGAAGGCACAGGATTGGCAGTACGTCACCGACAAGTGCAAGGAAGCACTGGGCTATATTGCTGAGGCAAGAAAATAATTCTAAAAAGGTCTATTACTATGAAATACAATCGATGTGGAGAGAGTGGTGTGTTGCTACCAGAGGTGTCGCTGGGATTCTGGCATAACTTCGGCAGACATACACCTTACGAGCGATCGCGTGACATTGCTCTAAGAGCTTTTGAAAAGGGTGTGACGCATTTTGACCTGGCCAACAACTACGGCCCAGAACCCGGTGATGCTGAGGCTCGCTTGGGACGTATGTTGCGTGAGGACCTGAAGTCGCATCGCGATGAATTGTTTATCAGTACCAAGGCTGCCTACGACATGTGGGATGGCCCTTACGGCATCTGGGCAAGTCGCAAACATCTGATGGCAAGCCTCGACCAGAGTTTACAACGCATGGGCCTGGAGTATGTAGACCTATTCTACTGCCATCGCTATGATCCTGAAACTCCGCTCATCGAGACTCTGCAAACGCTCGTTGACATCGTCAAGCAAGGTAAGGCTCTCTACATCGGTCTTTCTCGCTGGCCACTCCACGCGTTGCGTTTTGCCTTACGCTACATGAGTGAGCGCGATGTGCCCGTTCTCATCTATCAAGGCAAGCTTAATATGTTGGAACGTGAACCCGTGAAGGAAGGTATACTCGACGAACTGCTCTCACATCAGATTCCTTGCAACGACGAGCCTATTTGGGGTATGGAGAAAATAGCATCGAACGATTTGGTCATGACTCCGTTGACCGATTCTCACCTCACACCACGTCCCGGTTTCATTTCGTTCTCTCCCTTGGCACAGGGTTTGCTTACAGACCGCTATCTCAACGGAATTCCCGAAGGTTCACGCATGACAGAAGAGCATTTCCTGAAGTCATCGGTACTGACAGGCGAGATGTTGAAAAAACTTATGGCTCTCAACGAGATGGCAAAAGAGCGTGGTGAGTCGCTGGCACAGATGGCACTGGCATGGATTCTGCACTACGAAGCTGTAACAAGCGTGCTGATAGGCGCAAGCAGTGTAGAGCAATTAGAGACCAACTTGAAGTGCATTGAATCAGTTCCGTTTAGCGACGAGGAACTGACTCGAATTGATCAAATCCTAGCTTAAGCATAAGCAAGCTCCGCTTTCTCGGTTATAAGGTTTTTAGGTTTTTAGGTTATAAGGAAATTACACTTTGATAGATCGCCTTTGAAAAGCATCTGGTATAATCCTCACCGCTCAGCGAGCTTGCTCGATGCTTCGCTCGAAGGGCAGAAGAACCGTAAAAGGTCTTTAGACCGACCTCAAAACCTTATAACCGAGATTATATTTCAAACCAGAAGACACAGCCATTAGGTTGATTTGGACGTACGCCAATCTTTCCATCAGCCATTCCAATGATGTGGCGGCAGATGGAAAGCCCAACACCAGATCCCGGCATACAGGCATCCATTTTGATAAAGCGATCGAAAACTGTATCTATCTTTTCCGGAGAGATGCCTATACCGGTATCCGCAACCTCCACATGCGCATGCCCTGACTCGGTTCGCCTTAAAGACACGGTTATCGAACCTTCTCGTGTGAACTTCTGAGCATTGCTAACAAGATTAGAGATGACGTGGTGGAGCATCAGCATATCACCTTCTATCCAAAACTCCTCATCGGGTAAGTCATACTTGAGCATTACTCCCTCCGGCATGCTTGACAATCGAATGTCGGTAGCCATTATCAACAATTCCTTCAGGTCAAGTGTCTCGTGCTTGTATTTCAAGATGCCACTTTCAAGTTCAGACAATTGCAGAACATTTCCAAACACTTCAAGAAGGAGTTTTTTGTTGTCGGAAATCTGCTGGAAACATCCTTTCAACTCTTCTGTAAGTTGCATCTTGTCAGCAAAGTCCATGAGGACATCTGCAAATCCGGTAATCGCATTTAAGGGAGTTCGTATCTCATGCTGAATGTTGCTGAGGAATGCAGTCTTGAGACGGTCACTTTCTGTAGCTTTTACCAACATCTTTTCAAGCTCACGCGACTTGCTCTGCAGTTCGCTCAAGTCAAGGTTGATTACAAGATAGCCGATAAAGTTGCCATGACGATTGTGAAGACGCTCGATACGACACATCAAAGTCATTTCTCCTTCTCCATACGTCTCATAGTAACCCTTCAACTCATCATAATTGAATGTGTATGTATAATTGACAGAAGCGGTTCCCTCTTCAAGTTGTCGTTTAAGTTCCTCCGGTAACTTGGAATCTCTCAACACGTTATACCCAAGAACTTGATTTTTGTCTACAACCTTGAAGATTTGCATGTTCGCCTCATTCGCGTCAATGATGTTACCATGACAATTACATATACTAACACCTACAGGCAAGGCACGATAAAGCGCTTCAAAATAGTCAACAGTAATCTCTAATGCCTCATTCGCAGAAGCTACTTGTGGTGCTTCAACCACAGAGAGAGTACCAAACATGAAGTCATCGTCATAGTTGAAGTAATGGCGTTTCATCCATTCCACACGTCCATCAGGAAGATAGAAAGGAATGACAATATCCTCCTTGTAAAGGTGAAGCATCGAACGGTAATGAATAGGCACCATGTTTATAAAATCAACCCATACCATGTAATCCTTTCCAAAGAATCGTGTGAGGAAAGGAGAAAATGAAATGACATAGTTTTTCCTATCAAAACGCCATGTGCCTGTTTGTGTGACCTCCTCAAAATGATCAAGGTCAATAAAGTGTTCTGCCATAGATATTAGATGTAAACATTGCAAAGTTACAAAAAAAATAACTAACAAAAAAACTTTTTTTCGATATTTTTTGCTAAAACATCTTGCAGGATGGAAAAAAATCCTTACCTTTGCAGCAGGTAAAATTAACAGCTCTTACGTCGGGATTGAATAATCAGTAGGAATTTCAACATTCATGCTGCATTTTCAATCCCGATTTTTTGTTACAAGTTGCTAACGGCTTCGAGGTAGTTTCGCATCGAACCGGCTTTCATGATTTTCTTGTATACCTTCTTTTCCATCCATGCTTGCTGATATTCCCAAAAGGCATGAATGTGAAGTAGTATCTGCGAATCAACAACATATTTGGCACGACAATAGTCCAACATGTCAGCATGCATGGTCTTGATGAGTTGCTTACGATGTTCTGTATCCCATTCTTTTCCCTCCAAGAATTCCGTGGCCAAACTGGGACGTGCCAATAACCCACGACCAATCATCATTCCTTTCAGTTGGGGGAATTGTTCAATAATGCCTTGCATCTCTGACAGAGTGGTCAAGTCACCATTATAGATGACAGGTTTTGTGCAGACCGATGCAAACTCAGCAAAGGACTCCATATCCACCTCCCCCTTGTACATCTGCTTTCCGACACGTGGATGCAGGGTGACGTGAACAATGCGACTCTCATTCAGTAATGGCACGATGGCTTTCCATTCGTCGTTTTGCTCAAGGCCCAAACGCATCTTGACGGAGTAGGACACCTCGCTTCGTTGTTCTGCTGCACGAAGCAAAGCCTCAATTTTATCGGGATAGGGCAGTATACCGCTGCCACGCAGCAGTTTGGTCTGCATGGGGGCTGGACAACCCATGTTGATGTCAATCTCATGATATCCCTGCTCTTCAATCACATCTGAGATGCGGTTCAAATCATCTGTCGTGCCGCAAATGATTTGCGGAATGAGATGAAGGCCTTTGTTGCTTGCTGGCAAAATGTCGCGAATGTCCTTGCTGCGCACATCACCTTTCTCCCATCGTATGAAGGGAGTATAATACGTGTCAATACCTCCAGCATGCTTGGCATGGATGGTGCGATAGGCATGGTCGGTATATCCTTGAAGGGGTGCGAAGTGTATTTCCATCTGTTCTATAATGGCTTTATTGTCATAGACGGTTTCCCCAAACCTCCCATTTGATTGGCCACACGGATGCTCCATGTTCCGTTCTGCTCTGAGTCGGGAATTGTGTAGTGATTGTTAGTTGTAAATTCGAACACGCAGCCATTATGGCATACGGCATAAAGAAGTGCGCCAGGACATACGTTCCATTTCAACTGTTGCTTCTCAAGAAAGATACATTCTGGTGGAGGAAGTAGTTTGGCATCGGCACTGGCATTCCATCCGTCCAAGACGCGTTCAAGCGTATATGTCTCGGCTTCCTGATGCGTGAGGATAGCATTGTTGGGGTGCGATATGCCATCGTTATCCATATAAGAGGAACGACGACCTGTCAGGTCAAGGAGTTTCTTCCGCTGATGTGATGAGGCAAGTGAGTCTTGGCTCATGTTTAGCATCGTGCCATATTCTGCGAAACGTGCAGGCCATCCTTTGCTACCCATGTCTGCCCATCCGTTATATCCTTTTTTGTCTTTTGTGATGGGTGAACTGTCTACGGTGGTGTTAATCCAGATAGCTGTAGGAGTGCCTTTGCCCCACGGACGACCCAGATAGTACGTGACATCGGGTGTCTCATTCTTTATGTAGCATTGTTGCATGACATAGCCGTACTTGCGAGGGATGGAAGGTGCCGCGATGTAACCAGCCTTGTCGCATTGCTGGAAGGTGACATGGTCGAAATAGACATCTCCCTTACCGCAGATATAGTCTGTACGACCACGCAGCACACCTCCTTTGAAGTAATATCTTCCGTCGGCATTATTGCTGACATAAGAATCCTGGTAACCCCAGAGGCAGATGTTATTGTATATGGTCAGGTCTCCGCGATCGTGAAGGGCAATGTTGCGACCAGACTTGTCCGGCATACTGTTCTTCAGCGTGATGTCCTGAAAGTAGGTGTTCTTGCACGTCTTCTCCATGATGAGTACGTCGCCATTGCCAATGCCCTCGAGCGGACACGCGGCGTTGAAGCCGTTGTGCCATGTAACTGGCGGCGTAATGTTGGCTACTACTGTGAGGTCACGGTCTTCGCCTATGATGCTGGTGTTGGGCGCTGTGAGGTAAGTACGTGGGTCGGGGTATGTCACGCTGTCCCCGCCAATCGTTGTTCCCTTTGTGGGTATGATGTGTTCGCCTTTCTGAACGAAGATGCGAAAACGCTGCGATAGGTCTTTTCGGTTGTTGGCAGCCTCGATGGCTTGGCGGAAGTCACCGTCACGAGGTACGACGAAATCGTAGAGTGATTGATGGTTTTCAACAGGACTGAAAGAATGACTCAGCGTAGTATTGTCGGATGCTTTTGCTTTGTCGGAAGATTTCCTTGACGTGTTGCCCGATGTGATTGCCTCATATTCCAGGCTGGCCCAGATAAAGGGGCCGATGCCTTTTGCATCGTTGTCACGGATTGGCTCGGACATGTAGTAGTCGAAGCTGCCGTCACGGTTGGGCGACTTCTCAGGGCCCAGTCCGCTTACCGAGCAGCAACGTGTGAGCGACAAGGTGCCATCCTTCTCCTTGCGTACGAACTCCTTTTGCATGGCTTCGTATGCCTCTATGCCTTTCTTCTGGTAGGAAGAATCAAGATAACCCATGCGTGCGCCTTTCAGCAGACAGTATGTAAACATGCTTGAAGCCGTGGCTTCCAAGTAGTTGCGTGGGTCTTTCACGTCGAGCACGTCAAACCACAGGTGGCTCTTTTCATCTTGGTATCGCACCACGGCCTGCATGGTCTGTTGGAACATCTTGATCACCTCCTTGCGCTTGGCATAGTCTTCGGGCAGCACGTCCAGTACCTCTATCATAGCCATCGTAAACCACCCCATGGCACGTGCCCAGGTATGCTGGCTTTGTCCTGTCTTCTTGTCTGCCCAGAACATGGAGTGCTTCTCGTCCCAAGCATGTTTCCATAGTCCGGTCTTCTTGTCGTACGTGCGCTTGAAGGTCTTGCTTATCTGCGCCACGGCATCGTCGTAATAAGATTTGGCAGGTTTCGTGTCTCTTGCCACCATGGTGTAGAAAGGGAGCCCCATATAGATTCCGTCCAGCCAGACCTGGTCGTGGTATATCTCCTTGTGCCACCACACACCTTCTTTGGTGCGAGGTTGCTGCTCCAGTTGCTCGAAGAGTGTGCTGACAGCCTTTTTTGTCCCTTCTCGTTCTTGTGATGGGAAGAGCTGGTTCATGCGATGGATGAAGCGGCCTGTACGCACGTTGTCCAGATTGTAGTCGCTCTGTTTGTAGCCGGTGATGCTTCCGTCTTGCTTTACCATCTTGGGCGCATACAGACTGATGTAGTCAATGATAGCCTTGTTGCCGTAGGCCAGATAAACGTCGAGCATGGCCTCGAGTTCTATTCCCATCACGTACGACCACTTGCCTTCAGGCCTTTTCTTTGTGTCGGTGAAGTCAAGATAGAACGGAAACTGTGTGCGCTGTATCTCGCTCAGCACCATTCGTTCTGATGTCTTCAGGCTGTTGCTCCTCTCAGACTGCAGGTCTATGCCGTACACATTCAGCATATTGCTGTAGCTACCACTGCTGTATGTGTTGTTTACGATCTCACCGTTCAGCTTCACATTCTCCAACTCCACGTTGCTGTATCCCGGGTTCAGGTTGAGTGTCTTATCGGTGATACCGCTGAAGTCACAGTTCTTGAGGTGAACGTTAACGATATTCTGTGTGTCTTCCAGTCCGTTGAGCAGAATGCCGTAGCGTGATTTCTTGCACGTCACATTCTCCATATATACGTTTTTCACTATGGGGATGAAGCCCCTTTCTGCCTGTTCTTTGGGTTCGTAGAGCAGGTTGATGCGCAATACAGCTTCGCGACACTGACCAATCTGTATATTTCGCATGTACACACCGTCGGTCACTCCGCCACGGCACGTATTGGTCTTGATGCGCAGCACACGTTCCAGGTTGGGAGAATCCATCGTGCAGTTCTCTGCAAAGACATCCTGTACGCCTCCTGATATCTCAGAGCCAAGCACTACACCACCATGACCATCCTCCATGGTGCAACCACGAACGATGATGTTTTTGCTGGGAACAGGATGCCGACGTCCGTCGCCATTACGTCCAGACTTGATGGCGATGCAGTCGTCGCCAGTGTGGAAAAGGCAGTCCTCGATGAGGACATTCTCGCACGATTCGGGGTTACAGCCGTCACCGTTCGGACCGTTGTTGATGAACTTGCAACGGCGGACTGTGATATTCTTCGAGAGGGTAGGGGTGAAGGTCCAGAAAGGACTGTTCAGCAATGTGACATCCTCTAACAGAATACCTTCGCATTCGTAGAAGTTGACCAATTGTGGACGCATACCACAGCCTTTGCCGAAGATACGCTCTTCGGTGGGTATGTTGTTGTCGGCCATCCACAGCAGCATATTGCGGTTGGTGAGCCGTTGCCCGTCCTTATCGCGGGCATCGAACTTCAGCGTGTCGCCAGCATAGGGCATGTTTTGCGCCTGTGGCGTCTTGCCTTTCTCAAAACCATATTTCGCAGCTCCGCACCATTGCCACCATGTCTCGTTTTTGCCACCGCCGTTGATAGTGCCTCGTCCTGTTACGGCTATATTCCGTGCCTGGAAAGCGTAGATGCAGGGTGAATAGTTCATGATGTCGAGTCCTTCCCATCGGGTTCTGACCAAGGGATAGAGGTCGGGCTCGTAGGCAAACTGCAGCGTAGCGCCTTTTTCGATGACAAGATTCACGTTCGACTGCATACGGATGGCTCCTGTCATCCATACGCCCTCAGGTATAACCACCTTACCGCCACCTGCTTTTGAACAGGCGGCTATGGCTTTGTTGATGGCTTTTTGATTTACCTTTGCCGAAGCATTTGTCTTGGCACCAAATCGCGTAATAGGGAAAGTGCGTTCGGGAAAAGAGGGTGCACAGATGGCATCCTCTATTACCCGGTATGTTGCTTCATCCCATCCTTGCACCTCGTTAGTATGATTTCCTTGCGCGTATATATAATAAGGTATAAGGAGAAACGCAAAAAGGCTAGCTATCTTTTTCCACATGTCAGGTTATTGAGATTTTATTTTATCATGAGTTTCTTTCCGTTGCGGATGGTGATGCCACGCTTTTCCTTGCCTTGCTGTACCTTTCGACCCGAAAGGTCATACGAGACGGTTGACTTTTGACTATTGTCTGCTGACACCATACTGACGGGAGTTTCTTCCTGCGTATTGAACTTCCACCAGTCAAAGTTCACGTAGCTATCTGCTTCCTTGCTTCCCACGGCACCAAAGGTGAAGGTGAGTCCCTGCACGCCTGTAATGCTTTTTGTGATATTGATGGTTTTCTCGGCCCATTTGTTCTTTCCACCTGTTTCCTCAATAGGAATTGTGGCGATAATGGTGCCTGTAGCACTACCTTTGCGGACATAGATGTTACCCTTCGTTTGCGTGCTTGCATAGCGTACAGTGATGCTTGCGGGGGCTTCATTTCCAAAGTCCACATTAGCCAGATGAATGTTCGAACTTGTGGTGATACCCGAAACGTAAACGCCTGTTTTCTCGTTACCTAGTACCTTAATATTCACACCCTTATTCATCGTTTCGGCTTGCTGCTGCAGGAATGGGTTGAGTGTGGCAATCGCTTTCACGCCCGTCTTGGTAGGTTTGATCTCGGGAATGGTACCGTCCTCGTTAAAACTGAACTCCTCCACAGCCATGCTACGATTGAAACCGCCTCCGTTTACGTTGCCGATGTTGGCCCATCCGGTGTGATAGAAGAAGTAGTCATGACCACGGAAGTTGACGATGCCACAGTGGTTGGTGAACGAGTTGGTGTTACCCGTTCGCATCACCTGCCCCTTGTATTCCCATGGCCCGGTAGGCGACTTAGACATGCTGTAGCTGATGTGTTCAGGCACACCGCCAGCTGCATAGATCATGTAGTAGTTGTCACCTCGCTTGTCAAGCCAAGGACCTTCCTCATACTTGTCCACGCCAACGATCTTGTCGTTGCTGTCCTTGTATCCACCTACAGTCTCTTCGGTGAGGGGAATTTCATAGATGCCATTCTTGCTGCCCGCGCCCGATGTCTTGTAGCTGGTCATGGTGGTATTCAGCTTGACGTAACTGAGCTGTGGGTTGCCGAAATACAGGTAGGCCTGTTTGTCATCGTCAATCAGCACAGTGGGATCAATGTAGCCGAATGCATGCACTACGGGTTTGCCAATGGGGTCGGTAAACGGTCCGCTGGGCTTGGTAGAGCGTCCCACACCGATGACGTTATAGCCGTAGTTGTAGCCCGGTCCGGGATTGCCACACATATACCAGTAATAGTAGTTGCCCTTCTTGACACACTGTGAGGCCCAGCAGGTGCCTTGCTTCATCCACTTGAACGTGGTGCGAGGCATCACGCTTTCGCCGTGGTCTGTCCAATTCACCATGTCGGCGGTGGAGAAGACACGGTAGTGCTCCATGTAGTAGAAATCGTTCACACCTGGCACATTCTCGTCCTGGTCGCAGTAGACGTACAAACTGTCAATGCCTTCGTGCACCACAGGTGCGGGGTCGGCAGTAAAGATGTGTGAGACGATGGGATTTTGCGAGTGAGCCTCTGACATGCAGAGGCCCACCATAATCATTGTTAATAACTTTTTCATTCGTCGATTCCGTCGATAGTCTTAATGATACCGTTCTCATCATACTCGAGTTCGCATACCTTCAGGCTTCGCAACCATGACTTGCCGCCTGAGGGCACACTGTCGTGATGGAACAGATACCACTTGCCCTCGTACTGCAGAATGGCGTGGTGTGTTGTCCAACCTACAACGGGAGTCAGAATCTCGCCCTTGAAGGTGAAGGGACCGTAAGGATTGTCGCCCACTGCGTAGCAGAGAAGGTGTGAGTCGCCGGTGCTGTATGAGAAGAAGTACTTGCCATCCTTCTTGTGCATCCAACTGGCCTCAAAGAAGCGGTGAGGATCGTTAGCCTTGAGGGGCTGACCATTGTCATCCACCACGAGGATGGGACGGGGTGCTTCTGCATAGTTCAAGCCATCCTTCGTCAGGCGTACGCAACGGCTGGGCAGTGCGTCAGCATCACCTTCGGGCAGATAGGGCTCCTCGAGGTGGATGTTGTCCTTGTAGCGCTGCAACTGACCACCCCACAGACCACCGAAGTATACATAAACCTCGCCGTCAGCATCATCGCGGAAGGCGCACATGTCGATGCTGTAGCTGCCAGGTACGGGTGCGGGCTGAGGAATGAAGGGACCTTCGGGATTGTCGGCAATAGCGGTTCCCCAGTGGAACACATCGCAACGATCCTTCAAGGGGAAATACATCACATACTTCTTCACCTTCTTGCTGTAGCCCATGCCCTTAGCCTGCTCCTCAGCATTGGTGGGAACCTCCATCTCGTACTCCTGTACGTCGCAGTCCCACAGCTGACGGCCTGCCCATGGAATGTCCTCCTGGCGTAGCACGCAACCGCAGTCTACTACCTCACCGTTCATGGGATCGCCATCGATACGCAGCACGTGGTAGTCCTTCATTACGTACTGGTCGCCATTGTCATTCTCTACGTTCTCACACTCCCAGTCGTGGCTGGGGTAGATGTATATCTTACCATTAAAGATGTGTACAGAGGGGTCTGCCATATAGTCGGCAGGGAAAAGATAACGCTTTTTTGTTTTCATAATATTATTGGGTTATTGTTCTAAATCGTAAATTGAATTACTTGCTCTCCTTTGCCAGTTTCACGATAGCCTCTACGAAAGGCTTGGGATTGTAGTTGCGGTCGATGGCAAGGGGATAGTCGGTACGACCAGGCATGGGCCAACCATTCTTCCAGCTGTCAGCATCAGTCAGTCCCCAGAAGGTGACACGGTCGATGACATCGGCATGCTTGAGATAGATCTTGAAGAGCTTTACGAAGAAGTCCGTCTGCTCCTGAGCCTTCTCTGCAGGCAGCCCGTCGGTGTAGGGGTTCATCTCCTTCTGATACTCGAAGTTCGTCTCCACAGCAGCACCGTAGTTACCACGGGGCCAAGGAAGCACGCTGAGGTCAAGCTCGGTCACCATCACCTTCACACCCTCAGCAGCAAAAGCCTCAAGGCTCTTCTCGTACTCGTCAAGATTGGTAGAGAAAGATACGTGCGACTGCATACCCACACCATCGATGCGGCAGCCATGTGCCTTCAGGTCGCGAATGAGTTTTACCACCGTCTCGCGCTTGGCAGGATTGTCCATGCTGTAGTCGTTGTAGTAGAGTTCAGCATCGGGATCAGCCTCGTGTGCGAACTGGAAAGCCAGTCGGATGTACTCGGGGCCGATGGTCTTGTAGAAGTTCGTCGGACGCATGTCGCCATTGTCGAGAATTGCCTCGTTCACTACATCCCAGCCCTTGATCTTACCCTTGTATCGACCAACGACGGTAGTGATGTGCTCCTTCATACGACGGATAAGTTCGTCCTTGGTGACAGGCTGAGCCATATCATCCTTGAAGAACCAGTAGGGAACCTGCGAGTGCCAAACGAGACAGTGGCCCGTGATAGCCTGCTTGTTCTTCTTGGCTAACTTCACGATGGCGTCAGCATCAGCGAAGTCCCAAAGGTTCTGCTTGGGATGAATCTCCTCAGGCTTCATGCAGTTCTCAGGCACGAGGGCACTGAACTGCTCCTTGATGACATTCTGAATCTTGGCATCCTTGCTGGCTACCTGACGCGTGTTGATGGCTGCGCCAATGAGGAACTTTCCTTCAAATGCCTCTCGCATCGTGCTCTGGGCGAGGACTGACTGTGACATCAGTCCCAACCCCATTGCGAAAATCAGTTTATTTATCTTCATAACATTATCAATTCTCATTTTTTACTTGGCGCGTTCTTCAATCTCCTTGTTGATCTGGTCGATCTTCTCGTCAGTCAATTCGTACTTGCTGATGATGAACATGGCGAGCAGGAGGAGGATTGCGGGGATCACACAAACAAGCCAGAGGATACCCTCTTCAGCCATAGGAGTCTGAGTGGTAGAATCTTTGTCGTATGCTACGAATGCGAGTACGGCAGGACCGACGATACCTCCGAGGGTCATACCGGCCTTAAAGAAGATGCCAGTCAGTGCGTTTACGATACCAGCGATACGCTTGCCGCTCTTCCATTCGCCGTAAGAGATTACTTCGGGAACCAATGCCCACATGTAACCCGTAGCGACAATCACACCCGTTGACTTGATGAACTGTGCCACGTAAACCAACGTCATGGAAGGTGCATCCATCTTGCCAATGACGTAGAGCATGGCCATACCGATGATGGCACATGAGAGGAAGGCATAGAACATATTCTTCTTTCCGATAGCCTTCTTGATGGCGGGAACCATGGGCATGAAGATGAACGAAGGGATAGAGCCCAAAGCCATGAAGATGGAAAGCTCAGCTGCGGTTCCGTGCATGTTGCTGTTGATGAAGTAGGCACCGGCAGCATTACCAATGGACATCATGGCGAAAGCGGTGATGAAGAAGAAGGCAATGACGCGCAAGGGACCATTGTGGAGGAACTCCATCCAGAGGTCGCTAACCTTCACGTTCTCACTCTGCTTAGAGTCCATTACGACACGTTCCTTGCACTGACCAAAACAGAAGATGAGCAGTGCCATACCTACGACAGCATAGATAGACATGGTGATGAACCATGCATGTGAATCCTTAGGCAATTCGTCGCCTGCCGACACGGCAAACATACCGATAACCAAAGGCAAACCTGAGTTTACTGCCAGGCCACCCACGTTAGCGAGGAACATACGTACGGACGTAAGGATCGTAATTTCGTTGGTGTCACGGGTCAGTGATGAGTTGAGCGCACCGTAGGGCACATTGATAAAGGTGTAGAGCAA
The DNA here is from genome assembly GCA_045629085.1 of Bacteroidaceae bacterium. Lineage (GTDB taxonomy): Bacteria > Bacteroidota > Bacteroidia > Bacteroidales > Bacteroidaceae > Physcousia. Next base: position 18,176 of record JAZQQO010000029.1, read on the forward strand.
CGTCATCGCAATATAAGTAAGGTATGCGTACACGATCGACGGACGGAAACCGTCGAAGAAGCACAGGATGGCAGAAATAGAAAGAGGTACGCCTACGTAAAGCAGGTATGAACGGTACTTTCCAAATTTCGGATTACCCTTGTCGATGATGGCACCAACGATGGGGTCCCAGATGACGTTTAGAATGTTACCCACCGTGAACATTACTGCTACGGCTGCAGCATCCAGTCCATAGATGTCGGTGTAGAAGAATGTAAGGTAAGTACAAGTCACCTGGAAAATCAGGTTCTGTGCCAAGTCACCGGAACCAAAGCCGATGCGCTGCATCCAGCTCAGTTTATAGAAACCTTTCTGTTCGTTCCCTTTTGATGTGTTATTTGCCATTGTATTAGTTTTTATTCAATTTCCAATCTTCAATTTTCAACTTTCAATCTTCAACCTCCTACATCTTCGCCATTGCCTGTTCGAGGTCGGCGATAATGTCATCTACATGCTCGATACCCACCGACAGACGTACCAGATCGGGAGCCACACCTGCCTCCTTCAACTGCTCGTCGCTCAGCTGGCGATGGGTGTGGCTGGCTGGATGCAGCACGCAGGTGCGGGCATCGGCCACGTGAGTTACAATCGAGATGAAGTCGAGGTTGTCCATGAATCGGATGGCCTCCTCCTTCGTGCCCTTCAGGCCGAAAGCGATGACGCCACAGCTGCCGTTGGGCAAATATTTCTTGGCCAACTCGTACGAGGGATTTGAGGGCAGGCCAGCGTAGTTAACCCATCCCACCTTCTCGTTCTTCTCCAGCCATTGAGCCACCTTCATGGCATTTTCACAATGGCGCTGCATACGCAGGGCGAGCGTCTCCAGTCCGATGTTCAGCAGGAATGAGTTCTGAGGAGCGGGGATGCTGCCAAGGTCACGCATGAGCTGTGCCACAAGCTTCGTCATGTAGCCCATCTTGCCGAATGCCTTGGTGTAAGTCAGTCCGTGGTATGACTCGTCGGGAGTGCAGAGTCCGGGGAACTTCTCTGCGTTTGCTTCCCAATCGAAGTTGCCGCTGTCCACCACAGCACCACCCACCTGCGAGGCGTGGCCGTCCATATACTTGGTCGTGGAGTGTGTCACGATGTCGCAACCCCACTCGAAAGGACGACAGTTGATGGGCGTAGCGAAGGTGTTGTCCACGATGAGGGGCACACCATGCTTGTGAGCCATCTTAGCAAAGCGCTCGATGTCGAACACCTTGCAGCCGGGGTTCGAGATGGTCTCGCCGAAGAAGCACTTCGTATTGGGGCGGAACTCCTTCTCGATGCGCTCGTCATCCCAGTCGGGATCCACGAAGGTACACTCAATGCCGAGCTTCTTCATCGTCACTCCAAAGAGGTTGAACGTACCGCCGTAGATGTTGTTCGAGGTAATAAAGTGATCACCTGCCTGACAGATGTTGAACACAGCATAGAAGTTGGCTGCCTGACCGCTCGAGGTCAGCATACAACCGATACCACCTTCCAGCGCCGCAATCTTCTTGGCCACGGCGTCGTTGGTGGGGTTAGCCAGACGCGTGTAGAAGTAGCCCTCGTCCTTGAGGTCGAAGAGGCGTGCCATCTGGTCGCTCGTCTCGTAGCGAAATGTCGTACTCTGATAGATGGGCAACTGCTGAGGCTCGCCCTTCTTGGCTTTCCATCCACCTTGGATGCAGATGGTTTCAAGTTTCTTTTCCATAATCTATATATGTTGTTTTGTTTTTATGCTTAATGTTTGCAAATTTAGAAAAAATACACGAAATTCCCAAATAATTAGCCTTTATGCATTGATATTTCTTAAATATTTACTAATTTTGTGAGGATTAATTCCTAATTCCTAATCCTTAATTGCCAATTCTTAATAGTTAATTCTTAATTGTTAATTAAACATGCATATAGCCATAGCGGGAAACATAGGTTGCGGTAAGACGACGCTCACCCAGATGCTGGCCAAACATTATGGATGGGAAGCACGTTTCGAAGCCGTGAGCTACAATCCCTATCTCGAAGACTACTACCGCGACATTCAGCGGTGGTCCTTTCCCTTAGAAGTGTTCTTCCTTAAGGAGCGCTTCAAAGATATCCTGGACATTAACAAGTCCGACCACGTCATCATCCAGGATCGCAGCATCTTTGAAGGTGTCTATGTCTTCGTGGCCAACAACATGGCGCAAGGCAACCTTTCCGAGCGCGACTACACTACCTTCATGGAACTCTTCGAACAGATGATGTCGGTCGTCAAGATGCCCGACCTGATGATATACCTGCGTGCAAGCATCCCCCATCTGGTGGCCAACATCCAGAAGCGTGGACGCGACTACGAACAGCAGATACAGATAGACTATCTCAAAGGGCTCAACGAGCGCTACGAGGACTTTATATTAAATAGGTATAAAGGCCGCACGCTCATCATCGATGTCGACAACATGGACTACCTCCACAATCGTGAGGACTTTGCACAGATTGTCGACAAGGTGAATAGCCGCCTGTTCAGCCTCTTCCCGGAATAAAAGCCCCCCTCTAACTCCCCCGTGGGGGAGGATTCCCATCCGTTTGAAACATTATAATAATCAAGATAATATAACAATCAGCCCTCGTCCCCTATCTAAAAAGACTCCTTCCCCTCGGGGAAGGCTGGGTAGGGGGCCTTTTAATAACTTTAACCATGCATATAGCAATAGCCGGAAACATAGGCAGTGGCAAGACCACACTTACCAAGATGTTAGTAAAGAGATATGGTTGGACGCCCCAGTTCGAACCCGTTGACGTGAACCCCTATCTGGCAGACTTCTATGCCGATATGGCACGTTGGTCATTCAACCTGCAGATATACTTCCTCAACAAGCGATTCAAGGACGTGGTAGACATCTCAAAGAGTTCGCAGACCATCATCCAGGACCGCACCATCTTCGAGGATGCCCGTATCTTCGCCCCCAACCTTCACGACCAAGGCTACATGTCCGACCGTGACTTCCAGACCTACACCGAACTCTTCGACCTCATGATGTCACTCGTCGGTCTGCCCGACCTCATGATCTACATCCGCAGCACCATCCCCAACCTCATCTCGCAGATCGAGAAGCGAGGACGCGACTACGAGCAGACCATCCGCATCGACTACCTCACCGGTCTCAACAAGCGCTATGAGGAATGGATCTCACAGTACAAGGGTCGCCTCATCATTGTGGATGGTGACACCACCAAGTTCGAGTCCAATCCGCAAGACTTCAAGCGCATTACCGACATGATCGACGCCGAGCTCTTCGGTCTGTTCAGTTGATGGCACGAATGTACAAACCGAAGGATGCTTAACAGCACCTGTGATGGGCCCAGCATGTAGAAATCAAAGGTTTTGCAGGTAACCTCTTCATGTACGGTCTGGTATACCCGAAGGGTATTTAATATTTCCTAAGGTTTCCGGCACCTCCTGTGTGTCAACAGTGGGGTGCCGGTTTTCATTTGTTTAATATGTGTCTTATTGATGAATTAAATCGCCAAGAAATCTGGACTTCTTTTCTTGAAGACAAAAAAGAAGCTGGTAATTTGAACAAAAGCCAATTAGAAGATCTATCTGCATTTGTTCAAAACAAGGAGTACCTTCCTATAATTGAAAAAATCAAAAACAAAGAAGGTTTTCTACCTCCTTACAAGGCTATTATTAGCAAACAATACAGTTCAAAGAAAAGAACTGTATATATATTTTCAAGAGAAGAAAATTATGTTTTAAAAGTGCTTACCTACCTGCTAATTAGGCACTACGACCATGTATTTGCTAAAAACCTATATTCGTTTCGTGCAAATCATGGCGTAAAAAAGGCTATTAATTACCTGAATGGTGACAAATATCTATCAAACAGATTTGTTTATAAGGTTGATATTCAAAATTATTTCAATTCTGTTAACATAGAAAAACTGTTTCCCATACTGAAGGATATAATGCACGATGATACAGAAACGTATGCTTTTATAGAAAGACTATTGAGTGATACTCGTGCTATATTACCTACAGGTGAAATAATAAATGAGAATAAGGGCATCATGGCTGGTGCTCCAATATCATCATTTCTAGCTAATGTTTATTTATATAAACTTGATTGGCATTTTTTTAACAAAGGGCATAGATATGCAAGGTACTCTGATGACATCATCATTTTTGCCCGTAATGATAGCGAGCGAGAAGAGGATATGTCATACATCCACTCATATCTAGATAAAATGTCACTTAATGTAAATAAGGACAAGGAGTTTCTAACAAATCCTCACGAATGTTGGGAGTTTCTCGGGATTTCATATCTTGATGGTGTTTTTGATATATCCGAGACGTCAGCAAGAAAGTTAAAAAAGAAAATGTGGAGAAAAAGCCGAGCTTTGTTGAGGTGGAAAAATCACAAACACGTCGAGAACATATATGCTGCAAAGGCTTTTGTTAAGATATTTAACAAAAAACTATATGACAATCCTATAACAACAGAATTGACATGGACACGCTGGTATTTTCCTATTATTAATACAACTTCCACGTTAAATATGCTTGACCGTTACATGCAGGATTGTATACGGTATATTGTAGCAGAAAGTAGGGCAAAAAAAAGATTCCGCTTTAAATATGAAATGATAAAAGAGTTGGGATACAAATCTTTAGTACATGAGTATTATAAGCTGAAAAAAGAAGCCGCGTCGTGATGATGACGCGGCTTCCTTTCGCAAAGTCGTATTTACTTCTTATAGCGCTTCAGGATTGTGTTGTACGTCTCCTCGTGCGTACCGGCATCGGCAACGCGCTGCATATACTCGGGTTTGAGGTAGGAGATTATCATCTTGAAGTCACCAAAGCCATGTTCGGCCATGATGTTGCACATGGCGGCGCGGTCCTTGAACTTTAACTCCTTGACCTCACCCTCTCCCGTGGCGGGATTCTCGACGTAGTGGTAGGCCGTTGAACCACGATCGCACCACTTGAAGCCGCACGGCATGCTGAAGGTGTAGTCGGAGTAGTCGTAGTCCACATCGTCGAACTCCTCCAGATTCTCTCCATCATGATCTGCCACGTTGGGTATGTAGTAGGTCCACTTGTCGGTAGAGATTGCTATCATGATGCGTTCGTCATCCATGCCCATCTCGTAGATGCCCGGTTCCCATTTGTCGGTCCACTCGGCGCTGCCCAGCGAGTTGTCGGCAACACCTGTGCCGCCACCAGTCCCCTCGGGAGTAAGGTTGGCAGGCAGATTGGGCTTGTCGGCCGCGGTGACACGGTTCTCGGGTTGGTTGCCGTCGCCGAAGTTGGTGCTCTGACCTCCGACTGTTATCACGTTCACAGGATCACCATGAGGCTGGCCAGGGATGGTGTCGGTCAGGAGTGTGAGGTGATCGACATCTATGTTGGTTCTGCCGTCAAACGAATGCGAGTGAAGGACGATGTTGTGCCAATAGTCGATGATATCCTCTTCATCCTTGCGATACACCTCGGCGCAGTCAACGCCACGGTAGCTTACGTCGCGGAAGTCGGCTGATGCATCATCGTGCATATCCAGCATGTCTATGCTCCAGCGCGTCTGGTCCAATGTTTCGGCAAGGCTGGCATACTGATAGGGCTTCGGATCCTTCAGGTTGCGAGGTACGAACGAGGCTGCCGGTGATGGATGGCAGCGTGCATAGAACTCTGCCCAAAGCAAACTTTCTTGAGCACCTGAATTGGTAAATATTACGCAATTACCTTTATCGTTTACACCCCACTCGTGAAGGACGATTGACATGTTGCTCTGTTTGTTCTTGTATGAAGACTGGTAGGTACCAGTGTCCACGTGCCTTTGACCGCAGTTACCGCATGTAAAGACGGACTTGTAATCGCCAGTCTCATCTACATCCTCGCCGAAGTCACGCACGGTAATGTCTGATGTCCAGGTCGTTTCACGACCATCACCTTTATCGAAAACGATAAGGCGCAGGTCATAGTCCTTGATTGACGTGATGGGCACTATCTCGGTAGAGTCGACAACCTCCAGCGTCTCGGGGTCGACGATGCGCAGCAGCTGTTTCTGCTCGATGCCCGCAGGTACATAGCCCTCGATGATGGGGTTGAAGGTGCTCAGTTCGGGTTCCACCACCTGATACTCGTTGGCCCACTCGTAGAGCCCCTCGCCGTCGACCTTTTCGCTATCGGGGTTGGCACCACCCATGATGAGCAGTCCTTCATCCTCCTTGGGGTTGACGATGGCAGCCTTGGTGTGTATCTCGGCCTTCACCTCATTGCTCAGCGGAACGCTCTGTGTGGCAGGCTTAGGTTGTCCCGTCTGCACATGATCCACCTTCTCAGCCTTCATCTTGGCGTGATGCTTGGCCTTGGACTTATGTTGCAGATAGACGTTGCGTGTGGAATCCATGTTCTCCACCGTCTTAGGTTCGGTGAAGATGTCCCAGTTGCCGATATTCACCGAGAAGAGATCGCCACCCATGCCGGCACTTGCCAAATCCTCTATGAGATCGACCGACACACCGGCTCCGACCGTCGTCTCTGTACCCAATTTGTGTTGGAATACCTCCTGTCCGCCCATGATGATGCTGCGGGCATTGTACTTATAGGCGAACTTAAGGTCGATGGTGGCTTTCAGAATAGGCAAAGCAGCAAAACTGATGGACACTTCAGGATAGAGGGGAGCGAACTCTGCACCATACTCCACCTCGCTCGAGTGGTCGATGAGGGGCTCTTGACGTTCGAAGTTCCACGACACATGACCATGAGGCTTGGCACCAGTGAGTGGCGTGTAGTCCACACCGAAATCAATACCGCCCTCGATCTTGAAAGGCTGATGCACGGTGAGGCTACCCTGCTTGAGCGAGCCAGAAGCGCTGGTCTTGAGTCCGGGTTTGACATGCAGTACGACGGGAATAGGACCGATGCTGAAGGGAACGGTTATGGGGGGCTTAGGTCCCCAACTATGATCTGCGCCGACGTTGATGCCAAGTCGGGGATGCATGTCGACGGAGGCCTCGGCCACGGCTTTGCCCTTGATGCCTGCATTGAAGTGTTTTACGCGACCCGCCGAGATGCCGTCCCACGAGATGCTGGGGGGCTCGATATCCAGTTCCATCGACAGGCTGCCGTTCAAGTCAAACTTGTCGATGCCAAAGGTGAAGGTCGACGCCATGGTGTAGGACAGATTACTCGAATGGATGTCGACGGACTTGGACTTGCTGATACGCAATTTGCGCTTACCCTGGCGCGGATTGTTGCCTTGTGCTGCCTCGGGTGCATCGTCGTCCATGATGATGTGGGTGTTGAAGATGACCTCACCTATCGAGGGTACGACGAAGTGTATCACGGCTTCGCTGCCCTCCTGCTTGCTCTCCAGTACGCGCAGGTGATAGACCGACTCCTCGCTGGGTATGCACAGCATGGCACCCTTGTAGAGCTGTGGCACCTTGTCGGTGAAACGCACACGGGCCATCATGGTGGTGGTGTCGATGCTGAGCAGTTCAGTCGTCTCGATGCAGTCCAGTAGTATGTTGGGGTTGTAGGTGGCATCGGCTGCTGGACGCTTGTAGCGCACGGGGTCAACAAGCCGTAGGTTCTCCTCGGGTGTGACGAAGCGGATGCTGTCAATGGCCACAAGGGGAATGCGCGTGGCCTTGCCACCTACCCAGAACTCCTGTACGACAGCCTCGGCACGCTTGTTGCCAGCCATGTCGATGTTAGAGTAGACGACGCTATCCAACTCGTCGGTGAGGAAATAGTTGAAATCGCCATCGTTACGATAGACGTACACGCTCTCGCTATCAGCCCAGGCCGAAGCGGCACAGAGGCAGAACAATGTTGTGAGTAAGGTAAGCAGGCGTCTCATGGCTTCAAGATCTTATAGGTTACACCATTGACCACCACCACACAAGTACCCTTGGGCAACTCGTTGGCAAGGATCGTTTCCTTCTCACCGGGACGTACATTCAGCTGTCGCAGCATCTTGCCGTCCATACTCACGATAACGGCCTTGAGTTTCTCGGCACCGGCCTTGAAAGTCAGCGTCTGGCCGTCGTACAGGAACGTGCACTCACCTTGCTGCACGTCTTCCACACCAACGGTGAAGTCGCGATAGGTGATGTCCTTGAGCATTGCATAGGGGAAGGACATCGTTGTCTGGCTTGTCTTGACCGTCATCTCGTCCTTGTCGAAAGTCATCTGCGGGTGTTCACTCAGCTTCAGGATGGTCTTCGAACCATCACGCATCCATATATACACCGATGTGGGTTCTGCCATCATCAGCGTAGAGGATGCTATGCCAAATAGCAATGTGAAAATTAATTTTTTCATAACATTTAGGATAAATAGTGAGTTTGATCATTTTTGAGCAAGTTACTTCATCTTCTCGTCGAACCAGTTCAGGAGGTTCTTGTAGAGGAAGAGGCGGGTCTTGCCACCCATGATGAAGTGGTTGCGGTTGGTGAAGGCAAGCATCTTGAAGTTGGTCTTCTCGGCCTGAATGAGTGCCTCCACGTATTCTGCCGTATTGCGGTAGTGAACGTTGTCGTCGGCCAAGCCATGGCAGATGAGTACTTCACCGCTGAGCTGGGGAGCACGGCTGATGGCACTCTCGTTGTAGCCGGCATTTTCCTTAGGTGTACGCATGAAACGCTCGGTATAAACGGTGTCGTAGTAACGCCAGCAAGTGGGGGGCGCTACGGCTACACCGGCACAGAAGACGGGACGACCCTCCGACATGCTCATCAGTGTGTTGAAGCCACCGAAGCTCCAACCCCAGATGCCGATGCGCTTGCTGTCGACGTAGGGTAGGGTACCCAGGTAGATGGCGGTCTCCACCTGATCCTTTGCCTCAAGGTTGCCGAGGTGCAGGTAGGTCTGCTTCTCGAAGGCTGCGCCACGACCACCCGTGCCACGACCATCTACGCATACGCAGATGTATCCCAACTGACACATGTACTGCTCCAACATGGCTCCGCCACAGTTACCGATGTTCCACTTGTCCTGCACCTGCTGACTGCCGGGGCCACCGTACTGCGTCATGATGACGGGATATTTCTTGTTGGGGTCAAAGTTGTATGGCTTAATGATCCAACCGTTCAACTCTACGCCCTCACCGGTCTTGAAGGTGAAGAACTCCTTCTTGCCCAGATTCTTACCTTGCAGACGCTGCAAGGTTCCCTTGTTGTCCTCCAGCACGCGCAGCGTCTTACCACTTTGGTCGCACACCTGCGTCACGGTAGGAGTATTGATGTCTGAGTAGGTGTTGACGAAGTACTTGAACGACTTCGAGAAGATGGCGCCGTTCACGCCCGTGTGCTGGCTCAGCTTCGTCACCTTGCCCTTAGCGTCAGTCTTGTAAATACCTTCGCGCAAGGGGCTCTCCTCATTGCTTGAGTAGTAGAAGGAGCCTGTCGTAGGATCGTAGCCGTAGAAAGTGATTACCTCAAACTTGCCCTTCGTCACCTGCTTCTTCAGCGTACCGTTCAGGTCGTACTGATAGAGGTGGTTGTAACCGTCGCGCTCCGAACAGAACACGAAACCACCCTCATAGAAATGGATGCTGTTATACATGTCCTCGGTGATATAAGGTTCCACCTCGTCACGCACCACCATCTTGCACTCGCTGCTGCGTGGATTGGCCATATAGACATCGAGGCGGTCCTGATGGCGGTTCATGGTGAAGACAGCCACTTTAGCGGGATCGCTCGTAGCAAAGATGCGGGGGATGTAGTCCTCCTCACCGATTTCCAACTTCATCTGACGTGTCACGTGGCTCTTGATGTCGAAGGAGTGTACGCTGACTTTGGCATTCTTGGCACCAGCCACAGGGTACTTGTAGGTGTACTCTCCGGGGTATTCGTCATACTCAGGATATTCGGGCGCTGCACCCTTATACATGGGGAAGGAGTAAAGGGGCACTTCGCTCTCGTCGTAGCGAATCCACATCAGCATCGTGTTGTCGGCATTGAAGCAAAGTGAGCAGTCCGTCACGAACTCCTCCTCGTACACCCAGTCGGGCTTGCCGTTGATGATCTTGTTGTATTCACCATCCTTCGTCACCTGGCTCTCAGCGTTGTTGAAAAGCAGCTTAACGAGGAAAATGTTGTTGTTGCGCACGAAGGCAATCATGTTGCCGTCGGGTGAGAACACGGGGCACTCCTGTGGGCCACCATCCGACAACGTCGACAGTGTCTTGTTTCTTACATTATAAATATAGTACACAGCCGTGTAAGAGCGGCGGTAGATGCTCTTTGTCTCGGTTCGGATGAGAATGGTCTTCTCGTCGGGACTCATGATGTAGCCATCGATGCGACTCACGTGTGCCTTACCCTTGGTGTTGTCGGCATCAAAGAGTACCTGACCCTTCTCGCCCGTCTTGAAGGAGTAGCTCACGATGCGCTTGCCATCCTCTATCATGGCATACGTCTCACCGTCATTCAAGGGGTTAACGCCATACACGCCCCTCGTGCCGTAGTATCCATTCACAATGTCCTCAAGCTTCAGGTCTTCGCCTGCCCAGCTCGTCATGGCTGCCAGCAACAGCAGCACCACACTAAATAATCGCTTCATATCTGTTCTTTGTTATTTAATCATGATATCCACTACATAGTCCACCTCTTTGTGCTCCGGTATCGTCAGCATCAGTGTCTTGTCTTTTGCCTGCTTGTAGGTCACCTTTTCCGTCGTGCCGAACAGCTTGGCTGATACGACCTTCTGGCCGACAGGCAGCGTGATGGAGCATTGCTCAGGCTTGGTGACATGCACGTAGATGTGACCATCCTTCTGCGTCGTTGCACCCCATTCCTGTGGGCCAACAGGACCTGCCGTAGTGCCGTATATCGTTTCGCCATATCCATGGAGCCATTGCCCCACCTCCTTGAGACGCTGCAATGCCGTTGCCGGCAGCTGTCCGTTGGGCTGGGGGCCGATGTTGAGCAAGAGGTTGGCACCCATGCCCGAGGTACGGACGAGCAGACGTATGATGTCGTCTGCTGACTTATAGTTCTGGTCAGTCACCTTATAGCCCCACATGCCGTTCATCGTCTCACAGGTCTCCAACGGCAGACGGCTTACCTCAGCAGCCTTGTCAACGAATCCCGCTGTATTCTGTCCCGGCAGATCGCGTTCGAAGATCTGAATGTCCTCGCCGTACTTGATGGCCTCATGATGGTTGTTGCCCACAAGACAGGCAGGCTGCAGACGATGTATAAGATCGTACTGCTCTGGAAGTTCCCAGTCGAAGGGCACGCTGTCCTTGTCATGATCCCATACGCCGTCAAACCAGATGGCGCCAATCTTGCCGTAGCGTGTCAAGAGTTCCGTCAGCTGTGCATTCATGAAGCGCTTGTACGAAGGCCAGTCCTGCTTCTTCGGATCCTTACCCGTATTGAGGCCCGTACGTCCCCAGGGATAGTCCTCGCGCATCCAGTCGGCGTGCGAATAGTAGAGGTGTATGCGGAAGTCCTGCTTGTGGCAAGCCTCTGCCAGTTCGCCTATCACGTCGCGATGGAAAGGCGTCGCGTCAACGACGTTGTAGGGACTCTCGTCAGTCTTCCACATCGAGAATCCATCATGGTGGCGCGTCGTGATACAGAGGTACTGCGCACCCGAGGCCTTGATGGCCTTAACCCACTCGTCGGCATGGAAGCGGTGAGGGTAGAAGGCGTCAGCGGCCTTGGCGTACTCCATTCGGTTGATGCCCGCATTCTGCAGATACCACTCACCTTGCGCGAACATGCTGTAGATGCCCCAGTGCAGGAAGATGCCGAACTTCATCTCGCTGAATTCCTTACGCGATGCCACATTCTCCGCCGAGGGAGTATACACCTTATTTTGTGCCCATCCACCAGCTGCCATCAGCCACGCGAGGGCAAAAAGAAATGACTTGAATACAGTTTTCATAAAATACCATTTTGCACGCAAAGATAGGAAAAAACTGCCATTCTGCAAAATCATATTTCAAAAACTTTTGCATTTTCTCGCCTAATATTTTGCGCATTCAAAGAATTTCCGTATATTTGCAGCGGTGACAAAAATGCACCAAAACTATTAACCTTTAAAAAGAATAGAAAATGAAGAAGTTTTTCATGATTGCATTGGCAGCTATGAGCCTTTCTTTGGTTAGCTGCAAGAAGAGTGTTGAGGATCAGGCTAAGGCATACGTTGACGCGCTCATTGAGGCTAAGAACAACAACGATTTTGCAAAGATGCTTGAGATTGCTACTGAGGTTGAGAAGTGGCAGAGCACTCTCTCAGAGGAGGACAAGGCTAAGGCAGATGCTGCTGGCGAGGAGTACGTAAAGTCTCTCAACATCGATTTCGAACTCTAATATTCTTAATATATTATTGTAAGATTTACAAAGCCACAAGGCATTCCTCTAAGTTGGAGCCTTGTGGCTTTACATTATATATTCAAAACCAACAAATAATGAACAGAATCTCATCTCTTGCCCTTGCAGGTCTAATGGCAGTTGCTGCTTCTGATGTAAGCGCACAGACCATCAACAACACCACCTTGAATCTGCCCCTGGTGCAGACAAAATATACTGCTGACCCTGCTCCATACGTACATGGTGACACCGTTTATCTCTATACCACCCACGACGAGGATGGAGCAGAAGGTTTCATGATGAAGGATTGGCTCCTCTACACCTCCACCGACATGGTGAACTGGGAAGACCACGGCGCAGTGGCTTCACTGAGAGACTTCAAGTGGTATAAAGGCAACAATGGCGCCTGGGCAGAACAGGTGATTGAGCGCAATGGCAAATGGTACATGTATTGTCCCATCCATGGCAATGGCATCGGTGTCCTCGTGGCCAACTCTCCCTTCGGTCCCTTCCGCGATCCTCTGGGGCAGCCTCTCGTTTGGCAGAAGGAGCACTGGGATGACATCGATCCCACCGTGTGGATTGACGATGACGGCCAGGCCTATATGTTCTGGGGTAATCCCAACACCTACTACGTGAAACTCAACGAGGACATGATTTCCTATAGCGGTGCCATCGAGAAACTGCCTAAGATCAAGGACTATCAGGAAGGCCCATGGGTGTACAAGCACGGCTCGAAGTACTACATGGCATTCGCCTCTACATGCTGCCCCGAAGGCATCGGCTATGCCATGGCCGACAAGATCACCGGTCCCTGGCAGTATGGTGGCCACATCATGAACCATACGACACAGACACGCGGTAACCACCCTGGCATCATCGATTTCAAGGGTAAGTCCTACTGCTTCGGCCTCAACTACGACGTCTATCGCATGGAGACAAGCCGCCACGCCGAGCAGCGTTGCGTTTCAGCAGCCGAGATGACCTACAACGCCGATGGCACCATCCAGGAACTGCCCTACTTCCTTCACTGCAAACTCGATCAGGTCGGTTCTTTCAATCCCTACCGTCGCGTCGAGGCAGAGACCATGGCTTGGGGCTATGGTCTGAAGACTACTCGTGAGAATGCTTCTGGTCCTTGGAATCCAACCCTCTTTGTCACCAACATCGACGATGAGGAGTTCATCCTCATCAAGGGAGTGGACTTCGGCAGCGGAGCAGCCCAGTTCAAGGCATCCTGCTCAGCCCAGCTCTTTGGTGGCTCAATGGAGTTGCACATCGACGCTGTTGACGGACGTCAGATAGGTAAGATCATCGTGCCCAACACCAAGTTCACCTATCAGGAGTTTACTTGCAACCTCAAGAAGGTCACCGGCAAGCATGACCTCTACCTTGTCTTCAAGGGAAGCCAGTATCAGAAGAAGAACCTCTTCAACTTCGACTGGTGGGAGATGACTCCTCTGAAGAAGTAAGAACCATTCAAGTTTAGCTTGTTGTACAGCGGCTATTTTTTTTTACGCGAATGCCCGTAAATTTACCGTAAATTTTTCGCTAATTATTACTCGCGAACAATACAATTTCGGTTAAATTTACTTTCTATGATAATCACAAAGTTTTTAATGTTAATATAGTTTAAAATGATTTATATTTCTGTTTTCGCTTATCTCGGGGGCTGCTCGCCCCCAACCCCCTCGGTGTTTTCAGGTATTAGATTTTCCTGACAACA
>JAZQQO010000030.1:0-28495 GCA_045629085.1 Bacteroidaceae bacterium
ATTAGGCAGTATATACTACTGTTAGCAGCCACATTTGCACTAGTGGGGTGCAGGATAAAGAACAATAGTCAGCACATAATGCATGACATTTTCGTTGACATATTGGAGAATAAGAAGAATACTATTGATCTTGCTGATTATACGGACTTCAGATGGGATAAGGCCTACATCTTTATGTATAAACCCGACGAACCGCTACCATCTGAGAAAGAAGTTGGATTCGACTGTTTTGAGGTTTTTCATTACCGAGGAGATGGTGATCTGATTTGGCCCATTATCTTCGTACGCTCTGGAGAGATAGTTTATCAGGAAGACCTTATCAGGGACTACCCAACTATTCGTGCAGAAAAAGATAATGCCGCTCAAATGTTTATGGAAGTAAAAAGGGAACAAAGCGAAATTAACGTGAAAGTCGAGGGAAAATCCGAGGTTGTCTTCTACAGTAAGAAGAAAAGAATAATAAATAGATGGTGACAAATCGAACAGCAAAAACCTTCCCCTGTCCCCAACAGAACTGAAAACTGAAACCACTTTTTCAAAACTATTTTTTCATTTCTGAGGCAAATGAGACTCTCTGAAATTTTGGGGTCAGACCTAGGGTGTCAGACCCCAACGATTCAACGTTATTTCTTGTTCGTATGATGAATGATATGCCGCATCTCCGACTCAGTGTTGAATCGATAACGGGTGAAAGCATGGAGTCAGATTGCTCCATGATTGAAAAAAATCCTCCAAAAGGTGTGAGTTTCTCAGATTTTATTTGTACCTTTGTCATGTCTTGTTATGATTTATACTTGTTTTTAATTGCAACACTAAGTAAGTAAAAATCTGACGTGACAAAATTCTGGACAACTTTTGTTGCCCAGGAATTTATAAATAAAGTTAAATTAAAGTGTTGCGGAATTTCAGTTTATGAAAAAGTTTACCCTTATCCTGTCAGTCCTATTGCTTGCCATTGCGGGCACAGCCACGTCTCAGGACATTCTGAGTTTGAACAACCGTCTTGCTGGCGACGACATGCTGCTACCTGCTGCTGATGCTGTGCAGAAAAAGCATGATGTGAGGAAAGTTGTGACGGGCAAAGGCTTGGCTTTCGCAGTTGACGAGGTTAGAGAGTATTCCCGCATAGACGGCCTCGGTCTGATGATGAATAACAGCACCACTGTGCTTTATAACAGTTCGCCAGTTGGCGTCACGTCTGTCTTTGCCTTTAGTGGCAACAAAGTGTATCTGCAGAATGCTATATTCCAATCGTCTGTGCCGGATACCTGGATTGAAGGCACCGTCAGCGAGGATGGCACCAAACTGACTTTCCCCGTCGGACAGGAATTCACCCTGGATGGCGAGACAAAGACGGGCTCGAAGTTGTGTGTGTTAAGATTGCACGGTTCGCTTCAGAATGATGAGACCGTTACGCAGATTACCTACACCGTAGACAAGAATTCGAACACCATCGTGATGGATTTCATTGAGGACGGCACTGGCAATTACTTTTTCATCTCAGCTTCGTCGGATGAAGACGAAGCTCAGCTGTATGCTGAGTGCTATACGACGTTCAAGCATTTCCCCAAGACTGCCATTACCCCTCCTGCTGACATGAGGGCTGAGACCTGGAAACTGAATGCGGTTGATTATGTAGGAACGACCAATGGCATGGAGCCCCGAAAGCTGGAATATGACATACAATTCGGTGTGTCAGGAAGCGAGGCATGGGTAAAGGGTGTTTTCCCCGAGTTTCCTGACGTCTGGGTGAAGGGTGATATTTCTGGCAGAAAGTGCAAGTTCACTACGCAGTATTTGGGTGAATTGGAGACGTATGGTAGGGAGTTCTATTTTCTGACTTTGCATATAGACAGAGAATATGGTATTTATGATTACGAGATAACCTTCACCTACAATCCCGAAAGCAATACCTATGCAATCGATGACGACAGTTACGTCTTGCTCAATGCCATGCCTGTAGAATTTATGTATATCAGGCAACTTGGCGATATCGTGATAAGCAAGGTTGAGCAGGATGCCATAGACGATGTTGCCACCGACAGGTCTGTCGTTTCTGAGTCCTACATCACATTGAGTGGCACCAAGGTCCAGAATCCTCAGCACGGCATCTTCGTGAAGAATATCCGATATGCTGACGGAACAGTGAAGAATGTGAAGGTGAGGAAGTAAATAACCTCCCCCAATCCTATATTATCAAAACAAAGCCCCGTAATTGCTATTTGAAATTTTGGGGTCGACCCCTGAAATTTTGGGGTCGACCCCAACGATTCAAGCGTTCTGGTGCAAGATATAAGCGAATAAGAAAACGCCCAAGGGGAGAACCCTTACTGCAACTCTACGCTTACAAAAAGGAGAAGTTGCAAGAACTTGAAGAACTTGACTCTAAGTGAGATATAATACTATATTATGCCGATGAGAGTCATGTATGTACCAATGGTTACGTTCCATACGGATGGCAATTCAAAGATGAGGAAGTCCATGTGCCGGCAGAAAAAGAGGCAAGGCTGAATATCTTTGGTATGATAACCAGAAGGAATGAATACAAGGGATTCACAACGCAAGAGTCTATCAATGCAGATAAAGTGGTGGAATACTTGGATCTCATGTCCTTCACCGTCAGGAAGAAAACAGTAATTGTATTAGACAATGCTTCTGTTCATAGAAATCGGAAAATCAAGGAACTCCGGAGAATATGGGAAAGCAGAGGTCTCTTCTTGTTCTACCTGCCACCTTACTCACCAGAGTTAAACCTGGCTGAGATACTGTGGCGCATTCTCAAATGCAAATGGCTTAGGCCTGTATATTATGCTACTACGGACTCCCTGTTTTATGCCACAGGCAGTGCTTTGGCTGCTGTTGGCAATGCGGGTTAAAAGTAAATTACTCATTATAAAAATCTTTTTGCACAGTTACTTAAGCTTCGGAATTACTGATTGTAAAGCACAGGTTTACGGATGTCAAAACATTGGTTTACATTCACTTTTCCGCCCATTTCCTTGCATAGTTGAAAACATTTCCATAACTTTGTAACCGATAAAAGTATTATGATGCAAATCACATCAGACATAATGAACGACTTCAAGCAGATCGCACAAGATGTGTTGCCTGTCGGCAGTCAAGTATGGCTGTATGGGTTACAGGGCAAGAGGTGACTTTGGAACAGAATCTGATTGGGATTTGCTCATACTCTCAGGTTCTTCTGGAAACTAAATAATCACAATTAAAAATCACATGAAACGTATCACACTTTTGTTTTTTGCATTCATCATAAGCACTATGATGATGGCCCAAAAGAAAGAAACTGTATTTGAGGTTGCCAGCAATATCGCCAAACCAATTACAGTAGAAACAGGCTCTGGCGGTTACACAGTTTATGGAACTTTAAAGATAGACGGATGGACTCGTGTAGATAGGGCGTTTGATGCTAACGGAAATCAAATTGTTGTTCCATTGAGCCATAGCACAACTAAGGGCGTGGGCAACAATAGAATACAGACGACAACATACACCTTCAAGACCTTGTACAACACAGCATCTTCTTCTACAACAAGCAGCAAACAATACAATAGAGGAGACAATCGCATGTCTAAGGACGAAAGAAGGGAACGACGCGAAGAACGAACAAGAGCCTCTATTGAAGCAAATTGGTTCGCTTTAGGCCAGAAAATTGACCTGGGACTCCCTAGTGGAAACATCTGGTCGGGTTATAATCTCGGGGCAGAGTCAGCTCTCGAAACGGGCGATTTCTACACATGGGGTGGCATAGAAACACTCTCGCAAATCGGTTCTGCCTCTGTAAATGGATACTTTGACAATAATAACACAATCTTCTCTTTGAACGGACAGTCACGCTTAACGAGAGAATACGATGCAGTATATCAGGAGTGGGGCGGAAATTGGCAAATACCTACAGCCGATGATTTTAGAGAACTGATTGACTGCTGCGACTGGCTTAATGGTACTATCAACGGTGTAAAAGGTTTCCAAGGCACTGGACCTAATGGTACAAAGATCTTCTTCCCTGTTGTGGGATCCTGCTTGGACGGAAGTTGGGATAATGAAATGACTGGCTACTGGGCAAGCGACCTTTACAATGACGGTGGCGAAATAAAAGGCGGTATTATGGCTTGTGTGCTGTGGGAAGATATGGAAAACAACTTCTACTCAGCCTATCCGCGTAATGGCTTTCAGCAGATCCGTCCTGTATGGAAAAACACACCTGTAAAGGCTATGCCTTCACAGAACGCCAAGAATACCGACGTTACGCGTAACGCAAATACACAACCTACTGTGGCAAAAGCCGAAAAGGTTGTGGACTATGTGTATCCAAGCGGTAACAAATATACAGGTGAATTGCTTAATGGCGTGCCTCACGGAAAAGGAAAAATGATAATCGCAGGATCGGGTAAAATCTATGAGGGAGAATTTGCTAATGACCGTTTAATGAAAGGAAAAATTATAAATGGAACCTGGGTTACAATTGGCGAATGGAATGAGAAAGGTGATCCTGTCACCGGTTCCCACTATGAGAGGCATACACCAGAATATGTTATAAAATCACAGATTGAACATTCATCCTATCTTGATATGGACTTCTGCATAGGCAAAACCACTATTAATTTTAAGAATGGGATGAAGTTCGATGGAGAACTAGACTCAGGTTTGCCATCTGAAGGTACTCTGACCCTTCCAGATGGTACTAAATATGTAGGAGATTTTAACGAAATATCAAAATCGAGTGGGAAGTTTTACGATTCAAAAGGTAGAGCTATTACCGAAGAACAATGGGAAGAGAAATTCACACGAGAATACTATGACGCTTTATATGTGGTTTGGTAAGGACAGGGGACGGGTAAGTGTACCACTCACAATAGACTTAAGTGGCTGATCACACCTCATTCCCCCAAAAACCAACCGCCGCAGATGCAAGTGATTATATCACAAGTATCTGCGGCGGTTGTTGTTTCGTATAGACAATTGAAGGGAACTTGTTTACTCAAGCGTAAGCTCCTTGCCGTCGATTACGAAGTCTGAGATGCGGATGTCGTGGCAGTTCTCGATGATATTCTCATCTGTAGCGTTGCGAACCTGGACGTCACGGATGGAGATTCCTGTGATTGGTGCTTCCTCAAGACCGATAATCTTCACTGGTGTCTTCACGCCGTTTTCTGTACAGCCGTTGATGAAGATATTCTTGAACTCCGGTGTGCGGTCGCTCTTTGGCTCATCAGGCATCTTGCTGTACTTGAGGTTGAAAACGAAAGCCTCGCGCTGGATGTTGTTTATCACGATATTCGATACGCGAATGTCTTCCACTATACCACCGCGACCACGAGTTGACTTGATGCGAATGCCACGGCCTGTGCCGTCAAATACGCAGTTTGAGATTGTGACCTTCTTTACGGCACCAGACATTTCGCTGCCGATAACAACGCCACCGTGACCAGCGAGCATTGTGCAGTTGGTAATGGTGAGATTCTCACAAGAGCGACCAGCCTGACGACCGTTCAAGTCGTGAAATTTTGGGGTCGACCCCAACGATTCATGGACAATAGCAACACTCTGTAATCAGTCATACAAAGATTTTCTCGAAAGCCACACGAAACAGACATTGAATAAAGAGTGGATTGAACGCATCGAGTAAAAAGAAACCGTCCAAACAAATCCCCATAGGGCTGAAAGCTGAAACCACTTTTTCAAAACTATTTTTTCAACTTTGGAATAAATGAAGACTCTCGACCAGTTGACTTATACGTATAATGGTACTTTTCCAAAGGAAAGTTTGTGCGGTTAGTGAAAAATATCTATCTTTGCACCGTAATGTAAAAACTATAAGCTTATGCCACTCACGGAATCCCAGACACGCTATGTGAATTTCTACACGGACTTCGCCTTCAAGAAGCTTTTCGGTACGGAGGCAAACAAGGATCTGCTGCTCTCGTTCCTGAACTCCCGTTTCGAGGGCAAGGAGCAGTTCGTTGACATCACCTACCTCAACACCGAGCAGCTGGGCGTGAGTGCCAGCGAGCGCAAGGCTGTGTTCGACGTGTACTGTGAGAACGAGAGAGGGGAGAAGATACTCATCGAGATGCAGAACGGCGAGCAGGAATACTTCAAGGACCGCAGCATCTACTACTCCACCTTCCCCATCCGCGAGCAGGCCATGAAGGGCAAGAACTGGAACTATGAGCTCAAGCGCGTCTATACCATCTGCTTCCTGAACTTCACTTTCGACGACAAGGATGAGTTCAGTCACGAGGTGAAGCTGACGGACGTCACTACGGGCGAAGTGTTCTACGACAAGCTGACGTATCTCTACCTTGAGATGCCCAAGTACAGAAAGGCTCTTCCGCAACTCAAAACCCTATATGACAAGTGGCTGTATGCCATCAAGCACCTGGGTGAGCTTGACGAGCGTCCGGCAGAGTTAAAGGAAGCTATCTTCAACCGCCTCTTCGAACTGGCAGAGATAGCAAAGTACACTCCACAGGAACGCATGGACTATGAGGAGAGTCTGAAGAACTTCCGTGACTGGTACAGTGTAATCACCACAGCAGAGAAGAAGGGAAAAGCAGAGGGTTTGGCCGAAGGCATGCAGAAAGGAAAAGCTGAAGGTTTGGCCGAGGGTTTGGCCGAAGGTATGCAGAAAGGAAAAGCAGAGGGCCTTGCCGAAGGTGATAGAAACCGCCAAATATCCACAGCCCGTTCGTTGAAGGCAATGGGAGTCCTTTCAGTGACTCAGATAGCAGAAGCCACAGGCCTTACTGAGGACGAGATAGAGGCTTTGTAGCGTTGCTTTGCAACAAGCGAAAACAAATGACAAACAGCTTATTAGGGTGATTGTTCCCATTTGGACCAAGCATGAATAGCAGGGAACTATTCACTTGTGGGCCAAATAAAACCGTACTGGCGTTTATAGTCTGAAACTGAAACCACTTCTATATAACAAGTTTATTCAACTTTCGCATGTCACATAATTGATTAATGAGCAATTATTAATTAACTCATTAAAAATTGCAGACATACAACTTGCGAAACTTGTACAAGTTTATTATTTCAACATTGCTCTTATTCCCTACATTTTGACCGAAGTCAAAAGCCGGGGGTTAGGGGGGCCAAAGTGTACAAATCAGCATGCAACTCAGAGATATACATAAGAAATACTATGCCGACATGTCCGAGGGTGTGTTCTGGCAGATTGTACAGGCCGACCCTACGTACGATGCTGAGGGGCATCCGGGGAAGAAAGGTAAATATACGCAGTGGCTGCTGAACGCCTACAAGAAGGGGGTGATAGGTGCTGACGCGCTGAACGAGTGCAGCTTCCTGCTGGATGTGTTCCATCGCTACCGCAAGTTGCTGGACGAGAGGGACATCACGAAGTACGACACGCTGCAGATGCTACGCGATGCGCTCGACCCGTATCTGGACGATCCCTATGCCGGTGTGCACGAGACCTCCAAGGCCATGCGCATACGCAAGATAAAGGAAGGGGCGGAGAAGGTATATGAAGATGATGAATGGGCGGTGTTTGTGCCCCACACCTGGGAGGCATCGCGCTACTACGGCAAGGGCACCCGCTGGTGTACGGCATATGACAGCAGCGACAACTACTTCAACCAGTACAACGACGAGGGACCGCTCTACATCAACATCAACCGACAGACGAAGAAGAAGTGGCAGTTTCACTTCGAGACACAGACCTACTGCAATGAGCGTGACGAGAGGGTCTCGCTCGACGACGTTCCACTGACCGATGGCCTGCGCCAGTTCTACCATCTGACAGTTGCCAAGCCCATACGCCCGGCATCCGTACACACCTTTGCCGACGCCATCAACCAGTGGAGCGCCGAGGGTGGTTTGGGAGATCTGCATTTCGCAGGGCTTGAAGGCAATACATCATGTATTGAAGCATTGGTCTTGCCACCGAGCTACTCTGACTATAGCCAGATGTTCCAGCATTGCCACGCCATCACCTCGCTCGACCTCAGCCGGTGGAATGTGTCGGGTGCAAGAAGCATGGAGGGTATGTTCTACATGTGCGAGAACCTTTCCATGCTACGCCTTGACGGATGGGACATGCGAGGGGTGCAGGAGTTCAATGGTATGTTCGGCCTGTGCGACCACCTCAACACGCTTACACTCGACCGATGTCAGTTTCCCGACACGACGCAGATGTACGACATCTTTGACTGTTGCCGCGATCTGCGCGTCATCAACATGTACGACTGCGATATGCAGTCCGTCAGGTTCGTGTTGCGCGAGGTTGTCAGTTCCCATCTGTATGAGAACGTGACGATACATCTCACCCCCGACACCGAGGAGAGACACGCATACGACGGCCTCACATCCCTCATCCGCCAGACGGAAGAGGCTATGCAGCAGCAGGCTGTTCTACCGGCGGAGAAGAATGTACCCGACATCAAGCAGTACGTCGAAGAATTGCTGAACACCGACAGCCATTTGCGCCAGAATCCGTTGTATTTCAACCAACTGTCTGTCGGAATCAATTTCCAGATTACCAAGTCACTGCGCATACTGGAAAAGTTGCTGACGAGCAAGATTGAGATGACATATACCTCGCGCCGTCGCGGACAGATGATGCTTACGCGTCCCGACGTGAAGCAGTATGAGGAGAGGGTGGACAAGCGATACCGTCAAGCTCAGGCTCTGCTACCCGTCATTGACCGGATAGCCGAACACATGCCACAGCATGCACAGGAGATGCAGGCCCTCAGACAACGCATCAGCGCTATTCCTTCGGCCAACCGGACAGACACCAGCCTCGAACTCAAGCAGTTGGGACTAAGCAACCGCTGGCACGTCACCATCCCTGCCTTGTCGCGCTTCATGGACCGCCTCACCAACAACACGCGCAAGGGTGTGGAGCATCTGCGCTATACGGCCAAGGAGCGTGCGGGCTTCATCCTGGCCCTTCTCGTCACCATCCTGTCCTTCGGCTTCATAGCATTCGTGGCAGCAGCAAACCGTGGCGGAGAGTACTGGGTGATGGGGATCTTTGCTATAGGCCTCGTCGAAGCCATCTTTTCCGTAGATAGTGAGACGCTGAAGCAGAAGAGGGAACTCAAGGCATTGGGTTGGATAATCCTATCTATGGTGCTGTACCTGCTCCTTATCGTGCACGTCATTCGCCCGATATATCGACACTACAAGGAAGAACAATCCCAGCAGACGGAGAGGTATGATGAACACACGATCCTGCAGAGACAGATGCCGGTGACGGACATCGACGAGGACCGGCCCGACGTGCAACCGCTGATCATAGGCACTGACACACTTTCGGAGATGGACGTCCACCTTGCACTAAGCGACCATGTGCCCTTCAGCAACCACCGGCTGCCCAATGGCCAGACGGTAGCCCAGTGGTGTGCCGGTGCCATGCGGAAGGACTACATGCAGCGCAACCCTGATGCCGACAGTTACAAGGTAACGATAGTGGAAAGCGTGATCGTGGATGTCATGAAAGACAAAAGTGAAAAGGAGTTGCGGGCTGACATATCATTTAATCTCTTTTACTTTTACATGAACATGACATCCGAGTGACATGACAAAATGGTTGTGACTTTGGATTCGTACATATTTGTCGCAAAAACGTATACGTGCAAAATGATTATTTTGTAAATTTGCACATCTTAAATAATAAAATTGAAAAATGGGACAACGAGCAGAGTGATTTTAACTCAAGCGGTTTCAGGATTAAGAACGGTAAAAAGTATGTAAATGAGATATACAATGAAAAAACTAAACCATTCAATTTTAACAGCCTGCTTCTCGCTGTTCCTGGGTTTCTCAGGACAGCAAGCTGTGGCTGGAAGCATCACGGAGAGAGTGGACACACGTCTGGGTACCACTACCCTATGGACACCCGAGGACTTGGGCTTCACACAATTGCGCGAGAAGCGTCCCTGGGGCGGTGAGACCTTCCCCGGAGCAAGCACCCCCAACGGCATGGTGCAGCTCTCGCCCGTCACGAAATATGGCTCGGGTGGCGGCTACCAGTACGAGGACCGCAACATCTACGGTTTTGCGCATACTGCCATGGGGCATTGGAACCTGCTGAACATTCCCATGCTGCCCGTGACGAAGGCCGGATTCTACCGCCCCGACAGCTACGGCTCGCACTACAGCCACGAGCGTGAGACAGCCCGTCCCGGTTACTATCAGGTCTATCTGGAGCGCTACAAGGTGAATGCGGAGATGACCGTCACACCCCGCTGTGGTTTCCACAGATACACCTTCCGGCCTGAGGATGAGAAGATTCTGCTCATCGACATCACCCGTGCCAACGGACGTCCACGACGCACCGAGGTAAAGAAGGTGGGGGCACGCATGCTGCAAGGCCGTCAGGACGGCGTGTTCTTCTGTGCTGTGACGAACTTCGACATCGACGAGGTGCGTCAGGAACGCGAGTTCAGCAACCCCGTCAGCATCGTCACCTTCCTGAACAGTAAGGCTGGCACGCCGCTGGAAGTGAAGGTGGGACTGTCCTTCACCTCGCAGGAGAATGCACGGCTGAACCTGGAGGCCGAGGTGGCCGGCAAGACCTTCGAGCAGGTACGCAGCGAGTCGGACAACATGTGGGAGAAATTGCTCGGTCATGTGCGTGTATCGGGCGGCACGGAGCAGCAGAAGAATATGCTCTACTCTACCCTCTACCGTGCCTTCTTGTGGCCTTCGCTCCGCAGCGATGTGAACGGCGAATACCGCGACGACCATGGCCATACCATCAAGGACGATACTTTCCAGTACTACACCAACCCAGCCTTCTGGGACGAGGCACGCAACCAGTTGACGCTGCTCGCCATGCTCAATCCGCAGGTGGTAACCGACGTCATCAAGTCAACGATAGAGCGCGGCGAGAAGCAGGGCGGCTACATGCCTACCTACTTCCATGGCGACCATGCCTCGACATTCATCTCGGGCGTGTGGCTGCGTGGCCTGCACACCTTCGACCTGAATCGTGCTTACCAGCTGATGCTCAAGAACGCTACGGTGCCGGGACGCGGTGGCCGACCCTATCTGGAGGAGTACATGAAGCAGGGATGGATAGCCGAGAAGGACACCTTCAACGTGCCAACGTGGGATGAGTACAAGGCTGCCGTGACCAAGACGCTGGAGTATGCCTACGACGACTATGCCGTGGGGCTGGTGGCTCGCGAACTGAAGGACAAGAAGAATGAGAAACTGATGATGAGTCGCGCCGGCAACTACAAGAACGTGTACAACCCACAGAATGGATTCATGCAGGGACGTATCGCCGACGGTTCGTTCATCAAGGATTTCAATCCCTACTATCCCTACTATGCTTATCAGTATCGCGAAGCCAACGCATGGAACTCCCTCTTCTATGCGCCACACGACCCCGCTGGCATCGTGGGCCTCTACCCCTCCAAGCAGGCTGTGGAGATGAAGCTCGACTCGCTCTTCACCGAGCCCTATCGCGACTATGAGGCAGACAACTTCTCGGGCTTCATCGGCAACTACTGTCAAGGCAACCAGCCCGGCCATACCATTCCCTTCACCTATTATTTCGTGGACAAGCAGGAGAAGAGTCAGCAGATCATCAACAAGATACTGAACGAATACTACGGTCGTGGTCCCGAGCACCTGGCGCTGCCCGGCATGGACGATGGTGGCGAGATGTCATCGTGGTACGCGCTCACAGCGATGGGCATCTACACCTACTCGCCTGCCGACCCGGAGTATATCGTCTCCGTACCGCTGTTCAGTCGCGTAGAGTTCGACCTGCCCCACGCAGGCAAGACCTTCACCATCGTGCGCAAGGGCGAGGGCACGAAGATCAAGCGCATCCTCGTCGGTGGCAAACCCCTCAAGGGATGGTTTGTACAGCACAAAGACCTGGCCGAGGGCAAGGAACTGACTATCGAGGTTGAAAGTTGAAGGTTGAAGGTTGAAGGTTGAAAGTTGTAAGGTACCTTACAACCTCACAACCTCAAAACCTTATAACCTCAAAACCGGAACCTTTAACCCGCGTCTTAAGCCGTCTGTTGTTCGCGATACTGCTTGGGCGTACAGCCATACACCTCTGCAAAAATCTTGTAGAAGGTGCCGCGATTGTTGAAGCCAGACTGATAGCACACCTCCTCCATCGAGAGTTTGGACTTCTTGAGCAGCGAACAGGCATGGCTTAGACGTATGTCGCGAATCATGTCCTTTGGCGTCTTGTCGGTGATGCCCTCCAGCTTGCGATAGAGGCTGCGCACGCCGTAGCCCAGTTGGTCGGCAATGAATTTGGTGGAGAGGTCTTTGTCGGTGAGGTTGCTGATGACGATCTTCTTGATCTGCTCCAGCAACTTGCGGTCTTCGGCGTGCAGTTTACGCCCCTGATAGATGTCATAACTGCTCTCCGACGAGTTGTAGTAGTTGGCAAGTTTCTCTTTGTGCTTCAACTGTCCGCCCACGATGGATTTGAGATATTCCAGGTTGAAGGGTTTGATGACAACAATCTGTGCACCACTCTCCATGCACGTCACCCTGTTGTCTTCGGAACTGGAAAGAACAACGACAGGGATGTGGCTGGTGGCCAGGTTGCCGGTGACCTGGCGGCAGAGTTCTGCTCCATCGAAAGGCTCGATGCTGTATTCTGTGATGATGAGGTCGACATGATAGTCGGAAACCGACTTCATGGCTTCGTCGCTCCTGCCGTAGGTCAGTACGTTATACTGGTCGCTCAGCAAGTCGTGCAGGAGCCACAACATGTCGGCATCGTCGTTGACTATGAGGATGGTGCGCTTCTGATTGTCGATGACGGGCTGCGAGGGCAGAGGCACAGCCCCACCCTCTTTGGCTTTGAGGATGTAGTTTTGCGAAGTGGCGTTACTGTCTGTCTCAGTGTATTCCCAGTTGGTCAGTTCCATCATCTGCCGCAGCACGTCCTGCAAGCGTGCCGCATTGGTCTTGATGACCTGGGCATACTGCAGCACGCGCAACTCGCGCTTGTCGTTCTCCAGTATACGGTCGCAGGGACCACCGATAAGGGTGAGTGGGGTGCTGAACTGGTGGGTGAGGTTGGTGAAGAAGTGCAACTTGGACCGATAGACCTCCTCGCGGCCACGTTGTTCCAGTTCCTGCAAGGCATACTGCTGCTTGCGCTTGAGGTGTTGCCTGTGCCGCCAGATGGCATACGCGATGAAGCCGACAATGAGGCAGAAATAGAGGAACTTCATGGGCCACACAAAGTACCAAGGGTTGCGAATGGTGATGTGGAGCGTAGCCGTCTCGCTCTCCACGCCACCTTTAAGGTAGCGCACCACGATACAGTAACTGCCGGGGGCGAGGTTGCTGAGCGACACCTCATGGTTGTTGTTGGTCTTCATCCATGATTTGTCCACTCCGTCTATCTGGTACTCGAACGAGTAGTTGTCGGGGTCGAGGAAGTCGTTGACATAGAGACGGATGGTAAGGTCGTTTTCATCGTGAGCATACGTGAGTGGCTCGCGATAGAGGACAGTACCGCCCTCGCCTACAACAGTACAGAAGGCCACGATGGGGGGCATGTACCCACTATCCTTGTCCGCTTCGACCTTGACCACCGAGAATCCGTTGGTGCCACCAAAGTAGTTCATGTCGCTCTGTGGGTCGTAGTAACTGGCGCAATCCGAGAACTCCATCACATTGATGCCATTGGAATAGGAGAAGACGTTGCACTGGCCTGTCTTGATATTGTAGCAGAGAATTTGGTGTGCCGTGCTGACCCATAGCTCATCGTGCTGACCATAGTGGGCAGAACGGATGGACTGCGTGCCAAGTTTCATCTTGTCGTTCAGGTTCACAAACTCGTTACTGTCATCATTGCTCTTCATGATGAGACCGCCCTTTGTGGCACAGAACACTTTGCCGGGATAGTCCGTGACGACCTTGATCACGTCATTCACGGTTTCCTGTGACTGATTGCTGAACTGGAACAGTCGCTGCGTCTTCTTGGCAAGATCCCACTTCAGCAGACCTGCCTCACGATTGGCCAGCCAAAGACAGCCCTTGGTGCCACGTAACGTCTGGAAGTGCGAAGCCTGACTCTCGTTGTTGATGACAACCTGGCATGACTCCGATGAAGGCGTACCGCCATTCCATGATATCTGGCACAGAAACAGACCATTGTAGGTAGCCAGCCAAAGGCTGTCGCCCGACTCTGCAATATCATGCACATTATAAACACCATACTCTGAAAGGGGCATGGCCACAATCTTTTGTGTAGCCACATCTACATAGTTGATGCCCGATCCATCGCCCGACACCCATATACCACCACGATGGCTCTGCGTAAGACTGTAGTTGGAGTCATGCAGCAAACCGCTGTTGGCCTTGGTGAACTGTATCGCTTTGTTATCGGTGCTAAAAGGCTTGTAGTCCCTGTAGCACAGCAGACCATCGCCCTTGGTGGCTATCCAGAGATCGCCGGACTTGTCTTTCAGGAAGGCTCTGATAGGTTTCGACAGACTAAGGTCCTGGCTGGAATAGAGTTCGTTGTGGATGCTCTGCTTCTCGTCGACCAGCATCTTCACTCCCTCACCGTCTGTTGCCACCCAAATGAGTTCCTGATCCTTGGATTCTAGCATCTTGAACACACCGCATTTGATGGGGAGAGTACGGAAATCCAATTCGCCATTCTTCATGGTAGCACAATACACACCACCACTATAGAAACTGATAATGATGCGATTGTCATGATAGAGAACTGAGGAGACATCACCCTTCGAAGTCAGTTCGTCGGGGAGGGTCATACACTTCTTTACCTGCGTGAAAGCAGAATCGCCCATATAGACATTCAAGTCATTGTCAATGCAAATGATCCTCCCGTGGCTGGAACAGGCAAATTTGTATTGGGCACGGTTCGCCTCGCGCTGCACTAGTTGCGCTGTCATGTCACCCTCGCTGTTGGTCGACAGTTTAGCGCGCAACGTGTTCTGGCGTGTAATGATAGTCCAGTTGTTGGCATCATCGACTGTCATAAAGCAATAGTCGTTGACAGAGATGTCCTGAAACGACAGCGGACGGAAGCCATCATATACCTTATTATAATATAGGAAGCCGCGTTCCTTGGACAACACCAGTATGTCGCCCTTTGGTGTGCTTATAATACGGTAGTTACCATAAATATCCGTATATCTCGTCAGTTCACCTGTCTTGAGGTTGGCTTTACAGAGGGCGTTGTTGGAGCGAAGCCATACACAACCGTTCTCGCCATCCACAATATCCTCTACCATACTGCCATTGAGCACGTCTGTGACGGGATGCAAGAAATCCATTGCATTGCGCGAAGCACCGCCCAAGAGCGAGAGTCCATCGTATGTGCCTATCCATAGCAGACCATTGACATCCTGATGCAATGAGAATGCAAACATACTGCTCAGTCCGTTCCTTGAATCAATATTGTATACGGAATATCTTGCCTGGACAGGAACAACACAGTACAGGGAAAGAAGCAAAAACAGACACAATTTGCGGCAGAATGTCATAGTTGTAGAAATCATATTCATGATATGAGCAAGTTTTCGGCTGCAAATATAGAAAATATACAGTTTTGTGACAAATACAGAGTCACAAAAAGCTAAATTTATACACAAGATTGTCACAAAACTGCACAAAAAAGCAAAGGAGGGGCATGTGACATGCCTCTCCGTGAGAAAAATAATCTGACCTGTACAAATGGAATCCTAAACGAGTATTTATGCCTTGTGCTTCGCATCCCTTCGGGACTCCCTGTCGGTCGCGACTGGCCTACGGCAAGTTCGGCTAACGTAAATTACCGCAAATTAGACGTGAAGTATCGTGAATTTATTCTTCAACCATAAGACAATTTATGAAAATTCGCGTTAAATTCACGGAAATTTTCGTTAAGCAAGCGATATCTTTTTCATTTGTACAGCATGTTTTTCGATTCTTTTTTGTAAATTTGCGGCGTAAACGTATTGAGAACACACGTAATATGAAAAAGACATTTTACGACATATTCAGCGAACTGAACGGCATACCGCGTCCTTCACACCATGAGGAACGGGTGGCTGACTACCTGTGCCGATTCGCAGAGGAGCATGGATTGAAGTATAGGCGTGATGCACGGAATTGTGTGGTGATTGAGAAGGAGGCATCGCCGGGATGCGAGGAGGCTGACCCAGTGGTCATTCTTAACCACATGGATATGGTGTGCGTGGCCAAGGATGGCTATCTGCGTGACGGAAGGGCTTTCGACCCATTGACGGACGGGATAAAGCCATACGTCGAGATGGATGGGAACGGGACGCGATGGATGAAGGCTGAGGGTACGTCGCTGGGAGCGGACAATGGCATCGGCCTCTCCATGGCGCTTGCCATTCTGGCTGACGACTCGCTGGTGCATCCTGCATTGGAGGTTCTCACCACCACCAACGAGGAGGACGGCATGAGCGGAGCGGAGGCGCTGAGCCTCGACTTCATACGTGGCCGTAAGGTCATTAACCTCGACTCGGAGGCTTACAACGAGATTACCGTAGGAGCGGCGGGTGCATGCCTGCAAGTGGCTCATTGTCAACCACGATGGAGGCAGATTCCTGAGGGTTACGTGTTCCGTCGCATCGTGATGAGTGGTGGTCTTGGAGGGCATTCGGGAGTGGACATCAACAAGGATCGCTGCAACTGCAACAAGACGCTGTTCGGAATGTTCCTAAGTGGCAAGACAGCATCTCACATAGGAAACAACAACATGCTCATTTGTGCGATGAACGGCGGTACGGCTAACGCATCCATCGCCTCATGGGCAGAGGCCGTTGTGGCCATCAAGCCCGACTATGAGCCAACGTTGCTGAAGATAATGGATGAGTGGAGATACGAGTTCTCTCACTCTCATATTTATCCAAAGGGCGATCCTGACGTCAGCTTGCGGCTGGAGGAGGCAGAACCGGTGGCAGAGTACATCGACAATGCTTTGGGCGTGATACGCGGCATCTTCAATCTGCCATACGGCGTGATGGAAATGCGTAAGGATATGCCTGACACGGTGATGACGAGCAACAACATTGGTGTGGTGCGTACCACACGCGACGACATCTCCGTGTCCTGCCACACGCGAAGTTTCAGTAATACGGAGCAGAGGGCATTGGCCGATCAGATCAAGAGGATTTGTCTAGACCGCTTTGCCGACAAGGGTGTGGAGCAACTGATGGACACCGGTGCCTGGATGGAGCGTGAGGATTCCCCGCTGCTTGCCCTTACCTGTCAGACTTTCAAGGACGTGCTTGGCTTTGAGCCCAAGAAGGTAGCCATGCATTTCGTTCTTGAGGCGGCTTATTACGTGGAGAAATATCCTGGCATCGAGATGGCTTCCATCGGTCCTCTCATCATAGAGCCGCACTCCACCTCCGAACGTATTAACCTGGACACGGCAGACAACATCTGGCGCGTCACCATAGAACTGCTCAACCGTTTGTCAAGAAGAAAAACTTTGTAACATGCAAGAAATCATCATGACACCTGATGTCTGTATGCGATTCCTCGTGTGGTCGTACTATTACCATGACATCATGCCCGAGCAAGGGCGTAGCTATAAGTCATACGGCGTCTTCTCGGATGCCGATGCCCATCGTCTCGACGAATTGAAGGCGATGCTCTTCAAGTGCTTTGAAGAAGATTCTGTCGTACGTGCCTGCCAGCAGTTCCAGTTGGCCAAGGTGCGGGAAGAGCCATGTCCCTTCCCGCAGTCCCAACTCGACGCGATGTTTGCGAAAGCTATTTAACTGAAGTTTCCCTCTTGAACAATAATGTAATGGGCAATGAATAATTAACAATGAGTAATGAATAATGAGCAACAATGTGCGTCCTCGAACGTATCACTGCGCCAGCCTCTCATTAAATCCCATTACTCATTACTCATTATTCATTGCTCATTGCTCATTATAAATAATTTACCATCAATTATCAAAAGGCGGGAAAGTTTAGCTATTTAACATCACTGTGCCCTCTCGTCAAGATAGCTATCCTTGAAACCTAAGAAATAGAGGACACCGTCAAGACCGATGGTGTTGATGCTCTGCTTGGCATCGGCCACGACACGAGGCTTGGCATGGAAGGCAATGCCGAGACCCGCCAGAGAGAGCATGGGGAGATCATTGGCACCATCGCCCACAGCAATGGTCTGGGCCAAGTCCACCTTCTCAACCTGAGCAATGAGGCGAAGGAGTTCTGCCTTACGACGGCCATCAACCACCTCACCGAGGTAACGACCTGTAAGATGACCCGTCTCATCGACTTCCAGTTCGTTGGCATAGACGTAGTCGATGCCAAACTTCTTCTGCAAATACTCGCCAAAGAAGGTGAAACCACCACTGAGGATGGCAATCTTATAGCCATAACGCTTGAGCACGTACATGAGGCGCTCCACTCCTTCCGTAATGGGCAGATGCTCGGCGATGTCCTGCATGACGCTGATGTCGAGCCCCTTGAGAAGGGCGACACGCTCAGTGAAGCTCTCCTTGAAATCCAATTCACCACGCATGGCACGCTCGGTGATCTCACGCACCTTATCCCCTACCCCATGACGCTCTGCCAGTTCATCGATACACTCAGTCTGGATGAGCGTGGAGTCCATATCGAAGCAGATGAGACGTCGCATACGACGATACATATTATCGAGTTGGAAGGAGCAGTCCATATCCATCTCCTTAGACATCTGCATGAGTTGCTTGTGCAGTTCCTCACGATCGTTGGGTGTACCACGCAATGAGAACTCGATGCAGGCACGCGTCTTGCTGTTCTCATCGTTGTGCAGAGGCGGACGCCCCGTGAGACGGCGGATGGCATCGATGTTAAGACCCTGCTCGGCAATCACACCAGTAATGGCGGCAATCTGACGAGCCTCAAGGCTACGGCCTAAGACGGTAAGAATATAGCGATTCTTTCCCTGACGCCCTACCCACGCATTGTAGGCATCCTCGGAAACGGGGAAGAAGCGTACGTTCACGCCCATCTCGGCAGCCTTGAAGAGAACGTGCTTCATAACCTGTCCACTATTCTCCTCGCTGACACGAATCATAATGCCAAGAGAGAGTGTGTTATGGATATCGGCCTGACCGATATCCATAACAGTAGCCTCATAGCGTGCAAGTATCTCCATGATGCTGGCGGTGAGGCCTGGACGATCCTCACCGGTAATGCGCATCAATATCAGTTCTTCGTTTGTAGTATCCATTTTTTCTTTACTCTTACTCTATTACCAGAGGTTGCTTGAGCTGCTGAGCATAGCCTTCGAGAAGGGTTTGCCATACGCTCATGTTGGGCACATCGTACTTGCTCCAGGCAGAACCGGCATAGTAGGTGAAGGGCTGACCGGGCTGATAGGTGGTCTGACCAATGACATGGCCGATGCCACCAGCCTTCTTCTCACTGGCAGCAAGGTACTTGAGAGCCTTCATCTTCTCAGGGAAGAGCACGCCAATGTAGAGCTGGCCATTCTGCCCCTTGGGCGTGTCGAGCGCATCGCTGTAAGCCACGTAGCCGGTCTTCTTGTTGATGACGTATGCCTCGGGCTGACTCTCATGAACCACGATACCGGCGCAGACGGGCTGTGCTGCTGCGAGTTTGTCGTACGTAATCTGGAACTTAGCCATGTGCGTGCCACGATCCTGAGTGATGAGACGCTGCTCGATGACGCCGTCCTTGTTGGCGTACATCGTCTCCTTGACGGTGAAGCGAAGAGGACCGTTGTCGAGTATCTCAGCCTTCTCGTATACGTCGGGCAGAATGAGGTTATTGCCCTCCATCAAAGCGGGAGCACCGGCACCGAGGGTAGCACCTACGGTGTAGGCATCCATGCCCTGACCCTTGTCGCGATGGTAGGTGTAGAGGTCGCGATGGATTTGTGCCCACTCGCCACCACGACCTTTCTTCTTGAGCTGCTCGTTGACGCCATAGCTGGTCAACTCGTTCTGATAGAGCTGATCCTGAATGGGATAGGTGACATTCTTGGTGAAGGTGTCAAAACCGCTCACGCCCTTGTTGTGCATCTTAGGACCATAGAAGCGCCATGCCGACTTGTCGTTCTCCCACACGAGGTCATCCTCGCGGTTGGGGTAGAAACGTCCGTTGCAGTCCAGACGGTACTGCTTGGGCTGGCCTTTATATATATATAAGGTAGTACTTGACTTGGGAGCCACGAACACCTGCACGAGGAGTTTGCCGTCGTAGGTGAGTTGATAGGGCATCTCCACCTGATCGCCATCAGTAATGACGATCTGACGGCCACCGGCAATGCCTAACTGATCGAAGACAGCCTGTGCATCCAACTCAATGACATCCTGACGCTCAGTGGCCGTGGGATTCTTCACCGTCTTCGTGATGCACTTCTGCTTAGCACCGGCAGCCACACCAGGCTGGCCGGGCTTCACGTCGAGAGCGCGGGTGCTGCCATCGACATAGCGAACGCGCTCGCAAGCAGCCAGCAGCCATGCGCCGGTGCCGAAGGGAGCCTGTGACTTCTCGTTGACAGTCTTCGTGGGATCGGGTTTCTCACCAATAGGCTGCACGTATCCGATAGAACCATCGGGCTGAAGAGCCACGGTACGCAGGTAGTTCCATGCCTTCTCGATGGTCTCACCGTACTTGGCCTTGTCGAGATAGCCATTGTTCACGCCCCACTCCAAACCATAGCAGAAGAAGGCCGTGCCTGACGTCTCGGGACCGGGAGCATCGCCCTCGCACAACATTGAGCGGCTCCAGTAGCCACCAGCCTGCTGCACACGTGCCACGCCCTCAGCCAACTGCTGGAAGCGCTTTACGAAGATGTCACGGTTCTTGTAATCCTTGGGTATATCGGCCAACACTTTGGCCAGACCTGCCAGCACCCAACCATCGCCGCGTGCCCAGAAACTCTTGCCACCATCGCACGAGGTCTTCACCTTAGGCCAGATATACTTGCCGTCGCGGTAGTAGAGTTGCTCGTCCTTGTCCCACATCAATGAGTCGCTCCAGAGGAAGTTCTCGTAGAGCTTGTCGAGGTACATCTCCTCACCGGTGAGCAGGTACATCTTCGTCATGACGGGCATCACCATATAAAGAGCATCGGCCCACCACCAGAACTTATTGTCGCTTGAAGCGCACTCGTAGGACATGACTTCCTTGGCGCGTGCCACCTTGTAGTCGGCAGGCACGAGGTTGTACATGTCAATGTAGGTCTGGAAGCAGATCTGCCAATCGCCGAAAAGTACGAAATCATCGCCCTCACCGTACCAGGCATACTTCCAATTCTTCTTGTCGTTCGACTTAGCGCCCTTCCACTGATTGTGGCGGCACCACTTGTCGGAGTACTGGTAGTAGTCTGCCTTGCCGGTCATCTTGTATGCCTCCATGTTACCGGTGAAATAGGCAGCATTGTCCCAGAAGCCACGGCAGTAGGGCGTGTTGTGCGCCTGCCAGTAGTCGTTCACCTTCACAATGAGATCCAGTACTTCCTTACTCTCCTTCTCTGCCTTCGCCACACCGCTCACCATAAGCAGAAGGACGGCAAAGACAGCCATTCTAATGTTCTTCATAAGTATAATTTAAATTGTTTTTATTCAAGTCGTTTAGTTGTTTGGTCGTTTAGTCGTTTAGGAGAAATCAGCAGAGGCCACCATTGATGAGACATTCGTCGAGAAGACGGGTAATCTCCTTCTTATCCATCTTCTGACCGATGAAGACAAGTTTCTGCATGCGATCGCCATACACCTCGTCCCAGTCACGACGCAAGGCAGGCTCACGCTCCATCATCTCTTCGAGTTCATTCTGAGGCATCGTGGCAAACCACTGGCCAGCATTTCGCAAAGACACTTGACGTCCAGCCTGTTCGAAGACGTAGCAAATGTCACGCTCGTTGCGGAAATAGCACATACCCTTGGCACGGATGATGCTCTTGGGCCATTTGCGAGCCACAAACTCATCAAATCGGCCAAGGTCAAACGGTTCGCGGCGATAATAGACAAACGTTCCGATGCCGTACTCATCGCCGTGAGCATGATCGTGGTCGTGGTGGTGATGGCAGGTACACTTACCGCCATGGTGATGCTCGCAATGCTCATCATGCTCCTCATCGTGATCATGATGATGATGGTCGTGATCATGGTGGTCATGCTCATCGTGATCGTGGTGATGGCAGGTGCACTCCCCACCATGATGAGACTCACAGTCCTCGTCATGCTCGTGGTGGTGATGGTGCTCATGCTCATCGTGGTCGTCATCATCATCATCTTCTTCCTTCACCTCACCCTCTACGGCATCAATCCACGTAGCACTGGTAGCCACCTTGTCAAAGTCAAACATGCCCGTGTGGATGAGACGCTCGAGATCCACATCGCAGTAGTCACACTCGATAATCTCTGCCTTGGGCTGGATGGCACGAATAATCTCACGTATACGCCCCAGTTCCTTAGGATCTACCTCACTGGCCTTATTGAGCAGGATGATGTTGCAGAACTCTATCTGCTGAATAACGAGGTTCTCGATGTCATCCTCCTCCAGATTCTTGTGAAGAAGATCGTTGCCGCCATTGAATTCATCCTTCAGGCGCAAGGCATCCACCACAGTAACGATGCTGTCGAGCCAAGGCACACCGTCCTTGATGTGCTGCGGAGCGATGCTCGGGATGGAGCAGATGGTCTGTGCGATGGGAGCAGGTTCGCAGATGCCGCTTGCCTCGATGACGATATAATCGAACTGCTTCATGCGAGTGATGTCGTTGAGCTGCTCTACAAGATCCATCTTCAACGTACAACAAATGCAACCATTCTGCAAGGCCACGAGCGAGTCATCCTTCTGCCCGACGATGCCACCTTTTGCAATGAGTTCTGCATCGATATTCACCTCGCCAATATCATTGACAATCACGGCAAATTTGATGCCACGTTTGTTCTGCAAAATGCGATTCAAGAGTGTCGTCTTGCCACTGCCCAGATAACCCGTGAGCAGCAATACGGGAATTTTCTCTATTATCATATCTTATTTATTTAGAATTTACATATTCCAGGGTATCTCGTACTCTTCAATACCCTTGTTGTTCTTCTTGAAGAGGTCGCGCTCAGTTTTGAGCGTAGTGTTCATTCGCGTCTTCTCGCTGGCATTGAGCATCGACTCTGGCACTGAGGCTGGGTAGATGCGGAAATTCTTGTGACCTGACATCACGGGACGACTCACCCAGGTCAGGCTGTACGAGCAGTCACTCATATAGGTAGAATCAGGTGAGTCAGCCGTTTTGGTGAGCGTCATTTTGACCATCAGGCCACCATCATTGTTGGGCTTAGTCATATTGCTCACGTAGTTGCCGAGCGAATAGGCCATGACGTGCTTCTTACCGTCCTTACCCTCACGTACCTCGATGGGCTGCACAACATGAGGATGACCTCCGATGACGTGGTCAACACCATTCTTAAACAGCCAATCTGCCAAATCCTTCTGTCCCTTGTTAGGCAGCAGAGCATGCTCTATGCCCCAATGCACAAAGGCGATGATAGCATCGGGATTCTGCTTCTTTGCCTTGACGATATCCTTGCGCATCTGGACGGTGTCAATCTGGTTGACGATGCAGGGCTTGGGCACAGGAATGCCGTTGGTGCCGTATGTATAGCAAAGCAAGGCTATGCGGAACCCATTCTGTTCAAGGATATAAGGATACTCACGGTCGCGCTCTGCCTGATTGGCGTAGGTTCCAACGTGAGGAATCCCCACGCTATCCATCATCTCGATGGTACGCGTGATGCCCTTGGCACCCTTGTCCACACTATGGTTATTGGAGGTGAGTAAGATGTCGAAACCTGCATCCTTGGAGGCATAAAGATAGGAGTCAGGACTGTTGAACTGCGGGTAGGTGGTGGGAGTACCGCCAGCCAGCGTCGTCTCGAAATTAGCAATTGCCACGTCAACGCTGCTCACCTCGTCCTTGATGTAGCGGAAACACTCATCGTAGTTATATTCCTTGCCGCCTCCGGCATTCAGCGCAGCCTTATACTGCACGCCATGTTGCATCAGGTCACCGGCAAAAAGAAAGGTTAGCGTACGTGTCTCGTACTGAGGTTCGGCAGCTATACTGTCCGCTTCAAGGTTCTCCTGCTTCGCTGCATTGGATGTGCAACAACACAACGCCAAAACGATAGCACAATAAAATGATAAGTATTTCATTACATTACGAATTATACGATTCTTAGAACTGCCATCCTCGGAACAACTTACCGCTCTTCTTTAAATCCTCGCCAAAGAAGAAGCCTGGTTGTGTCGGCTGATTGTAAGCCACATTCTGGTAGACGAGTGAGAGACGATAGACAGGATCCTCAAGGAAAGTATGGAAACGGTACTCGGTCGGCAGGGTAGAGATGTAGAGGCGTAGATGCTGGTTGTCCTTGGTGCGTGCCAGGACCTCCTCGCGCCAGTCACCGATGACGTCACCCTGCAGGCAAGGATTGCTCTTCGTGCCGTTGTTGAACTGACAATCCTCCATGCGCATGATGGGACGAGCCACCTGCCCCGTCCAATCGTACTTCGAAACCATCTCGTGGTCAAGCAGTTCGCGCAGCAAGTCACCATCCCACCAGATAGCAAAGTTCGTGCTCATTCCCGAAGCACCACCTGCAATGACTTTGCCCGACACGCCAGCAATGCCGCTGGCCGATGACCACATCTCTAAACCAGGATTCGTGGGATCGATGTCGGCAGCCAGGCAACGGCCTACGTCGGTATTGCTAAAGAACTGGAACTTTATCTCGCCCGTCCTTGCGTCGTGCAACTCAGCACCGTCACGCTTGTTTTCGTGGCAGTTCCACACATACAGTCGGTCATCGTTGGGAAAGAATCCCGTCATGTGCATGGCATCGCCATGTCCCATCTTTGTGCTGTACAGTCCCTTACCATTATCGTCGATGGCACAGGGTCCGTATACGATTTCGTCCTTACCATCACCATCCACATCGCCGACACGCAGGTTGTGATTTCCCTGTCCATGGTAGTCACGACCTTCGATATTACTATCGAAAACCCAACGCTGCTTGAGATGCTTGCCGTCGAAATCGAAGGCAGCAAGCGTCATGCGGGTATAATATCCGCGGCACATCACCACAGAAGGATGCTGTCCATCGAGATAGGCCACGCATGCCAGATAACGTTCTGAACGGTTGGCATAGTTGTCTCCCCAATTGCTCACGTCACCACGTGAGGGCACATAGTCAATGGTATGGATGGCAGCACCCGTCTTACCATCAAAAACGGTCAGGTATTCAGGACCCTTTGCAATGAAACCACCACGTCGTCTGCCCTCACCACGAAAACGCTCATTGGGATGCTGCGGTGAATTGAAATCCGTCTCCCCATGATCGCGAACACCTTCTCGCCAGTCGGCATTGGCATCACCTATCACCTTGCCCTTGGCATCAGTGGTGCCATCCGCCGTCTTCATCACGACTTCGGCACATCCGTCACCATCCAGGTCGTATACCATAAACTGTGTGTAATGCGCACCGGCACGTATATTCCTGCCAAGGTTGATACGCCACATCAGTGTACCATCGAGCTTATAGGCATCCACGATAACGGGCGAAGTGATGCCACTCTGCGAGTTGTCCTTCGAGTTGTTGGGATCCCATTTCAACACAATCTCCATCTGGCCGTCTCCATCCAAGTCTGCCATCGAAGCATCGTTAGCACTGTACATGAGGCGCTCAGGCTCATCGGTCTTAAGGTCGCTGCGCTGGGGCTGCTTCAAGGGGATATCGAGATAGCCTACGGGAGCATTGGCGGGCAGTGTCCAACTACCTTTCAACTTACCTGACTCGGGTTGCACCTCATAGCGTGCCGAGGCAGCCGAGGGGTTATAATCCATAAAGGTGGTGCTCTGTCCGGCAGGCACAGTGGCTATCTTCTTTCCATCACGCAGCACGGTGAAGCTCTGTGTCATGGGATCGCTTTTGAGATAGCGCCAGCTCACCATCACACTGTCATGCGAGGCACGCACGGCCACCACTCCACGGTTGAGCTTCTCCATCTGAAGTTTTGAATAGTCATAGTTTGTCTGGGCACTTAACGGCATTATACTGAGTGCTGAAAAGGCCAGAATAGAGGTTAGTTTCTTCATTTGCAATAATGATTAGTAGATTTGTATTATTGCAAAATTACAAAAAACATGCGAAATGG
The DNA here is from genome assembly GCA_045629085.1 of Bacteroidaceae bacterium. Lineage (GTDB taxonomy): Bacteria > Bacteroidota > Bacteroidia > Bacteroidales > Bacteroidaceae > Physcousia. The sequence continues at coordinate 26,161 of JAZQQO010000030.1, forward strand.
CAAACAATTATGAATTATGAATTATGAATTATGAATTATTTTCGTACCTTTGCACCCAAAATCGCAATATTGCGAGAGTTAACAAATCATTTTTTATGTTCAAACAACAGAAAAAGAATGCTCAGCCCATCACCTTCCACCACTACGGCAGGAAGGGCTACAGCATCTTCAACAGTTTGAAGCGTGAGGTGAGAATCGGCGTGCTGACCATAGCAACGCTGGGCACAGCTTCCCTGCAGAAAGCAGAGGCTGCCACACCTACTTTACGTGCAAACATTGAAGAAAACGTAGATGACGAGCAGAGCATGGCCGAGGTGACCGTAAGCGGCACCATGGCTCCGCTGACCCAGTTGCAGTCAGCACGCATCGTTTCTGTGGTTACCCGCGCGGACATTCAGCGAGCGGGAGCACAGAGTGTCAACGACCTTATGAAGTTAGCCACGGGCGTCGATGTCCGTCAACGCGGTGGCTTTGGTGTACAGACGGACATCAGCATCGACGGAGGCATATTCGACCAGATCACGCTACTACTTAACGGCGTGAACATCAGCAATCCGCAAACAGGACATTTGGCAGCCGACTTTCCCGTGAGCATCAGCGACATAGAGCGCATCGAGGTGTTGGAGGGAGCTGCGAGTCGTGTATATGGCGGTACGGCTTTTGGTGGAGCCATCAACATCGTCACACGCAAGGATCCTAATAACGCCTTAGAGGCTGGCATCGAAAGCGGCAGTTGGGGCACGGTGCTAGGTGATGGACGCATCGCATGGACGAAGGGAAACGTGGCCACCAGAGTAAGTGGCGGCGGTGGTCGTAGCGATGGAGGCACGACCAACAGCGACTGGCGAAAGGGGCAGCTTTACTATCAGGGGAGTTTTGACAACCAGCAGCTTACACTCGACTGGCAGTTTGGTTTCTCCAAGAAACAGTATGGTGCCAACACCTTCTACAGTGCAGCCTATCCCGATCAGTTTGAGCGCAACGAGCGCTACTTGATGAGTGTCAGTGCCGAGACAAAGGGAAAATTCCACTTCACACCCAGCGTCTACTGGAACCGCACCTACGACAACTTCGAGCTCATCCGTGCCACCACCACTGGCGAGAATTTCCACCAAGCCGATGCCTACGGACTGAAGCTTGGCGGCCATTTCGGATGGTGGGGTGGACGTACAGCCGTCGGTGCGGAACTGCGTCAGGAGGGCATCCTCTCTACCAGCCTCGGTAAGGATCTCGATCCTAATCAGTACGTCATGGCACATGGTGGCAAGGCTGACGACGTACACTACACACGCCAGGATGACCGCACCAACATCAGCTTCAACCTCGAACATAACATCCTGCTCAACCACTGGACCATATCAGCCGGTGTGATGGCCAATATGAGCACAAGCGTAGACCACCGCTTCCGCTTCTATCCTGGAGTTGACATTGCCTATCGCCCCAACACGAACTGGAAGGTCTACCTCAGCTACAACAAGGGACTGCGTCTGCCCTCCTTCACTGAGCTTTATTACAAGAGCGCTACACATGAAGGAAATAAGGGTCTGCGTCCTGAACAGAGCCACAGTCTGCAGTTGGGAACCACTTATACCATGTCAGGCCTACAAGGTACCTTACGTGGTTTCTACCATCGAGGCAATGACATGATTGACTGGGTGATGTATGATGCAACAGACACATATCATTCCACGGCATTTAACCTCGACAACATGGGTGTACAAGCTGAGATGCGCATGAATTTCTCCGACCTCTGCCATCGTAGCACTTGGGTGGAGAATTTGACGTTAGGCTACACCTTTATCCATCAGAACCGTCATGACGATGTATCCATCTACAAGAGCAACTATGCCCTTGAGTACCTGAGACATAAGTTCGTGGCTGGCCTGTCGCATCGGCTCTTCAGCCATCTCTCTGCCAGCTGGAACCTCCGTTGGCAGGATCGTATGGGCAGCTATCTCATCTACGAGAACGATGCAACGACAGGTAAGCCTGTCTCAACTGGAAAGTTGCAGGCTTATCATCCATACGCCACACTCGACCTTAAGCTGCAATGGACGGCTCAGCGCTACGAGATTTATGTAAAGGGTACGAACATCACCAACCATCGCTACTACGATCTGGGGAACATTCCTCAGCCAGGCATTTGCGTACTCGCTGGTGCTCGTTTCAGACTCAACTGGTAAACATAACCGTAACAATAGAGTAGATGTAGGGGAGTTACCCCCTAGCACCTCTCATTGCACCGTACGTACGGGTCTCGTATACGGCGCTACATACATATAGGAGTTCGCAAACTCTGATATAAAGCGTAAGGGTCGACCAAGCCAGGTCGGCT
>JAZQQO010000031.1:0-52674 GCA_045629085.1 Bacteroidaceae bacterium
AGGGTGGTGCCATCTCGAGCATCGTGCCCTTCGCCAGCCACATCGACCACACCAACCACTACATCGATGCCGTAATCACGGAGTATGGTGTAGCCGACCTGCGCCACAAGAGCGACATGCAGAAGGCCGAGGAGCTGATCAAGGTGGCTCATCCCGACTACCAGCCCATGCTGCGCGACTACCTGAAGTTCGCCAGCAAGAAGGGTGGTCACACCCAGCATGAGTTGGCTGCTGCCTTCGCTATGCATGACACCTTCCTGCGCAAGGGCGATATGCGCTTGACCGACCTGGCTGAGTACATCAAGTAAGAGAATGCAAGCTGCTGTGTGCAGCCAACCATACAAAGTACGCCCGCAACTTCACGAAGAGGTTGCGGGCGTATTGCGTTGTGAAGCCTCGATTGCTCGATTGCTCGATGTGCCTACTTCTTGGTTATTCGCCAAGTTGCTGGATGAGGCTCTCCACTACAGCCTTGTCCACCTCGAAGGCAGTGCCGTGGCGAATGCCTTGAGGGAGGGATAATTCTGATGTGCGATCGGTCCAGGTGTAGCCATTGTCGTAACTGGCCACCACGCCATACTTGTGCATTCCATAGATGTCGTAGTAGACGTAGAGCGTGTTGCCCACGAAGAGGGGTGCGGGACCCTCGCCACGCGTGCCCTGGTGGATGCGCTCGCTTACCTCGATGGGGAACTTCTTCATTGTGCGACTGCGGGTTACGCGTATGTTCTTCTCGTAGGGCTTCAGGTTCTCGTTCTTCACGGCCATGATAAGTTCCCCGTTAATCGGGCTTTTTACCACAGCCGCATCGATGGCGTTGAAGTCGGGGTTGAACCACAACTTGGTCTTCGAGAACTTCTTGAAGTCCTTCGTCGTGGTGCAGTAGATGCGGTGGTTGTCGCCGCTCTCGCTCAGACAGCCCTCCGTCTTGATGCCCTTGGCATCGGGGATGGTGGTAGCCCAGAAGATATAGAAACGCTTTGAAGCCTCATCGTAGAACAGTTCCGGTGCCCAGCAGTTCTTGGCCTTGGGCTCGTGCATCATCACGGGTATGGAGTCCTGCTCGCTCCAGTGTATCAGGTCTTTGGACGAGGCATAACCGATGATACGGTCCTTCCAACTGCTCGTCCACACCATGTGGAACGTGCCGTCGGGGCCTTGGCAGATGCTAGGGTCGCGCATCAGCTTGTCCTTGCCGATGACAGGTTTCATGATAGACTTGTTGCCAGCCAGCGCCGTCCACTTCAGACCGTCGTAGCTGTAGGCCAGATGCAGTCCATCCTTTTCGCCCACAAAATAACTAAACAGATAAGCCTTCTCCTGAGCCTTGGCCAACATTGTACCGAAGAGGAGTAAGAGTAGGAATGAGATTCTTTTCATAATTCACAATTCATAATTCATAATTCATAATTAAGCTGCGCAGTGTACTCCTTCTCCCCCTTTAGGGGGTGGGGGGTCTTTAGGCTGCGCAGTGTACTCTTTCTCCCCCTTTAGGGGGTGGGGGGTCTTTAAGCTGGCGCGCAGCCACCTGCCTGCCGTTCCCTATATACCTCCTCCCCTTTCGGGGGAGGTGCCGCCTTGGCGGCGGAGAGGGGCCTTAATCAAACAACCCCGCCTGATACCCCTCGAATCCAGGTATCTTGCGTCCCAGGTGCTTGTAGGCCAGTTCGGTGACCTCGCGACCACGGGGCGTACGCTTGATGAAGCCCTCCTTGATAAGGAACGGTTCGTAGACCTCCTCCACCGTGCCGCCGTCCTCGCCGATGGCTGTGGCGATGGTGTTGATGCCCACGGGTCCGCCCTTGAACTTGTCGATGATGACGGTAAGAATCTTGTTGTCTATCTCGTCCAGACCGTACTTGTCGATGTTCAGTGCTTCGAGGGCGTAGCGGGCAATGGCAATGTCTATCTTGCCGTTACCCTTCACCTGGGCGAAGTCGCGCACACGGCGCAGCAGGGCGTTGGCGATACGTGGCGTGCCACGGCTGCGACTGGCTATCTCGCCTGCCGCCATGGCGTCGATGGGCAGTCCCAGCAGACTGGCCGAACGCATCACGATGGAGCGGAGCGTTGCCGCATCATAGTACTCGAGGTGCATGTTGATGCCAAAGCGTGCGCGGAGCGGAGCCGTGAGCAGTCCGCTGCGGGTGGTGGCAGCTACGAGGGTGAAGGGCGAGAGGTCGATCTGTATGCTGCGGGCCGACGGACCCTTGTCGATCATGATGTCGATGCGATAGTCCTCCATGGCCGAGTAGAGGTACTCCTCCACCACGGGCGAGAGGCGGTGAATCTCGTCGATGAACAGCACATCGTTCGGCTCCAGCGAGGTGAGGATACCAGCCAGGTCGCCCGGCTTGTCCAGTACCGGGCCGCTCGTCAGCTTGAAGCCCACGCCCAGTTCGTTGGCGATGATGTTCGACAGCGTTGTCTTGCCCAGTCCCGGAGGGCCGTGCAAGAGCGTATGGTCAAGTGGTTCGCCACGAAACTTTGCCGCGTCAACAAAGATTTTCAGGTTCTCTACCACCTTCTGCTGACCTGCAAAATCCTCAAAATGCAGAGGGCGCAAGGCGTTCTCGAAATCCTTCTCGCGCTGCGCTCCTTGTTTCCTTATGTCAAAATTATCTTCCATTGAGCGCAAAGATACGAAATAATTCACAATTCATAATTCACAATTCACAATAATTTTGTAATTTTGCGTTAATTCTCTTAATTGTGCAATGTGAATTATGAATTGTGAATTAAAAATATGGTACTGAATTATATTTGGATTGCCTTTTTCCTGGTTGCCTTTGTGGTGGCAGCGGCCCGATTGCTGATATGGGGCGATATGGAAGTTTTTCCCAGCATCATGGACTCCACCTTCTCATCGGCCAAGACGGCTTTTGAGATCTCGCTGGGTCTGACGGGTGTCCTGTCGCTATGGATGGGCATCATGAAGATTGGCGAACGGGGTGGCTTGGTCAATGCCATGGCGCGATGGCTCAGTCCGCTCTTCACCCGTCTCTTCCCCGAAATACCGAAGGGACATCCTGTCTTCGGACACATCTTCATGAATATCAGTGCCAATATGTTGGGACTTGACAATGCCGCCACCCCCTTGGGACTCAAGGCTATGGAAGGACTACAGGAATTGAATCCGGAGAAGGAGAAGGCATCGAACTCGATGATCATGTTCTTGGTGCTGAACACCAGCGGACTGGCTCTCATCCCCGTCAGCATCCTTGTCTATCGTGCCCAGATGGGTGCTGCCCAGCCCACCGACGTCTTCATCCCCATCCTGCTGGCCACACTGGCAGCCACCATCGTGGGCATCATCGTTACGAGCATCTACCAGCGCATCAACCTCTTCAACCTGCCCGTCATGTTGCTGATGGGTGGTATGTGTCTGCTCGTATCGGGTGTCATCTGGCTGTCTACTGTCATCGATCGCGAGACGATGAACACAGGCAGCACGCAGGTGGCTAACATACTGTTGTTCCTCATCATCTGCGGTTTCATCCTGGCTGGCGTTCTGAAGAAAGTGAATGTCTACGATGCCTTCATCGAAGGGGCGAAGGGTGGCTTCGAAACGGCTGTCCGCATCATCCCTTACCTTGTGGCCATCCTCGTCGGCATTGGTGTGTTCCGTGCTTCGGGTGCCATGGACTTCCTCGTCGATGGCATACGCTGGTGCGTAGAGGCATGCGGACTGCAGAGCGACTTTGTCGAGGCTCTTCCCACTGCCCTCATGAAACCTCTCAGCGGTAGCGGAGCACGCGGCATGATGGTTGACACCATGACCACCTACGGAGCCGACTCCTTCGTGGGCCGCCTCTCGTGCATCTTCCAGGGCAGCACCGACACCACCTTCTACATCCTGGCCGTATACTTCGGTTCGGTAGGCGTCCGCCACACGCGACATGCCGTCACCGCAGGTCTGCTGGCCGACCTTGCCGGCATACTGGCCGCCATCGGAGTGGCATATTTGTTTTTCTAGCCCCTCTCCGCCGCCAAGGCGGCACCTCCCCCGAGAGGGGAGGGATTAGATAGGGGACGGCAAGATAATTGAAAATTGAAAATTGAGAATTGAGAATTGAAGATTGAAAATAGATAAAATGCAGAACGATAACAAGCAAGCAAATGTAACTACTCCCTCCCATTCGGGGGAGGGCCGGGGAGAGGGGCTGAAATCCCTGGCCAAAGACACGGCCATATACGGACTCTCCAGCATCGTGGGTCGATTCCTCAACTACCTGCTCGTACCTCTTTATACCAATGTCATCTCGGCCGAGAGCGGTGGCTACGGAGCCGTCACCAACCTCTATGCCTATGTGGCCCTCATCCTCGCCATCCTCACCTTCGGCATGGAGACCACCTTCTTCCGTTTTGCCAACAAGGAGGACGAGCATCCCGACACCGTCTTCTCCACCTCCATGCTCATGGTGGGCGGACTCAGCGTACTCTTCTTCGTGCTGGTCACCATCTTCATCGGTCCCATCGGCGAAGCCTTGCGCTATCCCGACCACCATACCTACATCCTGCTCATGGCGGGCTGCGTGGCACAGGACGGCATCCAGGCCATCCCCTTCTGCAACCTGCGCTACCAGCGTCGGCCCATCAAGTTCATGGCCTTGAAGATGCTCTTCATCTGCCTCAACATCGGTCTGAACCTCATCTGGTTCCTCTGGCTTAAGCAGACCGACGTATACTACGTCTTCTTCCTCAACCTCATCTGCACCAGCATCATCAGCATCATGTTCGTGCCCGACTTGCTGCGCATACACTGGCACTTCGACTTCAGTCTGCTGCGCCGCATGTTCAAGTATTCATGGCCCATTCTCGTGCTCAGCACCGCCGCCATCCTCAACCAGGCCTTCGATAAGATGGTCTTCCCTATGGTCTACGACAAGGGCGATGCGCAGCAGCAGTTAGGCATCTACGGAGCCTGCGTCAAGATAGCCATGATCATGGCCATGATAACCCAAGCCTTCCGCTACGCCTACGAACCCATGGTGTTCAGCATCGCCAAGGACAAGGACAGCAAGCAGACCTATGCCCTCGGCATGAAGTATTTCCTCATCTTCACCCTCCTGGCCTTCCTCTGCGTCATGGGCTTTATGGACGTGTTGAAGCACGTCATCGGTCCCGACTACCGCGAGGGATTGCGCGTCGTGCCCATCGTCATGGCAGCCGAGATTATGATGGGCATCTCCATGAACCTCTCCTTCTGGTACAAGCTCATCGACAAGACCATCTACGGCGCCTGGCTCGCCCTCGTGGGCTGCGGCGTGCTGGTGCTCGTCAACATCCTCTTCGTGCCCAGGTACGGCTATATGGCTTGTGCCTGGGGCGGTGTGGCAGGCTATGGCACCACCATGCTCCTCAGCTACTTCATCGGTCAGAAGAAGAACCCCATACAGTATCCTATGCTCAGCATGGGCGTCTACGTGCTCATCACCGCCGTCTTCTTCACCATCATGCAGCTCCTGCCCCAGTCATGGCCCACATGGAGCCGTCTCACCATCAACACCCTCCTCATCCTCCTCTTCGTGGCCCACATCCTCTACCACGACCTCAAACTCAGCACCTTGCCCGTGGTAGGCAAGTACTTCAGGAAGTGAAACCATTTTTGGTTCCGCTACAATCTGTTTTCACGCCAAATAGGCAAGAAACGACTTGTTATGGGTTAAATGGGCGAAATGGGCGAAATGGACGAGTGTATAATGGAAATATTTTGTAATTTTGTGGCCAAATTGTGCTGTACAAATGGTTTTACCCAAGGAAATAATAGAATCACTACGTCAGAAGTCTGGTCTCCGATTGAATGCATCGGGCGACTTCAAACTGTTGGCTGATGCCATTTATACAGAAACGAACGAGGTCTTGGGACTGAGCACGCTAAAACGCCTCTTGGGGTTCTTTGCCGACACACGATCACCCCACCGTAGCACGCTCGATATCATAGCACACTATTTAGGTGCACCAGATTGGGACACCCTACTGACAGAGAAATGCGGCAGCGACAGTGGATTCGACTCCTCGTTGGAGCATATCGACACCACGTCGATGGCCGAAGATGTAGTTCTGCGTATCTGCTATCACCCTGGACGCAAACTGGAGATCCGGCACATCTCGGGACCCGAATTCGAAGTGAAAAGTTACAACGGAACAAAATTGCGCATGGGCGACAGATTGTTCATCTACGAGATAGTCCGTCATTTCCCTCTTTTCATTAAAGATGTGGTGCGCGAAGGCAAATCGCTCGGTGCATACATTGCTGGACGCCGCAATGGCGTACAGGAAACAGTCATTTACCCCCCCTATTTTCTGACAAAAGACTGATAATCAGTCGTATCAACCCCTTGTTAGAATGCCGTTTGATGGTTTGATCGTAACCAGAATCTACATCCTTTTGTTCATCTGTTCCAACTTCTGCAGTTGTATGGCGTTGTTCACACTCACGCTGTCATAGTAGTGGGGATAGCCATTTTCCAGTCGTTTCTCAATCGTTCCAAACGGACGCACCTTGCATCGGAATGCACCATAGATGTCTGCCCCTGGACTCACCCCCGAGCGTAGTTCTGCAAAAATCCAACCATCGTCAAAGTTCAAAGCCCATGCTCGATTAGGCGTCATCTTCTGTGTGCTGGTCCAGTGCCATCCCTCTAGGGGCATACCGCCGCATCGCCTCAGCGCCTCATTGATCTGCTGGTGGTATTCGTGGCTTACCTTATATAGTTCGCCTAAAGCCGGCAGATACCCAGCACTGCCATCGGCAAAGCGGTAATGGTAACTGAGATACAGGGCTGTGGTGTCCACTACCGATTGACGCATCACAAACTGGTAGGTGTTATATTCTCCCGTGTAGTCCTCCAGTCCCTCACTGCCATCGTCATTGCGTTCGCCTGTCGAGGCAATGACGTTCAGGTTGAGTCCATCCGGTCCCCACACCACCTCCTTCTCGCAGTCCGTCAAGGCTATGCGAGCCTGAAATTCAGGCGTCAGCAACGCCACTGCCAGTGCCTGGTAGGCAGTGTCCCATCGTTCGGGCTTAACGAGATGCCCCTCCCAATCCATTACATACACTCCGTCATCAGCCCCCTCCGGAACGATTGCCCCGGGGTGAGCCTTCTGCATTTTGGGGATAACATCATGTGCTGTATTGAAATTCAGTAGCAAACACCCTGCCACCACAGCAATGCATGCAGCCGCGACCGCACCTATCACGATATTACGATGACGATGCTGCGACGCATTCCTATAAGCACCTAGCAGAACGCCTGTCGACCCGAAACGGTCCACAGTTTTTTCAGCCGTGCATCGGCGTATCAGGCTTGTGGGGAAAATCTTGCGCCCCGACTCTCTGTTCACCCATTCCAATATACGTCCTACGGCATACAGGTCGGTACGTTCCGTCAGTTCCCCACCCCTTATCTGCTCGGGTGCAGCAAAGGCGCGTGTGTAGCCTCGTGTGTTGTCGTAGCAGTCGGTATAGCAGAACCCTAGGTCGATGATACGCACATCGTGCCCCAAGTGTGTTATCATGATGTTGTCGGGTTTCAAGTCCAGGTGCAGGACATGATGTTCGTGCATGTGTTCTACGCCCTCCAGCAACTGGGTAAGGAAGCGTTCTGCATTCTCCTTTTGACAGAAATAGTCAGGCTCATCCTTAAGCTGTTGTGTCAGCGTCTTGCCGTTGACGTATTCCATCAGCAGACTGCTATGCCCCGCCTTGATGTATTTCACCAGTACGGGGTGAGAGAGCGTGCTGCCCACATGATATTCCTTCTGCAATGCCACGATAAAGCGCGGATCGCTGGCGAACTCAGGCTTCAGGCGTTTCAGCAGATACAGTCGCCCATCCTTGCGCACCTTGTAGGTAAAGCACGTCGCCCCCTCGCTGCACAAGGTCTCCTCCTCGTTCAGCGTGAAGTCATCGTTGCTCACAAAGCAACTGCTGAACCATTCTGCCAGACTATCCTGTCCTTCGTTCATTATTTGTAAGGTTTACATCTCCGCTCTATGCCAGTAATGTCAGCTTGCCTTGTTTATGACTGGCAAGATACTCTCCATCAATTCAGCCTTCACGTCACTGTCAGGAATGCCAATGGTATAAGTACGTGTGAATGGATTGAAGCTCTTTATCGTCAGATAACCGGCCTGATAAAGCAATGGAAGTGGCCCCGACATATTCTCGGTAGGTTGGTCAAACTCCGTCGATCTAACCGTAGCACCTTCGTACTTCAACAGGTCTGCACCATTTTGTTTCAGCTCTTCGAGGATGAAGGTTGGCGTGCCGCTGGCAAACCAATAGGAATCGAGTCGGCAGTTGAAAAAGGCGAGCAACAGACTGAAAGGATTGTAGATGTCGTCTGAGTTCTCGGTAAAATGATAGCCATCGTACAAATCCTTCAGCATGTCATACATACCCTCTTTCGTAGTCAGATACTTCTCGGCAAGCATCTCTACATCAAGGTCGAAATACTCATGCAGCTCAGCCTCGGTAATACCGCAGAGTGCAGAATAGCGGTCAGACATTGTGATGTTGGAGATATTGTTGATTGTAGAGAAGATGCTCATCTGCGAGAACTTCGTGATGCCGGTGATAAACACGAAACGCTCATCCTCATCGCAATCCTTCAGTGTCTGGTAGAACTCCTGCAGAATCTGCCGCACCTCAGCCTTATGCTCCTCGTCGTGCATGTGACTGAGCATCGGGGCATCATACTCATCGATGATGACCACCGCCTGCATTCCCGTCTGCTCATGCGCACGCTGTATGAGGCCCTTCAGACGAGAGCCTGGCGTAATCTCCTCAGGGTTCTTCCCATACAACTTCTCATAGCGGTTCAGCTCCAACCCCAATGCATTCGACATCTGGTCTATGGGTTTGTCCTTCAGCGAACTGATGCTGAAGTGGAACACAGGGTACTGTTTCCACTCCGTTTCAAGCTCCATTATCTTCAGCCCCTCAAACAATTCCTTCTTTCCCTCGAAATAGGCACGCAACGTGGAGCACAGCAACGACTTACCGAAACGACGAGGACGGCTCAGGAAGACACATTTCCCCCTGCTCATTTCGAATAACAGATCAGTCTTATCCACATACACACATCCTCTGCGTTTCAAGTCAAGGAAATCGGCTACACCGCAAGGATATTCACCCGGATTTCTATATTTCTTCTTATCCATAATCGAAAGATTTGGTATTTTGGTGGCAAAGGTACGAATAAGCGAGCGAAAACGCAAATTTATTTGCAAGTTTTCCGAAGTTTGCGTGTAAGCGAGTGGTGCTTGGGACAACGAGTGGTAAGGAGAAGGGAGGCTTACGCGCGCATGCGCGCGCATTTCCTAGGAAATTTAAAAAAGCCTCCACCCTCCACAATCTTTATTACAAACTATCATTCAGCGCATTAAATGTGTGGAGGCTACTTCTAAGCCTCCACACTTTTTGCGTTTTTAGGCCTATTTTATGTTATTTTTCGCACAAAGCATACTCTTTTCCCTGTCATAGAATGTTGTTTTTCTCATGCATCAATTTCCATTTTCCTTCGCATGAATTCTCTACGCCACGCCCGACGCGTTTGTACGCCACGGCCGTGGCGTATATACGCCACGCTCGAGACGCTTATACGCCACGGCCGTGGCGTAGAGAATACTCCTCCCATAACACTTTTATTGTCAACACGGTAAAGCAAAACGATTGAGCAGAGAAGTGATGAGTTACCGCAAACGCAAATTCTTCTGACGGACTATGGGGCTGTACAGTCCCCATGCCCCCTGCTTACATGGTTTGCATTCGGGCATTACCCCAGTTGCCTAATTATCAATTATCAATTCCTGCATGCAATGCAGGTTAATGCTTTTTTTGAATTTTATTTTGTTATCTGAAATAAAATGAGTATATTTGCACATCTTAAATCACAAGAACCTAAATACACATTTAGCTATGGCTGACACACTCGAAAAACTATTTACCAAGTCTGCCTTCAAGATGGCGCTCGACTGCCCCTGGAAGCTGTATTACTACCGCAACCCCGACCAGTATGCCAATGCCAATGTCGACGACGACTTTATGGAAGCTTTGGCACAAGGTGGTTTCCAGGTGGGCGAACTGGCCAAGATATATTGCGGCGTTGACAAGGATGCCGACCTAAAGGACGTGCTTGGCTACACAGAGTCGCTCGAACGCACCCAGGAACTGATGCAGCGCGACAATGTCACCATTGCCGAGGCAGCTTTCCGTTACGGTAATCTCTTTGTGCGTGTGGACATTCTGAAGAAACAGGGCAACGAGATTGAACTCATCGAGGTGAAGGCGAAGTCGTGGGATTCTTCTTCCGACAAGGCACTGGTCAAGGACAGTGGTAATCATCGCTTCAGCCAGGAGAACAAGGTGAATCCTAAATATCGGGATTACATCTATGATGTGGCTTTCCAAAAACATGTGGTACAGTCGGCTCTTGGTGAAGAGTATAACGTCCATGCCTACCTCATGATGGCAGACAAGCACCACACGGCGGATTGCAACGGCTTGAACCAGTCGTTCAAGATTGTGGTGGACAAGTACAACCGTACCTCTGCCGAATGTGTCACCCCTGTCACAAAGCCTACGTCACCCGAGCATGAGGTGCTGACGTGCATGGATGTCGATGATACCTGCAACCGCATCATTAAAGGCACTTCTAACGAGCAGGCACAGAACGAGGCAGAAGCTAAAGTGCAGAGGGAGTATGAACGAAAAATGGCCGAATATCAAGATAAGATGGCCGCACGCGAAGCCAAAGGAACAAAGAGAGGAAGAGCACCCCAGGAGCCAGTGAAAGGGGCCATAGAGCCAATCGCCAACCACTGGATGCAAGGTCTTGTGTTCGAGGATTTTGTCGAAAAGGCATCCGGGGCATACTGCGGCAACCATCCTTATTCTGTAAATCCAGAGTTATGCGGCACCTGCTTCAAGTGCCAGTTTCACAGGACAGATGCAACTTCCGGTCTCAGTGACGGCAAGGCTGAGTGTTGGCGGCAGGTACAGGGCTACGACACCAAGCCCCTAGTAGAAAAGATGAATGGAGCCTCGTTGCAAGGCAAACGTGGCGATTGGGTGCGTGAAGGCAAATACTTCATGGAGGATATCGTTGATGACATGAAGGCGGTTGTCGAAGGTTCGACAAAGAAGGAAAGCGGTCTGAACTACTGCCAGCGCCAACTGCTGCAGATAGGTCTTGAAACTGGCAATCAGAATATACTTGGTCTCTATCCCGACAGCCTCCAGGGCAACACCTACCTCGATGTGGACGGACTGCGCCAGGAGATGGAGAAATGGACGTTCCCCCTGCACATGATCGACTTCGAGACCACAGCCGTAGCCCTGCCATTCTACGAGGGAATGCGCCCATACGAGCAGGTAGCCTTCCAGTTCTCGCACCACATCATCCGCAAGGACGCCGACGGCTACAGCATCGAGCACGCGGGCCAGTACCTCAACGAGGATGTGAGCAAGTTCCCCAACTTTGAGTTCGTTCGCGAACTGAAACGCCAACTCGAAGGGGACAAAGGCACCATCTTCCGCTATGCCAATCACGAGAATTCCATCCTGAAAGCAATAGCCAAACAGCTCAGTGTGAGCAACGAGCCTGACAAAGACGACCTCATCAGCTTCATTCACCTTATCACACACGACGGTGACCAGACGGGCCCACGCGACATGGTCGATCTGCTCGAGGTGGTGAAGCTTTACTACTACAACGTGGACGAGATGCATGGCAGCAACTCCATCAAACAGGTACTGCCAGCCGTACTCAATGGCAGCCAGTTCCTAAAGAACAAATACAGCCAGCCCATCTATGGCAGTCAGATCAAGAGTCTCAACATCCCCGCCAGCGCCCCCAAGGCATGGGTCACCCTCGATGCCAATGGGCATGTTGAGAGTCCCTACCATCTGCTGGAGAGCGTGGGCGACCTCATCGGCATGAATGCCCAACAGATGTCCGTGGCTGCGAAGTTGGCAGAAAGGAACGAAAACGACGGTGATGCCGATGATGCCGACATCAATGTGGCCAATGGTGGTGAGGCCCTGGCAGCCTACAGCAAGCTGATGTTCTGCGAAGACAACAAGGTGATGTCCGACGCCCTACGCCAAGCTCTCCTCCGCTACTGCGAGCTCGACACCATGAGCATGGTATTCATCTGGGAGTACTTCAACGACGAGTGCAAATAAAAACATCACATCCGTTTGGATAATTTCCGCTGAAAATAGCGTGTTTTTTATCAAATATTTTATTTTCAAGCTTATGGTGGCAATAAGTAAAGTGTATTGAGAATCAGTTACTTCCAATTTTCAAGCTAAATTGTGTAGTATCTTTAGCACGCGAAGTAAGCGCATATTACTATATCCAAAACACCAAAAACATAACCTCCCCACACTCATTTTCTTTTTGCAAGGCCTATGCTGCAATGGTATCTGGTCCTTACAATTGTAGTCTTTTTGTTATTACAAATTCTGGGGATAGACCAGTTTTTGTATAAAAAGATTTTGGGGAAAGGCGGAAAAATCGAGAAAAAGATTTCGGGGAAAGACATCTTTTTGTCCCAGAATATTTGTTTGATTCATTGTTTTTCAATAACTTTGCAACCAATAAGCTGAATAACCATGGCAGAAAGAGTTTTTAAACGTAAAATCTATGATAAGATTCTCTGTTGGAAAAACGAGAATAACGGCCAGAGTGCACTGCTCATAGAGGGTGCCCGACGTGTAGGTAAATCAACTATTGTAGAAGATTTCGCACGGCGTGAATACAAGTCTTACATCCTCATTGATTTCAACAAAGCCAGTAATGAGGTAAAAGGGCTGTTCGACGACCTTATGGATCTCGACTTCATCTTCCTTCGCTTGCAAACCATCTACAAGAAGAAACTGGAGACGCGAAATTCCGTCATCATATTTGACGAGGTACAGAAATGCCCGAGCGCGCGTCAGGCGATAAAGTATCTTGTAGAGGATGGTCGCTACGACTATATCGAAACAGGGTCACTCATCAGTATCAAGAAGAACACTGAAAACATAACCATTCCAAGCGAAGAAGACAAATTGCAGATGTATCCGATGGATTATGAAGAGTTTCGCTGGGCATTGGGTGATGAGGTAACCATACCGATGCTGAGGACTTTCTGGGAAAAACGCATATCACTCCAGTCTGCCCATCGTGAAGCACAGAGGAACCTGCGGCTCTATATGCTCGTGGGCGGTATGCCCCAGGCCGTAAATGCCTATCTCGATACCAATAATTTTGGGAAGGTAGATGCAGTGAAAAGGAAGATCATCCAGCTCTATGCAGATGATTTCCTGAAGATTGATCCTTCGGGCAAAACAACTCAGATGTTTCTGTCCATACCTTCGGCACTTTCAAATAACAAGAACCGATACACCCCTACGTCCTACATTGGAAATGTGGACGAAGAGAAACGAATAGAACTGCTAAAAGCACTTGAAGACAGTAAGTGCGTAAACATGGCTTACCATGCTAATGATCCAAATGTGGGAATGTCCATCACTACCAATTTCGACAAGTTCAAGATGTATGTGGGAGATACTGGATTGATGGTAACAATGGCATTCTGGGATAAAGATTACACCGAAAACGTAATCTACGAGAAATTACTCAGCGACAAGCTGGATGCAAATCTTGGTTATATCTACGAGAATATCATTGCTCAGATGCTTACAGCCTCTAGCAACAAGCTCTTTTACCATACGTGGTACAAGAAGAAAGAGGATGGCAGCGTAGATGACAAGCATTCATACGAGATTGACTTTATCCTCAGCCGGGGACACAAGATATGCCCTATTGAAGTAAAGTCATCGGGATACAAAAGGCATGCCTCACTCGATGATTTTTGCAACAAGTATTCAAGCCGCATTCTTCATCGATACCTACTCTACACCAAGGATATGTCAAAGGAAGGACAAATCCTCTGTGTACCGGTCTATCTGACACCATTCCTGTAATTTTTGTCGAACAGTTTGGCATGTTTGAAATAAATGGTTATCTTTGCGTCAACTCGTTGAAACAAATCTAAGTTTAACCTTTAAAAACACAATGATATGCCAAGAGTAAATGTGAGCTATCAAGAAATGCTAGACGAGTTTAATAAATGGGCACAAACCTCAGAGTCTGGTTTGAATAGAGGCGTTGGTTTGGGAGAGCAATCAGCAGGAAGTTACCTTTCTTTCCTAAAAGCCTATGGTCGCAATGTCGGAATCTTCCTAAATCAGCATCACGTAAATCGCCAAAATCTTCCACAGGTATTTAATACTTGCTACGAAAACGCGATTGACCCTATTGAGATGGTTGCAGCACTGGCTGTCACAAACCGAAGGGATCGTGCCATCCAATTACTGGTCATCCTCATTGAAACTATAGAACAATTTGGTCGTACTCATAGGGATGATGGTACTCAAACATCACCTAATGCCAAGAATCTAAGCAATCTTCATTCTGCATTATGTGCCCTAATGCTTTTTCAGGAACAGACGCAGGCCTAATTGGCAATATATCGTAGATTGGTATAATACAGATGACCACCATCTTACCGTAGAATCTATTAATGAGATGTTTTGAGGAAATGCAAGTGACATTTGAATGAAAAGAGAAAGATAATATCAATAATAATTATAAACATGAACAAAAAGCAATTTCTAGATGCATTTAAAAATTGGATGAACAAAAACGATTTTTCATCTAGCGGTATGTATGGCACCTATGTCAACAAATATCTCAACTACACATTTGAACAAGCATTGAGACAATTATTGTCATGTGGAAATTCTGGTAATTGGAATGTAAATAAAATATCGAATTCCGTGTATCAAGAGATTTTTAACGAAAATACCACACAACAAAAATATCCAGGAAGAACCAATTTCTTGTATAATTACTATAAAGATAATATAGAAAACAACAAC
The DNA here is from genome assembly GCA_045629085.1 of Bacteroidaceae bacterium. Classification (GTDB taxonomy): domain Bacteria; phylum Bacteroidota; class Bacteroidia; order Bacteroidales; family Bacteroidaceae; genus Physcousia. Next base: position 14,942 of record JAZQQO010000031.1, read on the forward strand.
AACTATGACTTTTTACAGATCATCGTTGATTTTCTTAATGAAAACGATGTTTTACATGCTTTAAGCATTATTGAAATAATGGATGATCTTGCTACAAAAGCCATTGCGCTCCCATCCGCTAGGGATGTGAGAATGAATGATAGGAGAAGTGCCATCAGAAAACTACAGAAATTTGTAAGTACATATGAGCACAATATTGTCCAAATTCCATCTCCGCATGTTGGAAAAAGGAATAAACTAACCAAACCCAACATTCACAAAATTGATGGTATCGAAGAATTGGCAAAATTCATGGGAGAAGATAATTTTATTAGAGAGGCTATTGAGCAATCCTACTTCTTTGATCCCGAACTGGCAATTGCACAAATGGAAGATCTTGTTGAAAAGCTACAGAGAAACGATCCGATACCTGCCAGACGTACTACGAAACAAGATGAAGAATGTGGAATTACAGACGTTGTTAATCCCATAACTGGAGAAATCACCTATGGCAACATTAAAGTGTTTTTTGGAAAAGACGAGAATCAGATTGTCCGTAGTATGATCGTCAATAAAACAGGATATACTGTAGGCTCTGGCAAAGAATGTATTTTTCAAAATTATATAATCTCACACATTTGGGGACAAGCATTCGATCCTAGATTTTTCACCAATTTATGGAACATTGTACTTGTTCCTGCATGGGCGAATAGTTTATTGGACAAAGATTCTGCACCAGAGTCACTTGCATCAAAATTGAAAGCAACATTCATGCAGATATGTTGTGATTTGTATTTTAAGAAAATAAATAAAAAACGGTGGGGAGATGATGGAATAAAGATGAATCAACCAAATGTTGTGAATCCTAAAGATGTTATACGTCCTCAATCTGACACCCCGTATAATTTAAATATCATTAAAAAAATTGATGAAAAATATAGTGCGAAACTAGGACCAATAATTAAGCAAATTTGGTATTGATAAAACACAGGATGTATTCTACCTATTCTACAACAGTTGAATAGCAAAACCAATTACAGCAGTTACCCGCTCACGGTGAGCGATGTAACTGCTGTAAATGGTTTATGTGTTCGCTTCTTGTGTCCTTAAACCTCCTCTGGCTCGTTTGGCGTGACGGGTGGGGTGTCTGTCTTTTTCCTTTCGAGCAACACATAGCATCCGGTTTTATAAATGTGGTCTCCACCATTAGCTCCGGCAGAGATCTGCTTAATTACCCATCCCTCCTCCAAGAGTTCTGCTATACGAGTCTGATTGTGTTTACAATTCGAGGCGAATCCTTTTACAAAAATAAATAGTTGTTCCATAATGTTTTATAAGTTTAAGTTAATAGTTTAAGCGATACATGAGAGGAGTAGGGCGCTATATTGGCCTTCGCGAAGTTCCTTGAGGGAGTGTATGATGATTTGGCGCACACGTTCGCACGAGAGATTGAGACGGAGGGCAATCTCGTTGGTGGAGAGGGGGAAACTACGATCGATGCCATAGTACATCATCAGGATGATGCGGTTGCGCTGGGGGAGCGTGTTGAGGACGTCGTGGATGGCTTCGTGTTGTGACTGCTGCATGATGTCGGCGTCGGCATAGGTGCTGTCACCCTCGAGGATGTCGATGAGGCTGTTGTTGTCTTCGTCGTTGCCCATGGGCTTGTCGAGCGATGCCACTTTGGCATCGATAGCCATGAGATCGGCCACGTCCTCGGCCTTCATACCCAGCATGTCGGCTATCTCCTGATGGTCGGGAGTGCGCTGGTACTTCTGCTCGAAGCGGCTGATGGCCTTCATGATGTTGTTGAGCGTCTGCTGCTGGTTGTTGGGGATGCGGATGGGGCGTCCGAGTTTGTTGATGGCGTCGATGATGTTCTTGCGGATGTAAGTGATGGCATAGGTAAGGAAACGGTTGTCGCGATTCACATCGAAACGATAGACGGCCTCCATCAGGCCGATGTTGCCCTCCTGGATGAGGTCTTCGAGCGAGAGACCACAGTTCTGGTACTGTTTGGCTACTGAGATCACGAAGCGGAGGTTGGCCTCGACAAGGCGGTCGAAGGCTGCCTTGCTACCCAGTTGGGCCTGGACGATGAGGTCTGACTCCTGGTCGGAGGTGAGCTGCTTGAGGGGCGAGATCTCAGAGAAGTAGCGCTTGATGGATTCTGAACTGCGGTCGGTGATGCTGGGATTGAAGGTGATGTTCTTCATAATTTATAAATTTAAATGGTTTATACTATTATTTGTGGCGACGTTTTTTACAGCCGGCAATATCTTAATATCACTCTTTGCAAAAACATAACCATGTTTTTTTACTTTTTTTTCATATTTCTACAAGTACCTATTATAGCAGGACGAGGAGAGCGATGATGATGATGCCGACGATGATGCTAAGAAAACCATCGGCGTCAATAGAGTCAACGATACCGCCAAGGAAGGAACCGACTACGAAAATCAAAACGAAAACGATGATGAAAGCTAATGCAAATAACATAGGCATTGAAGATTAAAAGTTTATAATATATATATAATGATCAGTTCGAGTTACAAAATATCGATTTGATAGCAAAAAAAGAGAAAAGGTTGTTTGTTAATAAGAAAATAGTTCGTATCTTTGCCACGATATCTTTTCTAATTATTAACCTTTTAAACTGAAATTTATTGAGAAACAGTAAGAAAGAAACAGTCTTTGAAGCTCTTTATACAGAGCCATTCCAGATGTGTGTAGCATCTATCGAGTGTAAATTCGGCAAGTTTTTAGACACTCAGGCTTGTGAGGACATCGTCCAAGAATCCATAATCGATTTATGGAAGCACTATGCAGACAAGCCTATTAAGGATCTTAAGAAACTGCTGCCCGCGATTGCCAAAAACAAGGCTGCTGGCCTCGTAAAGAAACTGGAGAGATACCAGTTCACTGAATGGGATGAGCAGCGCATGGCGATGAATGAAACGTCAGATGCCTTTGAAGAGGATTCTCGTTCCATGAAATACTTGTTGCAGGCAGAGCGTTTTGACCAGGAGTTGGAGAAACTCGGGAAAAAGGACAAACACTTGGTGGTGATGTGCATGGAAAAGACGCCAGCCAAGGAGATGGCGTTGCAGCTCGGCTACAAGAGCGTTCAGGCTGTCAGAAATCGCAAGTCTGTGATTCTGGAAAAAATGAGAAAAGTATTGGGCGGACAGGTAGATACCTGCCCGCTTTTGTTATGTCTGCAGCAATGGATGCGCCACTGGCAGAGATGGTTCAGAAGCCAATGGTGTTGTGGCGCCTGCCCTTCTTGCTGAGGAACTCCTGCTTGCAGTATTCGTCTAACTCACTGAAACTTGAGACGGTTCCCTTGAGGATGAAATCGACGGCACGCTTGCGCGCCACATTCTCGATCTGACCGCCGGACATATCGTAACGCAAGGCCAGCGTCTCGGCTTCTTGCTGAGAGATCTCGTCGTCGAGCATGGTGCGCCACAGTTTGGCCTTGACCTCGACGGAGGGTTGGTCAAACTGTATCTTGAAGATGAAACGGCGGTCGAAGGCATCGTCGAGGTTGGAGATGAGGTTGGTGGTGGCGATGAGTATGCCGTCGAGGTTTTCCATCTCCTGCAGGATGATATTCTGCATGGCGTTCTCCATCTTGTCGACCGACCTCTCGGAGTGCTCGTTGCGCTTGTTGAAAAGTGCGTCGGCCTCGTTGAAGAAGAGGATGGGCATGGTCTGGCTGTTGGTGCAAGCATCGCGATAGCGTCGGAACACAGCCTTGATGTTCTTCTCGCTCTCGCCCACAAACTTATCGCGCATACTGGCTATGTCCACCAGCATCACATCGCGCCCGGTGCGTCGGGTCAGTTGCAGCACGGTCTCGGTCTTGCCCGTGCCGGGACCTCCATGGAAGAGACAGGCAAAGCCCTTGCGCCAGCCCTTCTGCTTCATGCGCTCTTGCACCTTGGCGAGACGGTCGCCACTGAGCAGTTCGGTAAGTTGTTCTATCTGCTTCTGCTCGGGAGCGTTGTAGAACATCTGCTTCTCGGGGATGGAGCTGGCCTTTGTCAAACCTCTGACCTCTCGGAGGTTATGACGTGAGCGGAGGTGGGGCTCAATGCCATACAGGAGTTCGTCGCGGAAGCGTTGGCTCGTCACGAACACGTCCTTGTTGCAGACGCCATTCTCGCATTTGTAGTCCAGTAGTTTCTCGTGGAGGAAAGGGTGGTTTCCGCATTCGAGTGCATCCAGCATCTCGCTAATGTCGTTGGTATAGAAGTTGTCAATACGATCTGTGCTAAGCCCGTCCTCGTCGGGAAGTGTGTAGATGTAGTTGTGGGCCATGATGAAGAGCAGGAGGACGGAGTCCCTATCATCGCTGTACTGCAACGCCTTGTGGCAGAGGGGCAGGTGAGGGTTGGACTCGCAGGCATGCATGAGCCAGTGCTCGACGTTATCGGTCTCAATGCCTCGGTTGGGCAGTCGGCTGGGGCGGACACGGATGAAGGTGAACAGTTTCTCCAGTATTCGCTCTACACTCCAACCGGTCATGTCCTCGGGTTCGTATTTCTGGTTTTTGATGATGGCCGACTCGACATCGGGCAGCAGGATGAAGCTGTCGCCACCCCTGTCTGTCGTTTGTCGTCGCACCCACTGCCATTTCACCAGATCAGTCATGCCGGGGGCAAGCTGCATGGTGACGAGACGATTGCACCTGAAGAATTTCGAAAGCGAACTCCAGGTCATCTCTTCGCCCGTCTCCATCATGGCTGTTACGAGCAGGGCTTGTTCGGGGGTGATCCCCAATTTGTCGGACAGAAAGGAGAGGCTCTCTTCAGCCTCGTTCCAGAACTGAGGACTTAGTCCGTGGTTGTCCAACAGTCCCAAGACTTGGCTCATGGCTGAGGTGAGCGTACGCTGGCTTGCATTGTTCATTACTTCGAGTGCATTCGTTTGTTTACTCATAGGCATTTTTGGTTTTAGAAGTTATAGGGAAGTTATCGCTTTGCTAGGGAAGTTAGAAGGAAGTTATCGCTTCGCTAGGGAAGTTAAAAGGAAGTTAAAAGGACGATAGGGTTTGACTGGGAGGGAGTTAAGAGGGAGTGGGGGTACAATGTAATTAATTGGCAATGAATAATGAATAATGAAAAATGAGTAATGGGATTAATGTGCGTCCTTTTGCGTGTCTATGCGCCAGTTCGCATTATGCTCATTATACATTACTCATTATTAATTGTTAATTGCTCATTATTAATTATTTACTGAAGATGGAAAAGGGGTGGGTAAGTTCATTTGCATTATATCTTGATAAGGTCGCCTTGCGAATCGAGGATGAGGGCATGGTGGCAGTCTACGCAGGCAAAGGTATTGGTTATGATGAGGCTTTCGTCGACTTGCTGGGTGTGGCCAAAGATTTGGTAGGTGAAGGGGAAGAAGGTCTCGTCGGCAGTGTCCTTCAGGTCGATGTGCTCGAAGATGTCTGCCCAGACGCAACTGCCATAGTTCTTGTCGCCTTGTCGGAACATGGACATGTCGCCCAAAGCCTCGTAGAGTCGGCCTTCGTGGAAGAGGTCGTTGAGGCGGCTTACCACATTGTCGAGTGTGACTTGTCCGAACAGATCCTCGTGCTGGCGCAACCATCCGGGTACGATGCCCGCATGCGAGAAGAGTAGGGTAGTGTCGCCAAACTGGTACGACTTTGCTAGCTGGAAGAGGTGAAGATTCTCTTCGAGCAGGTGGTGGATAGCATCATGGTTCTCTTCATCATGGCGACACTGGATGAGGAAGGGCGAGAGGTAACTGAGGTCGTGGTTGCCCAGCAGCAGGGTGACGTTGTCGGGGTGCTGCTGCTTGAAGGCAATGACGTCCTGCAAGGCATTGAGGCCGTCGATGGGCTGTACGTCCTCGAGGCCGCAGTAGGGATCAACATAGTCGCCGAGGAAAACGATCTCCTCCTCTTCGCGACCTTTGACGGCATCTTTCCAAAAGGTGCGTCCGTGTACATCAGGTATGATAATCATGGGCTGTGAAAGTTTTGAGGTTTGACGGCAATGGTAGGGAAAATAATCTTATGAACCAAATTTCATCGGTTCTTTTTCAGAAACCGATGATAGGGCGAGGAGAGCTGGTGTCTTTTCTGAGCGATTCTTGTTGGCAGTACTCGTTGATTGTCTCGAACGAGGGTGCAGTACCGTTGATGACGGTATCGATGGTGTGCTGACGGGCGATATTGTCGATCTGACCGCCAGAGAAGTTGTAGCGCGAAGCCAGCGTCTCGGCTTCCTGCTGGGAGATCTCGTTGTCGAGCATGGCGCGCCACAGTTTGGCCTTGACCTCGATGGAGGGTTGATTGAAGTGTATCTTGAAGATGAAGCGGCGGTCGAAGGCTTTGTCGAGATTAGAGATGAGGTTGGTGGTGGCGATGAGTATGCCGTCGAAGTTCTCCATCTCCTGCAGGATGATGTTCTGCATGGCGTTCTCCATCTTATCAGTCGCCCCCTCTGTATTGGTGCTGCGCTTGTTGATAAGCGCATCGGCTTCGTTGAAGAAGAGGATAGGGGTGCGGTCGCAGGTTTTGCAGGCTTGGCGATAGCGTAGGAAGATACCTTTGATGTTCTTCTCGCTCTCGCCTACATATTTATCGCGCATTGAAGCGATGTCGACAAGGATGATGTCGCGGCCGGTGCGACGAGCCAACTGCAATGCCGTTTCAGTCTTGCCTGTGCCGGGACCACCATGGAAGAGACAGGCAAAGCCTTGTCGCATGCCCTTCTGCTTGAGGCGAAACTGTACCTCATCGAACTTCTTTTCGCCGAGCAGGTCTGTCAGACGGTCTATTTGCTTCATTTCATCTTCGTTGTAGAACATCTCTTTGGATGTGATGCTGGTGGCTTTTATAAGGCCAGGGATGTTTCTGCCAGACTTGTTCAATGATGTGGTGACATCATAAAGCAGTTCCTGGCGGAATTTTGAAGTGACAACCATCTCTTCCTGGTTGCTGATTCCATTTTCACATTTAAACTCTATCCAGCCGTCTTGCTGGGCTCGCAGTTCTTCGTTTTTCAGAGCTCCGAGAAATTCATAGTGAGATCTGGCGTAGGGGTCAAGGTCATCGATGAAGACGCCCTCGTCAGATGTATCGCCATTAGTCATGTAGTTGTATGCCAGCATGAGCATAAGGAACATGCTCTCGTCGTCTTTGTAATTTTGGACAGTCTGGCAGAAGGGTAGCTGGGGATTGGCTTCACAAACCTGTAGCGCCCACATGCAGGTTTCTTCGCCATCCCCTGTCTGGTCATAGTATTCATTGAATCGTGTCAAGAACTGTCGGGTTGTAATGTTCTCGAATTTCTCTGGCTCGTACTTCATGTCATTGGTCAGAGCATCGATAACCTCTGAGTTCAAAACGTACTTTTCGGCTTCGAGGGGAGTGCTGCATCTGTGGTACGCCCATTTTTTCTTGATTAACTCCTTCATCTGAGGCACAAATGACATAGCGGTGATGACACTGCATTTGGCATATCTGGCAAAACATTTCCATGTTATGCTATTGCCATTCTCAATCATGGCCACAATCAACAAAATTTGTTGTGGAGTAAGTTCAAGTCTTCTGGATAGATAATTGAGTGCGGTATTTTGTTTTGCCCAAAAATGGGGAGACATACCGCTTTCCTCAATTCCACACTGCACACGGTTCATGGCCGAGAGCAGGGTCCAGTCTTCGTCGTTGAAGGACTGTGTTGCGTTGTTGCTTACTGTTTTTCTGTTATTTACCATAAATTACTTTTTTAGTTAATACTCGTTGTTACTTATTCTCTCAGTATCAATCTACTAGCCTCACGGCCCGTAAACCCAGAGTTCATTAGAGAAGGAGGGTAGTGTATGAGCACACCTTCCCCTCACTATACCACCTTTTGGTACAGAGGCTCTGTAAGTATGTCAAAGATCAAATTTATTCACCCCCTTCTTATCTTTCAAAAAAGGTGGCATATCTTATATATACATTTCTTACTATATATAACTACTAAAAATAAAAATTTTCAATATTATATATATTATAATGTATATGTTCGATAACGATAAGCTTATATTTTACATGAAAATTATTTTTTCTTCAATTGGTAAAAACGATGTTAGATTTAATAACTTTTAACAATACGTGCGCAATCTACAACTCTCGGGTACCTCTAAACTTTATTTTTAACGTGAATTGCTCGTGAAATTTCACTATTTGTTTTTTTCATTTTTTCTTCCTATAATTGCCGATGTTAATTTAAATCCCAATCATTATGACAATTTTGGAAGAGATGATGGCTCAATGGCAGGCCAAGAAGAGAAAAAGTTGTGTAGAACTGCACGTAGTTGATGGCAAGGTGATGGTGGACGAAGACCAGCAGGAGGTATTGGAGTCGTTGCTCAATCCCGCAGAAGAGATTGAAGCGTACCTGCAGACAGAACCGGATTGCCCAGAACTGCAAATGCTGGCCGCATGCAGCTTGCCTTCGCATTGGTGGCCAGATATTTGGTACCTGGACAAGAAGATAAGTTACATCGTCTATAACAAGAAAGTGCTGTGCGGAGTGTTGTACGCTACTTCTGATGACCAAACGTTGACTTTCCTGGTGAGGAATAAAATGGGAATAATACTCCCTCTTTATCCTGAAGATGGTGACGTGATTTATATGAAACATTCTGATGCCGCTTTTAGCATTCCGCGTGAACCAGAAAAAGATATGTCCGTTTTCATGTCCACACCCGAAGAGGAGGCTGAGATGGATGAGTTTCTGGCGCATCTTACCGACCCCATAGAATTCGACAAGTAATTCAAGCTTCGCATTCGCTCATCTGGTTTAGAGTGTAGAGTGTAGTGTTTAGAGTAGTGGAATAGTTTAGAGTGTGAAGTTAGTGAGTTAACTTTTTCAACTCAATAACTATGACTGCGAAGCTTGATGAGACGCATTTCGAATAACTTTCTAAACTACTCTACACTCTAAACCAATAACTTGAGCAACTTGAAAGTAGAATATCCGATATTTGGAGTATAGCCACTCTAAATATCGGATATTTTTTTGATTTTTTACAACGATGTTGTCTGCTACTTCACAACATTGAAGCGGATATCCTGCCCATCCTTGAAGCAGCCGCATTGCTTTTGTGCGCAGTTTCGGCAATGATGCACGTTGATGAGTTGGTCGGCCTTCTTTTCGGCCAGTTTGTTGGCAGTCTTTGTATCAACACCATCATTGCGTAGGTCTTTTGCTATGGATGCCTTCTCCTTTCGGAATCGGGCAATGCTGATCTGGTACGGACAATTGCCCGAACCATCATACACCACGCTCGAGACGTTGAAGCCTAAACGCCTTGCCAACTCTGTGTTCTGTTCGTCATGCTCCCAAGTGGAATAGCGTATGTGCATGTTGGCGGGTGCTTGCTGGAATTCTGTAAGCAGTTCAATACGCTTGGTGTAGCCGATGGCTTGCACGGCGGGGTGGCGCCTGGCAGCGGCAATGCATGCCTGCACCTGCTCGGCGTTCTCAAAGTCTCCGCCGTCGGAAAGACGGATGGGAAGGTTCAAGCGTTCGGCCTCCTGATAGAAGAACTCATAATAACGGGCGGGATCGATACGGCGCAGTACCGTGTTGCGCGCCTGGCAACGTCGGCAGTTGGGGCGTGGGAAGGTCATGATGTTGATGACGTAGCAGGTGGCAGCACACTTCTCGGTGCACGAAGGGTGACAGGTGACGATGGGCAGGGTGGCTTCGTTGATGCACCTTGTCTTCCGGTTGCCGAGGCTTACGTGCGGGTTTTCGGCAAACTGTCCCTGATACAGCTGTTCGTATTCATGCAGGTCGTGCTGCATCAGTTCGATGAGTTCAGATAGTCTATTCATAGGTGGCTTTTTGTGATTACTTACTAAAAGTTGTTGTGTGAAATACCGTATGAGGCGATACAGTACGTCCGGACATTGGTTGGAGTAGAACTTGTGCGAGGCTTCCACGTACAGGTCGTCCTCGAAATCAATATCTTCGGCAATCTTCTGCAACTCGAGGAGTGTGGTGGGATGGTGTGCTGTGAGGTCTATGTGGCTGTGGGCAAATGCCAGCAGTTCAGCCTCGGTGGCAAACGATGCTTCCACACATTCCTCGGTTGTGTTATTATATATTATTATATTATAAGGTTTGGGATTGTAGATAAACTGCTTGTCGTTCGTCCATATTAACATCTGCCCGTCGTCATCGGTCTCGGTGATGTGGACGCATACGTTGTCATCCGTTATACTGCCTCTCTCATGGCGCGTTTCAATCTCGCTGTCGATATAGGTGGCATAATGGAAATTACCATTTATGTGTAGTGCTGGGCCATGCTCTGATTCGATAACCTCAAAATGATATATTCCCATTGACATCACGAAATCCTGCTCCTCGTCGATACCAGCAAGCGCAAAGATTTCTTCCAGGCGCGTTACCTGCCCGGTGGTGCTGTCGCAGATTTCCTGCAACCTGGCTTTTGGGCCATATATTTCAACATTAAACTCACAGAAGAGCATGACGATTATTCCACTGACAATTATTATTAACTAGACAGCGCAATATTACTCAAAAAAAATCGAAAAACAAAATTTCGAGACAAAAAATAAGTGTGACTAATTGGTTAAAGCAATTAATCACACTGACGTCACCAGCAACTGCGCAATGCTATACACCCAGCGCAGCGTGATAGCCTTCGTAGATGGCTTTTGTGATGTTGGCGGGACGAAGGCAGTCACCAATCTCGCGAACAAAGGGGGCTGATGAGTGAAGGAGTTCAGCATCGGTACGGTTGGCACGCTGACCTACAGCACAGATGACAGTCTTGCCAGGAATTAGTTCCTCCTTGCCTTCGGGTGTGCGGCAGATGACACCATCCTCCGTGATGCGGAGACCCGCATATCCTGTATGTGCCTCAGTGTATTGCGCTACATTCTTCATCAGGATGGGGCGGTGGCGTATGTTGCAATCCACGGCAAGTGTGTCGCGCATCTCGACGAGATGTACCTTCTTGCCCTCCATACCGAGGTGTACGGCGCACTCGCAACCAGCAAGTCCGCCACCGAGGACGACAACCGTATCACCTACCTTCTCTTTCTCCAGATAGTAGTTGTTGACGATCACGACGTTGTTGCCGTCAATGCCTGGGATGGGAGGAACGATGGGTGTTGAACCCAATGCAAGAATCAGTGCGTCAGGATTTTCTTCTGAAACGTATTCGGGTGTTACGGTGGTATTGAGTCGTATCTCAACTCCCTCGTCGTGAGCCTGACGCTCGAGCGAGAGTCCTAACTCGTACATCTCATGCTTGAAGGGTATGGCCTCCTCTGACTTCAGGATGCCACCCAAACGATCGCTCTTCTCGCACAGTACTACCTTGTGACCACGACGCGCCGCCGTGACAGCAGCCTCCAATCCTGCCACGCCACCGCCTGCAACTAACACCTTCTTTGATCTGTTGGCAGGCGTTACGTCCATGCCCTCAATCTCACGACCGATGACTGGGTTCACGGCGCAACGACGAGTAAAGGTGGTGGGGCGCTCAGCCATACAGGTGTAGCAGCGCAGACAGCGTACGATGGTATCTTCCTTGCCCGCTGCTACCTTGTTGGGTAGGAACGGGTCGGCCAACAGCTGGCGTCCCATGTATATTACGTCTGCCTTGCCCTCGCGCAAGATTTGCTCCATCTGTGCTGGGTCGCTCAATCCTCCGATGCAAGCTACGGGTTTTGATACGTGTTTCTTGATTTCGGCTGCATACTTCACGTTGCGTCCGTGAGGCTCGAACATGGGTAGGGTGGTGTCAAAGAAACCATACTGGTACGAACCTGCAGATACGTGTATCATGTCTACCAAATCCTCGATGGAATGGGATATATAGCAACCATCCTCGATGGTGTAACCTCCAGGGAACAACTCGTCACCACTCATGCGGAATTCGATGGGAAATGCTGGGCCTACAGCCTCGCGAATAGCTGTCAGTACTTCGCGTGCAAAACGTATACGGTTGTCCAACGAGCCACCGTATTCATCCGTTCGGTGGTTCTGCGCAGGCGACAGGAACTGCTCAATGAGCCATCCATGTCCACCATGTACCATAATCATCTCGTATCCGGCTCGTTTCGCCAATACTGCCTTTTCGGCGTATGCATTGACGATTTCCTTTATCTGCTCCTTGCTAAGTCCCTTCACTGGGCGTCCATCAGGACGAGTGTCATCACTGGGTCCCCATTGACAGAGCGTGGCTTTCTTGTTCTTGTCGCTCATATACGTACCGGCATATTGTCCTGAATGAGAGAACTCGATGCTGGGTACGCTGCCATGACGACGTATGGCATCTGCCACGAATGTATGTGCTGCGAGGCATCCCACTGTCTCCAAGTCCAAATGCAACATGTGGCTTCCATCCGTGTCGGGATGCACCACAAGCTCACTCACGGTCACACTACCTGCACCACCCTTGGCGCGCAGTTCGTAGAATCCTTGCGTACGAGGACCTGGCACGCAGTCGTAAGTGATGTCCGTGGCACCCATTGGCGCAGAAAACATACGGTTGCGAAACACGACGTTGCCTATCTTGATAGGACTATTTAAAAGGGGATATTTGCAAAACATGGTGTTATCTTTCGGTGGTTTGGGGTGATTTGGTTGTTTAATTCTCGCTTTCAATCAGTTGTAGCAATCTCTCGACGGCTTCTTCTTCGGGAATGTTTTTCTCCACACATTCCTTATTCTTATAAAGAGAGACCTTGCCACGGGCGGCGCCTACATAGCCGTAGTCGGCATCAGCCATTTCGCCAGGACCGTTGACGATGCAACCCATGATGGCAATCTTGAGCGTGTTGTAACGTGGATTGGTCTTGGCTCGCTCCTGAACGGCGGTCTTGACACGACGGATCGTGTCCTGTAAATCGTAGAGAGTGCGACCGCAGCCGGGACAAGAGATAAACTCCGTCTTCGACATCTGTACGCGTGCTGCCTGCAGAATGCTCTGTGCTACGGGTATTTCGTTCTCGGGTTCTTCGCTGAGCGATACGCGGATGGTGTCGCCAATGCCGTCGATGAGCAAAGCACCGATGCCTACGGCACTTTTCAGACGTCCATCCTCACCCTCACCTGCTTCGGTTACTCCGAGATGCAGGGGATAGTCCATGCCTTCACGTTTCATGGCTTGGCAGAGCAGACGCACCGACTCAACCATGATGACGGTGTTGCTGGCCTTGATGCTGACCACTACGTCGGGGAAGTGCTCGCGCTCGCAGATACGCAGGAACTCCATGCACGACTCCACGATGCCGCTGGGCGTGTCGCCGTAACGAGACATGATGCGGTCGGAGAGTGAGCCGTGGTTCACACCGATGCGGATGGCTGTGCCGTGTTCACGGCAGATTTGCAGAAAGGAGCAGAAGCGTTCGTCGAGGCGTTGCAACTCAGCCTGATACTCCTCATCGGTGTACTCCAAATGCTTGAACTGGCGGGCAGGGTCGACGTAATTTCCCGGATTAATGCGGACTTTTTCGACAATGGTGGCTGCTACGTCGGCCACGTTGGGATTGAAGTGAACATCGGCACAGAGGGGGGTGTCGCCATAGCCGCGAGCCACGAGTCCTGCCTTGATGTTACGCAAGTTTTCGGCCTCTCGCGTGCCTTGTGTGGTCAGACGTACGAGGTCGGCTCCGGCATCGATGATGCGGATGCACTGCTCGATGCAGCCTTCAGTGTCCATCGTGGAACAGGTCGTCATGCTCTGCACGGCCACCTTGTTCGTTCCACCGATTCGCAGTTTGCCAATCTTGACTTCGTGAGATTGTCGTTTCATTAGTTCACCTTGAAGTTATACTTTACCTCTGCCAAGTCGGCATTGGCCTTTACGATCTTCTGTCCCAGGCTCTTCTTGTAGGCAGAAAGGCGCTCATGAAGGTCCTTGTCAGCCAAAGCGAGCATCTCGACAGCCAAAATGGCCGCATTCATCGCACCATTTACACCTACGGTGGCTACGGGGATGCCGGGAGGCATCTGGATGATGCTCAGCATGGCATCGAGACCGTCGAGCATGCCCTTGATGGGTACACCGATGACGGGAAGGGTGGTGCTGGCAGCAATGACACCGGGCAGGGCGGCTGCCATGCCGGCTCCGGCGATGATGACCTTCAATCCCCTCTCCTCTGCTTGGCTGGCAAACTCCTCCACTTCCTGGGGAGTGCGGTGGGCAGACAGAGCGTTCATCTCGAAGGGAACTTGCATGTCATCGAGAAATTTAGCGGCTTTTTCCATGACGGGCAGGTCGCTGGTGCTGCCCATGATGATGCTAACGATTGCTTTCATTGTTTATTGTTTTATAGCATGAAAATAAGTATTCCTTTCAGTATGCCAAAGTAGCCGCAAACGATGCCGATAAGCGTGCCGACTACGATTTGCGACAGGTTGTGTTGCCGCAGAATCATACGGCTCGTTCCCACAAGTCCTGCCACGATAATGGCAATGGACATCCACAGCAGCGGATTGAACTGGAAGATGCTGCTATAGGCTGCGATGGCTCCGATGATGGCGCCTGCTCCGGCAGCATGAACGCTGACCTTCCACATCAGACTGATGAGCGTGCAGACGATCTGTATGCAAAGGGCTACGATGATGACGGAGAGCAATATGTAGGGCATGTAGGCATTGCGCATCAGGTGCAGATAGCCTAAATAGCAGAAGATGAATATGAAATAGGGTACGATGCGATTTGATCGCTTTCGCATCTGTATGTGGTCGATGTGCTTGAAATGCAGGTATGCCAACGTGAGCAATAGGGGAAGCGCAATGGTGAATGTGATCATGATGGCCAACTCTATTACCTTGTATTCAAGCGGCAAGCGGATCAGCGGCGTCAGGGTGAAGAGTATGATGCAGCATAGTACAGGGTAGTAAACGGGACGAAATATGGTACTGATAATCTTGGCTGCGACTATCAGTGTCCTGAACTCTGTATTCTTTCGTGTGTGTTTGGACATAGGTTTATCGTCTCATTCTTGAATTGGGAATGCCTAACTGCTCTCTGTATTTTGCGATGGTGCGGCGTGCCACGTCATAGCCTTGCTTCTGAAGGGTGGCCGTGAGGTCCTCGTCGCTAAGTGGGTTGCGCTTGTCTTCAGCATCGACCAATGCCTTTAGTGCGGTAAGTATATGGCGGACGGACAGTTCTTCGCCTTCCTTGGTAGTGCTGTTGGTGAAAAACCATCGCAACTGATAGGTTCCGAAATCTGTCTCGACGCTTTTTGAGCGGCATGCGCGACTAACGGTGCTGACATCAAGTCCCGTCATCTGTGCCACATCTTCCAATCGCATTGGGCGCAACAAGGTTTCGTCTCCTTCACGGAAGAATGTTTCTTGCAACTTCAGGACTGCTCGCATCACGGCAATCAGCGAACGCCGGCGTTGTGCCAAGGCTTCAATGAAGATATTACCTTTCTCCATTTGGCTACGCTGGTAGCGTAGTGCCTCAAGTACTTCTCGGCGTATGCTGGCATCATCCTGATTTTCGTAGGCCGTCATCCACTCTGCGGGATCCTCGCTCATCTGCAACTGTGGAATGCCTCGCTCGCAGAGTTGAAAATGTATGTTTCCGTATTCGTCGGTTGTTACCTTGAAGTCGGGCACAATGACATGCGCACTTTCTTCTGGCGACTTGCCGATGCTACCGCCGGGGCGGGGATTCAACTTCAGTATGGAACGGCGTATGGCGGACAAGTCAGCATCACTTAATTTCATCCTGCGTTGTATCACCTCCCAATGCTTTTGTACGAATTCATCGGCATATTTCTCTAATATTGTGATGAGTTGTGAGCGCATCGGCAAGTGTTCCTTGTGCTTGACCTGAATGAGCAGACATTCGCAAAGATTACGTGCTCCCACACCGGAAGGTTCAAATTCCTGCAAGACCTTTAGTATTTGCTCTAGTTCTTTCTCGTTAGTGCGTACACCTTGATAAATATCCAATTCATCGGTGATTTGGTAGAGTGGGGTGCGTAGGAGTCCGTCGTCATCAAGCGAACCGATAAGGTATTCGAGCAGAACGCGTTGATGTTCATCTAAATCGTATTCGCCCACTTGTTGCATCAGAAGTTCGTGGAAACTCAGCACTTCGCTGTCTTCGCGTCGGCGTGCATTGTCCTCGTTGTTTGAAGCCATCGGGAACTCATTGCTGTCCCAATCATTTTCTTCTCCTGTGTCATTGGTGGCATTGGCTAAGTCTGGCTCAGACAATTCCGATGTGTTGTCCTCATCGCTCAATTCCGTTTCATTGCTCACGTCATCGCCATCGAAAGGTTCGTTGTCGTTTTGGGAGGCATCTTTCCTTTCGAGCCACGGGTTAGCCTCGCACTCCGTCTCGATACGCGCACGAAGTTCCTCTACCGATAATTCGGTAAGTTTCGCCGCCATTACCTGCTGGGCAGATAGTTGTTGGCGTTGTTCGAGGCGTTGTGTTTGGGTTTGAATCTGTGGCATAGGCTGAGAGGGGGCTATTCGGCTAAAGCGAAGTCAAGCAACTTGCGTTCGAGGTTTGCCTTAGCCACCTTGATGCGAACCTTATCTCCTAAAGAATAACGGTGATGGTGACGGCGTCCCCACAAGCAGTAGTTCTTCTCGTCGAACTCATAGTAATCGTCGTCGAGGTCGCGTAGAGGTACCATACCCTCGCACTTGTTCTCGATGATTTCGACATAAATGCCACTTTCGGTCACACCGCTGATGATGCCGTCATACTCCTCGCCGAGATGATCTTGCATGTATTCCACTTGCTTGTACTTGATGCTGGCGCGCTCGGCTTGTGCTGCCAACTGTTCCATTTCACTGGAATGGTCGCACAGATCCTCATACTTCTCGCGCAAAGCACTACGTCCACCTTCTGCATAGCGAGTAAGCAGGCGATGAACCATTAGGTCGGGATAGCGGCGGATGGGGGAAGTGAAATGCGTATAGTAGTCGAAAGCAAGGCCATAGTGGCCGATGTTCATCGTGCTGTAACGAGCCTTCATCATGGCACGGAGCGTAATCATCTCCACCATGTTCTGCTCGCGCTTGCCTTTGCAGTCAGCCAACATCTTATTGATGTTCTTGCTCACCTCTTTCATGTTGCCTGTAGCCTTTAGTTTATGGCCGAACTTGCTAACAAAGTCGCTGAGATTCATCAGTTTGTTCTGGTCTGGAAGGTCGTGGATACGGTATACGAACGTCTTGGTGCCCTTCATAGAAGCCAAAGGACCGTGCTCTGCCTTCTTGTTGTTCTTTGTCTTCGGATTAGCAACCTTGCCGATGCTTTCAGCCACGCTACGGTTGGCAAGCAACATAAACTCCTCTACCAACTTATTGGCATCCTTCGCGCACTTGAAGTAAACGCCAAGTGGCTTGCCCTTTTCGTCAATCTGGAACTTCACTTCTTCGCGGTCAAAGTCTACTGCACCCGTCTCGAAACGCTTGGCACGCAACTGCTTAGCCATACGGTTAAGCACAATCAGTTCAGTGGCAAAGTTTTCTGCAGGCTCGTAACTCGGGTCAGTGGGAAGAGCCTTGTCGCCGGGGCGTTGGTAGTCTTCCTCGCTGGCTTCGTGATGGTCCTCAAGTACTTTCTGCACTTCTTCGTAGGTAAAGCGGCGGTTACTCTTGATGACCGTATGCACGATGCGATAGTCTTTAACCTCGGCCTTTGCGTTCATCTTGAATATTACGCTGAATGTCAGTTTCTCCTCGTCGGGACGGAGTGAGCAGATGAAGTTGCAAAGGCGTTCGGGTAGCATCGGAATGGTGCGGTCGACGAGATATACACTCGTTGCTCGCTTTACGGCCTCCTTGTCGATGGTGCCGCCTTCTTTTACATAATGTGATACGTCGGCAATGTGCACGCCTACCTCATATTGTGCGTCTTCATCGCCCATTTCTCCCTTCAGTACACGTATACTGATGGCATCGTCGAAGTCCTTGGCATCGTAGGGGTCGATAGTGAACGTCATCACGTCGCGGCAGTCTTCACGTCGTCCAATCTCCTGAGCCGTGATGCCCGGGTCGATGAATTCTGCAGCGTCCTCTACTTGCTTTGGATATGAATAGGGTAGGCCGAACTCAGCCAAGATGGCATGCATCTCGGTGTTGTTCTCGCCAGCCTGACCGAGGATGTCAATAACCTTTCCGACAGGGTTCTTGCTGTCGCGTGGCCATTCGATAATCTTTACCACAGCCTTGTCGCCGCTCTTACCCTTCTTTAACTGATTGATGGGGATGAAGATGTCGTTGGCCAAGGTGCGATCTTCGGTAAGTAGGTAAGCATAGTTTTTGCGTACCTGCAATGTACCTACAAATGTCTTGTCTGAACGCTTTACGATTTCCAACACTTCAGCCTCACGTACGTGATTACGGCGTCGTGCCATCATCGAAGCCTTCACGATGTCGCCGTCCATAGCGTTAAGTGAGTTGCGCTCTGCTACGAGGATAGGCTCACCGCCTTCGGCAGGTACAAAGGTGTTCTTGCCGTTGGCTTTTCTGTGGAATACTCCCTCCATCACCTGCGTGGGTACGTTGAGGTGATAGTTGTACTTTGGCTTTTCGACAATGAAATCGTCGAAGAGCATTTCCTCCAAAACGTCCATACAGAGTATCTTGGCTGGATGGGTGTCAAGATGGAGGGTACGGTAGATGTCCTTGAGAGAAACCGTCTCATCACCCTTACTCTGAAAGAGATTCACCATAAGCGCTATCAATTCCTTCTTGGTGATGCGCTTGCCGCCTTTTTTGTTTGATTTACTCATAGCAAACTACGCTTTTGTTGTTTCTGATAGCAAATATAGCACAAAAAAATGAAGTAAACGCGTCTTTTAACCAATTTTTGCTTTAAAAATCTTATCTTTGCACTCAATTATAGAGATTGAGGTGAAAAAATGACTATTCTGATAACTGGAGCAAGTGGTTTCATTGGTAGTTTTATCGTCGAGGAGGCTCTGAAAAGAGGCTTTGAGGTGTGGGCAGGAATGCGTGCGTCGAGCAGTAAGAAATATCTGCAAGATGAGCGTATACACTTTGCTGAACTTGACCTTTCCTCGCCCGATGCACTCAGTTTGCAACTGCGCGAATTGCGTCAGTCGATGAATGGTCGTGGATGGGATTACGTGGTGCATGCCGCTGGTGCAACCAAGTGTACCCGACGCGAGGAATTCGAGCGTACCAACACTCGTGGCACAGAGAATCTGGTATGGGCTTTGAAGCGGGAGGACATGGTGCCTCGTCGATTTGTTTTTGTAAGTAGTCTCAGTATCTTTGGAGCCATTCGCGAGAAGCCCTATCCCTACTCGCCAATTCTGCTTACTGATACTCCTTGTCCCAATACGGCATACGGCCGTAGCAAGTTGTTGGCAGAACAGTTCCTGCAGCACGTACAGGGTTTTCCCTACGTCATTCTTCGACCGACGGGCGTCTACGGACCTCGTGAGCGCGACTACTTCCTGATGGCCAAGAGTATCAAGCAGCATACTGACTTTGCTGTGGGGTATCGTCCGCAGGACATCACTTTTATTTACGTTCGCGATCTTGTGTCGGCTATCTTCCTGTCGTTAAATGCAGAAGGCGTGGAAGGTAAGGCCTATTTCCTGAGTGATGGAGGTGTGTATCACAGCCGTCGTTTCAGTGATTTGTTACAGCAGGCTATGGGTAATCCTTGGGTGCTGCACATCAAGGCTCCGTTGTGGTTTCTTAAGATGATTTGTGCTATCTCTGGTACTGTGAACGGATGGCTCGGCAAGACGAGTACGCTTAATCTGGATAAGTATCATATTCTCCGCCAGCGTAACTGGCAGTGTGACATTGAACCTGCTCGTCACGATCTGGGCTATGAGCCAAAGTGGCCTTTGGAACGCGGAGTGGAGGAGACCGTAAAATGGTATAAGGAAAATAAGTGGCTATAGGCCAAATTTAGAAATAAAGGAATTGGTTATTAATAAGTATGAAGTTAAATCTTTTTACTCGCTTGTCTGAAAGCGAACGCAAGAATGGTATTTGGCCGGTGGAATGGGCAATGATAGCCTACACCATCTTTACGCTGATGTTGATTTCATCGTTCAACGTACAGTTAGTTGAACCTGTGAAGATGATTATGCTTCGAGTAGCCTTTATGGCTCTCATCGGCATAGTGTGGTGGGTGTACCGTCTCTACCCTTGCCGTTTCACAACCTATCTGCGTGTCAGCCTGGTGATGATGACGCTGAGTCAATGGTACCCTGATACGTATGAGTTCAATCGTCTCTTTGTCAACCTCGACCATATCTTTGCTTCGTGGGAACAAAGTATCTTTGGTTGTCAGCCTGCCCTTCTTTTTGGGCAAAACTTCCCTCAGTGGTGGGTTAGCGAGCCTCTCTATCTTGGCTATTTCTCCTACTTCCCCATGATATGGCTGTTGGTGACATGGTTCTGGTTGAAGCGTCCTGAGGCCTTGCAGCGTACGGCATTCATCATTATTGCCAGTTTCTTTGTTTACTACATTATATATATATTCGTGCCTGTGGCTGGTCCGCAGTACTACTATCAGGCTGAGGGCGTGGATGCTGCCAATGCAGTATTCCCTTCGCTGGGACACTACTTCCACGAGGTGCGTGACATGTATCCCGCAGTTGGTGTGGATGGACCTTTCCATTACCTCGTGAGTTTGGCGCATGAGGCTGGCGAGCGTCCTACGGCAGCCTTCCCCAGCAGTCATATTGGCGTAGCAACTATCCTGCTTATCCTTTCGCTTCGCCATCGTCTTCGTGGACTGGCCCTCACATTGCTGCCCCTATACTTGCTGCTTTGCATGGCAACCGTTTACATCCATGCTCATTACCTTATTGACGCCATCGCTGGTTTCGTTACTTCATTCCTGGTGTACTTCCTGTTGAGTTGGGTTTGGAAGAAATTTTTCGAGAAATAGTATGCATCGTCTATCTGTCTTTGTCGTTGTGATGCTTTTTGGCACGCTGTATGGACATGCAGAAGTTTCTGCTGATTCCGTGACAGTAACACCTGATGTGCATGTTGCGACTTCAGATACTCTTACTGTGCAGAAGCCTAACTTCTGGCATCGTGGTGTGATAGGCAAGGTCATAGGTTACTTTGACAAGGCAGATGATCCAAAACCGCTCGACAAGTTTGATTTTAGCATCATCGGTGGTCCGTTCTACAACAAGACGGCAGGTGTGGGTATTGGGCTTTGCGGTTCGGGGTTGTACCATCTTCAACCCTCCAATCCAAAATTGCAACAATCAAGCATATCGCTTACGGCACAGGCTACGACAAAGGGCATGTTCTCGCTCTATGCTCGAGGCTATAACTTCCTGCCCGATGATCGCTATCGCTCCGATTTCGAGGTAGAACTTACGACATTTAAGAATGAGTTCTGGGGATTCGGCTTCGATAATTGCGACAACGATGACAACAGTAGTTTCATACAGCGTAATCAGGTTCAGGCGCGCGGCAATTTCCTTTTCCGCTTGGCTCCTCATTTCTATGTCGGTCCATCGGTATACTACTCTCTCTTCTTTGCCGATAAACGCGAGCAGAAAGCAGATTCTCTCATAGGTGACGGTCCTCACAAGACGAGTACTTTGGGGCTCGGTCTGCTTGCCCGCTACGATTCACGCGACAATCCTCTCAGCGCTCAGCGTGGTCTTTACGTCAACCTCGAACAGCGTGTACAACCCGAATGTTTTGGCGGTCACTCTACTTATACGACTACAGAACTGATAGTTTGTGGATATATTCCCACTTGGAAGGGCTGCATCTTAGCAGGTGAGTTCCATTCGCTCATTAATTGTGGAAATGATGTCCCTTGGACGGATTATGCCAAGGTGGGTGGCATCTATCGAATGCGAGGTTATTACGAAGCGCGCTATCGTGATCGGAATATTATCGAGGGTCAGATAGAGTTTCGTCAGCATATTAAGGGACGTAGCGGCATTGTTCTCTTTGCTGGTTTTGCCAATGCTTTCCGCAACACCCACACCTGGCGTTTTAATCATACCCTCCCCAACTATGGTGTAGGCTATCGTTGGACTTTCAAGCCGGGTGTGCATATTCGTCTTGATTTGGGTATGACGCGCAAAGGTCCCGGTTTCATCTTTGCTATTAACGAAGCCTTTTAGGACGCTGCTCAGCAGAGAACTATTCCGCAGAGGGAGGCTCGCTTCCTATGGCTGCGCCCCATTGCTTGTTGGGATGTGCACCGAGTTTGAGTACAAGGGTGCCACCTGCAGCGAGGTCAGAGTGCGAGAGCCAAGGTCTATTCCAATCCTTACCGTTGAGTGTGGCGCTCTGTATGTATTTGTTTTCCTCGGAAGCACCGTCGGCCTTGATAACGAAAGTCTTTCCGTTGGGCAATTGCAGTGTGACGCGTGAAAAGGTGGGACTCGTAATGTTGTAGATAGGGAAACCTGGTGTAACCGGATAGAGACCGATAGAAGAGAAAACAACGAATGAGGTCAGGCCACCGCCATCCTCATCGCCAGGAATACCCATCACGTCATTACGGAACCAAGTGCGCAGGACTTGTCTCACACGCTTTTGCGTAAGCCAGGGAGCACCAGCATAGTTGTATAAATAAGGAATGTGGAGCGAGGGCTCGTTAGCCATGCTGAACTGTCCAATATTGCCGGTTTGATCGGGTAATTGTTCATAGAATTCGCGCTTTCCACGGCCCATAGGCTCAGCAAATGTCTGGTTGAGATTACGTACGAACTGTTCACGTCCACCCATCATGCGGATGAGGTCGGCCACGTTGTGTTGCACATCCCATCGATAGGTCCATCCATTGTTTTCATCGTAAGCCTCGCGTGCGCCCACGCCTCCAGAGAATCGATAATCGAAGTTGGGCAGGAAGTTTCCGGCACTGTCCTTGGGATGGAAGAACTGTGTGTCAGGATTGAAGACTGTACGGTAGTTATAGCCTAACTTGTTGTAATGGGCTGCTTCCGCATCACGATGCAGGAAGTGAGCGATGCGAGAGAGGCACCATTCATCGTAGGCTGTACCAAGTGTGACGGCGATGGGTTGGCGCTTCTCGAAACCGTGTACATTGGAATCATGCTCCGTCTCATTTTCTGCTAAAGCTGGTATGTAGCCGTGCTGCTTGTAGAAGGCATCGATCCATCCGGCTGGCTTGCCCATCCAAGGAGCCAAGGTCTTCTCTTCGATGGCACGGCGGCAGTATTCGTAGGCTCGCTCAGCATCCACGTCAAGTCCCTTGTAGAGCGCGTCGGCCACCATGGCCACGCCGTGGTTGGAGTTCATGCGACGGGTATCGCCGATGAGTTCAGGGAAAGTGGGCATCCACTTACTGCCATTCTGTTCGGCTTGGCGCAGATAAGACTCGATGATGTGCTCCTCCTCGGTAGGACGTAGCAAAGCGCGCAGAGGATGAGCGGCACGGTAGGTGTCCCAAATCCAATCGTCGGCATAGAATGCCTTGCCGCCGTCTTCGTGTACCTTTCCGTCATATCCACTGAAATAACGTCCATCCTCGCTCAGGCAGACGGGGCGTTCCATGGTGCGGTAGAAACTGGTGTAGAGTACCGTCTTCTCGTCTTCTGTTCCACCCTCCACGTTGATCTTTGAGAGAGCCTCGTTCCATATTTTTCGGCCTTGTGCTGCCACGTGCTTCAGATCAAAGCCTTGCTGTTCGCGTTGCAGATTGCGTTGAGCCTGTGCCTCGTCGATGAAAGAAACACCGTAACGCAGGCAGACACGGCGGGTATCAGCAGGAAATTGGAAGGCAAGACAAGCATCCTGGCCTTTGGCTTCGGACGTGGGTGTCATCGTACCGACGTTTATCTTACCGTTACTTATCGTGCCGCAATACTCGGGTTTTACGTCAAACTCAACAGAGAGATAGGCATTCATATTGCGGCTAATACGTTGGTGACCACAGGCTCCTTCGGCTGTGGCGTGCATGGCACCGTTGGAAGAGTTGACAATGATGGTGGCGGGTTGTGAAGGATCTTGGAATTCAAATTCGTAGATGGCGCTCTGATGGCTTACGGCATAGTGCACCGCGATGCTGTTGTCAGCCAGTTCGACATCGAAACCGTATGGCGTGATGTGCTCGTTGTCCCAATTCTGACTGATGACAGGACATAACTCCTTGCCTTGCGTGACGCTGATGCAGAAGGCCGAACGCTCACGATGGTTGGTGACGATGACTGGCAGTCCGTCGAGATATTCGCCGGTATAGTCACCACGGGTGGGGTAGACACGCAACATACTGCAAGGCAATTGTATAGTGGCAAAGGTAGGTACGAGCAGGTGGCTGATATTGCCGATGTAAGGGTTGACGTAGTCCACTGGCTGCTTGCGCGCTCCTGCCTCAAGAGTAGACAAGGCAAGCAACAAACCTATGGAAGCCTTTACAAAAGATTTTTTCATAATGGGTTGTATTATCTTTTTCGCTTGAAGAATTCCTTCATCAAAGTTGCGCAATCCTCTTCAAGAATGCCGCTCACCACGGTTGTTTTAGGATGGAGTGCTTCGGGAGCAAAACGCTGATAGCCTCGCTTCTCATCGCGTGCTCCGAAAACCACACGTCCAATCTGTGCCCATCCTAAAGCACCGGCACACATGATGCAAGGCTCTACCGTGACGTAGAGTGTGCATTCATTCAGGTACTTACCTCCTAAGTATTCGGCAGCAGCCGTGATTGCTTGCATCTCGGCATGGGCGGTGACGTCGGTGAGATGCTCCGTCATATTATGGGCACGGGCTATGATGGTGTCGCGACACACCACCACAGCCCCTACCGGTATTTCATCCTCGTCGAAAGCACGGTGGGCTTCGGCGAGAGCTTGTTTCATGTAAAAATTATCGTCCAATCTTCAATCTTCAATTTTCAATTTTCAACTTTCAACTTTCAATTTTCAACTTACGACTTGATGATGTGTGTGTCGAGCGCAAATACCTTCTCCATATTACCGGCACAGTTGATGGCATCGGTCTTGGCTGAAATGTTGTCGAGATAGTTGACGATAACAGCCTCCTGCATGCAAGGCACTACAGGACTGCCGTAATCACGCTGTCCGTGGTGTGCCAAAACGCAGTGCACAATGCGGCTCTGCTCCTGTTCGTCCACTCCATGCTTCTTCAATTCGTCGTGTAGTTTGTAAGCAGAGATGTAGATGTGCCCGAGCAGATACATAGCCTCCTGCGTATCACCCTCCTTATTGTATTCGAACACCTTGCCATAGTCGTGGAAGAGGATGGCAAGGATCATGCGCTCGGGCTTCACGTCGTCGTAAGGCAGGACGGGATAGAGTCCCTCCAACATGTGCAGCATCTGCCAGGTGTGATTGAGCAGACCGCCGGGGAAGGCGTGGTGCACGCTCGTGGCAGCAGGATACTTGCTGTAGGGAGCATACAGTTTTTCTCCGAAATCCCGGATGATGTCCTTCAACTTGTCATCCTTGCAATAGCTCAATAGCACGTCGATCGTTTTATCCCACTTGCTGCGTTCTATGGGACGAGGGATAAGATGATAGAGCGGGTGCTCAGGCGTGGGAGTCACAAACTCATCCTGACGAGAGGGCATCATATCGTTGAGATTGGCAGACTTCTTGCCGGCGTTATCGCGGATGTTGAGGAAACGAACCAACTGCCCGACCGCAGGTCCCTGGGTAGGAGCCACGTCCCACACGGCCAGGGTGATAGTCTCCTGCAGGTTGGCCAGTTTCAGGGTAACAAATGGAGAGCCCTTGCTTGTAATGCCGTTTGATCGACTAAGTGTGATGTATTCCATGTTCTTACTTGATTACCAATGCACGGCTGATGAGGTCGTTGAGGTTCTGGAAATGAGCCACGGTGCTGGCTGCGGTCTTCGTCTTGAGCTGCTTGAGAGCAGAGAGAAGAGCAGGACGATAGGTGGAAGGAGCAGAGCTGAACATAGAGATGAGTGTTTCAACATAACTGCTCTGCAATGCCTCGTGATAGCGGTCGGGCTTATTGGTAGAGGGTATGATGATGCGGTTCAGATCATTGAGATACTCCTCGGGTGTGTAAGTCTCATTAAGATAGGATATGCGGCCCAAAAGACTGCTGACAGCACTGCGTGCAATGCCCATGGTGAGCTGCTGAGGATCGCTCGAGAGACGCTTGGCGTAAGGCAGATCGCGCACCCAGGTAGGCTCGGTGATGATGTTGCGCTTCACGTACTCGAGGGCTGCCAACTGCTTAGCGCGGGGCTGGGGAGCGTAGATGTCGCCAGCCTCGTCGGCTGTGCGGTAGTTCATCAAAGTACCACCGATATTGCCGATGACGTGGTTGTTGTAACGCATGAACTGGTTAACCATCTGGTTCCACATCGTACCGAGATTCTGGCCATAGATATCGCTGTCGTCCTTCGTCCACGACTGCAGGTTGATAATCTCGCGCTTCAGGTTCTTGATACCATATTCGCTGGCCTTGACGGCATCGTCACCCAAGTCCTCTGTCTGACGACGGGGATCGTTGCGATAGCCCTCGCCATCACCCCACCACAGACGCTTGTTCTTCTGTGCAGCAGCCGTCATGCTTTCCAGCATCTTGTGATCCTCAGCCACGTCCTTGGCACCGAGCATAGGCTTGTAACCCCATTCGATGGCCCACTTGTCGTAGTCGTTGATGCGGGGGAAGATGCCGACGTGCGAGATGCCGTCCTCGGGCTGTGCCACGTAGTTGAAGCGGGCATAGTCCATGATAGAGGGAGTGTGACCGTACTTCTCGACCCATGCCTTGTTGCGAAGCGAGTCGACGGGCACGGTGCTCGACGAACCGAAGTTATGACGCAGACCGAGCGAATGACCTACCTCGTGAGAAGAGACGAAGCGGATGAGCTGGCCCATCAGTTCCTCGTCGTAGTGCATCTTGCGGGCAGCCTCGTCGATGCTGCTGGCCTGTACCATGTACCAATCGTGCACGAGCGACATCACATTGTGATACCAGCAGATGTGGCTCTCGATGATCTCACCGCTGCGGGGGTCGCTGACGTGAGGACCGTAGGCATTGGCAATGGGCGAAGCCAGGTAGCGGATGACGCAGTAGCGGGCATCCTCCATCGACATGGTAGAATCCTCGGGCCACTCCTCACCACGGATGGCGTTCTTGAAACCAGCCTGCTCGAAGGCAACCTGCCAGTCGTTGACACCCTGGATGAGGTACTTACGCCACTGCTTGGGCGTAGCGGGATCGATGTAGTAGACGATGGGCTTCACGGGCTCGACGAGTTCGCCACGGCGCATCTTCTCCACGTCCTCGGGACGGGGCTCGAGACGATAGCGCGCAATGTAGCGAACAGACTGTACGCGCTGCTGGTTGTCGTTATAGCTGTTGTAGTCCTCGGTGAAATAACCAACGCGGGGATCGTAGAAACGGGGCATCATGGGTTCCTTGGGCAGGAGTACAAAAGAGATGTTCAGACCGACGGTCACCTTGCCCGTGGCACGTGCGGCTGCCAGCGAGGTGCTGGTGCTGCCGTAGGTCTTGGTGACACGTACCTCGGTGTTGGTGGGGAATGACTTGATATCCTCGATGAAACTACCCATCATGCCGGTGAGGTTGAACTGCTTCTTGACGCTCTGCGAGACACTGATAGCAGGATTATCCTCGTTGAAGAAACTGCGCACCTTGATCTTATAACCGTTCTTCTCGCGCTTCTCCACCTTGAAGGTTCCGATGATGGGGTTCTCGTTGCTGATGGTGATGGCCTTGCTGATGCTGTTGGTCGAATCGGCATAGTTGACCAGCAGACGGGCACGCATCACGATCTGGCTGTCGGCCACCATCTCGAAGTAGACGGTCTGCTCGTTGAGCTGCTCACCGCCGAAGACACCACTGCCGGCGGGCGTTGACGTATAGCGGGTTGTGGTAAGGAAGTCGCGCCCCATCAGCGAGTCGGGAATCTCGAAGAACCAGTCTTCCTTCATCTTGGTGACGTGGAACAGACCTTCGCGGTCTACCGATGGCTTGGGGGCTGGTTTGGGCTTGGGAGCAGCCTGCTCTGTCTGCGCCTTCTTCTTTTTCTTCTTAAACCACTTAGCCGATGCGGGTGTTACGCCCGAGAGGCTGAAAGCGAGTGCAAACACAAAAGCACCACGTAGCGTGTGCTTGATAGTTAAGTTAAGTTTCATTATGTATTTATTTTTTTGTTGTTATGTAACACTTTTTAGAGACACGCTACGTCTCTTGGGAAAAGACGCTGCGTCTCTTGAAAAAAGACGCTGCGTCTTTTTGAAAAACATGCTGCGTCTTCCAAAAAAAGACGCTACGTCTCTTCAGAAGAGACTTCTGCACATTTTGCTGCAAAATTAGTAATATTTTTTAAGAAAACTCTGTCGTTGAATCATAAAAAATATGAAAAGAAGGAAAAAAGGAGGTTATCGTTTGTTGGCTTTAAATAAATAATGTATCTTTGCACGATGTGAAATGTGTCGATTCTATTGAGAATTGAGAAATTGGATTATTAACTTTAAGAAAACAATATTATGAGTTTAGGAGCAATTATCGCCATCGCAGTCGTGGCAGTCATCGTGATTTGGGTTATCTGCATCTATAACGGCCTGGTGAACCGTCGTAACAACCGTGAGAACGCTTTTGCCAACATCGACGTCCAGTTGATGCAGCGCTACGACCTCATCCCTCAACTCGTAGCTACCGTTAAGGGCTATGCCGCTCATGAGAAGGAACTGTTAGAGCAACTCACCGCTGCACGTACCAGCGCTATGAACGCTACCAATATCAACGACAAGATACAGGCAGACAATGCTATGAGCAGTGCCCTCTCAGGACTGAAGGTAGCCGTTGAGGCGTATCCCGACCTGAAGGCTAACCAGAACTTCCTGCAGTTACAGGGCGAGATCAGTGACATCGAGAACAAACTGGCTGCTGCTCGCCGCTACTTCAACGGTACTACTCGCGACCTCAACACCTCTATCCAGACTTTCCCTGCCAACCTCGTTGCCGGTTTGTTCGGTTTCCATGTTGAACCCATGTTTGAGGTGCCCTCAGAGCAGCGTGCTGCCATAGGCAAGGCTCCCGAGATTAAGTTCTAAGCGATGAAATACGTCGGAATATATTCCCAACAGACAAGCAACAATACGAAGAGCCTATTGCTGCTTGCCTTGTTTCCAACCATCATCCTCGGACTGGTCTACCTTTTCTTTCTCATCCTCGGTCTTGCTGGCGATCAGAGCTACGACTACTATTCGCAAAGCTCGTCGATGGAATGGGTGAACGATCAGTTCATCCAGACGGTGCCTTGGGTTGTGGGCATAGTAGGCATCTGGTTTGTTATTGCCTACTTCTTCAATGCGGCCATGATCAAGCGGTCCACGGGAGCCCGCGACATCTCGCGTAGGGAGAATCCTCGCGTCTACAACATCGTAGAGAACCTGACGATGGCTTGCGGCATGCCCATGCCTAAGATCAATGTGATGGACACGGACGAACTGAACGCCTTTGCCAGTGGCATCGATACGAAAAGTTACACGGTGACGGTGACGACGGGTATTCTCAAGCGACTCGACGACGAGGAACTGGCCGGTGTGATTGGCCATGAGTTGACGCACATCCGCAACAAGGATACGCGCCTGCTCATCATCAGCATCATCTTTGTCGGCATCATGAGCACAGTGATGTCGTTGGCATTACGTGTGTTGTGGAACTCTTTCCTTTGGGGAGGCGGTGGTTCGCGTAGCCGCAACAAGAAAGATGGCGGCGGCGCCATTGTTTTGGTGATGGTCGTTGCCGTTGTACTCGCCGCCTTTGGCTATTTCTTCACCTTGCTCACCCGCTTTGCTATCAGTCGTAAACGCGAGTATATGGCCGATGCCGGTGGTGCCGAACTCTGCGGCAAACCACGTGCACTGGCTTCTGCCTTGCGTAAGATTTCGGGCATGCCAGCAGCAGCACCCGAGGGACGTGACGACATTGCACAACTTTTCATTATTCATCCACAGGTACTTACGGGAGGTTTAACAAGCTGGCTCAATAACATGTTCAGCACGCATCCCAGCACGGAGAGCCGCATCCAGTATCTGGAGCAGTACTAGAACACCAGAAAAGCTAGGAAAACTAGAAATACTAGATAAGCTAGAAACACTATGTTGTAAAGTCATGAGGAAACTTTTTCATTTTATAATTCTTTCATTCTTCCATTCTTTCATTTCCTCCTTGTCAGCGCAGGATGTTCCCACCAGCATCGATGGTTGGGCAAAGCGGCTGGAGTCGTTCGGCAAGAGCATTCCGCAGGAAGAGGTGTTCGTGCACATGGACAATACCAGTTATTTCTTGGGCGACACCATCTTCTACAAGGCATACTGTCGCTTGTCGACGGGGCAACCCAGCAAGTTGAGCGGTCTGCTCTACGTCGAGTTGCTCAACAACGATGGCTATCTGGTAGAGCGTGAGAAGATCAAGCTCGTGAGTGGTGAGGGAAGTGGATGTTTCCTGCTCTCCGACACGCTCTATGGCGGTTATTACGAACTACGTGCCTACACCCGCTGGCAACTCAACTGGGGACAGTTCGAACATCCTCACACCCGCAAGACGAAGGACTGGTTTTACAGCAAGCAGATGGAGAATCAGTATTTCCGCGATTTCGAGAAACTTTATAGCCGTGTATTCCCCGTCTACGACAAACCTAAAAATCCTGGCGAATACTTTCAGGATATGACGATGCGACCTATGCTTCGCTATTTCAGGGCCGACCATTCCAAGCCTGAGGCCGATGTCACCTTCTATCCAGAAGGCGGTAATCTCGTGGCTGGCACGACTTGTCGCGTGGCTTTCGAGGCCAATGACGACGATGGTAAGCACTTGAAAGGCAAACTGACCGTCTTCGACAAGGATGGGCAGCAGGTGGCAGAGGTTGAAACGCAACAGAGAGGACGTGGCTCGTTCCTCCTTCCTGTCAAGGAGAAGGAAAAGTACACGGCCACCTTTACATGGACAGCCTCCAACGCTGTCGAATATACGCAGAAGTGCAAACTTCCTGATATCGAAACGGATGGTGCAGCCATGCAAACTACTTGCACGGGCGATGCCATACATCTTGACATTCAGGCAGCAGGTACTGCAGCCAACGAGGAGTTGGGCTACACCGTCATGAGCCATGGCGTGCTACAGGCCTCCAAGTCATTGGGTAAGGGTGCTGCTTTGCAAGCCGATATTGATGCCACGGGCTTCCCTGACGGCGTGGCGCAGATTACGGTTTTCAATAGTCTTGGCCGTGTCTATGCCGACCGTCTCGTGTTTGTGCGTCATGCCGGATTTGCTTCGCAGAACATCGTCTTCTCCGGCATCAAGGAAGATGGCTACAAGGCCTACGAACCTATCAATATTAAGATCAAGGCAGAGCAAAACGGAGCATCTCTGACGCAGGGAGGTGGGGCATCTATCTCCGTAGCAGTGCGTGATGCAGCCCATTCCGAGTACACCTTCGACAGCGGCAACATCCTCACCGAGATGCTGTTGGCTAGTCAGGTAAAGGGATTCATCGAACAGCCCGAGTACTACTTCGAGGCCGATGACGAAGAGCATCGCCAGGCCCTCGACCTCTTGCTGATGATTCAGGGTTGGCGTCGCTACAACTGGGTGGAGATGGCCACGCCCAAGGCATTCACCCTCACCGAACCTTACGAGAAGACGGAATGGATTTATGGCGATGTTAACCGCTATCAGACAGAGGAACCTGAGGATCTCTTCGGCGATGCTGCAAAATTAGGCATGGACGAGGCGGGCATGTCGCCCGAGTATGATGAGTTTGCCAACTCCATCTACGGCGGTTACGCCACCGAGCGCTTCATTCATAAATGGGGCGGTGCCAAGGCAGCTATGCTGGTAGCCAAGACGTTGCAGGAAAATATGGGCATTACAGCCGATGCCTATGCTGAGGGTGTGCCTAGTGGCGATATGGGCGCAACGCACCCTTCCGACACCGAAGTGCAATGGCGCTTGGCAGGTAGACTGGGCAAGGAGATGGATGACAATCGTCAGAAAATAGAACCCGAAGTAGGACTTTCTACCGACGTGAATGGCAACCTGAAACACGAAGTGACCGTGCATGCCGAGTTCATGCTCGACACCAAGGTGGTAGAAGGCGGTGAGAAGGGTGCCATAGGCGAGATGATGACTTACAATAATGGTAAGTTCCGCATCGAAGCCCCTGCCTTCTCTAACTATTGTTACTTCTTCTGTACAGCCAGCGATCAGAAGAAATGGAAGAATGGCAAGGCTCCGGTTTGGATCGCAGCGAGTGAGGATAAGATGAATGCCAACGGCGATTACGGCACTGTCAATTATCCCGAGTTCTATGTGCGATTCCATCAACCCTATCCTCGTTTCGTCAAGCCCTATAATTTCTATCAGGCTTCACAGAACACCTCACCTCGCAAGGATAAGGGTAAACTCACGAAGGTGGACGATGCACATCTCATGAACGAGGTGGTCATCGGTGCCAAGCGTAGTGGTTTGCGTGGCTTCGATGCCAGCAAACCTGCGTTCGTACTCGATGCACAGGATGCCTTCAATGAGGTGGTTGATGCCGGTCTCTGCCCTGGCTACTATATTGGATCTATGCGCTTTGTCAGCGATCTGGCTCGTACCTACATCGGCGACATGAACATGGAGCGCCAATATGACATCGAGGCGCGTTTCAACAGCCGCAATCTCTCCTTCAGTTTCTCGCCCGGAGTGCTGCAACGCTACAACCACTTGCACAAACTCGACAAGGTGTACATTTACACCGACTATGCTCCACGTCGCGAAGGCGACAAGCGCTACAGTCAAAGCAACCAACCTCAGGTCACCGTCGACTTGCGCATCCCCGACGACAATACGCAGTTCGTGGCTTACCGCGACCGCCGCAAGGTGTTGTGGGGCTTTTCCGATTGCATCGACTTCTACCACCCCGACTATAGTCACACGGCCACACCCAATCCTAAGGACTACCGCCGCACGCTGTACTGGAATCCCGATTTGAAACTCGATGACGAGGGTTGTGCCGAGATACACCTATTTAATAATAATAGTCTCACGCACGTCACCATCAGTGCCGAAGGAATGAACAAGAACGGAGAACCTTTGACTGGCATCAGCTACCCGGAGGACAGGTAGATGATAATTGACAATTGATAATTGATAATTGAAAGATAATAATAATAACCCAATCACATCATGAACAACATCGTATCAAAGTTTGCCATCCGTGGCACTGTAAAGGAAATCAAGCCTTTAGGCGAGGGACTTATCAACGACACCTATAAGGTGATAACCGAGGAGGTCGATGCCCCCGACTACGTACTGCAGCGCATCAATACCAACGTCTTCCCCGACGCTGAGATGGTGATGCGCAACATCAAGGCCGTGACTGGTCACATCCGCCAGAAATTGGAAGCCAAGGGCGAGGATGACATCGATCGCAAGGTGCTGACATTCATTCCTTCAAAGGAGAATCCAGAGCAACTCTACGTCACTACAGAAGCCCCCTCCCCTTTGGGGGAGGGCGGGGGGAGAGGCTTTTGGCGCCTCATGATCTTCATCCCCAACGCCATCACCAAGCAAGCCGTTAACCCCGAGTCGAGCCGTGCTGCCGGTAAGGCGTTCGGTAATTTTCAGGCTATGCTGGCCGACATCCCCGTCGAACTGGGCGAGACCATCAAGGACTTCCACAACATGGAGTTCCGTCTGCAGCAATTACGCGAAGTGGTGGCTGCCAACCCAGCAGGCCGCGTGCAGGAGCCTGAGGTGCAGAACATGCTGCAAGAGATTGAGAAGCGTGCTGAGGAGATGTGTAAGGCCGAGCGTATGGGTCGTGAGGGCACTCTGCCCAAGCGTGTTTGCCATTGCGATACGAAGGTTAACAACATGATGTTCGACGATCAGGACAACGTGCTCTGCGTCATCGACCTCGACACCGTCATGCCCAACTTCATTTTCTCTGACTACGGCGACTTCCTGCGCACCGGTGCCAACAAGGTGGCTGAGGATCATCCCGAGATGAGCGAGGTTCAGTTCGATATCGACATCTTCAAGGCCTTCACCGAGGGCTATCTCGCCAGTGCAAAATCGTTCCTTCTGCCTGTAGAGATCGAGAACCTGCCCTACGCTACAGCTCTCTTCCCCTACATGCAGTGTGTTCGCTTCCTTTGGGACTACCTCAATGGCGATAAGTATTGGAAGGTGAAATATCCCACCCACAACTTCACCCGTGCTAACAACCAGCTTCACCTCCTCTTCTCTATCGAGGCACACTACGATGAGATGAAGCAATTCATTGCCGAGCAGCTGTAAGTTACTCAAACAACGCAAAGTCTTAGACGCAGATTACGCGGATTACACAGATTATATCTCTAAATTAAATCTGTGAAATCCGCGTAATCTGCGTCTGAAAATTAAATCTGTTTCTAAAGATTCTGCATCTGTATCTCCGCCCCTTTTAGCAGAAGATCAGCTGCACGATGATGTAGATGGGCAGACAGACGATGAGCGAGAACTTCAGCATGTAGCCGAAGAACGAAGGCATCTTGATGCCGCTCTGCTCAGCGATGCTCTTCACCATGAAGTTAGGACCATTGCCGATGTACGTCAGCGCGCCGAAGAATACGGCACCCATCGAGATGGCACGCAGCAGAGGCTCGCTGACACCTGCCACCAAACCCGGTGTGGCGGGGTCGACCAGCGTGGTTGCCGTAGCGTGGAACACCATGGCTGTGGGAGCGTTGTCGAGGAAGGCCGAGAGGCTACCCGTGCAGTAAACGAACTGCCAAGGCTCGCTCACAGGCAGAGGATTCTCCTGCAGGAACATCAGGGCAGGAGTCATCGTGGCGAAGATGCCACAGAACACGCAAGCCACCTCGAGGATGGGCGTCCATGAGAAGTCGTTATCCTTGCGAACCTCGCGTTTTGTCGTCAGCATCGACATAATGATAATAAAGATGAAGATCCACTCACGCAGCAGTTTCAGATAGAAGGGAGCATCATGCTCGCCCATGGCAGGGATGTAGGTCTTGTTGACGAACATCGTGGCACCGATGACGCACAGCAGCCAGAAAAGGTTGATGAGGCCCGTTGCCGTCATCTTCACCTGCTCGGCGTGGTCGGCAGCCAGTGCCTCCTTCGGCTCCTTCTTATACTGCATCGTGTCCACTACATAATAAATACCCAGCAACAGTGCGCCTACCGTAGCCCACTCAGGCAACATGCTGAAGAACCAGCCGAAGGGCACGCCCTTCTGGAAGAGCAGGAAGAGTGGGGGATCGCCCAGCGGAGTGAGGATGCCACCGCAGTTGGCCACAGCTGCAATGAAGAAGAGGATGGTGTGCGTCTTGTACTGACGCTGACTGTTCGTCTGTATCAGCAGACGGATGAGCAGCATAGCCGCACCCGTCGTACCCATGAACGAGGCCAGCAGATAGCCCACGCCGAGTATGCACGTATTGACAAGGGGCGTGGCCTTGAGGTCACCCTTGATGCAGATGCCACCCGTGGTGACGAAGAGCGCCATCAGCAGTAGGATGAAGGGAATGTAGTCGTACACCATCTGGTGCTCAATCTCATGCGACATACCGTTCGTGCACAGCCAGATGGCCACGGGCACGCCCAGCACGAGCGATACGATCAGTTTGTGAGTGTTGTGCTCCCACCAATGCTCAAGCTTGGTCAGGGGCAGAATGGCAATGCATAGCAGCTGTACCACGAAGGGGATCAGCATCCATGCAGGAATCAAAGTTAATTCTGCGTTCATAATTATGCTTTTTCTTTTATTTCCGTTGTAAAATCGGCTGCAAAGTTAGCGACATTTTTTGACTTTTCGGTTTTAATTCTTTTTTTTCTTGCTTGTTTCGACAAAAAGCATTATTTTTGCGATGAAAATACCATAAAATAAAATCCAAAAAAATAAAAACGACAATGGCCGATTTCAAGTATGCTCCCATGTTTCAGCTGGGAGAAGACAAGACCGAGTATCGCCTCCTCACCAAGGAAGGCATCACGGTAAGTGAATTTGAGGGCAAAGAGATTGTCAAGGTTTCTAAAGAGGCATTGACCATGCTCGCCCAGGAGTGTTTTCATGAAGTAGAGTTCAAACTGCGCCGCGAGCACAACTTGCAGGTGGCTAAGATTCTGAGCGATCCCGAAGCCAGCGAGAACGACAAGTACGTTGCTCTGCAGTTCCTGCGTAACGCCGAGACCGCTGCCAAGGGTATTCTGCCCTTCTGCCAGGATACCGGCACCGCCATTATTCATGGCGAGAAGGGTCAGCAGGTATGGACCGGCTTCGAGGACGAAGAGGCTCTCTCGCTCGGTGTCTACAACACCTTCACGCAGGACAACCTGCGCTATTCGCAGAATGCTCCTCTTAATATGTATGACGAGGTGAACACCAAGTGCAACCTCCCCGCTCAGATTGACATCGAGGCTACCGAGGGTGCTGAATACAAGTTCGTGTGTGTGGCCAAGGGTGGTGGCTCTGCCAACAAGACCTACTTCTATCCTATGACCAAGGCACTCATCCAGAACGAAGGCACCTTGCTGCCTTGGCTCGTCGAGGAGATCAAGCACTTTGGTACTGCTGCCTGTCCTCCCTACCACATCTGCGTGGTCATCGGTGGCACCAGTGCCGAGAAGAACCTGCTGACCGTGAAGCTCGGCTCCATCAAGTACTACGACTCGCTGCCCACCACAGGCGACGAGACAGGCCGTGCTTTCCGCGACCTCGACCTCGAGGAGAAGCTCCTCAAGGAGGTTTACCGCATCGGCCTCGGTGCACAGTTCGGTGGTAAGTACCTGGCTCACGACATCCGCGTCATCCGTCTGCCTCGCCATGGTGCTTCTCTGCCCGTCGGCATGGGTGTAAGCTGCTCTGCCGACCGCAACATCAAGGCTAAGATCAACAAGGACGGTATCTGGATCGAGAAGATGGACGGCAATCCCGCAGAGCTCATCCCTGCAGAGTATGCACAGGCTGGCGAAGGTGCCAACACCATCGAGATTGACCTCAACCAGGGCATCGATGCCGTTCGTAAGGAACTCTCAAAGTATCCCGTCTCAACTCGCGTCAACCTGAAGGGTACCATCATCGTGGCTCGTGACATTGCTCACGCCAAGCTTAAAGCTCGTCTTGACGCTGGCGAGGGTATGCCTCAGTATTTCAAGGATTATCCAGTGCTTTATGCAGGTCCTGCCAAGACTCCCGAAGGCTATCCTTGCGGCTCGATGGGTCCCACCACAGCAGGTCGTATGGATCCCTACGTAGATGAGTTCCAGGCTAATGGCGGTTCACTCGTTATGATTGCTAAGGGCAACCGTGCACAGTGCGTTACCGATGCTTGCCAGAAGCACGGCGGCTTCTACCTCGGCACCATCGGTGGTGTAGCTGCCGTTCTTTCACAGAGCAGCATCAAGAGCATCGAGTGCGTGGAGTATCCTGAGTTGGGCATGGAGGCTATCTGGAAGATCGAGGTCGAGAACTTCCCCGCCTTCATCCTCGTCGATGACAAGGGCAACGATTTCTTTAAGCAGCTCAAGCCTTGCGAAGGTTGCACTATTCTTTGAAACATCCCATAGCAGTTGTTCCAAACTGAAAGAAAGAAAGAGGGTGTGTCAAAATGCTGGCACACCCTCTTTTCTTTCATGTCATTCTAACAGTCAGGCAACTATACAGGAAATTGTATGATTGCTTGTTTTTTCCGCCAAATTGCACTTCTGAGGCTGGATTTGGGTCTTATTGCTCCT
>JAZQQO010000032.1:0-2249 GCA_045629085.1 Bacteroidaceae bacterium
ATAGAAATCGCGCACCGAAGCCCATTGGTCTTCAATGCCCAGTATGTGCTGCACCTCTGCGCTCTTGATGCGGATAATCTTCTGCTGCTCCCATTCCGTATAGAATATCATCCAACCAGTAAAGATTTCATCGGCAGAATAGCCATTCCAAGAGGGCTTGCCAGAGAGCTTTGAGACAAAGTCCGTGGCAGCTGTATTGATGGGACAAATACGACCATTGTAAAGAATGGCAACCTTTCCCAGTTCATGAGCAATCTCGCTGGAGACGGTTTGAGGTTCTTTCTCCGCTGACGCCATGAAATCGGCAGAGCCGAGCGCTGAGATTCTGAAGTTATAAGGTTTTGAGGATGCAAATACATGCTGTGACGTCAGGCAGAAGAGCACAAGAATAACTAGTGGCCGAGTAGCCATACGATAGAACTGGCGTATACGGGTGTGGCGCGAGAACACCGTCCACAGAAGGCTGACGAATAGCATCAAGTAACCCACGTAGGTGACGGCAATACCATACGGATCGTGCGCCACGAGGAGGTGTGTGCCTTGCCCGTCATCATCGTACGATGACTGGTAGAAACGATAACCCGACGCTTTGCCGATATTATTCATGGATACAATCATCTTGTGGGGACCCTCTCCCGACCTCTCCCTTATAGGGCGAGGAGTAGATACCACATCAATAGTACAACGGTAATCCATCACCGCATCTGTGCCCGGATAGCAGAGGATGTCGAAAGCTGTCAGCCGCATGGTTAAGGGCAGATACCGTACTCGCTGTTTGCTGTCGAGGAAAGTCTGCACATCCTCGTCCATACGCAGATGCACCGTCCCTTCCTGCGAGGTGAGATGTGTGATCAATGCTCCAGCAAGCATCACCACAAATGAGAGGTGCAATAGAAAGACCGGCAGTTTCTTGTGTACCTTCATCCGCACAAGAAAAGCCATCCCCACAATAGTCAGCACCCCCCACAAGGTGACGAACCACCATGAACCATAGATATGCTCACCCGCATAGTCCTTGCCATGCATCTTCTCCACAATCGTGGCACCCCCCATACACACTATGAGGAGTGTGTACAGGGGAATAGTGATTTTTTTCAAATAATTAGCAGTTATCGTTTTCGTCATCGTTTTCGTACGAAGTTTATATCGACTCAATGAAATAAACAATCTGGTCGCGTTGCTTCTTCGTCAGCTGGCGGAATTTCTCCACCGTGACGTAGGCATCGCTCTTGCCTCCCTCTTGGGTGCATCCGTGCCACATAATGGCTTCGATGACATTGCGGGCACGACAGTCATGCATGCGCTCAACGCCCGAACCGCACTTGCTTGCCAATCCTCGACCCCAAAGCGGAGTGGTGCGGCACCAACCTGTTCGCAAGTCGTTCTTCATGAAGAGGCGATGCTGCACCATGTCAGTGTAAGGCCAGATTTTCTGATACGGATAGCGAGGCATGTCGACGTTGGAGAAAAGCAGGTTTGGATCCTGAATGTCGTCCTTGCCCGTTGTCCACGAAGGACGGTGACACTGCGCACAACCAATCTGCGAGAAGAGTTCCTTGCCAGCCTTGAAGTCCTCGGTGGTGGTGTTGCGAGCAGCAGGTACGGCAAGTCCTCGATGCCAGATCATGAGGTTCTTATACTGCTCCTGAGTCATCTCTGCATCCAGCGTCTGACTGGTTAGGTAGGTCTTGATGTCCGTCTCAAGATTGCCAGTATGCCACTCCGGATGCTTCTTGCCAGGGTCAACAAGGGCGATGTACTCCTTGAAACCCGCTTGCACCTCTGGATCCTTGGATGAAGTCTCGGCATAATACTTGCCGGCAAGATCAAGGTAGTGGTAGCTACGGTCGGGACGTGTCACATTGGTGATGTTCCAGATGGCATTGGCTCCGGCAGCATCCATCAAAGGACCACGACTCATGGCGTAAGTGAAGCGACGCACGTACTTCGTGCCATCACCCTGTTTAGAGTTGCTGTAATAGCTTTTCCATGTGTCAGTTGCCTGATCCCACATAGCAGGATTGAGTGTCACGTAAGGCGACTCAGCCTTCCACTGGGCGGTGATATCCTCGTCGGGTATGGCATCCAGAATTCCTGTGCCATAGATACCGATGGTCGATTCCAGACGCACGCCTATGTTCTCATCATGGTCGGCAGCAGCAATCTCTACATCCTTGCCGTCACGCTGCACCACTACAGGCGCATAGAACGCCGAGGCAGGGATGGTGACTTCGGGATAAGTCAGCTCG
>JAZQQO010000033.1:0-103023 GCA_045629085.1 Bacteroidaceae bacterium
CTTCAGATGCTGGCTTACGGTAGATTGAGCAATTGGCAGCTCCTCCTGGATGTCTCCACAATAGCATTCTGTGCGTTGTGCAAGATACTTCATGATCGTAATTCTGGCAGGATGTCCAAGTGCTTTGGCAAATCGTGCCAACGTCTCTGTCTTTATACTATAGTCTTTCTGTGCCATAAACATTTGCTAAAATTCATCGCAAAGATACGATAAATAATTTAATTATCAAACTTTGTAAGTGATATTAACGTAAAATTAACATTAAAGGTATTATCTTATCTCATAAAATTCCATGATGTCGAGCATCTTGAAGAGTATTTCACCGATTGCAGAATGCCAACTTTGATGAAAGTAACCATAGTACCAATGACTTATCGGATGATTATTGTAAAGAAGATGCTCGTGGATGTCGTCCATCGCTTGACGCTCTTCTTCAACATCTGCCATAAGTTTGCCTTCATCATTTGCTGCCCATGTCGCCAATCCGTTCTTAGATTGCAGTTCACAAAAGGAAGGTGCAGTGTGAGTGATGACTGTATCAATGGCAAATCGTTCATTGATGGCATTGAGTTTGTCAGCGTTATAAACTGGAGCTTCATTAATCCAATACACATTTCTGTCTAACGGATCGGTAGATTGATGCTTATGTTGGATGCTCTGTTGCCGAATTCAGCTGTCCTTTCGATATTGACGGTCGATTGATATTGCACCACCTATACAAAGAATCGTATGACCACACGCTTTCAGAATCGAATAGTCAGGAACTGCCACAAACCGTTTGTGATTGAAGACTTTTCCGTCGAAGTACTCTGGATTGTCATGGTTGCCTCTTACAAACACAATCCAGTTATTGGCATTATTCATACGCTTGTTGTTGCGCCTGACAATGTTCTCGTAGTACCCTTTCTGTTCAAATCCAAATCCGCAATCGCCAGCCACAATGAGCACGGTGTCCTTCATCTCGTACTGCACGCAAAGCTTGTTCACGAGAAGATTGAAGTCACCATGAATGTCACCCGAAACAATTATGTTCTTTGCTTCGGGGAACTGCAGCGTAAATATATCGTTAGGATTCTTCATTCGACAAATTATCCCAATATGGTTGTAGACTCACTTGAATATAAGTTACTACTTCGGCAAATGTAAGTTCGGATTTCTTTGTTATCTTCTTGACGAAAGCCTGCCATCTGATCTGCATCTGCTGATTCTGAGAAAACTCCTTCCTGAAAAACATCGTATTGCTATCGTATGGAGTGTGACGATTTTCGAAGGTTCGCATGATAGCTTCCTGAAGTACAGTTGCATCATACTTCTCGTTATGCAGGACTGTATACAGGTCATAATAGTCTTTCATTCTACTACTCTGATCTGCAAGATCGACCGCTGCATGTAGTTTCTCTGCAATAACAGTTTCAAGAGAATAAGCAAGAATATTGGTACTTGGCAAGTGTTCAAGAAGAACTGGATAATCAAGATTAATAGGCTCTGGAGTAACCACATCGCCAAAGCCAATGTCCATTGTCATGACCTGTGATATAGTATCCATGTTGACAGGAATACTCAGTCGAATTCCATGGTAATCCTTGAACTCAGTTATGTTTTGGTAAGTAATATTCTCAACATCAAAGTTCACCCCATCCTCCCCATATAGTACAGAGCATATTTCCTTAAAAGCCTTCACAATGGATGCACCTTCATTACTGATATTGTTTCCAAGGAAATCAATGTCTAATGTTGGACGTGCAGCAAACCTTTCATATGCATACATCAGAGCTCCACCTTTCAGGTAGAAGTTACTGCGATAGCGTGTTTGCGAAATACGATAAAGCAGACGTTCCTGAAAATAGCGTGTCAGTACGGTTTGATAGAAAGTATTTTCTTCTTTGGCTATATTGAGAAGTTTACTACGGATGGATTTTCCATAGTTTTTTACAGTGTCTTTGCTCATAGTTTTACTTGAAGATATTTTTCCAGGATGTTTGCCACACGCAGTTGTCGGGCATAATCCATTAGTTTGGTTATATTCCTATCTGGACGTTCCAGATAATTATTGATTATCTCAGAGCATACATCCATCCCTACCTTATTACGGAATTTTACTGCGTCACATACACATCGCTCAATATCGTAGATGTGAAATGTAAAGCCTTCCATTGTCATTTCTGTTACACCTACTTTGAGCACCGATTCAGTGTAGCTATGCAACTCAATTTTAGGGAAAGACTGTGATGTAACCTTTCTGTCTCTTTTGATGGCGATGTGAAATGCCTGTGGCATAGAGGTCGTGAGTCCGTAAATGCTCCATGCTGACCACAGACAAAGGATTCCATCAGGCACGATAGCATCGATGTCAATCATATTGCCACTGAGTTGGTCAATACTGGCATATACACCTCGGCGAACCTGTATGAGTTCTCCATCGCGTGCGCTTTCCAGCATCTTGTAATATGCTGTTCTTCCTTGTTCTTTAATAGTTGCAGATGATATGAATGCCATGTCTTGCTCCATTATTGATTATAATTAACGGTACAAAGTTACCACAAATATTTTTAATTGTGGTGACTTTGTACGGAAAAGTATGATTTAATACATGTTTTTTAACGAAAAAGGAGGTATTGTAACTTCAATGTTTAATTTGAAGGCACATTATTGCAAAACTCTCTGATACAACTGTGTCTGCTGTTTATCGAGATTTGTGATCTTTACTTGAACTTTTGTAGGTCGAGGTATCTCATCTGACAGAGACGAAATAAGCAACGTTATAACTTGGTCAAAATTGCAGAAGTCTGTGTCTTCTATGACAGAAACACGCTCTCCATTGATAAACAACTCTCCTCTAATCAAGTTGTATTTGGACATTCTCTCGAAAAATCCTTCTATTTCATCAGTGTTTCCTGGTTCTTTGTTGCTAAAGAAGATGTAGTCAATGACTTTATCATTTAGTTCCCACGCAGGGGAATAATCAATCATGGTATATACCCTTGCCATTTTATTGGTAGAGTGATTGAGCGCAAAGTCGATTTCGTTCAAAGATGCCCCACACCCATTCTGCGCTATAGTTGCCCAGGAATGACGAAACGAATATAAGCTTGCATGGAAGCTGGGTGAAACCTTCTTGCAAATCTGACTAATACCAGCATTTACATTTGCATTGAAGGAATCTGCGGTACTTAATCATTCATGAAAATCGAACAGCCATGGTGATTCTTTGTCCTTTGACAGATACTTCTCAAAAGTTGGAATAAGAAACTGCGGTACTCTTATCTCAAAGTATGCGTTGTCGCTTCTTGACTTACAAGTCTTTCTTCTATTGTAATGAAGGATGCCATCGTTGAATTGGCTCTTCTTCGCATAGAACAAATCTATACTGTTTATACCACACAGACAAAAGCTCATCAGAGCTACATCCTGCCCCAGTTCCTGAAGTGGATGTGTAAACCTGCTGAAGTCGGGAACAATCCCAAAGAACTTACGAAGCATACTTGGAGCTATCGCTCTCTTGTTTGGAGTATTTGTAATCACGAGAGGTTCTTTCCTGTCCTCTTGCAATCATCTTGTCGATATGCTTGCGAGCATACTTTGAGAATGATATACCATCCTTGCCAAACTGAATAAAATCAACGATTTCCTTTGCTGTCCAATTCTGTGTGCCCAATCTGTTCAGCATACTGTAGTACCCAGCAATGACCTTTGAGGTTTGCTCTGAAACAAAGGGATCAAAAATGTCTTGTTTGTCCCTGCTCAATCCTTTGTCGTCAACCATCCATGATGTTCTGACGTACTTGACTTGACGATTGTGAGTAACGCGGATGTACACAACATACATACCGTCCTTTCTTTTTGTTCTTACTGCTGCTTTTAGTGTAGACATATTATGAATTTATATATTGTACGCAATAGCGCGTATTCATATAATATAAGCAGCAAAACAATCCTCAATTTTTGGTAAACAGGGGGCAAAATTTGGTAAAAAAACTAGGTAAATTTGCCTATTGCCACATGGAACAAAGTTGTACAAGAGTAATTAGACACCTGATTATTAGACATTTGATAAAATCCAATTGTTTCCCACTTACATCAGCGCTACACCCAAAACAAAATGGTGCAAACATCTTGAAGAGTGTTCTCACAAATATAAAAGGTGCAACCACCACACGGATGATTGCACCTAAATTATTTATTGAGTTGTGTGATTACTCCTCAACAGCAGCCTGCGCGGCAGCCAGACGTGCGATGGGCACACGGAAGGGAGAGCAAGAAGCATACTTCATGCCGAGCTTAGCGCAGAACTTAACTGAGCTGGGCTCACCACCGTGCTCACCGCAGATACCGGTGCGGATGCCGGGACGAACAGCGTTACCCTTCTCGCAAGCCATCTTGATGAGCTGACCTACACCCTTCTGGTCGAGAACTGCGAAGGGATCAGCCTTCAAGATCTTCTTCTCGAGGTACTCGGGAACGAATGAAGCAACGTCATCGCGGCTGTAACCGAAGGTCATCTGGGTCAAGTCGTTGGTACCGAATGAGAAGT
Source organism: Bacteroidaceae bacterium (assembly GCA_045629085.1). GTDB lineage: Bacteria > Bacteroidota > Bacteroidia > Bacteroidales > Bacteroidaceae > Physcousia. The sequence continues at coordinate 4,532 of JAZQQO010000033.1, forward strand.
ACTCAGCCTCGGTAGCGATACGATCGGCGGTCAAGCAGGCACGAGGAATCTCGATCATGGTACCGATCTCGAACTTGATCTCAACACCATACTCAGCGAATACCTCAGCGGCAACCTTCTTGATGATCTCCTTCTGCTGCTTCAACTCATAGAGGATACCTACGAGGGGAACCATGATTTCGGGATGGGGATCGTAGCCCTCCTTCTTCAGCTCGCAAGCTGCAGAAAGTATAGCACGGGTCTGCATAGCGGTGATTTCGGGATAGGTGACACCCAGACGGCAACCACGATGACCGAGCATGGGGTTAGCCTCGTCCAAAGCCTCAGCACGCTTCTTGATAACCTCCAGGTCTACGCCCATCTGCTCTGCCATCTCCTTCTGACCAGCGGGGTTCTCCTTGTTGGGAACGAACTCGTTCAATGGGGGATCCAAGAGACGGATGTTAACCTGCAGGCCGTCCATAGCCTTGAGGATGCCGTAGAAGTCAGCCTTCTGGTAGGGCAGCAGCTTAGCCAGGGCGAGCTCACGGTCAGCAACATTCTCAGCGAGAATCATCTCACGCATTGCCTTGATCTTCTCACCCTCGAAGAACATGTGCTCGGTACGAGTCAGACCGATACCCTTAGCACCGAAGTCGCGTGCCAACTTAGCATCAGCAGGAGTATCAGCATTGGTGCGAACCTCCATCTTGGTGTACTTGTCGCAGAGGTCCATCAGAGCCTTGAAGTCGCCAGAAAGCTCAGGAGCGATGGTCTTAACCTCGCCAGCGTAAACCTGACCGGTAGTACCGTTCAGAGAGATGAAATCACCCTCCTTATATACTACGCCACCAATCTCAACGGTCTTAGCCTTATAGTCAACGTGGATCTCACCAGCACCACTGACGCAGCACTTACCCATACCACGAGCCACAACGGCAGCGTGAGAGGTCATACCACCACGAGCGGTGAGGATACCCTCAGCAGCAGACATACCAGCGAGGTCCTCGGGAGAAGTCTCGATACGAACCATGATAACCTTGTGGCCATCCTGATGCCATACCTGAGCGTCGTCAGCGTGGAACACAATCTGACCACAAGCAGCACCGGGAGAAGCGGGCAGACCCTGAGTGATAACCTTAGCAGCCTTCAGAGCGGTCTTCTCGAATACGGGGTGCAGCAGCTCGTCCAACTTGTTGGGCTCGCAGCGCAGAATAGCGGTCTTCTCATCGATAAGACCCTCCTTAACGAGGTCCATAGCGATCTTAACCATTGCAGTACCGGTACGCTTACCGTTACGTGTCTGGAGGAACCACAGCTTACCCTCCTGAACGGTGAACTCCATATCCTGCATATCGTGGTAGTGCTTCTCCAGCTTGTCCTGCAGAGCGTCAAGCTCCTTGTACAGCTCGGGCATAGCTTCCTCCATAGAAGGATACTTGGCAGCACGCTCCTCCTCAGAGATGCCAGCACGCTCAGCCCAACGCTGTGAACCGATCTTGGTGATCTGCTGAGGTGTACGGATACCAGCCACAACGTCCTCACCCTGAGCATTGATCAGGTACTCACCGTTGAAGAGGTTCTCGCCGTTACCAGCGTCACGGCTGAAGCATACACCAGTAGCAGAGGTCTCACCCATGTTACCGAATACCATAGCCATAACAGATACAGCAGTACCCCACTCGTCGGGAATTCCCTCCATCTTACGATAAAGGATAGCACGCTCGTTCATCCAGCTGCGGAATACAGCGCAGATAGCACCCCAGAGCTGCTCCTTGGGATCGGTGGGGAAGTCCTCGCCAGTCTGCTCCTTGATGGCTGCCTTGAAGAGCTCAACGAGTTTCTTCAGAGACTCTACAGAGAGATCCTTATCGAGTACGACGCCCTGCTCCTCCTTCACCTTCTCGATGATAGCCTCGAAGGGATCGATGTCCTCCTTGTTGACGGGCTTCAAACCCATTACTACGTCACCGTACATCTGTACGAAACGACGATAGCTGTCGTATACGAAGTGAGGATTGCCAGTCTTCTCGCACATACCAGCAGCCACCTCGTCATTCAGACCAAGGTTCAGGATGGTATCCATCATACCGGGCATAGAAGCGCGGGCACCTGAACGTACAGAAACCAACAGAGGATTCTTGGGATCACCGAACTTGCAGTTCATCAGGTTCTCGGTGTGAGCTACAGCAGCATTAACCTCATCCTGCAACAGCTCAACGATCTTGTCCTGACCAACCTCATAGTACTCGTTACAAGTGTCGGTGGTAATGGTGAAACCGGGAGGTACGGGCACACCAATGTGATTCATTTCTGCAAGGTTAGCACCCTTGCCACCCAGCACTTCGCGCATCTGGGCGTTACCTTCGGCCTGTCCATTACCAAAGGTATAAACTCTTTTTTGACTCATAATGATTAATTGTTTATAAAAATTGGTATTAGTACTCTTTTCAGCAAAGTTAATCGAAAATTTTCAAATAACAAAGGCAGATGCATTTTTTTTCAAAATTTATTGGTAAATTTGCATCAAATTACGAAAGACAATACATTTTATGGCAAGAAAGAAAAAAGAATTGCCCCTTTTGGAGGGTATCGAAATAACCGATGTAGCAGCAGAAGGCAAGGCATTGGTGAGGGTAAATGACTTGGTGATTTTCGTTCCTTACGTCGTTCCCGGCGACATTGTCGACTTGCAGATTACTCGCAAGAAGCATCATTACGCTGAGGCAAAAGCCGTACGTATTGTCAAACCATCGGATAAACGCGCCGAACCATTCTGCCAGCACTTTGGCGTATGCGGTGGATGCAAATGGCAATGCCTTCCCTACGACGAGCAAATCAAGTGGAAGCAGCGTCAGGTGATGGATAACCTGCGACGTATCGGCAAGGTGGAATTGCCGGAATGTTCGCCTATCCTTGGCTCAGCAAAGACACAGGAGTACCGCAACAAGCTAGACTTCGGTTGTAGTTGCAAACAGTGGCTCACTGAGGAGCAGATGCGCCAAGGCATCCCATTCCAACCTGGTATCGGCTTCCACATCTCGGGAGCCTTTGACAAAGTACTTCCTATTGAGAAATGTTGGTTAATGGACAATCTCAACAACGAAATACGTAATTATATTTATACATACGCACGCGAGCGCGATATCACGTTCTACGATCTCAGAGCACAGTACGGATTGCTGCGCGACATTGTGATGCGCAATTCTCAAAGTGGGGAATGGATGGTCATCGTTCAGTTTGGCCCTAAGGAACCTATTGCAAACAACAAGGAAGCCATTGCTGAGGAGATTGCCACACAGAGTCAGTTTGACGAGGAGACTGCCACGACATTGCTCGAAGACCTGCACAAACAGTTCCCACAGATCAGTTCGCTTATGTATGTCTATAACCCCAAATGCAACGACACCTTTGGCGACCTCGACGTGAAGCCTTACTTCGGTACCGACCACATCTTCGAACTAATGGAGGATCTTCGCTTCAAGGTTGGCCCCAAGAGTTTCTACCAGACCAACACAGAGCAAGCCTACGAATTATATAAGGTAGCACGCGACTTCGCATTCCAGCCCCCCCAGCCCCCTAAAGGGGGAGAAAGTCCTACAGAAAACTCATCCACTACCCCCAACGAGTCTGTCTCCCCCTTTAGGGAGTCGGGGGGGCTGGAGTTGCCATTGGTCTACGACCTCTATACCGGAACGGGTACAATCGCCAATTTCGTAGCGCGTCAATCGCGTCAAGTGATAGGTATTGAGTATGTTCCCGAAGCCATTGAGGATGCTAAGGTAAACTCAGAGGTGAATGGCATCGACAACACACTCTTCTATGCAGGCGACATGAAGGACATCCTCAACAAAGAGTTCATCGAGCGTCACGGTCGGCCCGATGTCATCATCACCGACCCCCCACGTGCCGGTATGCATCAGGACGTTATCGACACCATCCTCTTCGCTGCTCCACAGCGCATCGTTTACGTAAGTTGTAATCCAGCCACTCAGGCTCGCGACATCCAACTTCTCGACACCGACTACAAGGTTGTCAAGATACAACCTGTCGACATGTTTCCCCACACACAACATGTGGAGAACGTGGTGCTGATGGAGAAGAGAGGGTAAGTTATCAGCATTGCTCTTATTCCCTGCATTTTGATCGAAGTCAAAAAAAACGGGGGGCAGGAAGGCTACTTTTTCCCATAAGTGTACAAATCAGCATTACTGTGTTGACAACAAAAGCGTTATGGGGGAAGAATTCTCTACGCCACGGCCGTGGCGTATAAGCGTCTCGAGCGTGGCGTATATACGCCACGGCCGTGGCGTACAAACGTCTCGGGCGTGGCGTAGAGAATTCATGCGAAGGAAAATGGAAATTGAAGCATAGGAAAAACAAGATTTGATGACAGGGAAATGAGTATGCTTTGCACGAAAAATACAGAAAATATGTCCAAAAACGCCAAAAACGTGGAGGCTTGAAAGTAGCCTCCACACAGGTATCACACTAAGTACTTGTAGATTATAAAGAATGTGGAGGGTGGAGGCTTATTTTAACTTTCTAGGAAATGCGCGCATGCGCGCGCGTAAGACATTCATTCTTCTGAACGAGTGAAGGTACAGGCGACAACGACTCAACACAGGTAAACGGTAATGCCGTACAGTTGGAGTTTTTTCTAGGCAATGATATACTTTTTGACACAGATTACGCAGATTTCACAGATTTTTATTTTAGCAGAAATACAATCCGTCAAATCGTTGTCAAAATGGAAATAATCTGTGAAGGTTTAGCTCGACGTAGTCAAATCTGCGTAATCTGTGTCAAAATATCATTCTGTGCCTAATCGTATATTGTTTCCTTTTTCTATCATCACACATACTTTTTTGCGCATTCTTTTGCATAGTAAGATAATAATGTGTAACTTTGTGGGGAATTTTAAAAGGGAAGTAAAAAGGAAGTAAAAAGGAAGTAAAAAGGAAGTAAAAAGGACGACAGGGACAGACTCCCTTACAACCTCATACCCCAATATCCTAAAAACCTCATAACCCTAAAACCTCATAACCCCAAAACCTCACACCCCTTATGTGCAACGAGGCAAATAATTTAAAGCTAAGGCATCTGTTGGAGACGACAGCAGGATGCAAGATACGTACGCCGAAGGATTTTGACTTTCTGTCGCAATGTATCTATAACCGTACGGGCAATCTGGTAAGCAGCACCACCCTTAAGCGTTTCTGGGGCTATATTGAGGAGGGTACAAAACGCGAGACTCGGCTTTCCACCCTCGACATCTTGGCCCGCTTTGTGGGATACTGTGACTGGCAGGCGTTATGCCAGGAGAAGGATGACAGGGAAGAGATAGACACCAGTAACTTGTTCTTCGCAAACAAAGTGCTTTGCGCCAGCCAACTGCGGCGTGACGACCGAATACAGCTGTTATGGCGACCGGACAGGGAACTGACACTGCGCTACATGGGCGATGATGCCTTCGAGGTGGTGCAGTGCCGCAACAGCAAACTAACGGTGGGCGACACGTTCAGATGCCCCACCTTGATACAGGGTCTGCCACTTGTGCTGAACCAACTCGTACATAACCAGCAACCACCCTGTAGCTACGTGTGCGGCAAACAAGGCGGCATCACGTTCAACCGTATCGAGAAATAGAAGAAGTTAAAGAATTCATAATTCCTCCACCACATTCAGTGTGTTCCATCCACTAGCCTGCATATAGGCCTGTGCGGAGCCTTTTGGCACGTGCAGCGTTACGCCCTCGAGGTCCTGGAAGATGTTGGTGATGGGCAGCGGCTGCGGACGTTGCACGTAGACGTGGCGCAACGAGTCGCAACCCCAGAAGACAAAGTCACCGATGCGCTCGACCGAGGCGGGGATGCGAATGAGTTTGAGGTGACGGCACTCCCAGAAGACGCCGCGATCGATGACACGAAGACCACGGGGGAAGGTGATGCTGTCGATGGCCGTTCCGGCAAAGGCATCGCGACGAAGCGCCTTGATGCCCTCGTGCAGCGTTATGGTACGCAAGTTCCAGCAACCGCTGAAGCAGTAGGGAGGCACCTCGTTGAGCATGAGAGGAAGACGCACAGAGCGGATGAATGAGCAGTTGCGAATGAGCGAATCGCCGGCTTGGGTTATAGAGTCGGGAAAATAGAGCGTTGCAACCCTGTCGGACTGCATAAATGCGTTTTGCCCCAGGCTGCGCAGAGTCTGCGGAAGGACAATGGCGTCGAGGTCGGTAGTTAGCCGGAACGCCTCGTCGCCCACCCTGACAACCTTATAGTTGCGACCGTTATGCTCGACATACTCGGGGATGGTGATGTCGCCCCGATAGGCATTCGTATGGCCGTTGTGGGTCAGTTCGACAGTACCCTCGTCGTCCGACAACACATTATAATACAGTCCACCCTCCTCGAAGTCGTAGGCGGTAAGGTCTATCGAGTGTGCCAAGCGGTAGACATCGTCCATCCAGTGATAGCGTATGGCTAGCAGTACCAGCAGCACCAACACGGATGCCAGCGGCAGCAGCCATCGCCATGCCGACTTGCGCCCTGCCCTATCAAAGTCATAAAGCATGGCATCTACAGTGTCATAGCGCTGCGTCAAGGGCAGTTTGCAGCGATTAACGATGTGCTTATAACGTCTGCCTAACGACAGATCGTCTAGCACGCAACCCAGGCTGTAGATGTCGTTGCGGATATCGGGTTGGTCGGACTTTTGCTGTTCGGGCGACATATAACGCAGTGTGCCCGAAGGCATCTTGAGGTAGGTGTAGAGATGGCCGTCGGACAGTCCGAAATCAATAATCTTCACATATCCAGTCTCACCAACCAGCATGATGTTGCTGGGCTTCAGGTCGCGATGTACTATCTGCTTGCGGTGCAGATGTCCCACGGCATCAAGTATCTCGCGCGCCACCCTAAGGCGGGTGTCGAGTGGCAGACCGCGGGTCAGTGCGTCGCGCAGATTCATCCCCTCGACATACTCCATCACGATGCAGGGACCAAGCAGCGGCACCTCCTCGAAGGCTTCGACCGAGACAATGGCAGGGTGCTGTATGTGGCACATCACGTCATACTCTTTGTGCAGGGCATCGCGAAACACCTGCACGTCACGGTACTCGGGCTTCAAGCCCTTCAGCATCCACCACCGTCCCTCGCGCATAGCCTTGGCCAGCAGGCTGTAGCCGCAGCTGGGCACCATCTGTATGTCGGTAAAAGTAGAAGACAGGCTGTGCAAGGGCTCGTCGTATATAAAATCGGATGTCGATGGCAGTTCTTGGTCTTGCATGTTACTTTACTTGTATCTCCAACACAAAGTTACTAAAAAAAATAAAAGGATTGAGTTTTCGACGCAAAAAATAACACAAACTGGCCAAATGGACTAATTTGGAACAAGAGCAAGAGTTGTTTTTTGTGTAATTTTGCAAAAGCAGAACATCGAGTTCGGCATTTTGACAGAAACCAATTCACAATAAAAAAAAAAGAAATCATGAAAAGACTAACAACAATCCTGGTGCTGCTATGCACCTTCGTGCTGACAGCCGTGGCAGACGAGCTGCCGTACAAGACAACAACCATCAAGGGTGGAAAATTTGCCGACGACACAGAGTGGTACTGCATCAAAATAGGTAGTTACTACCTGATGTGCGGCGAAAGAAACAACTTGGCTTTGGCCAGAGAAACCGACTTCAACGACGATGCCTATCTGTGGTGCTTTGAGGGCAACAGCAAGAAGTTCCACCTGTATAACAAGAAGAAGGGAGCGGACGCTGCGCTGGGCCACGAGGGAATATTCGAACCCGGACAGGAAGCGTACAGCTGTACGTTCACGTCCAAGGGTAGCACCTTCTACTATAATAAGTCGAAGGGTATCTACATCAAGAATTTTCTTATCCAAGAGTATCTGAACATACGCAGCTCATACGTCTGCTTTACACCAGGAGAGTCGAGCTTTACAGCCCAAACAGCATCTGACTTCAAGAAACAGGAAGAAGTGAAAAAGCAGAGAGAGGAAGCCAGAAAGAACGAGGAGCAGAAGAAGATAACAGCCCAGCAGGAGAAGGAAAGACAGGAGCGCATGGCTAAATACGAGCCTCCATTCAGCATCACGACCGACGAGTTCCTCCGCCGTCTGTACAGTGACTTTGTGAAAAATAATAAACTCACGCCAATAGAATATGTGGGAGCATACAGCATTGAGTACAGACCCAAGCAGTATGATGACGGAATATCGATACAGGTGTTCGCCAACAACAAAAGCGACTACGTCAGCATTGCCGTCTTCAAGAAGCCGAACTGGTATCAGATAAAGGTGCCGAAGATATACAACCGCGCTCTGGTAAAGAACATATTCGAAAACGCCAAGTTGGACGGCAATGGCTTCAGCCCCATAGTCACCTTATACTTGAAGGAAGACATGACCCTGTACGCAGAAGATTTCTTCGGTAAGAATGTAAAAATCACAAACTTCAAGACAAAGAACGGTCAGATTGGCCAATTCTGGGGCACGGTGGAACTACCCAGCGGATCGCAGATTATGAAACTGACCTCGATCGATGAGATAAAGATAAAAGAGGGATTGGTGAGTGACATGAATGGTACGTATAGATATGAAACAGGCGAGAAGGTAAGTGACGAAGAAGTTCAAAGACTGACACAAGCGTACCACCAAGATATAGTAAACAGACAAGAAGCAGCGCAACGCGATAAGTCGGAGAAAGCCAAGAAGGAATCGTACGACAAGATGATAAAGACGGTGGGTAAGGCTAACTACGACAAACTGATGCATAACCAGATACCCATCGGCATCAGCTATGACCAGCTGAACGCTTATGCCAATCATGTAAACAAATTCTATGCTCTGTCCGAGCACCATATTGGGTTCGAATCCATCTCGTACTCGGGCGACTCAAGCACGCAGGATATATGGCTGTATAACGAAGACGGCAGAGGAGGCACCGACATGAGCCTATATAGAGTGTACTTCCAAAACCATAAAGCCGTACACGTCAGTCAGTTGCATTTCTAAGAAAAAAGTAGCACCCTCCTACCCCCCGGCTTATGACTTCGGTCAAAATGCAGGGAATAAGAGAAATGTTGAAATAACAAACTTGTTATATAGAAGAGAAGAGAGAAGAGGGTAATCATGCTCTCTTCTCTCTTTATTCTTGATGCTCGCAACGTAAGACGGATCACGCCCACTCGTCCAACTCCAGCCAGCGCATCTCCTTCTCATCGAGTTCGTCGGTAAGGATGGGCAGACGCTTGCTCAGGGTTGTTATCTCGTCCACGCTGATGGTGCCGCTGCTCAAGGCTTCCTCAATCTGCTTCTTCTCGGCCTCGAGGGCCTCGATGTCATGGCCCAGTTGCTCGTACTCCTGTTTCTCCTTAAAAGAGAGGCGGCGTTTTGCTTCCGTTAGTCTTGGCTTTTGTTTCTCGACGACGGGCTGAGCAGCATTAGACTTAGCAGGCTCTTTATCAGCTTCCTGCTTCTCGCGCAAATCTTCCATCTCACGGAACTGTGTGTAGTTTCCAGGGAAATCCTTCACCTCACCCTGTCCACGGAATACGAGCAAATGATCAACGACTTTATCCATGAAATAGCGATCGTGGCTCACCACAATAACGCAGCCATGGAACGACCGCAGATATTCCTCTAACACCTGAAGGGTAATGATATCGAGGTCATTCGTAGGCTCATCGAGTACAAGGAAGTTGGGATTCTGCATCAGTACGGTGCAGAGATACAAACGACGCTTCTCACCGCCCGAAAGCTTGTATACATAACTTTGCTGCTGCTGGGGTGAGAACATGAAATGCTGCAGGAACTGCATGGCAGTGAGGTGTCGTCCGCCACCGAGGTCGATGTACTCCGCAATGCGACGCACCACATCAATCACCTTGAGTTGCTCGTCAAACTGAATGCCATCCTGCGAGAAGTAGCCAAAACGTACCGTCTCGCCAACCACAAACCGTCCGCTATCGGGAGGCACAACACCTAACAGCATCTTCACAAACGTACTCTTACCGGTTCCATTTCCACCCACGATACCCATCTTCTCATAACGGGCAAAGTTATAATAGAAGTCCTTCAGAATAACCTTTTGGTCAAACGCCTTGCTCACATACTCCGCTTCGAAAATCTTACTTCCGATATACGTCGACTTCACTTCAAGTTTCACCTGATCCTCTATGATACGACGCTTGGCCACCTTCTCCAATTCATAGAACGACTCCTCACGGTAGCGTGCCTTGTGTCCACGCGCCTGTGGTTGTCGGCGCATCCAGTCCAATTCCGTACGATAGAGGTTATTGGCACGAGTGATCATGGCATTCGTGGCATCAATACGCTCTTGGCGTTTCTCCAGATAGTAACTGTAGTTGCCATGATAGGGATAAAGCGTATGGTCATCCATTTCGAGAATGAGGTTGCATACGCGATCGAGGAAATAGCGGTCATGCGTCACCATGAGTAACGTCATCGACGAACGGCTCAAATATCCTTCCAGCCATTCAATCATGGCAAGGTCAAGATGGTTAGTAGGCTCATCGAGAATCAGGAAATCTGGTTCAGTGATGAGTACATTAGCCAAAGCAACGCGCTTCAGTTGACCACCCGACAGTTGACTGAGCGGCTGATTGAAATCCTCGATCTGCAACTTACCCAAAATCTGCTTGCTGCGTGTCTCGTAGTCCCATGCATTCTCATGCTCCATGCGGTCAAGCAACGCTTGCAGACCTGGATTGCCAGGCGTGGCCATGCAGTTCTCATACTCTCGAATCAGGTTCGTGGTGCTGTTACCATGCCAAAAGCAAGCCTCAATCACGGTAAGGTCCATAGGATAGTGCGGTTCCTGCTCCAGGTATCCTATCTTCAAGTCCCTGCGCCACACGATGCTTCCCTCATCGGCACTATCACGTCCACCTAATATATTTAATAAGGTACTCTTACCGGTACCATTCTGCGCGATAAGACCAACACGCTGTCCCTCGGCAATGCCGAAGTTCAAGTCTTCAAACAAAGTGCGGTCTCCCACCCTACGCGTCAGTTTTTCTACCTGCAAATATGCATTTACTGCTGCCATATTCTTTCGATTCGAATTATTTTAGGACGAAATATCCTATTTTCTATCCTTTTGTGATGCAAAAGTACACAAAAAGTTTGGACTTTCAAAGAAAATAAACTACCTTTGCATTGCAAATGGGATAAAACCGTTTTTAATTTCGAATATCAACCACACTTTTTTCTCACAAACCCTGCATTGCAAGGATAAATATTGTACGCAGAAAATACCCTAAAAGCGTTTATGGGTAGCGTAGGAATTCGCTCAAGGAGCATAAGGTAAAAAGTGCAAATTATTTCATATCATTATATGCATACAAAAGAAGAATTAGAGAACATGAGTGACATCGAACTCGTCACTTTGGCTGCAAGCCTTGGCCTGCAAGTGAAGGAGGACAAGATGGCCACCATCTATGATATTATCAACCGTGAGGCTGAGAATCAGGCAAAAGCTCAGACTGAGGGAGAGGGAAAGCCCAAGCGTGCCCGCATCGCACGTGCCTCCAAGACAAGCAAGATTTTCAGCGCAGATCAGGACGGCACGCTCAAGAGCATGGAGACAAAGAAGCAGCAGAAGAAGGCACTGAAGACAGCAGCAAAGGCTGCCAACCCCTTCAGCGATGCTCCCGCTCCATTGCCTAAGGCAGACACACCTTTTGCCGATGAGGCACAAGAGACTCCTCTTACCCCTGCCGCCGAGACAACTCCCGTGGCTGAAACAACTTCTTCAACAGAGGTTGCTGAGGCCAATCCCGTTGTTGAGGTAGTTGAGGCCAATCCCGTTGTTGAGGTAGTTGAGGCTGCACCCAAGAAGCGTGGACGCAAGCCCAAGGCAGAGAAAGTGGAGGTTGAGGCAAAGCCCAAGACCACTCGCAAGAAAAAGACAGAAACTGAAGCAGCCGCGAAGAAAGAGGCTACTGAGCAGATTCCCGAAGAGAACACTCAACCCACAGACATCCCCGAAGAGAACACTCCCGTTCAGGCTCCAGAATCTGCCGAACAAGAGAACGACAGCGAATACAACGAGGAGCAGGTGCGTGAGTTCTTTGAGCGTCAGGAGAACGACTTCATCATCATGAAGGACGTACCCTCACTCAAGGAGATTCTCAAAGAGGTTGAAGGTATCGAGGACTATAAGGAGACGGCTTACGATGAACCAATCCCAGCAAGCAAGAGAAACGAAGAGCCCACCCGTCCTGAGAAGAAGGAGGCTCCCCTGCCCCGCTACGATTTTTCTGATATCATCAAGGCTGATGGCGTGCTCGAGGTAATGGGCGACGGCACTGGTTTCCTGCGTTCGAGCGACTACAACTACCTGCCTTCTCCCGACGATGTTTATGTCAGCCAGCAGACTGTTAAGCACTACGGCCTCAAGACAGGCGACGTGATCGAGGGCCCCATTCGTCCTCCCCGTGAAGGCGAGAAATACTTCCCCCTCGTCAAGATAACCAAGATCAACGGCTGCAACCCCGAAGTGGTGCGCGACCGTTCTCCTTTCGAGAACCTCACTCCCCTCTTCCCCGACGAAAAGTTCAAACTCTGTAGCGGCAATGGCGACAAACTGAGTCCACGTGTCGTTGACCTCTTTGCACCTATCGGTAAAGGCCAGCGTGCCCTCATCGTGGCACAACCCAAGACGGGTAAGACCATCCTGATGAAGGACATCGCCAATGCCATCGCAGCCAACCATCCCGAGGCTTACCTCATGATGCTGCTCATCGACGAGCGACCTGAGGAGGTTACGGACATGGCACGTACAGTAAATGCAGAAGTCATCGCCAGCACCTTCGACGAACCTGCCGAGCGTCATGTGAAGATTGCCAATATCGTTTTGGAAAAGGCAAAGCGCATGGTAGAGTGCGGACATGACGTGGTCATCTTCCTTGACAGTATCACACGTCTAGCACGTGCCTATAACACCGTCACTCCAGCCAGTGGCAAGGTCCTGACCGGTGGTGTGGACGCCAACGCCATGCACAAGCCCAAGCGTTTCTTCGGTGCAGCACGTAACATCGAGGGTGGCGGTTCGCTGACCATTATCGCCACAGCACTTATCGACACGGGTAGTAAGATGGATGAGGTTATTTTCGAGGAGTTCAAGGGTACGGGCAACATGGAGTTACAGCTCGACCGTTCACTCTCCAACAAGCGTATCTTCCCTGCTGTCAACATCGTGGCCAGCTCTACTCGTCGCGACGATCTGTTGCATGACAAACTCACGCTCGACCGCATGTGGATTCTCCGAAAGTTCTTGGCCGACATGAACCCCATCGAGGCCATGAACGAAGTAAAGAGTCGCTTGGAGAACACCCGCAACAACGAGGAGTTCCTGCTAAGCATGAATTCATAGTCAATGTATAAGCGCCAAAATAATTCCAAATCCTCCCCATTATGGGGGAGGTGGCGCTTAGCGCCTGTGGGAGCCCTTTTCTTGCTCTCCACCCAAATTCATGCCCAGCGAGAGGTGGTACTGCGCTTTTCCCTTCGCAACGTGCACGAAGGCGACACGCTCACACTCTCTTGGGGTGCCAACAACAAGTCTGCCACACCACTCATCACCAGCATACCGCTGCCCATCGAGGAGGAGATCACACTGCCTCTCAATGAGCCACGTATTGTGGTGATTGGAGTAAAAGGACGTGAAGGTGCAAAGGAAGTGCTGCTTGCTCCAGGAGAGAACGTAGAGATAAGTGGTCGTCTTCGTCTTGGTCACCGTTACCTGCTTCCCGAACTCAGTATAGAAGGTGCAAAGCACCAAGCCATTTACAATCAAGCCATTGAGACCTATGCTCGCGGAAAGAAACACCAGCCCGCAAAGCAAAGTCAACTGCTCGACAGCCTCGTCTGCAAGCACCGCGATTCATTCATGGGACCGTTGCTCATGCTTCGCCTCGTGGGCCGATTAGACAAGAACTACCGCCCCCTTTACAATCTGCTCACCGATGCAGCCAAACAGTCCTACTACGGACGTGAGGTGAAGGATGAGGTCTACCCTCCCACCCTCATAGGCGACCTTGCCCCTACCGTCACCGTCCACAACACACAGAGCGAGGAGAAACTGCTATCTTTCATCCACCACAACAACCGCTACCTCCTGCTCGACTTTTGGGCTTCGTGGTGTCAGCCTTGCCACAAGGAGATTCCCAACCTCCGTGCGCTCTACGACAAGTATCACAGCCGTGGCCTCGACATCATAGGCATCAGCACCGACCATCATGAGGACGACTGGTTGGCTACGCTTTCCCAACTCAACGAACCTTGGTGTAATTATCTCGACCACACACGCCAAGCCATCGTCGAGTACAAGGTGCAGTACATCCCCAGCATCTTCATTATTGACGCCGACGGCTACATCATTGCAGAGAAACTACGTGGCAAAGAACTCAGCGACTTTGTCGACAACTTGTTCAAGGAATAACGCCAGCACCGCGTTTTTCCTTTTTTTCTTTTTATTTTGTAACAAAATGCGCTCCGCATAGTGCATTATTCCAAAAAAATGCGTACTTTTGCATCCCGAAGAAAGACAACCAATAAATTCCATTTCATATGAAACAGAAACTTTCTAAGGTGTTGGTGCTCGGTTCCGGTGCACTGAAAATCGGTCAGGCTGGTGAGTTTGACTATTCAGGCAGCCAGGCGCTCAAGGCACTTCGTGAAGAGGGCATCAGTTCAGTCCTCGTAAATCCCAATATTGCTACCATCCAGACAAGTGAGGGTATTGCTGACAAGGTGTATTTCCAGCCTATCACTCCCTACTTCATCACTGAGATCATCAAGAAGGAACGTCCCGACGGCATCATGCTGGCATGGGGTGGTCAGACGGGTCTCAACGTAGGTGCTGCGCTCTATCAGAGCGGTGTGCTCAAGGAGTATGGCGTGCAGGTGCTCGGCACCAGTGTCGAGGCTATTATGAACACCGAGGACCGCGACCTCTTCGTCAAGGAGCTCGACAAGGCTGACCTCAAGACACCCGTCAGCGAGGCTTGTGAGACCATGGATGCTGCCATCGCTGCTGCTCGCAAGATCGGCTACCCCATCATGATCCGTTCTGCCTACGCCTTAGGCGGTCTGGGTTCAGGTGTTTGTCCTGACGAGAAGACCTTCAAGGAGATTGCAGAATCTGCCTTCACCTTCGCTCCCCAGGTACTCGTAGAGGAGAGCCTCAAGGGTTGGAAGGAGATCGAGTTTGAGGTCATCCGTGACGCCAACGACCACTGCTTCACCGTGGCCAGCATGGAGAACTTCGATCCCCTCGGCATCCACACCGGCGAGTCTATCGTAGTGGCTCCCACCATGTCGCTCTCTAAGGAGCAGGTAGAGTTCCTCCAGGACATCAGCCGCAAGTGTGTACGCCACCTCAACATCGTGGGTGAGTGTAACATTCAGTTCGCATTCAATGCCGAGACCAACGACTACCGCATCATCGAGGTCAATGCCCGTCTGTCACGCTCTTCAGCTCTTGCTTCAAAGGCTACTGGCTATCCTCTTGCTTTTGTGGCAGCTAAGATTGCACTGGGCTACACGCTCGACCAAATTGGCGAGATGGGTACTCCCAACTCTGCCTACGTGGCACCCTCTATTGATTATATGATATGTAAGATACCCCGTTGGGACCTCACCAAGTTTGCTGGTGTGAGCCGTCTCATCGGTTCCAGCATGAAGTCTGTAGGTGAGATCATGGCCATCGGTCGCTCTTTCGAGGAGATGCTGCAGAAGGGTCTGCGCATGATCGGCCAGGGCATGCACGGTTTCGTGGGCAACGACCACACCCGTTTCGAGAACCTCGACGAGGAACTCTCTAACCCCACTGACCTGCGTATCTTCGCCATCGCTCAGGCTCTCGAGGAGGGCTACACCATCGAGCGCATCGAGGAGCTCACCAAGATCGACGTCTGGTTCCTTTCACGCATGAAGCACATCGTTGACCTCAAGCATGAGTTGCAGTCATACAACAGCCTCGACGAGATCAGTGATGAGAAGATGCGCGAGGTGAAGGGTGCAGGTTTCTCTGACTTCCAGATTGCACGCTTCGTCCTCAAGCCCGAGGGCAACATGGAGAAGGCCAACCTCGAGGTTCGCCGCAACCGTAAGCAGCGCGCCATCCTGCCTGCCGTACGTCGCATCGAGACCGTGGGTGGCGAGCATCCCGAACTGACCAACTACCTCTACTTCACCTATCTGCCTCTCGTAGAACCTACCAATGCCGACAAGCTCACCACCGAGGAGTGGAAGGAGATTGTCAAGAACAGTTCGTCAGTTCCTCAACACAGCATCGAGTGGTACAAGAACGAGAAGTCAGTCATCGTACTCGGCTCGGGCGCTTACCGCATCGGTTCGAGCGTTGAGTTCGACTGGTGTTCGGTTAACGCCATCAACACCGCTCGCAAGTTGGGCTACAAGTCCATCATGATCAACTATAACCCCGAGACCGTATCAACCGACTACGACATGTGCGACCGTCTCTACTTCGACGAGCTCTCTATGGAGCGTGTTCTCGATGTCATCGACCTCGAGCAGCCCCGTGGTGTAGTGGTCAGCGTGGGTGGTCAGATTCCCAATAACCTTGCCATGAAGCTGCATCGTCAGGGTGTACCTGTTTTGGGTACCTCTCCCCTCGACATCGACCGCGCTGAGAACCGCGACAAGTTCTCTGCCATGCTCGACAAGCTGGGCATCGATCAGCCCGCATGGCGTGCGCTTACCTCAATGGACGACATCAAGGAGTTCATCCAGCAGGTGGGCTATCCCGTCCTCGTACGTCCGTCTTACGTGCTCTCAGGTGCTGCCATGAACGTATGCTACGACGACGAACAGTTGGAGCGCTTCCTCGGCATGGCCAGCGAGGTCAGCAAGGACTACCCCGTCGTAGTGAGCCAGTTCATGCAGGACACCAAGGAGATCGAGTTCGACGCCGTGGCCGACAAGGGCGAGGTTGTTGAATATGCCATCTCTGAGCACATAGAGTATGCCGGTGTTCACTCAGGCGATGCCACCATGGTATTCCCTGCTCAGAACATCTACTTCTCAACCGTACGCCAGATCAAGAAGATTGCACGTCGCATCGCTGCCGAGCTCAACATCTCAGGTCCCTTCAACATCCAGTTCCTCGCCAAGAACCGCGAGGTGAAGGTCATCGAGTGTAACCTCCGTGCCAGCCGTTCGTTCCCCTTCGTCAGCAAGATCCTGAAGCGCAACTTCATCGAGACGGCTACGAAGATCATGCTCGACGCTCCCTACAGCCGTCCCGAGAAGTCAGAGTTCGACATCGACCGCATCGGCGTCAAGGCCAGCCAGTTCTCATTCAACCGTCTGTCGAATGCCGACCCCGTCCTGGGTGTTGACATGAGCTCAACGGGTGAGGTTGGTTGCTTGGGCGACGACCTCAACGAGGCAGTCCTCAACTCCCTCATCGCTACCGGCTACCGTCTTCCCAAGGCTGGTGCCAACATCCTCCTCTCTTCAGGTGGTGCCAAGGCCAAGGTGCAGCTACTCGAACCCGCTCAGCAGCTCGTTCGCAGTGGCTACAACATCTACGCCACTGCCGGCACAGCCAAGTTCCTGCAGGAGAATGGCGTAGCATGTACCCCCGTTTGCTGGCCCGACGAGGAGGGTGAGAGTGTGCTCGACATGATGGCTGCTCATCAGTTCGACCTCATCATCAACATCCCCAAGAATCAGACCAAGCGTGAGCTGACCAATGGCTATCACATCCGTCGTAACGCCATCGACCACAACATCCCCCTGCTCACCAATGCCCGTCTTGCCAAGACCTTCATCGAAGCCTTCTGCGCTCTCGCTCAGGAGGACATCAAGATCAAGAGTTGGCAGGAGTACAATGCATAAAGCTCAATGCATAATGCATAATGTATAATGCATATAAAATCATAATGGCGCGTTACGGTTTCCGTAGCGCGCCATTATTTTAGTCTTGTTCTTCATTCATGTCCAATTCGACGCTCGAATCGTAACTATTTGTAGCCTTCAAGTTAATGACAGGCTTGATGAAGTATTCCACCTCAACTGTATCGGCAATCAGCTGAAGGATTTCCTTCGGGTCTTTGTAAGCCATTGGACTCTCATCGATGGTACCCGTACCAACGGATGTAGAGTAGATACCCTTCATAGACTCCTTGAACTCGTCAAGATCAATGAGCTCCTTGGCTGCTGCCCGCGACATCAGGCGACCTGCACCATGTGGTGCTGAACAGTTCCAGTCCTCGTTACCCTTACCACGGCAGATGATAAGACCATCGCGCATATTGAAGGGGATGACGAGCTTCTTGCCTTCAGGGGCTGCCACGGCACCCTTACGGAGCATCTTCATACCGAAGTCAATGTAGTTATGAGTGGTGTAAATCTGCTCCGCGATGGTAGCCTTCTTGCCACTACCGCTGATAATAGCCTCCAGTACAAGACGGTCAATGACCTTGTGGTTGTACTCAGCATATGCCTGAGAGATGACCATATCAGTGATGTAACCCTTCATGGCCTCGCCTACAAGGTAACCATTCGTAACACCAGCAAGCTTGCCAGACTCCATCTTCCAGTACTTCCATACCTTCTGACCAAGGTTACGGCTACCGCAGTGAACGGTGAAGGCATAGTTACCCTCAGGCGTAACACCAACCTCAACGAAGTGGTTACCGCCACCGACAGTACCGATGCTGTGGTAGAACATGTGTTCGCTCTGATCGATGCGCTTCAGGAAGGCAGTGATACCTTTCTCTGTCACGTCAATAGTGTTCACCATCTCTGGCCACTCCTGACGTGCCTTGTTCACGGCATTCTGAAGGTGCTTGTACAGTTCCTTGTAGTCATATACAGCCTTCTGGTGAATGGTCATACCGAACTTTACGTTCTCGCGGATAGCCTTCTCGATGGCAGGATAATCTGCCTCGTTGACCTGAAGATCAGTGATGGCAGTGCTTACCGAGCAACCGATGTCACCACCAACATGGTCAGGGTTCACATGGTCGGTGAATGGAACAGTGAAGCCAACGACGATGTCCTTACCAGCGTGAACATCAGGCATGATTCTTATCTTTGATCCCTCGAACATGGGGTGATCGAGGAAGTGGTATATCATGGACAGAGCGTCCTGTTCAATATTATCTGTAAAGATCTTGCAATCCTTGCAATACTTTCCTTTAAGTTCTAACATAATTATTTGATTTTGAAACCCTATATCTCACGTCGCGTGAGTGTACAATAAGGGCATAGATGAAATAGAATGCTCAACGTGCGTTCTTTGTACCAACCTTACATAAAGGTACTACACGGAGTCTTTGATAACACTTGAAAATGTAGGTTTACTTTGAATTACATGTCTTTAGTGAGTCTGCTTACTCGTTTCTGTTGGTTTGGGCTCCATGAATAATGTCTTACTGAAAAATGAGCCGAAACCCGACAAACTCACTATTCAGCTTTCAGTGTTGCACCAGGCAACTGATTAATGCTGTTATTTACCATGTATAATACATTTTTTTCAAAATCGGCCGCAAAGGTAATACTATTTTTCGATATTCATGCAAGAATTGGCATTTTTTTTTATCTTTATAAGTGATTTTTTTCGATAACACATGTCATAATGCCATATTTTGCAGGAAAGTGCCCCAAGTTATTGATAGAATATCATTTTTAGAGCTCAAAAAAAAACACATTGGCGCATACGGCCTTGAATTTCTATGTATATTGACGCTGTTTCATTCTGCTGTTTGTAGGCAACTATATATATAAAAGATGTATACTAAGCCACAGCAAATGGTATGTAAATACGAGAAAATATCAATTTATTGAATACCCATATTAAAAACACCTATAATCATGTATTTTTACTTAGAAAAAGTATGCATTTACGAAATTATTAGTTATCTTTGCACACCGTAAGGGTAGAACCTTTAAAACAACAAAAAAAATGGCAATTAATGAACTATGTGAGATATTCTCACAACGATTAAGGAACGCGCGCAAGATGCGGCAAATGTCGCAAAAGGCGTTGGCAAATGCACTGGGAGGTTTGGTCTCAGCGTCTGCCATAGAAAAGTATGAGAAGGGATTGATGATCCCGAACAATACGGTCATGCAAGAAATGGGACGAGTGCTGGGATTTGATTCTGACTACTTTATCACCCCTGTAGCAGTAAATGCAGATCTAAACAAATTTGAGTTCCGCAAAAAGTCAACCCTCGGCACTAAGAAGCGAGAGGCTATCATCATGGATGTGATCTACAAGCTGGAGAAGTATCTTGAGATTGAGAATATCACGGGATGTAACGTAGAGTTTAAGTTCCGTAAGAGAAAGGTGGAGAACTTCGAAGATGCAAGAAAAGCAGCGCGTGAACTTCGCGACAAATGGCATCTTGGCACCGATCCTATCGCAAGCCCCATCGCCTTACTGGAGAGCGAAGGTGTGAAGATTATCCAGATTAAGGAGGACGAGAAATTCTCGGGCGTAAGCATTCTTATTGACGGACACATTGCACTCATAGTGCTAAACGAGAACAAGACTGAGGAACATAAGCGCTTGACCTTGTTCCATGAATTGGGACACATTTTACTGAATATCATCGAGGAACTGGACGAGGAGAAAATCTGCAACGTATTTGCTTCGGAGATGCTCCTTCCCAGTGACGAGTTCAAGGAGATCTTTAGCCACAGCCGTAAGGGCATCACGATGTTTGAATTGGAGGAGGTTCAGCGTGTATTCGGCATCAGTCCAGAGGCTCAGATGCTGAAGGCACATCAGTTGGGCATCATCAACGACAACCGCTACAAAATGTTTTGCATCCGCAAGAACCAAAACGAAGCCTTACGTAAAGCCCTACGTACGGAACGCTACCCAAAAGAAGATACCAACCGCTTCAAGCGACTGGTATTCATGTCGCTCGCAAAGGATCAGATCACGTTTCCCAAGGCAGCAGCATTGCTGGGAAAAGCCGTAGATGAGATACAGAACGAATTTAATCTTGTATAAAAAACGAGGCATAGAATATGTCACAGGCTGTACGGTCATACATAAACGAAGATAACGAAGAGACGAAAGCATTCGGCTCACAGTTATCTGCCACAGGGGGAAGTGTCCCAATCCCCCTTGAGGCACTACGACCGTACGCGAATCAGACCCTTATAGAAGAAGTTGAACTACTAAAGAAAATGCTTACTGAAGCACAGCAGAAAATCAAAGAAGACGATAAAACCATAAACGACCAAAAGAGTGCAATGGGTGACATGAGCCTTGAGTTATTTAGAATTAAGCGAGAGAATGAACGCTTATATAAAGAAATAGAGGAAAGTGGGCATTCATCGACCCAAAACAATGATTTCATATATTCGATAGATTGCAGAAATTATCGAAACAAAGATAAAGAGATGGCATCAAAAGAATGGGTAATAAACTTTTGGAACAACATGTATATTTTTATTGAGACAACTAACGAAGAAGGAAAATACATCGTAAATTGTGCGGAAGATATTGTTCCAATATATAAGACTTTGACAGAAAGCGTTACCATTGAATACAATTACACAGGAAAACGAGAAGACTTTGAATACGAATGGAACACAAACATTGTTGAACGAATAGAAAATCCAACAAGAGCCAAGAAGCTAACATGCAAACACAAAACATTTAATAGCGCTCTATCGCAACCATGCTGGAAAGGCATAAAGCCATCGAATTGGAAGAACTTGTCATTGGAAGGTGGAACATACGAGAAAAAATATGAAAAAGGCAACCTTATAAAACAAGGTATAGAAAGGTTTGCAAGATAGAAACCTACCTTTTCCAATAAAAAAACCTACCATTTTGAGGTCTTAACTAAGAAAACACTCATACTACCGCAAAAACCTACCCTACAAGGTAGGTTTTCGCTTTTAAAACCTACCCTATGAGGTAGGTTTTTATTTACTAAAAAACAAAAGATTATTGTCCTTTTCTATTAAGATAATACTCCGTAACTTTGTATCAGAAACAATGGATAATAAGCCATGCGTTGGTCCGTAGGCCTGTTCTGATTATCCAAAAGTTTCATGGCACCCCTCAGCAGAACAGGAGGGTTTAGCCGGGAAGGGCTACAACTATGCCTATAAATAGTAGCAACGTGTATTTACACGACAAGGCAGGAGCAAGAAGACATAGCGCTCCTCGCCTTATCGGAGAAATCGTAAATGATTACCTCCGCGAGAGTATGGAACCTTTGGCTGTTGGCTACCGTAAGTGGTTGGCTGAACAGGAAGGACGTAAAGAACATTATAATTAAAAAGAATATGGAAGAGATAAATAACCATAGCGAACAACTTGACACCATCGTGGCACAAGCGGTAGAGAAGACCACAGGAGAACCACAAAGCTTCATCCGTGTAGAACGCTTTGACAACTACGTCAGGGAAGGACTAAAGATGGAAGAGCCTCAGGAACTCATTCCTCACGTCATGGTGGAGCATGAGACTACCATCCTCTTCGGCGATACCGGTTTGGGTAAGTCAACCCTCAGCATGCAGATGGCTATTGAGATGGCTGCTTCAGGCAAGAAAGTCCTCTATGTGAACTTCGAGCTCAGCCAGCAGCAGTTCTCAAAGAAATATCCTGACAAGGATATTTCTAAGACACTCTACATCGCGAACATCGAATACACACTCATGCACGATGTTACCGACCAAAGTAGTATTCTCGCTGAGATTGAGAAACTGGCATTGGAGTATGAGATCAACGTCATCATCATCGACAATCTCACCAACCTGTGCATCAACGCTAAGGAGGGCAGCGAGGCTGGCAACGTGATGCTACGTCTCATCAGCCTTCGCATGACTTACAACTGGACAATGCTCATACTGGCTCATGTACCCAAGCGTAAGGCTGGCGACCCTCTTTCGCTCAACGACCTTGCCGGCAGCAAAATTCTCTCTAACCTTGCCGACAACGTGGTAGGCCTCAACAAGTCGAAGTTGGGTAAGGAGAAGCGTTACATCATTCAGCTGAAGTACCGCTCCATGCCTATCGAACTCGACTACAAGAATGTTCAGGAACTGACTCTCAGAATGAGTGACGGCTATCTGCACTTTGAGTATGGTGGCTACGATGAAGAACGAGTTCACCTGCCTCGCAGCCGCGATGAGAAGGTCGAATTGGAACGAGATATTATCAAGGAGCTGAAGGAGCACAACGGAAAGTCGTACCGTCAGATTGCTGATGAACTTGGAACAAGTCTTGGCACTGTTCAGCGTACTGCAAAGACATACGGTTTAAGTCGTAATAACGAGAAAAACAAGAGTAAGGACTCACTAAAGTAAGACCATGATGTATCAAGGTGTATCATTTTAATTTTTGATACAAAATCATATTTAATTTATTATAAAGTAATAAGTTGAACTGTATCAAAGGCGATACAAACAGCGTATCAGAAAAAAAGCATCCGTATCAAGGATGATACGCGTTAACAAGTTACATATTAAAAAAATAAACCACATTTTGTATCAAAACTGAAATGATACACACTGATACATCAAAAAAAACTGATACAATGGGTAAGGATATACATTATATGCTTGAGCGTTATCGACCCGGTGGGACGAATCGCTACACATGTCCTTTCTGTGGCAGAAAGAAATGTTTCACACGCTACGTTGACGTAGAAACAGGGGAGTATCTGGCTGACGAATGCGGCAAGTGTAACCACGAGAATTCATGTCCCGTAAAGCACTACCCTCCTCATGAATACTTTCACGACCATCCAGAAGCACTGCCAAACAGAGAATTCCATCCCCTAACAAACGGAACACCTACTATACTTGTCACTAAGAAGAACATCTGCATCCCCATCAAGGTAGAGCAGACGGAGTTCTACGACATGGCATGGGCAGAGATTGCTTGCAAGCGTACAAGTACGTTTCGCATTTGGTTCGAAGGACTACCTTTTGACAGTGAACGCATTCGTGAGGTATGGCAAGACTACCTTGTAGGTGCAACGAAGGAGGATATAAGGATAGGCGGCATCAACTATGGCCCTGCAGCTGTATTCTGGATGATTGACGAGCAGGGACGTGTGCATGATGGCAAGATGATTGCCTACAGCTGCGATGGACATCGCATAGAAGGTTGGGGCGAATGGGTACGATCTGCAGCCGTAAAGAAGAAGTTGGGGCCACAGATTGAGCATACCGTGAAGGTGCTCTTTGGCCTACATCTCCTCAAACGCTATCCCGACAAGGTGGTATGCATCGTGGAAAGCGAGAAGACTGCCCTCATCTGTGCTTGTCACTACCCTGAGCATCTGTGGATGGCCACGGGTGGATGTGGCAATCTGCAGGCAGAAAAGCTTCGTCCGCTGATGAACCGTCGCATCGTGGTCTTTCCGGATAGCGGAGAATACAAGAAATGGTGTGAGCAGATGCAACTGAGTGGACATAAGAACTACTATGTCGAGGACTTCCTTGAGCAATATCCAGGTAACACCGACATTGCAGACCTTATCATCGAAGAACTTAAAACTAAAAAAACTGAATAATGGAGACATTTCAATTCAGGTCGTACTCCAAGAAGGAGCTCGCCCTACTCTACTTCCCCCATTCTACGGATCCGCATGTGGCAGTGAACCATCTTATCTCGTGGATAAAACGCTGCAAACAGCTGTATGAGGAGCTGGAAGGGATGGGGTATATCAAGACGAGTAAGTACTTTTCTCCAAGAGAGGTGAAAACAATTGTGAGGTATCTCGGGGAACCGTAAAATTGAGATGATCGGAAGCCTAACGAGAATGTACAATGAAGCCGTAGCAGCATTTTAAAAAAGCTGCTGCGGCTTTTGTATGAAAGCTGCTACGGCTTTTTTAAAAAGCACGGGGGATTTGTAGAAATAAACCGATAGGGACAGAACACAAAAATTCATGGAGAATGGTATGGAATGGCACGAAACGTATGGTAACGCATAAGTGGCGGGAAGAAATATCGTAACTTTGTAGTGCGATAAGGAGATCGCAAGAACCTAATTAGTAATCCCTTAAAAAAGAAAAAGAAATGGGAAAGATTTTGTTTGTAAAGGTTAACAAGAAGAATCTGCAGGACCCCACCGAGCCTGCCAAGACCTACGCGCAGGCACAGCATCGCGCAGAGATCGACCTCGACCAGTTGGGTGAGCATATCGCTTCGCATGGCTGCAGCTATGACGAGGGTGATGTAACCGCCATCGCGAAGAAGCTGGTAAAATGCGTTCGTGAGTTGCTCTGTGATGGCTACATCGTGCGTCTGGGTGAGCTTGGCAGATTTTTCATCACGCTGAACAGCACGGGTGTGTGCGAGAGCGTGGAGGATGAGGACACTGGCGAGAAGCCCTTGTTCGATGCTTCCAACATCACGGGCATCAACGTGAACTGGTCCAAGAGTAAGAAGTTCGAGAGTGACGAGTTGATGCGAAACGTGGAGTTCGAGGAGACCATCACCACGAAGGCTAGAGCCAAGGTCATCAAGGCCAAGAAGAAGGCTCGTTCAGAGGGCAACTACAAGGCTGATGTCGACTTCGTGGAGGGGGAAGACAAGGTAGGGGGAAGCAACGAGCATGAGTAAAAGCCTCACCTCGAATTAAAAAGCCGTTTTAGAGCTTCAGACAAGGGAATTAATCCTGAAATCTGCTCTAAAACGGCTATTTTAATTATTACTGCTTGAAAAATGCAGTTTAAATATCCTTACCTTCAAGAAGCGCAATCTCCTGAAGTTTCTCATAGAACTTCTCACGTGAGTGCTGCAGGATCTTGATGGCGCGCATGAGGATGTCGGAGATGCCGGGATCGTTATCAAGGATGATCTCGAAGTTGACCCACACACTGTCGTTACGGGTGAGGTACAACTTGCCAACCTTGGTCTCGGCATTGACAATGTTCATGGCACGGAAGACGAGGTCGCGGTTATCGTCGTTGGCATCGAAGATGGCGGGCATGGAAATGGCGAGAAAGTCTTCATCGTCTTCGTTATTCATACTGAGGTAGGTCAGACCTTCGCACTTGAAAATGAGGTCGTTGTCTTCATCACGCTTGGGGAAGAAGCCTTCTTCACGAAGTACTTGCTCCAGTTTCTCTGTTACTGTCATAATGATAAGTATTTTGGTTCTTGTGGATTTCTTCAAGCATTACTCTTCGCCCTTGACGGCACGAGGTGTCCAGCCATTGAAGAAGCGGAGGACCTTGTCGCGGTTATACCCCTTATCTTCCTCAAGAAAACTGGAATCCTGCGTGTGGAGTACCCTACCCTCGCTGTCGAGAACAACCATGACGGGATAGCCGAAGCGGCCAGGATTGCCAAGGCGCTTGAGCATGGCAGGAGTGTTGACGCTCTGCTCGCTGCCACGACGTGAGTAGTTGACGTGGATGTAGACGAAGTTGTTCTCTACGACACGGGCGATGGAGTCGTCTGCAGTGATGAAGTCGGCAAAGCGGAGGCACCATGGACACCAGTTGCCGCCAACCTGACAGATGACATACTTACCCGATGACTTGGCTTTCTGCAAGGCTTCGTCAATCTGCACCAGGGGATCTATCTTCTCGTCGTAGAGCTTCTTTGTCACTTGTGCCGATATAGGCATGGTCAAAAAGAAGCAA
Source organism: Bacteroidaceae bacterium (assembly GCA_045629085.1). Classification (GTDB taxonomy): domain Bacteria; phylum Bacteroidota; class Bacteroidia; order Bacteroidales; family Bacteroidaceae; genus Physcousia. The sequence goes on from JAZQQO010000033.1 coordinate 31,156, forward strand.
ACGAAGATCAACAGAAGTAGCCCTCCTACCCCCCGGGGGGGAATAAGTGTGTGGGGGAAATAACAATTGTCAAATAAAAGTTTCTTCATTTTCATTATAAATGTCTTTTCATTTGGAAACAATATACTATTACATGATATTTTGACACAGATTACGCAGATTTCACAGATTATTTCCATTTTGACACGATTTGACGGATTCTATTTCTACTAAAATAAAAATCTGTGAAATCTGCGTAATCTGTGTCAAAAAGCTTATCATCGCCTTTCATTTTTTCATTTCTACAACGATGCGGTAGAGGTTGCAACCAACGAAGTTACCCAGAACGATGGCGAGGTAGAAGAGGAGGATGTCGGTTAGGTTGGAGGAGATGTAGCCGAGGGGTACGCACATGTAGTAGAAGGCATCGGCAACGCAATGTGGGAATCCGCAAACGATGAAGAGGGGAACACCAAAGAGCAGGGGCAGGTATGACTGCTGACGGGCAAAGGTGACGGCTGTGGTCATGATGAAACCACAACCGATGGAGAGGACTCCCCCACGCAAGGGACCGATGGCAAGACGCCCCTCGAGGATGCCCTGAGCGGTTTCCTGCAAGGGCATAGGGCTGCAACGTACCATAAGGCCCATCAAGAGGCAACCAACGAGATTGAAGGCGAGGATGAGCAGCAACTGCCCTACCTCACCCTTCTTGATGAAGCCTGCCGTACCGGTGTAGAGTTTCAGTTTGTAGTGCACGACGGTGAGCAATCCGAAAGCGAAAAGCACAGCACCAACAATGCCCTTGCCATCGGCAAGGAAGCCGAAGCCTGCCACACCAATGGTGATGCCGCTGAGAATGGATGAACGAATGAGAGTTTGCATCAGTTTCTTTATGATATTAGTTCTATTAAATTTACAACTGGAGTTTCCCTCCTTTTGTTAATTGCTAGTAAATCACTTAATGTGCAATGAATAATGAATAATGAGTAATGTATAATGGGATTAATGAGAGGCTGGCGCTGTGATACGCTCAAGGACGCACATTGTTGCTCATTATTAATTACTCATTATTCATTATTAATTGTCCATTAATTACATTATTGCCCAAGGATGAGACATTTTAGAAATACAATCTCCTAAGACTACTCCATCTTCTCGAACTTGTAGCCGAGTGACTTGAGTGTGAGGGCAGCTCCAAGTTTGTAGAGAACGGTGATACTGGCCGTGTAGACATGGAAGGCGAGAGGACTTTGTGGTTCCACCTCTTCGTGACGTATCTTGGAGAGCGTCTGCTGGGCACAACTCTGCACGAGGCGTTCCATGTCGTCGAAGTCCTTGTCCTTGAGCATCAATACATCACCACGCACTACCTCATCCATGTAGTCGAAACCACGCTTGTTGCGAAGGTGTTCGTAGAGGTTGGGCACACGGCCGTAGACTTCCCAATCATCGTCCCAATAACGCGCGACAGCCATACCGAGGTACATGGCCCAACCGAGCGAGACGGTGGGATACTGTGCGATCTCCTTAATGGCATCAGCGATGTAACTGTTGGCCACCTCGTGCCACTTCTCGGTGATGTCGGGCGACTCGAGCAACTGACCATCGAGTTTACCCATCGACGTGAGCATGCGCAGCAGGTGCTGCATCAACTCCGTCTCATATTTTGAAAGATATTCTTCTTGTTCCATAACGTGAAATGTTTATGCTCCGATGAGCCACTTGCTACCGGGAAGCAGCGAGATAAGTTTGGCTGTGATGACGCAGCAAAGGTAGGACAGAATGGCTATGCAGGGGATAGCGAGATAGACGGGGATGAGAGGATTTGCCTGATCGCCATTCACGAAGACAGTAGCGATATTGCTCAGGAAGAACATGTGCATGAGGTACATGCCAAAGGAGAGTTTCGAGATGCTCGTCACGATGGCAGGAGCCTTATACTCGCTCGCTCCCTTAACTTTCTCCTTCATGCCGATGCAGGTGAACAGGAGGAAGGCACCAAAGGTGGCGAGGAGAACGTTGGGCGTACAGAACTCCCATGCCCACTCAAGCATAGGCGTCTCGATGACAACTTGTGGTTCACCCTTCAGCCAGAACGACCAACCCGTGAAGGCAGCACCTGCGACAAGACACAGAAGGCCGACCTGCAGACGCTTTGAACGGTTCCACTTGAGGTGCTTGCGGATGTAATGAGCCAGCACAAGGTAACCAAGATAACCTGAACAATACCACAGCATCGAGAAGCCATTCCAGAAACACTCACCCCACACCTCTTCGTAGAGGAAGCGATGGATGAAAGGCAGGAAAGTGGAAAGCACGAAAAGCCAGATGAACGTGCGTTCATCCTTCGCACTGGCCTTCTCCAACCAAGGCGAGACGACAGGTATTATAAGATAGATGGAAATCAAAGGATACATGAACCACAGATGGCCCGCCATAGAGGGGAAGTTGAAGGGGATGAGCTTGAGGTCGGCCATCGACTGCTCCCAAGTCATGCCACCCCATGCCAGGGGAAGGAACGTGTAGAGCAGGAGGAAAAGGATGAAGGGAGGCAGGATGCGCTTGAAGCGACGCTTGTAGAATCCCGTCATCGTTGTGCCCTCCTTCATGGGAACGAGCAGAAATGCAGAGATGATCATGAACAGGGGTACACTGATACGACCAAGTGCACCATCGTAAAAGGCCACCCAAAAACGGTTTGACTCGTTAGCAAGCATCGACACGTTGCCAGCCAAACCGGAACTGTCGGCACCATAGAAATTCTCACTGGCGTGTACGAGCATCACGAGGAAGCACGCTACCACGCGGAGCCAATCCGCAAATGCAATTCTTTCTTTCATTCTTTATTTTATTTTTATTCAACTTTCGTATGTCAATTAATTGGTTAATGAGCAATGAATAATGAGCAATGAATAATGAGTAATGTGAATAATGTGAGTCCTCTCAGCCTGTATCGCATTAGCTTTTTGTAACGGCTCTCCACATAGAGTAACGTGCCTCGGGATTGATGGCCAGCAACTCATGCAGAACGCGGTTGATGTCAGCACGACGTGTAGCCTCTTCGTAGGGGCAGGGAGTCTTCTGACGTTCGAAACCCTCAATGGCTGCCACCTCGGCAATCCACGCCTCCTCAACAAGGCATAGCGGACGGATAATCTGCAGCGGATAGTGCTCCATCTGCAGGAGGGGCGGCATCGTGGAAGCATTGCCTTCAAAGGTGACATTCATGAGCCACGTCGTGAGGATGTCGTCCTGATGATGCCCGAGAGCCACCTTATTGAAACCATGCTCAGTGGCAAAGGTGAAGAGCATCTTGCGACGTTGCCATGCGCAGAGGAAACACTTCGTCTTGCGAGGATCCGTACTCTCATCGAAGCGACTATGCAGGATGTGCAAGCGAATGTCAAGGTCGCTGCAGAATCGCTCCAAGTAAGCACGATCCGACTCGTAGGGTATGTTGTCCATCACCACATGCGCTGCCTCCACCTCTATCTTCGGTCGGAAGATACGTGACCGGGCAGCCATCAAGCGACAGAGTTCCAACGAATCCTTGCCTCCGGAGAGGGCTATGAGTATGCGGTCGCCATCCTGAAGGAGAGCATAATCCACACATGCCTTGTTGAACCTACGCCTGATCTTTTCCTCCATCCTATTGCAGTTTCTCGTTGTTGAGGTGACGCTCCTTATCACGCTTCGTCTTCTTCTCCATGTTTTTCCTCAAAGCCTCGGTGAGGTCTACCCCCGTCTGATTGGCAAGGCAAAGCAAAACCCACAGCACGTCAGCCATCTCGTCGGCAGGATCGGTCGGCTCGCCCGGCTTGAAGCTTTGGTCACCATACTTGCGCGACATGATGCGTGCCAGTTCGCCCACTTCCTCGGTGAGAACGGCCATATTCGTCAGTTCAGAGAAATAGCGCACCCCATACTGGTGAATCCAATCATCCACCATGCGTTGCGCCTCGGCTATCGTGATGTCGGTCATGAGGGGTTGAGGTTTTGAGGGCAAAGATATAAAAAAAGAGCGAAAAACGCGAGTAAATATACAAAATCTTTTATCCTATGACCTTGATTTGTGCAAAACGAAGCAATAGTTGCTTACGTCCTACGTTGTCAAAGTCAACCACGGCTTTGGTATCAAGCCCTGTACCATCTACCGAGAACACCTTACCACGACCGAAACGACTGTGCTCCACAATGCAACCAGCATGAAGTCCTGTTGAAGAGGATGGTGCTGTCGACCCATTTCCCGCAGAAGAAACTGCATTTGGATTTGACGAAGAATCAACTGGCTTAGGTATGGATGCCACGCGCTTCAAGGTCTTACCCCAAACGGATGGCGGAATGTGGGAGTTCGAAGAAGAGGAAGCAGAGGCCGAAGACGAGGAATGCGATGAAGCAGCCGTCGAAGACGAGGAATGCGATGAAGACGAAGAGAACGGGGATGATGGCCTTGTTGAGAATGGCGAGGTCGAGCCAAAAGGTGAGCGACGGCTTGTGGTGCTATCGCTTCTGTTGCTTGACGACGCACCCGTATTGATGTAGCAGGCATCTATCTCCTTCAGGAAACGGCTCGGGTTGCTCAATTCAGTCTTACCGAAACGGAAACGACTGCGGGCAGTAGAGAGGTAGAGTTGTTCCTCAGCACGCGTCATGGCTACGTACATGAGCCTTCGCTCCTCCTCAAGTCCGCGTATGCCCTCTTCCATGGCCATCTTGTTGGGGAAGAGTTCTTCCTCCAAACCAACCACGAAGACAACCCTGAACTCCAATCCCTTAGCGCTGTGGATGGTCATCAGCGTGAGTTTACCACTGTCCTCCGAACTCGGCACGCCATCGGGCGTATCGTCGCTGTCAAGGTCGCTCAGCAGCGACACCTCTTGCAAATAGTCACCCAGCAGAACCGATTCGCCCTGCTCACGGCGTTCTTCCACAAAGGATGCGATGCCATCGAGCAATTCCTGCAGGTTCTCCTGACGCGAAACGTCATCGGGTTCCTTTCCCTTGTTGATGTCGGCAGCCACACCAGTTTCCATCACGATCTTACGCGCAAGGTTGTAGGCATCAGTCGTCTCCACAAGCGAGTGGAAACCCATGATGAGGTCGCTGAACTTGTTGAGTTTTGTCACCGTACCCTTATTGACAACCAGTTTCATGCTCTCGGGCGAAAGGATGACCTGCCACGGACTTACGCCATTTTGTCCGGCACAAGCCAATATCTTCTGCAAGGTGGTGTCACCAATGCCGCGCGTAGGATAGTTGATGATACGCTTCATTGCCTCCTCATCACGAGGGTTGAGCGTGAGACGCAGATAGGCAATGACGTCCTTGATCTCCTTACGCTGATAGAACGACAAACCACCGTAAATGTGGTACGGTTGACCGAGTTTGCGCAAGGCTTCCTCAAGGCTTCTGCTCTGCGAGTTGGTACGGTAAAGTATGGCTATGTCGGAGTACGGGATATGGTCGCGCTGATGAAGCGTCTGTATGCGTTGGCTCACAACGATGGATTCCTCGTAGTCGCTCTGCACGTTGTAGAGGTAGATGCGCTGGCCTTCACACTTCTCGCTGTACGACTCCTTGCGTATCTGTCCACGGTTGTAGGCAATGAGGCTATTGGCAGCATTGACGATGGTTTGCGTACTACGGTAGTTACGCTCCAGCTTGAAGAGTTGCGCCCCTTGATACATCTCCTGGAAGTGCAGGATGTTATCGATATTTGCACCACGGAAACTGTAGATGCTTTGCGCATCATCTCCAACCACACAAACACGCTGACGATGCTGCGTCAGTTGCCATACGATGCGATGCTGAGCGTAGTTCGTGTCCTGATACTCATCCACAAGCACAAAGTGAAAACGCTCCTCGTACTTAGCCAATATCTCAGGGAATTTCTCGAAGAGATAGAACGTATAGAGCAATAGGTCGTCAAAGTCCATCGCATTACTCAGACGGCAGCGTTGCATGTAGCGAAGGTAAATCTCACCTGTAGCAGGGATGTGCTGCTGGTCGTCGCGTTTTGCTGCATCCGCACTCATGCGATACTGATCGGGGAATACCAATCGGTTCTTGGCTTCACTGATGCGGTTGCATATCGTCGATGGCTTATACACTTTCTCGTCAAGATTCAACTCACGGATGATGGTCTTCACAAGACTCTTGCTGTCGGCAGCATCATAGATGGTGAAATCGGACGTAAAGCCAAGCACCGCACTCTCAATGCGGAGGATGCGTGAAAAGATACTGTGAAAGGTTCCCATCCACAAGGCACTGGCCTGATTGCCTTCCACTTGCTTGGCAATACGCTGCTGCATCTCACGAGCAGCCTTGTTGGTGAAGGTCAAGGCGAGGATGTTCCAAGGCTTATAACCTTGTTCAAGGAGATAGGATATTTTATAGGTAAGCACACGTGTCTTGCCCGAACCAGCACCGGCAATCACCAACGAGGGTGAATCGATGCACATCACGGCTGCACGCTGAGCGTCGTTTAATAGAGAGAGATCCACTATGTAATTAGGAATTAGGAATTAGGAATGGGGAGTTAGGAATTAGAAATGGGAGGTTAGGAGAATATGAATTTTATCATTCGGACTATCAAGGTAAGCATCATAACGTCTACAATCCAGATGCTATATTTGGAGATGCCAATAGCTATCATTCGTGGTATACCCATAAAGCTGCCAAGCGTCCCTTTTACAGCACTATAGATGATCGATGTGGTGATGCTGACCACACACAAGGCGAGCGGTGCGCCCATCAACCACGGTGAAGGCAACAAGGTGCCGGTGACACCCAACAAGGCATTGTGAGACACGAAAACCGGAAAAAGTAGAGCGACAAGCGAAAGGAAGAAGAAGATGCCAGACAAAATATACGCCTTACGGTTCTGACGGTACTGAGGAATATCGCGCACAATGCTTGACTCCTCCACAGCACCTATGGCAGAGACGAACAGTACGACGAAGGCCAATTGCAAGGACAGCAATGCCTTACCACCGTGGCTGAACAACCAACGAAGCCCTTCCTCTGAAACGAGGTTCACTACGTCGTAGTTGAGAACGGATGCCAACCAGGCAGCCAAGGGTACGAGTATCAGCAACGCCAGTTCAATGAGGCATATTATGTAGGCAAGACGTTTCACTCTTCGTCGCGTTTCAGGTTGTCGAGGTCGATGATGCGAAGTTGAAGGGCACGTACCACAAGACGAGTGGCATTCACGCCAGTACGTTCGTTGGCCGCGAAAAGACGGTTGATGAGCTCCGTCTGACGCTTCTCAAGACTCTTCACACCGAAGGGCATTCCCTTGAGTTGGGCAATCATATCCTTGGTGTAACCGAGTGCCAAGTGGCGCAGGAAACGTTCATCATACTCGTCGATGTCGTAGTTGATGAGCGCATCACCACGTAAGGATTCACCCTGAACAGCCTTCTTGAAACGCGAGATGATCTTCTCAAGGATGGGTTGATTGAAGACGAGGCGCTTACCACCCATGACGTTAGCCACGTCGGTATGCGTCAGCATCTCACCCGTCTTGAGGATGATACCGTCAGCACCTGCGTTCAACACTTCCACCCACAGTTTCTCGTTAAGTATCTCACCAGTGAAGATGAGTACGTGTGTCTGAGGATATCGGTTACGAACCTGGCGGCAAATCTCCACACCAACAGTAGTGCTGCCACCCAAACCGAGGTCGAGCAGCAGTAGGTCGGGCACCTCTACACGGAAGAGTTTCCACAGCTCACTCTCATTCTGTGCCGTACCGATGATCTGTGCCTCGGGTATGTCCGTACGGAATATCTCCTCCGTACCTTTCAATTCGAGTTTTACATCCTCTACGATGATTACCTTGAAATTATCCATTTTATTTTATTTATTCTTATATTGACGATCAGATTAAATTATAAAAACACAAAGGAAAAAGTCCACCATATCCTGTCACGCTCTGCGACGAGACGAAGACCCGGATTGTTGTTCATAGCATCGAAGTCGCGAATAATCTGCTTCACGATAAGCAAGGGAATGCGATGGGCATCAGGATAGAACAGGTTGTGCGCCTCCTCGTCGCTATAGTTCATGCTGCTGCATAACAGTTCACACTTGATGTTGTGATCGCTCTGTGTGAGCCGAAGTTGCAGGTCGCTAGCAGTAGGGAACGTGGTGTAGACATAGAGGGCCAACTGATGCAGCATCTCTCGCAAAAGCGTACTGTCTACCAGTACTCTCACATCATCCCCTACCCCACTCTCTATCAACAGATTACTCTCTGGATTATACTTCTTGGCTACGGCCTTGAACTCACTTTCAGCCAACTTGCAAAACTCCTTCACGCTGATACGCTCACGACGGTAATTCATCTGCTCCACCTGACGTTCTGCTTGTCCGCTTAACAACGTATAAAGTTCCTTGTAATATGCCGTCAACTCATCCAACTCAGAGACATAATTTGGCAAGCCCGTCAGTTGCTTGATTCTCGAAGGATAGTACATCGACTCATGCTTGATGGTGCTCAGGCAGTTGTCAAGCACTTGATTCTGCACATAAAGGCGGTTCTCCTCGAAACGATAATGGCTTAGGCGGTCATTTGTCTGATCAATCTGTGCTTGCAGGTCAGCAGCGATATTCTCGGCTATGCGTTTTTTGCCTCTGAAGAACATATAAACAAGGAATATCGTGATGACGGACAAGATGAAGAGTACAGCCGTGAGTTGACGTGAAGCCGACTCCGTCTTGGCCAACTGATCGCAGTAGTAAGGCAAGGTGGCGTCTTGATTGTGTATCTTGTGAAGGTTGATGCAGATGCGGTTGTTGTAGGTGTACATCTCCATCTCATGTAGCGCCAAAGAAGCAATGGCAGCCTGATTACGTATCTCCATCAGCAGGAGGAAATCCCAATCCTCACCATGCTTGATGGCTTGAAGTTCCAATGGCTCAAAGACACTGAACTCAGTCTTGTCGTACAGAGGAAGTTCGGGGTTGAAGGCATAGAGCGCCGTATCGACATAGTTGAGCGCTTTCTCACAGTCGCCTGCCATGTTACTCTCCATTGCCAATTCGCAATAGTGACGAGCATCGAGCATGAAGTTGTCGCCTTTTGTCCCGTAGGCAAAAGGTGTCTGCTGTCCATACACTCCACTCGCCAGCATAAAGAATGCCATGAGCATCGTCATCACGCGTGGTAGGCGGAAGAAGAAGCGGCTGCCCTTACCTACTTCACTCTCGATACCGAAGCAGCATACACGGAAGAGATTGGCCGTCTTCTTATACTTCTCGATGATGCCTTTACAATTCATCAATCCAAAACCAAAGCCCTTATTGGCAGAGCCAGATTCTGTTAAACCAATTTTGGAAGAGTCGTACGCTTTATTATTCAGTATCAAATCAATATCTTCTTCTTTCAAACCGCACCCAGTGTCCGTCACACTGAGTTCTACATACTCTTCAGTAGCAGTGGCATCAATCGTCACACTACCACCTTCTGGCGTGAACTTACGTGCATTATCTGCCAAAGTGTTCAGCATGAACATCGTCAAGGCTTCGTCTGCTTTCACGCTGAGGTCGGTGGGTCGGACTATCAGTTTCACACCTTTCTGGTCATAAGCAAAATGCCCCCTTTCAAGGATGGCGAACAGCGATGACAGTTGTATGGTGCTAATCTGCAAGGACAGTTTTCCAGACTCCATCTTGATCCACTCCGTCAGTATGTCGTTGTAATCCATGATTTGGTCAGACAGTTCGCTGACATATTGCAACTGGGCGGGTTCTGCACTACCCTGTCGCTTCATGCGCTTCACCTCATTGATGATACGATCGAGGAAAGGCACTACGGCTTGCACAAGCGAAACCTTGGCACGCTTCTCAGAGTTACGTGTCTTATGCTGAGCGATGCGCATTCGGCTCACTTCACAATTCTCGTTAGCTTCTTCGAGTTCGTCGCGCAACGACTCGACACGTGCCTTGTCACCTCGCAAAATGCGAGCATTGGTTTTGCCATCATTTCCCTTCACAATGCCTTCATGACGCTTGAGGCGTAGCACAAAAAGTACGATGAAGATGAGTAACAGGGTGAACAAACCTGCAGCCGCCCACAACAGACGATGCTGCACAGCATTCTCTTCCTGCAACTCACGCATACGGCTCTCCATCTCACGATTCTGCGATGTACTCTCAAGAATATCAAGGTAGATATCGCGGTTATAGTCACTTGCAGCCTTGAGGTTCATCGCACTATAGAGCAACGAGATCTGCTGACGTATACCCGCCATCCATTCAGGCACAGTGTTTACCTTCGAGTTTTCTATCCAACGACGCTCCGTGCTGATGCATTGCCCGTAACTCTCTTTGAAGAGTGACAGAGTGTCGTTACATACTCCCTCTTCACACTCAGGGTAATAGAGAAGATGATGCTTATTCACACATGACAAGGCGTTTTCCAAAGCCTCCAAAGCGGCATCATAGTCGCCATTATATGCCGCCAACGAACCGATGGTACGATAGACACATGCCGTTTGAAACAAATCATCATATTCCTTGAAACAACTCAATGCATGCTGCGCCAGGGCTAACGGCAAGAGGCTATCTGTGGGTTCCTCCGTCTCAGGCATCCAACTTAAGTGTTGACCTAAAAGCAACAATAAGGCATCGTATTCCTCCTCGTAAATCAATTCACGATCGTAGGGGGTCATCAGATGTTCTGCCAAAGATTGTAAGGCGTTGGCTTCAAAATAGATCACACCAGCACGACGTGCAAGGGTGTAGCAATCCATCAAGTAACGGAACTCATCTACGGCTACTTTATCGTATGTTCCATCCAAAAGACCTCCAGAACCCAACATGTAATAGTAATACAGCAACTGTGTGGTGTCCTCCGTCGCTTCTATCTCCGGCATCATAGCAGCCATCTCTGCCTTAGCCAATGAGTCCTGTTCCTGATAATAATAGTAGGTGGACGAAATAATATGGTACTCCGACCATGCGTATTCGTAGTCACTGCGATCGATACCCTTGACAAATTCCATCTCTTCAGCAATACGCTTCAAGTGTCTACGGGCTTGACTACGGGCTTCATAGAAACCTTGTCCATCGCCAATACGCTGACACACCTTCATGCGCATAACATTGGCGCAAAGAAGCGTAATGTGGTTGCTACTAAGTTGATAAACGGAGTCAAGCAGATCCAGCGTACCATCATAATCCATACGCTGATAGCGCACATAAGCCAGACGGTTCATGGCCTTTGCACGACCATCATCGTAGTGCTCGGCAGCTTCGTATGCCTCCTTTGCTAAACGCTCACAACTATCAATATCAGTATAGCGTACTCTATAAGACTGAAGGCACAAGGAATCAACCTTCTGCCTTTCACTCTTCGACACCTGACCACAAGACATCAGCATCAAGAGTATGCCAAATATCGAAAGTACATACTTCAACTACAAAGTTTTAATTATCTTACAAGCATTTTAAGGTTAGTTACTCTAGTTCTTCAGCAGTTTCTCTATCTCTGCAAACTCATTGCCCATATTGAGATTCAAATAAATACGATAGAGCGCAGAAGCCCATATCTCTTTCTTATCGGGAACCAATTCGCGCAATCGTTCGAAGGGCCGTCGAGCCCTTTGATAGAATTCATTCAAGATCTGCCTGTCACGACGACATTTCTCATCACTCATGTCGTAGCATGCCGTTTCACCAAACTCCATCGCTAGATTGAGTATCGATAACCCCTTGTTGCGGATAGCATCAACATGTACAGAATCACGGCGTATCGTAGAGTCGCTCATTTCGATGCATTTTGCCCAATCCTCCTTGTGAAGGTACATAAGCGACTTGGCATACCAGTAAAGGGGAATATCTTGTACACGACTCAACATCGTATCGGCCAACTCCAAACCATAGTCATATTGGTGCTTCTCCTCAAAGTGTTCTACCAGATGGGTGAAGAAGTAATCGTGTGTGGGATAGTCCTCACAACCATCGTAAAGAGCGTCAAGCCAATTTACGGAGTCACCAATAGCCTGGAAGCAACGAGCCTTATACTCCTGCAAATGTGCACGACGTCTTCGTTCACAATTGGCAAGGGCATCATCAATGTACTTCAGCGCAATCCGTGGCTGATTACTATTATAACCAGCTATAGTGGCATAGAAACTGCAACGCTTCAGTAGGGAATCGCCTAACAACGCAACATCGTTACTGAGCATCGGCTCTTCAAGCATATCGATATACAGGCAGAAAAATGGCACAGCTGACTTGAAATCATTCTTGCGAAGATAGAAACGGCCACCGGCAAAGAGGTTATTGCGATACTTCAACAACATGGCACGGTTCTTTGAACGGAAAAGTGGCTTAACCTTACCTTTCTTATCGGGTCTTGCATCAATGCTGTCGCATCTTATAGCATACTGCGATGCCTTTAGCAAAGTATTGAAATAACTTGCCGTATCATATTTCTGCTTCAGATAAGCCTTCATGTTTTCGGCATCGTTCAAGCTGATGTTCAGTAACGATTGTGTGAAGAGTATCTCTGCACGTTCTTTATCCGTCAGGTTGTCTCTTTCAAGAACCTTTTGCAGATTTGACTCATGCTTGGCTTGATCGCGCTTATTCTTAATAGCTGCCCTGGCATCACGAAGCACATTCTTAACAGGAGTTGGTGGTTCCTGCTTTCCTTGTTTCTTGTCTTGTGCAAAAACGGACACAGACAAGCACATCATGACTATATATAATAAGTATTTACGCATAACTAACGACAAAGTTAGGCAAAAATAACGAAACAAGGAAACAAATCGTGTTTTTTTAGTATTAGTTAAGAAACGTATAGCCTATTTTTACCATCTTTGCACTATGATGAGAAAAAGAAATCGAATAATCCCTTGCACCAACAAAAATGCAAGGGATTATTTTAAGAGCATATAAAACTATAATGTACTAAACTAAACTTTACTTCACGCTTACATTAGCAGCAAGTGCCTTGCAACGATCGCGCATTGCTAACTGAGTGGCGGCAAGTGCATCATTGTCCGATGAGAGGTCGTCCCAACAAACTACCACACCCATGCGGCGTCCCACGTGTGCAACAGGTTTACCAAAAATACGCAAATAGGTCTTGGGGGCAGAACATACGTCTGCCATACCCGTGTAGGTAGGATTCTCTGTCTCCACCTCACTGAGGATAACAGCCGAGGCACCCTGACGCTCTTGAGTAATTTCGGGAATGGGCAGATGTAATACTGCACGGGCATGAAGTTCAAACTCAGAGAGGTTCTGCGTAAGGGCAAGTGTCACCATACCAGTGTCATGTGGACGCGGGCTCAACTCGCTGAAGATAACACCTTCCTTCTCGCTTACAAAGAATTCAACACCCCAAATACCGGCACCGGTCAAGGCACGTGTCACCTTCTCTGCCATGTCCTGAGCAGCCTTGATGTGCTCTGGCTTCATGATGCGAGGTTGGAAACTCTCACGATAGTCACCACCCTTCTGCACGTGTCCGATAGGAGCACAGAAGAGAGTAGGACCATCATGCTGAGTAACGGTAAGCAACGTAATCTCATAGTCAAAAGGTATGAACTGCTCGACGATGACCTCCATCAGGTCGCCACGAGCACCACCGCAAGCATACTCCCATGCCTTGGGCAGTTCGTCGGCGCTGTCCACCTTGCTCTGTCCGTGACCGGAAGAACTCATCAAAGGTTTGATAATACAGGGGAAACCTATTTCATCTGCTGCTTTAACTAATTCCTCGTAAGTATTGGCATAAAGGTAGTTAGCAGTTTTAAGTCCGAGTTCAGTATGAGCCAACTCACGAATAGCCTTGCGGTTCATCGTATAGTTTACGGCTTTAGCCGAAGGAACCACTTGAATGCCCATCTGCTCGCACTCGTAGAGTTTCTCTGTACGGATTGCCTCAATCTCAGGAACAATGATATCGGGCTTCACTTCTGCCACGGTTTTCATCAATGCATCGCCATCGAGCATACTGAACACACGGCGCTCGTCAGCCACCTGCATAGCGGGTGCATTGTCATAACTGTCGCAAGCTACAACGTATTGTCCTAATCTCTTGCATGCAATGACGAACTCCTTACCGAGCTCGCCACTGCCTAAAAGTAATATTTTCATGCAAACAAAATCATAAATTGTAAATCGTCAAATCGTAAATCTTACTGATGCTGATCTCTCAGCAGATCATTGACTGTCTTAACAGGATTGAAGGTAGAGAGGGGAACCTCGACGAAGACAGTGCTCCAGTTGGACATGGCACCATTCCAAAGGCCGGGCAACTCAAGAGCCTTCAACTCGCGACCGCTCTTACTCTTGTACGAGATGAAGCCTGTAGCGGGGTCAACGAATTTAGGAAGATCAAACTTCTCACCCTTGTTGTTGCGGATAGCACATACGAGGTCAACAGGATTAAAATGAGTACCCTGCGAGAACATCTTCATGTACTCTGCGTTGTTGTTGTCAATCTGACTGCTCTCAAGAATCTGAGCCGAAATAGTACCATCGGGATTGTAAGCGAGGAAAGGACCACCACCGGGTTCACCCACGTTCTTCACTACACCACACACACGCATAGGACGATTCAGCTCACCCTTCAGGAAGCTGACAAGTTCGGCATCCTCCATGGTCTTGAGACCAGGAACATCGGTGTAGATGTCATGACGAACAAACTGAATGATATCGAGCACATCCTGACGAGTATACTTACCACTCTCAAGCAAATCAAGATAAGCAAAGGCCTTCTTCTGCAAAGAAACAAGTACACCAGCGAGAACCTGCTTATAGGTAACGGTGTCATCCTTTAGGCGATCAGGAACAACATTATCGATATTCTTCACGAAAACAATCTCGCTCTCCAAATCGCTGAGATTCTGAATCAAAGCACCATGACCACCGGGACGGAAAAGGAGCTTGCCATCATCGGTACGGAAAGGCTCGTTGTCCATCGTGGCTGCGAGGGTGTCAGTGCTGGGCTTTTGCTCGCTGAAAGACACATGATACTTGATGCCGTACTTCTGTTCGTAGTCAGGCAACACACGTTCTACAAGCTGCTCGAAAAGTTCACGATGCTCGGTGCTGACGGTGAAATGTACATCGGCCTCACCACGGCTGGTAGCATAAAGAGCAGCCTCAACAAGGTGTTCCTCGAGGGGGGTACGAGCCTCATCAGCATAACTATGGAATTGCAGCAAACCCTTAGGAAGCTGACCATAGTTAAGACCGTTCTCTCCCAGCATATTAGCCACAATAGCCTTATAGTTACCTTCCTCCATAAGTGCATCGACACCCTTACCTTCATTTACATGGCAAGCATCATCGAGTGCAAGATAGAATGCAAAATCGTGTATTTGGTCAAAATACTTCTTCTCGAATGGCGTAGTGGGTTCATCGTAATCTGCATCGAGGAACTCAAACATATTCTTGAACATACGGCTTGCTGCACCACTGGCAGGCACAAACTTGGTGATGTGATGGCCTTCTGCCTTATAAGCATCCCATGCCTGGATGTATTGCTGTACCTCCTCGTCGGTAAGACGAAGAATACCATTACCCACTGAAGCTGCAGCACGAAGTTTCAGGAAAGGAAAACCCTCACGGAAACTCTGCAACTGAGCCTCTACCTGTTCTTCACTAATGCCTTTTTGCTGTAACTGAATTTTGTCTTCTGATGTTAACATTTTATATAGGTTTTGAGGTTATACGGTTATAAGGTTTTGAGGTTTTATCGTTATGATAACGCTTTTACTCGCAAATTTAACAAAAAAAATAATAGGAATGAGAGAAATACGTTTTTTTTTTGTAACTTTGGACTAAAATTATGCATCCTACCTATGATTGACAACAATTTCTTCACTTTTCAAGAGCGTGAGCAACTCATGTCCTTGCAACAACAACTGCTGCACATCAGTGGTAACGAGATACCTGAAAGCGATCCCCAGAAGGTGAAAGACTATATCATCAAGGCAGAAGAGAGCGGACGCCTTCAACGCGACTCATTCGGACTGAATCCTATCCTGACGGACATACAGACGGCCATGTTGTTGGCTACAGAATTGGGCGTTTCACGCGGAAGCATTGTTGGCGTAATGCTTAGTTCTGCCATCAAAACGGAAGCATTTACCCTCGACGACATACGTCGTGATTTTGGTGAAGAGGTTGCAAGCATCCTGCATGGCATGGAGAGCATCGCAAGCCTCTATGAAAAGTCGAACGCCGTAGAGAGCGAGAACTTTCGACAACTACTACTAAGTTTCGCCGAAGACATGCGTGTCATCTTTATCATGATAGCCAACCGTTTGACTATCATGCGACAGATACGTGACACCGAGGAAGAAGAGGCAAAGCAGAAAATCTCAATGGAGGCGGCATACCTATATGCTCCCTTGGCCCACAAACTCGGTTTCTACAAGATAAAGAGCGAGTTAGAGGACTTGTCATTAAAATACCTTGAGCGAGAGGCATACTATCACATCAAGGAAAAACTCAACGCAACGAAGAAAAGTCGCGAAGCGTATATTGCAAATTTCATCCGTCCCATCGAGCAAAAGCTAAAGGCTGCAGGATTGAAATTCCACATGAAAGGGCGTACGAAGAGCATCCACAGCATCTACCAAAAGATGAAGAAGCAGAAAGTGGATGTGGATGGCGTATTCGACCTGTTTGCCATACGCATCATTCTTGACTCGGAACTTGAGAAAGAGAAACTGGAATGCTGGCAGGTGTTCAGTATCATTACGGACATGTATCAGAGCAATCCCAAGCGTATGCGCGACTGGCTTTCGGTACCCAAGAGCAACGGCTACGAAAGCCTTCACATCACGGTGCTTGGTCCTGAGCAGAAATGGGTAGAAGTGCAGATACGCACTGAGCGTATGGACGACGTGGCCGAACACGGATTGGCAGCCCACTGGCGCTACAAGGGGGTGAAGAGTCAGCAAGGAAACCTTGAGGATTGGTTGGCAGGCATACGTTCTGCACTTGAGAACAACGACGACATGGGACTGATGGATCAGTTCAAGATGGATCTCGTAGAGGACGAGGTATTTGTCTTCACGCCTAAAGGTGACCTCTTCAAACTGCCCAAGGGAGCCACGGTACTCGACTTTGCTTACGCCATCCATACCAAGGTGGGTGACCGTTGCATTGGAGCAAAGATTGGCAACAAGAACGTTACCATACGTCAGGAACTGAACAGCGGTGATCAGGTGGAAATCCTGACTTCGAACAACCAATCGCCCAAGCAAGACTGGGTAAACATTGTCAAGACTTCGAAGGCAAAGACCAAGATTCGCACCAGTCTTAAGGAGATGCAAGCTGGCCAGATCAGTATGGCCAAGGAACTCCTTGAGCGAAAAATGAAGAACCGCAAGATTGAGATGAGTGAACCCACGCTGATGCACACCATGAAGAAGCTGGGCTACAAGATTGTGACGGACTTCTACAAAGCGCTAAACGATGGCATCATCGATATAAATACCGTAATCGAAGAGTATCTTGCACGTCAGCGCCACGAACGAGGCGAGGAAGAAAAGACAGATGTCCGCAAGGCCGAAGAGTTTGTGATGAGCGACAAGCAAGAGGCAAAACTCAAGAACGGCGGTCATGAGGACGTGATGGTTATCGACAAAGACTTGAAGGGACTGGAATTTCAGTTGGCCAAGTGCTGTCAACCTATCTATGGCGATGATGTCTTTGGATTTGTCACCGCTACAGGTGGCATTAAGATTCACCGTGAGGACTGCCCCAATGCCACACAGATGAAGCAACGCTTTGGCTACCGTATTGTGAAAGCACGTTGGGCAGGTAAGGGAGCAAGCCAGTACGCCATCACCCTACACATCGTTGGAAACGACGATCTGGGTATTGTCAGCAACATAACGAGCATCATCTCGAAAGAGGAGAAAATGCTGATGCGCAGTATCAGCATCGATAGCCACGACGGACTATTCAGCGGACACCTTACCGTCATGCTCGAAGACACGAGCCGTCTGCAGCAACTCGTCAAGAAGCTCAAGACAGTTAAAGGCGTGAAGAACGTGACAAGAAGTTAGCGAAACAAAATAAACAACCTAATATAAACAACTTTTGGATACGACTATGAAACGAATACTACTGACAGCCGTCACGGCTGCTTCAATGCTACCTTTACATTCCGAAGAATTACCAGTAAATGGAATGAAGGTGGCAGGTCCATACACTACGGCTGCCGCCATACAAGTTGACAGCGTAGACGCAACCGGAAACGCATATCAATTTGACGAAATACTGCGAGACGGCATTGTTCCACAAGCATGGAAGAAAGGCCAAGATGCTAACATGGTGACAGACAAAGACGGCAAACCCGCCATAACCTTGTCTGCCACAGAAAAACCAGCAGTATTCGTGGCTGGATTCACGCTCGACAACACTCATTTTGCGAAATGCAAGGTCAAGGCTAATGGAGCGCCATCACACATTATATATATAGATAACAAACAAGGTTCAGATCAGAATCTTACTCCGGGACGACATGAAATAGTGGTCAAGGTGCTATGTAAAGCCAACGAAACTGACACATTGAGCGTATCTCTGGAGAGCGAGCAGAGTGCCTTTATCACAATCAATGCCGATGGGAAACGTCCTTATGCCTTGTCCGACTACATGAATGGTGAGAAGGCAAGTACCACGGCTCTGAGCGCTAGCGGTCGCTACTTAATGCTCAACAGTTACATGACAGGTACCGATACCAAGCAAGTTTGGAAGCGAGAAATCATCGACCTCAAGACTGGTAACACAACTGTAGTGAATGACTACAAAGAATGGGCCAGCGAAGGTGACCGATATATCAGTGAACGACGTGGCGTCGATGGCGAGAACATCTATGAATACGTAGATCCTGCCACCATGAAGCGTGAACCACTCTTCATTGACTACGGGAAAAACCGAGGCAGCTTCCTTCCTGGGGAGAAAGAAATGATTGTAAACAAAACCATCGAAGGACCGAAGGAGGATGCCCAAGTGCATCAGGTTCTCGAACCAGACGACCGTCAACCCGGATGGCGTAACCGCAACAACGTCCAACTTCTTGATGTAACCACAGGACAACTTACCCGTCTCACCGTTGGCCATCATAATTCGTATGCCACACTGAGTCGCGATAATCGACAAGTGTTAATATCAACAACCGAAGACTGCCTTACAGAATGGCCTTTTAGCTTCCGCAATGTTTATCTCTACAATCGTGACACTCAGCAAATCGACACGCTTGTAAGCCACAGCGGCTTCTTGGGTAGCGTTGCATTCATGCCCGATGGAAAGAGTGTGGTATTTAGTGGAAGTCCTGAAGCATTCGGTGGCATTGGCAAGAACGATCCTACAGGAAAGACGGCAAGTCTCATTCAGACGGAACTCTTCATCATGGATCTTGCCACAAAGCAGGTCAAGAGCCTTACATACGACTTTAATCCGAACGTCTCGTCATTCCAAATCAGTAGCGTGGACAACTGCATCTATGCGCTCTGCGAGAACCGTGACCGTCACGACATCTTCCGTATCGATCCCAAAACAGAAAAGATCACACAACTGAAACTAACCGAATGTTACGTGAAGAGTTTCTCACTCTCAGAGAACAAGGCTATGCTAAGTTATACTGGTCAGAGCGACTCGAATGCCGACCGTGTCTATACAGTCGACCTCAAGAATGGCAAAGAAACACTCATACGCGACTATAATGTACAACGCATGGGAGACATTGCTTTGGGTAAATGCGAGGATTGGTATTTCAAGAGCAGTCGCGGTGACAGCATTTGTGGACGCTACTATCTACCTGCCAACTTTGATGCCAACAAGAAATACCCCATGCTTGTTTACTACTATGGTGGATGTTCTCCAACAGGACGTTACCTGGAGTCGTACTACAACTTCCACGGATGGGCTGCCATGAGCTACGTGGTATACGTCATTCAGCCAAGTGGTTGTACAGGATTCGGACAGGAGTTTGCTGCACGCCACGTCAATACTTACGGTGAAGGAACTGCCGAAGACATCATCGAGGGTACGCTGCAATTCTGTCGCGAGCATCCTTTTGTCAACAAGGATAAGATTGGTTGCTTGGGTGCAAGCTACGGTGGTTTCATGACACAATATCTCATGACTAAGACAGACATCTTTGCTGCTTCGATGAGTCATGCCGGAATCAGCAATCCTACCAGTTATTGGGGATACGGTTATTGGGGATACAGCTACAGTGCCATCAGTGCAGCCAACAGTTATCCTTGGAACAACGAGAAACTGCTCTCCGGCCAGGCGCCTCTCTTCAATGCAGACAAGGTACATACCCCAATCCTCTTCCTGCATGGAGCTGCAGACACAAATGTGCCCATCAATGAAAGTATACAAATGTTCACAGCACTCAAGATTCTCGGTCGAGAATGCGCCTTTGTCACCGTGGAAGGTCAGGACCACCACATCACCGACTACGAGAAGCAAATCAAGTGGGTCAACACCTATTATGCATGGTTTGCCAAGTGGTTGCAGGACGATCCTACTTGGTGGAACACACTGTATCCCGAGAAGAAACTTTAAAGAATGATATATCCAAAAAATTACGAACAAAAAATAGGGTTTAACGAGATAAGAACCCTGCTGGCAGGACACTGCACAAGCACCATGGGTAAGGAACGTGTCGATGATATGACGTTCCTTACCGATGTATCCATCATACGTACAAAACTTGCAGAGACACGCGAGTTCATTCATCTGTTGGAGGTAGAGGACAAGATTCCCGACATGGAATTTTACGACTTACGTCCCGCTATTCAACGCATCCGTATCGAGGGCACCTTCATCGAAGAGCAGGAAATGTGGGATCTCAAACGTTCGCTTGACACGATGCACGGTTTTGTAGAGATCATCAGAAAGAGCAAGGAGGAGGAAGGAGATAGTATTTACCCGAATCTCACCAACTTGGCCAACGGCGTATTCACTTTCTATACAGTTACTCGTCGCATTGATCAAATACTTGACAAATACGGTAAAATCAAGGATGATGCAAGTCGCACACTCTATGAAATACGCCATGAGTTGTTACGTCTGGAAGGCAGTATTGGCAAAACATTGCACAAGATACTAAAAGCGGCACAAAGCGAAGGATTAGTTGAACAAGATGCCTCTCCTACCCTGCGTGACGGACGCCTCGTAATCCCCGTGGCTCCTGCCATGAAACGAAAGCTGCGTGGCATCGTTCACGATGAATCTGCCACAGGTAAGACCGTGTACATCGAGCCCGCAGAAGTAGTAGAAGCCAATAACCGTATTCGCGAACTGGAGGCAGACGAGCGTCGTGAAGTGATTCGCATCTTACAAGAGTTTACGGACAAACTCAGACAAAATACACCCGAATTATTACGTGCCTTCGTCTTTTTGGCAGATCTTGAGTTTGTACGTGCAAAGGCTTTGCTTGCCACACATATCAATGCCATTATTCCCGAAGTAGGCAACAAACCGCTGATTGACTGGACAATGGCCGTACATCCGCTTTTGGCTCTTAACCTCAAGGCAAGTGGCAGAAAAGTCGTACCTCTCGACATCATGCTCAATCGTAAGCAGCGCATCCTCATTATCAGTGGTCCTAATGCCGGTGGTAAGAGTGTGTGTCTCAAGACTGTTGGATTACTGCAATACATGATGCAATGCGGACTGCCCGTCCCCCTGGGCGAAGCCTCCAAGATGGGTGTATTTCAGAGTATCTTCATCGACATTGGCGATGAACAAAGCATTGACGATGACCTCTCTACTTACAGCTCACACCTGACAAACCTGAAGCAGATGATGCGCAGCTGTTCGCCATCATCCCTTTTGCTCATCGATGAGTTCGGTGGCGGTACCGAACCCGGTATCGGTGGTGCATTGGCTGAAGCCATCTTGCGTCAGTTCCATCAGCACGGCACTTTTGGTGTGATTACGACACACTATCAAAACCTCAAGCACTTTGCCGATGATAACGAGGGAGTAGTCAACGGAGCCATGCTCTACGACCGCCACCAGATGCAGGCACTCTTCCAACTGCAAATCGGTAATCCCGGTAGTAGTTTTGCTGTAGAGATTGCACGAAAGATAGGCATTCCAGAATCTGTCATTCAGGATGCCTCAAACATTGTCGGACAGGAGTATATTGACGCAGACAAATATCTTCAGGACATTGTCCGCGACAAACGCTACTGGGAAAGCAAGCGCCAAAACATCCATCAGCATGAAAAACAGATGCAGCAAACTATCACTCGCTATGAGGATGAAGTGACAGATTTGCAGAAGCAACGCCGTGCCATCATACGTGAAGCAAAAGAAGAGGCACAACGCATCATCGCAGAAGCTAATGCCAAGATTGAGAACACCATACGTGAAATCAAGGAAGCACAAGCAGAAAAGGAACGCACACGCGAGGCTCGTCAAAAGTTGCTCGAGATGCAGGAACGTCTTGCTCGTGATGAAGCAGACAAAAACGAACGTGACGCTGCGATCGAGAAGAAAATGCAAAAGATATTGGAGAGGAGAGCAAGGAAAGCCTCATCCCACACACCTTCAAAAGTAGACTTACATCTAGAGGACGAAGAAAAAGCCTCTTCTGTTAGGAAACAAGGCAGCCTAAACAGTAATCATACAGATGAGCAACTCTCTGACAATATTCAATCAAATGGTAATAACCATCCAAATGTAACAAAGAAAGCCCCCTCTCTTTGGGAGAGAACGGGGGATGAGGCGACCTATGTACGCATCAAAGGCCAATCTGCCGTAGGTACCATTGAGAGTGTCAATGGAAAGAAGGCTGTGGTGGTATTTGGCATGATCAAGACTACTGTATCTGTTGATCGACTTGAAGCTGCAGAAAAACCAAAGCAGCAAACTACAATGCAGGCAGCCACATATCTGAGTAAGGAAACACGCGATGACATGCATCAACGTTCCATGCAGTTTCATCAAGACATCGACATTCGCGGCCTTCGTGCCGACGAGGCACTTCAACAGATTACTTACTATATCGATGATGCAATCCTTGTTGGTGCATCACGTGTGCGCATACTTCATGGTACTGGCACAGGTGCACTTCGCACCCTCGTTCGTCAATACCTATCCACGGTTTCAAGCGTTACATCTTACCACGATGAACATGTACAATTTGGTGGAGCAGGTATAACAGTTGTAGAATTTAATTAAACTATTTAGATTTAATCCTTTGTGCTTCTCACACGTGAGAGTGTTTCCGGTGTCATTTGCAGGAAAGAGGCAACGTAAACCATAGGAGCACGAAGGATTATCTCTGGTTTTGTGCGAAGCAGACGATTATATCGTTCTGCAGCATTCTCAAATCGCTGACTATCGGCATGTTCCTGACTACTGATAAGAGCATGTTCAAGGATTTTACGGTAAAGACTCATAACCTCTTGATTATAACTCATCAACATGTGTAAATCCTCATAAGGTATGGCATACAGAATACTGTTCTCAAGTGTCTCTACCATGAGTCGTGACGGTTCCTGCTTCAAGAAACTCTCAATGCAGAATACGATTCTTCCCTCGTAAGAGAAATGTTCAGTGACATCCTTCTTATTCTTATAATAGAATTGACGAACCATGCCTTTCTCGACGAAATACATGGCATTGCAAACTTGTCCTTCGGGAAAGACAAGTTCTCCTTTTGCAATCTTTATAGGTACGAGAATGTTTGCCAATGCCTGAACACCCATAGGGCTCATTGGGCAGTATATTCGTGCTATCTCACGAGCTACATCTCGTCTGTTATCCGTCGACATATTGGTAATTAGAGGTTATAAGGTTTTGAGGTTATAAGGTTTTGAGGCATCAAGAATGTAAGGTTACAAGCAAGAGGATGTGTGGTTACTACTAATCAAGCTTCAGGACGGCAAGGAAAGCCTTCTGTGGCACCTGCACGTTACCGATCTGCTTCATACGTTTCTTACCCTTCTTCTGCTTCTCCAGGAGCTTACGCTTACGGCTGACATCACCACCATAGCACTTGGCCAACACGTCCTTACGCACCTGCTTAACCGTCTCGCGTGCAATGATCTTGGCTCCAATGGCAGCTTGTATGGCAATATCGAACTGCTGACGTGGCAGCAACTCCTTGAGCTTCTCACACATACGACGACCGAAGTCCACTGCATTGTCGACATGGGTCAGCGTGCTGAGTGCATCGACGGGTTCACCGTTGAGAAGAATATCCAGTTTGATAAGCTTTGAGGGGCGGAAGCCTGCCTGATGGTAGTCAAACGAGGCATAGCCTTTCGATATGCTCTTCAACTTATCATAGAAATCAATCACAATCTCGCCCAAGGGCATGAGATACTGCAGTTCGACGCGATTGCCACTGATGTACTCCTGCTTCACCAACTCACCACGCTTGCCGAGACAGAGGGTCATGATGGGACCGATGTAGTTGGCCGTAGTGATGACACTGGCATGGATGAAGGGCTCCTCGATATGGTCAATCAGCGTCTGGTCGGGCATTCCAGCAGGATTATGTACTTCCTTCACCTCGCCCTGCTTGTCGTACACGAGGTAAGAAACGTTGGGCACAGTGGTAATGACATCCATGTCGAACTCACGATCGAGACGCTCCTGTACGATCTCCATGTGAAGAAGTCCCAGGAAACCGCATCGAAAACCGAAGCCAAGAGCAACGGACGACTCGGGCATGAAGGTCAGTGAAGCATCGTTGAGCTGCAACTTCTCAAGCGAAGCGCGAAGGTTCTCAAAGTCTTCCGTCTCAATGGGATACACACCGGCAAAGACCATGGGCTTCACTTCCTCGAAACCGCTTATGGCTACCTTGTTGGGATTGGCCACACTGGTAATCGTATCACCCACCTTCACCTCAGTGGCTGTCTTGATACCGCTGACGATATAACCAACATCTCCGCAATGCAACTCATCGCGTGGAGAGAGATCCATCTTAAGCACACCGACCTCGTCGGCCTTGTACTCCTTGCCCGTATTGATGAAGACTACTTCCTCACCCTTGCGGATGCTACCGTTGACAATCTTGAAATAGGCGATGATACCACGGAAGGAATTGAAAACGGAGTCGAAGATGAGGGCTTGCAACGGTGCATCCTCCTCACCACCTGGTGCGGGAATGCGCTCCACGACAGCCTTGAGAATATCCTCAACACCCATACCCGTCTTACCGCTCGCACGAATGATGTCCTCGTGCTTGCAACCGATGAGGTCGACGATTTCGTCTTCCACCTCTTCAGGCATGGCATTGGGCATGTCGCACTTGTTGATGACGGGAATGATTTCGAGATCATGGTCGATGGCCATGTAGAGGTTTGAGATAGTCTGTGCCTGCACACCCTGTGTAGCATCCACAACGAGTAAGGCACCCTCGCAGGCAGCGATGCTGCGGCTCACCTCATAGCTGAAATCGACGTGTCCCGGAGTATCAATAAGGTTGAGCTTGTACTGCTCTCCCTCATAGTTGTAAAGCATCTGAATAGCATGGCTCTTGATGGTAATGCCACGCTCCTTTTCGAGGTCCATGTCATCGAGCATCTGCCCCTCAGTGACACGTATGGTTTGGGTATATTCAAGCAATCGGTCAGCCAGTGTCGACTTACCGTGATCGATATGAGCAATAATACAAAAGTTTCGAATGTGTTTTTGCATAAAACGAATTTTAGACAAAGGTATAAAAAAAATATTGAATTTTACACAAAACAACGACTTTTTACATAAATATCAACATTAAATTCACCATTTTCCTATATATTTTATAAAATAAGGCACATAATTAAAAAGAAAACCACGTAACCGTGAGTGATTACGTGGCAATCGATATTAGATAAATATCCAATGGATTACATGCCTAAAGCACTGCGACGATCCTTGCTCTTGTCGTATGCTTCCTGGTTAGCACCGAGATCCATGCCATAGCAGCTGTTCTCGCACTGATTCATCAACTTGAACAACTCGTAATCCTCTTCGCCAAGAATCTGGTCAGCTTGCAAGATACGATTACCTACTTCCTTCAACTGCTCGGGAGTGTACTTACCCTCAAAATAAGTAATGAGCTCATCATACATTGAGATAACCTTAGAATAATCGAGATTCTCGAAATCCCAACTGTTCATCTGCTGTATCTCTGTCTCATACTTGCTCTTTGAGAAACCACCCTTGTCACCGCAAGAAGATACAACCAATGCCAATGCGGCAATAGCAAAAAATTTTAAAAACTTCATCTTTCTTTATGTTTAAAATTTAATAATAAATTATGTTTTCGTCACAAAATTACAATTTTAATGTAAATACGACAAGGAAAAAAGGTATTACTTGCAAGAAAAGAGCGAAATCACAAAAAAAAGCGCCCTTGTTTCACAACAAAGACGCTCAAAACATTAACACTACTATTAACACCTAAACATTAAAAAGTTTATGAAAACACCAACATTCGTTGGATTTCGCTTGCAAAGATACAACAAATTTATGTTATGGACAAAACAATTCGTAAAAAAAAAGCAATGAAAAAGCACTATTTTAACAAACCTTTAGGATTAGGCCTATACTTTTTCACTAACATTAGGATTTCTGCGACATGCCACGCTGACGTACTGCCTCAAAAAGCAGTACAGCTGCACTCACTGAAACGTTGAGTGAATCGAGCTGTCCCAACATAGGAATACGAATGTGCGCATCAGCTGCCTCACGCCACTGCTGAGTCAACCCCGTTGCTTCAGTACCCATCACGATGGCAGTCGGAATGTCCATCGGAGTATCATAATACAACTTTGAATCCTGCAACTGAGCAGTCAGCACCTGCACGCCATTTCTCTTAAGGAAGGAGATACAGTCCTCAGAAGAACATGCCACACAAGGCACCGTAAAAATGGCACCAATGGCACTTCGGATGAGGTTGGGATTATAAAGATCAGTCAAAGGATCGCATACAATTACAGCATCAGCGCCTGCTGCATCGGCACTTCGAAGAATTGCCCCCAAATTTCCAGGTTTCTCGACTCTCTCAAGCACAACATACAAAGGATTAGGCAACGACTTCCTCTCCAAATCTTCAAGAGAAAGCGATTTAGACTTCACCGTCGCAATCATGCCTTCAGTTCCGCCACGATATGCCACCTTATTATATATAACAGGAGTCACCTCAACAAGGAAAGATGCAGATTTTAGCAAGACTTCAGCATCGACATCGCTATTACTGCGATGAAGTTGTTCCGTATCACCAGCCAGCATTATCTCGGGACAGAAAAAAATGGTGTCTATCTCATAGCCAGCCTGTACGCAATGCATCAGTTCACGCTGTCCCTCCACCATGAACAAACCAGCCTCACGACGTGCAGACGACTTCTGCTGCAACAGTGTGAGTCGCTTTATACGAGGATTCTGTGTACTTATAATCAATTCCGCATTTCTCCCCTTTGATGGTACTCCTAATGTTCTTGCCATGCAAAATTCTTATTATTCGCTTGCAAATTTACAAAAAAGAATATAAATTTGCAAATAAAACAAGATGAAACGCAAAGAACTATACGAAAAGGTCATAGCTTACTTCGAGGAAGCGATGCCTGTAGCAGAGACAGAATTGCACTACAGCAATCCGTTTGAATTGCTCGTGGCGGTGACTCTCAGTGCGCAATGTACTGACAAGCGTGTCAACATGGTAACACCTAAGTTGCTCCATGACTACCCTAACGCCGAAGCCATGTCGTTAGCCGCTCCAGAGGTCATCTACGAGTACGTGAAGAGTGTGAGCTACCCCAACAACAAGGCTAAGCATCTTGTAGAAATGGCAAAGATGTTACAGAAAAACTTTCAAGGAGTTGTACCATCAGACCTGGATCAATTAATAAAGTTACCCGGAGTTGGGAGAAAGACTGCCAACGTCATACAAAGTGTGGTGTTCAATAAGGCAGCGATGGCGGTCGACACACACGTCTTCAGGGTAAGCCACCGCATCGGGCTTGTCACAGACGCCTGCACTACCCCACTTGCCGTGGAGAAGATGCTCGTCAAGTACATTCCCGAACAACTCATACCCAAAGCGCACCACTGGCTCATCTTGCACGGACGCTACGTATGCATGGCACGTATGCCTAAATGTGCAGAATGCGGACTAAAGGAAATCTGCAAGGCTTACACCAAACACTAAGACACATACAACCCACAAGACGCAGCATGATTTTCCAAGAGACGCAGCGTCTCTCCAAAAAAGACGCAGCGTGATTCAAAAAATCATGCAGCGTCTCTAATTTATTATAACTAACGCGAAATTACAACTTCACGTTGCAAGCCTTACCTGTGTAGAAGATTTCTTTGGTTTCTCCACCGAATACCTTTACACGCAAAGTAATGGGACGTGTAAAGGAAGGCTGGGCGGAACCATTGGATGTGGAAGACGATTTGTAGGAAGAAGACGAGACAGAAAGCATGTGCTTCTTATCCTTCCATGAAAGTTTGAAGGTAGAAAACTCACCCTTCTCACAATCATAACCATCACCGCCATCACGATAGACCTCAAACTCAGCATCACGTCCAGGATAAATCGTCACATCCCAAGGCTTAGTGTCGTAAAGATCAGCATACTCCACGGCTTCACTCATGGGTAGGATACTACCGCTACGTACAAAGAGAGGTACACGATTAAGAGGAGACTCTACAGTAATCTCCGAACCACCGTGATAAGACTTTCCTGTAAAGTAATCGTACCAATCGCAGCCCTTGGGTAAATAGACTGTACGATTTACGCTTGCATTAGGATTTCCATCGACAGAACCAGGCGAAGTGATGGGAGCCACGAGTAAGGAAGGACCATACATGAACTCATCCTTGATGTCAAGCACACGGCTATCATGGGCAAAGTCAAAAGCAAGAGCACGTGTGGGAGTGTATTGATTACGAGTCGTCAGAGCTGCCAATGAGTAACTATAGGGCAAGAGTCGATAACGCAGTTTAATACAATCGAGAATGGCATCGTAGTACGGAGTACCAGGCTCACCAAACTGCCAAGGCTCACGAGGAGTGTCCGAACCGTGGCTACGCATCACGGGAAGGAAGGTGGCATACTGCAACATACGAACATAGAACTCACGATAGGCTGGGTCTGCCACTCCTTTACCGAACTCTCCACAATAGAACCACGCCCATCCCTTGCGAGTGAAGAAGCAACCTACGTCAACCGACCAATAAGGACAACCCGTAGCCATATAGTTAAGACCTGCGGGAATCATTTGACGGAACTGATCCCAACTAGCGTAAGTATCTCCATTCCAAACAATAGTACCATATCGCTGTTCACCAGCATAACTGCTTCGCGTCAGGTTAACGACACGCTTTGCCAGAGAGGCCTCACGCTGATGCTCATAGATACCACGGGCATGGTAGAGAGAATAGAGCTGACTGCGCTCACGTCCTAAGGCATCACCAAGCTTCTTGCTCTGCAACTGCCAACGCTCTTCGTGATTCGTAAGACCATAGTTAGGACCACGATTACCCCAGTCGGCATCAAGAGGTTCGGATGAGTCGCACCACCAAGCATCGAAGTCATTCTGGAAGAATTCTTTGTTAGCGTAGTCCCAATAGAGGTCACGTGCCTCGGGACGGAAAGCATCGTATACATTTTGACCAGGCAACATGAAACCACGTTTCTGGAAGTCGTCATGCTGAGGCGAATTTGACATGTTAGGCCAGATACTGATCATCAACTTAGCATGCATGTCATGCACAGCCTTGGCCATGGCTTTCTTATCGGGATAGCGGGATGGCTCCATCGACATCGTACCCCACGAACCATCTTTCCAATAATTCCAATCCTGTACAATGAGGTCGATGGGAATATGACGCTTTCTAAATTCACGAAGCGTATTAACGAGGTCATCCTGTGAGAAATAACGTTCCTTACTCTGCGTATATCCAAAAAGCCATAGCGGCATCATGGGCACATCACCTGTAAGCCAGCGATAGCAAGCCACGGTAGCATCCATATTATGCCCCTTCATGAAATAGTAGCTAAACTGTTGAGCAGCTTCAACCTCAACGGCTGTAGTTTGTCCATTTGTTTTATCGTCAAACAGCATCTCGCTACCAGCATCAAATAGCAAGCCATAGCCGGCAGTCGAACTGAGCACAGGTACCATGGCCTTAAGATTATGCTGACAGATGTATTGCTTCTTACCACGCAGATTCATGTAATCCTCCATGTGTGAACCAAGACCATACAAGGCTTCACCCGCCTTAGGATGCCATTGCAGACGATATTGCCAGGTACGACCTACCGTGTCGCGACGAAGCACATCCATGCGTTCCTTCTCGCCATCAACAGTCTTCTCAATGCGTCGAGTCTTTTCGTCATAGACAACATTCTCCGTTACTTGCATCTTAATAGGGT
This sequence comes from Bacteroidaceae bacterium, assembly GCA_045629085.1. Lineage (GTDB taxonomy): Bacteria > Bacteroidota > Bacteroidia > Bacteroidales > Bacteroidaceae > Physcousia. Next base: position 61,529 of record JAZQQO010000033.1, read on the forward strand.
GCGGATTTACTGCATCCTCTGCCATAATCTGACGTCCCTTACTGTCTGCATACGTAATACTACCTGTCTGTATGTTGACGCCTAACTTCAAACTATCACTTGAGAGATTTAACACATCACCTTTGCAGTTTACCTTACGAAGTGAACTTTTGGAATTCGTAGGATAAACACATACACCGGTGTTTGCAGAAACTGAGTTAAGAGGTGAGATCTGCACATGAACAATGTCTGGGCGAACAAACTCTACCTGTAGCGAAGAACCGTCATTCAGCGTCAGCGAGACACCCTTGTCGGTACGTGTATATTGTGCAGCAGCATTCGCACTGACTAAGAGTGCGAATGCCGCAAATAAGGATTTGAATTTCATTGTTAGTTAATCAAATAGATCTTCTTATAACCTTTGTAAGTACATGTGACGACAGCACGACCATCGTTGATTTTACCAACCTCGCACTTCACTTCGGGATTGCTGGCAGTAACCTTGATCTGAGAGTTAGGAAGCAATCGGCCATAAACCTGATAGTGATTCTGCTCGGTGTAACCATTTTGGTTAGTTGAATGGATAGGAGTAGAAGGAATTGTGAGATTGTAGCCATCTACGTTGATAGCAACGGTGGGAACTACGTTGGGCTCGCACTGATAGTCATCCTTTGAGAAACCAATTCCGTGCATATCGAACAAGCCACGAGGACGAGCAGGCTCACGACGACCACCGAAACGGGGATTCTCGGGTTCCTTAATATCCTGACCTTCAGCAACAAAATAGATAGCGTGTTTACCAGTAAGCCCCTCAACCTTGTCAGCCACGTCGATAGAAAGTTTAATGCGCTGAGGCTGACGACCCTGAGCAGCGGGAACGTCGATCACACCAATCTCCTTACCATTCCAGGTAGAATTAGCGTAAGGACCATCCAACATGACGTGGATACGTGATGCTGTTTGAGCAGTAGGAGTTACCCACACGTTGAGACGAGTGTGATTGCCTTTCTTTGCACCTTCGAAGGCCTTGAGGCCCTTGATGTCCTGATCCAAACCACCGAAACCAATGTACTTGAAACCTACGATACCACCATTGGTGATACCAGCAAGATCCATGTTATTATCCCAGTTGTCGAAACTGTCCTGCATCCAGTTATAGCCACTTACATAGCATGCATAACCGGCAGAAATGTACTGATAAGGAGGAAGACCGAAGATATGGAAACCCTCGCTCGTAACCTCTGCGCCGCAGTACTCCTGACCATCGCTTGCCTTAGCAGTCCACTCATTGTTAGGAGCGTAGGGATCATAAGCCACGATACGCACCTTACCGCCATCAGCCACCTTCTTCTTGTCACATTCAATCTTTACAGGAGCCACCATGGTCTGACGAGCATTTGCAAAACCACGGGGAGGACGATGGTAGAACACGTACCACTGACCATTGATCTCCTGCAGAGAACCATGGGTATTGTGAGCGAAGTTGCTCGTTGTGAGATGAGTTCCATCTGCATTGGGCACAACGCCACGTGAGTCTACAAGCACACCACCTGCACGCCAAGGACCAAGGGGCGAATCACCGTAAGCATAACGCAAAGCCGAATTGGTGCTACCAAGTCCGTAGTCAGGACCAGAGTGGCCAGAGAATACCATTACGTACTTATTGCCTACCTTACGGATAGATGAAGCCTCAAAGAAATTGAACTCACCAGGGTTCTGACCCTTATAGAGCGCAGGATACTGCGTTCCCTCCGGATCGCGCACCTTACCGTATGTAGAACTTGCGGGGATGAAGTAGTCATGCAGCTCCGTACCGGGACGCATGCAATACATCTTGTCCTGATCCAACTCAGCAGCAGTTGAGTGCTGGAAACCATAGAACACGTATGCACGATAGCCCTTCGCATAATCGGGATCCTTCTTGTTAGTGATAGTTTCAACGAAGACTGAGGGGTCAAAGTCAATCATCGAACCGGGAAGGCAACGACGAAGGTCGTCAGTAAGATTGATGGGAGTAAATGGTCCATCAGGACGATCGCCTTTACAAACCATGGGAACACGCTGCCAACCACGGCTATGAGGATAGAGATAGTAGGTGCGCTTACCGGTAGCACGATCATTTACTTCCACGAGATCGGGAGCAAACATGGTGTCCCACTGACCATCGACATAATGAGTGAAGATAGGACCCTCGTCCTCCCACTTTGTCAAGTCCTCAACAGGAGCAGACCACATACGGATGTCGGGACCACAATATGCAGAATAGGTGACATCGTGCGAACCAATGATATAAGCACGATAGTGACCAGGACGATCGGGATCTTCGAATACTCGGGGTTCGCCATCGGGCACATGCTCCCAAAGTGGCAGATAAGGATTCTGGGCTTGGCTACTTGCAGCAGCCATTAAGCAGAGAGCAGAAAGAAAAAGTTTCGCCTTCATAATTAAAGTAATTAATGTGAATAAATTTGCGGCAAAGATACAAATAATATATATAAAAGGTGTAAAAAAATGATGCATATCCTATCGAAAGAAGAACATAATGACGCTTTTTAAACAAAATGCAATGCAAAAGAAAGAAAATTTTATTAACTTTGCGTGAAGATATAAAAATCATGAATCAGAATTTCAGCATAAAAACACTTTTCATAGCCCTGTGTTGCCTCTTATCATCACAGTTCTCGGCAGCCCAAAGCAATCGTCTATATACTACCCAGCAAGGTCTCTTCACAAGTGACATCACCTCACTTTGTATCGACCAACAAGGATTGGCATGGATTGCCGGAAAGACAAAGATTGGATACTTCGACGGAGCAGAGTTTCACTACATCCCCAACTTAGATCCCAAGACACAGCGCCCTATTTTCCAACGCGCCAATGCCATCAAGGAAGATAAGGACAACTGCTATTGGGTAATGACAAATCGCGGCTTGATGTACTTCGACAGTCGGAAACTTACCTATCAGTACATTAAGGTCAGTGAGTCGGAAGCAGATGACATGGGCTACTCTGTCATGCAGATGCTCGACATCCCAGGCGAAAAAAATATAAAACTCGTAGTAACAGACGGATTTGGTGTATATCTGTTTGATATAAACAAAAAAGAAACACAAAAGGAAAGGACACAAAAACTACAAAACGCAGTACAAGACGGCTTCATCACCAGTGCCATAGTCGACAACAAAGGTAGAATATGGTTGAGTTGTATTCGTAAAGAACTGGTGTGCATTGATAGCAAAACACTTGAGAAAATCAGTTTCAGAATGACGCCAGAGGCAGAGGCGATGGTGGCAGAAACACGCATCAACGAGATGGAGGAAGTATTGCCACGCAATGCCATCTATATGGCAAGTAACTCCGGTATACTGAAATACGACGACAAAGAGCAAATCCTGAAAGTTGTCAGCAACACGAAAGGCAAGAACTTCCAGGCACTGCTCTACACGCAGAGCGACGAACTGTTTGTCGGAACCGACAGTTATGGTGTCTACAAGATCGATAAGGAAGATAATGCCTACAAACATGAGGTGACAGACTTACTTTTCGATCTGTCGCTATGTAAGGTTCGCGACATGGTGCAAGACAAGGACGGCAACATCATCATCGCCTTATTGCAAAAGGGTGTACTCGTCATGCCACGTCGAAATGACGAATTCCGCTACCACCCTATTTCTGCCAATGGCAATGTGCGTAACACCTCTTGTATCACTTCATTAACCATCGACAGCAAAAAGAACTATTGGATAGCTACTGACGGAGCTGGTGTGTTTATGACGGATGGCATGCACATGATCTCGGCACACGAAGTCAATAACGGCCTGCGTTCGCTTTTAGCACAAGCTATCGTGGTTGACAAGCATGATGACGTATGGGTGGGCACATACGGAGGCGGCGTTCAAAAGTACAAGAACGGTAGTTTCACTACGCCCAAATACCTCGACAGACTCAATGACATGCTCATCAAAAGCATGGCCTACGACAGCAAGAGCGACATCATCTACGTAGCCACCAACGGTAGTGGCGTATTTAGAATTGACATCTGCAAGGAACTGTGCGAGAAGGTACAATACTCTGACAAGCAAGGCGCTTGGCTTTCATTTGTTAATATAGATGATGAACAAACACTATGGGTGGGTGAAGTTGAGAAGATATATTTCTACAATAGCCGCACAGGTATCAGGGGCGAGGTGCGTCAGGAGGGAACAGGCGCGATGCCCACCTGCATGACTTACTATGGCAAAGGTGCAGATAGACGTGTATTCATCGGAACTTCAGAAGGACTCATCGTCTACAATCCCAACAATGCCAAGACAGAACGCTATTTCGACGAAGAACCCATTGCAAGTTTCAACCAGACGGAAGAGGACGTCTGGATTGCAACCTCGGACAACATCTATGCGTTTGACAAGAAGACAATGAAGGCAGAGCGCTATACGTCGTTCGGAGGCTTCTATGTTGGAGAATTTCATCAGGAATCCACCCTCAACAACAAGGCAGGTAATATACTCTTCGGTTGCGACAATGGCATCATCTGTTTTGATCCCGAAGCCATCCGAAAGAAACGTACGCTATCAAACCGTATCTTATTCACAAGTCTGCATGTCGATAAGAACATGGTGAACTACAGCGACAGCACGGACTATCTGGACAATTACATACTCTATGCCAAGCAGATACGCATTCCACATAATGAGAATTCATTCCGCATCTCATTCAGCGTACCACACCTCAGTTCTCCACGACAAGTACACTACGAGTATATGCTTGAAGGCTACGACAACGACTGGACACCTTGCAGCACAACACAGTCGGCTTACTACAGCACCCTCCCCTCGGGCAACTACACGTTGCACGTCAAGGCCTACCTTGAGGGTGATGCAAGTAGTGCTATCGAGAACACCATTCAGGTTCATGTCGATGCTCCATGGTACGACACAACATGCGCCCACATTATTTATATATTGATTCTTCTTGGAGCCATTTACATCACATGGAGGGTCGTACGAAACCGCCGTGAACAGAAGATGGCATTGCAGGAAGCCTTGCACAACGAGGAAATCAAAGAGGCTAAACTGCGCCTCTTCACCAGCATTGCACACGAGTTGCGCACTCCGCTCACCATGATTGTCTCTCCATTGCAACACCTTATCACGGCATTTGACACGCCTGACAATCAGAAGAATGCAGAGAACGAGAATATCATGGCAAGCCTCAATGTGATGAAGCACAACTGCAATCGTCTGCTGGGCATCGTGAAGCAAATCACAGATATGCGCAAGATTGATGCAGGGCAATTCAAGTTACATTTTCAAGAAGTAGACATCTGCGAATATATCCATGGCATCGCCAATTCCTTCATCGGAGTAGCCACAGTAAAACGTATCAACTTCAGCGTTGAAGATAGTGAGAAGAGCATCTACGCATGGATCGATCCCACGCATTTTGAAAAGATAATCATCAACATACTTTCCAACGCTTTCAAGTTCTGTCCGGAAGGAAATCGCATCACAGTAAGAAACCGTATCATTAATAATCGACTCGAAATTAGCATCTACAATGGAGGCTCGCACATCGATGAGGCCGACCTTTCTCACATCTACGAGCGCTTCTATCAGACTAACAGTGGCAAGCGCCACTTAGGTTCTGGCATCGGCCTCAACCTTGCCTACGAACTCGTGAACTTGCATCATGCAACCATCAACGCCCACAACATAGAGCCAGATGGCGTTGAGTTTGTCATCACCTTACCGCTTGGATGCAGCCATCTGACAGCAGAAGAACAAATCATCGACAACGAGGAAGCAAACAACAAGGATTCCATCGACGTGAACATAAAGGAGATAGCTACAGAAACGGAAACGGAAGAAGGTACGGCGGAAGGAGAAGAGCATCGAGACATGCCAAGCCTACTCATCGTGGATGACAACAAAGACATCCTTGAGTACCTCAAGACTGAACTCCAGCAAGACTATAAAATCACGCTTGCCTTCAGCGGTAATAGTGCATGGAACATGGTATTGCAAAACCGTCCTGACGTCATCCTCACGGATATGAAGATGCCCGACGGCGATGGCATAGAACTCTGCCGACGCATCAAAGCCAACCCTGAGTTAGACCACATACCCATCATCATGCTGACAGGCGAAGGTGACGAACGAATACAGATTGAAAGCCTTAAGCTGAACGTCGATCATTACGTACAGAAACCATTCAATATCATTATATTAAAAGGTTTGATTCGACAAGTGCTACGAGTACGAGAGAGTATGAAGAAACATATTCAACGTACTGACATAAGTACTGACTACGAGCGCATCGAGATGGATTCTGCCGAGGATAGACTCTTTGGACGTATCAACGAGGCGTTGCAGACACACATTGACGACTCAGAGTTCGGCGTGCAGGAATTAGCCGACGAAGTAGGCATCAGCCGCGTTCACCTCAACCGTAAGATGAAAGAGAAATACGGCCTATCCCCCAATGTCTTTATACGTTCCTTCCGTCTCAAGCAGGCTGCTTATCTCCTCGTTCACAACAAGGTTAACGTCAGTGAAGTAGCCTATCGTGTGGGTTTCTCTACTCACTCCTACTTCAGCAGTTCCTTCCGCGAATACTTTGGCATGTCTCCAAAGGAATTCGTTGCCTGCCATGCCGAAGGCATCAATGATGAGGCACTCAAGAAGCTATTGGAATAAAGCCGGTACGGATCACAAAAAAAGCCGGTACGGGTCACAAAAAAGCCGCTGCAGCTTTCACAAAAAGCCGCTGCAGCATTTTTCGAAAGCTGCAGCTGCTTTTATCATACGCCCTATAGGGGGTTAATTCTTGAAACTATGAATGGGAGCGGGAATACGTCCTTTACGGTTAATGAAGTCCGCACATGAGTATTTGTTGACAGGCATCACTGGTGCATAGCCTAACAATCCGCCAAACTCCACAGTATCACCGACAGTCTTACCTTCAACGGGAATAATACGAACGGCAGTGGTCTTCTGGTTGACCATACCGATAGCTGCTTCATCGGCAATGATTCCACTGATGGTGGTGGCAGGCGTATCACCTGGGATGGCTATCATGTCGAGCCCCACACTGCAGACACACGTCATTGCTTCAAGCTTTTCAAGGGTTAGGCAACCTTTCTCCACTGCGTTAATCATGCCCTGATCCTCGCTGACAGGAATGAAGGCACCACTCAAACCACCGACGTAGGATGATGCCATGACTCCACCCTTCTTGACCTGATCGTTGAGCAATGCCAAGGCAGCGGTCGTACCGGGAGCACCAGCGCATTCCAAACCACATTCACAGAGAATGTCGGCCACGCTATCACCTACAGCAGGCGTTGGAGCCAAGGAGAGATCGATGATGCCAAAGGGAATATTGAGGCGACGGCTTGCTTCCTGAGCCACAAGCTGCCCAACACGCGTAATCTTGAAGGCAGTCTTCTTGATAGTCTCACATAGCACTTCAAAGCTCTCTCCACGAATTGACTTCAGCACGCTATTCACCACACCGGGACCACTGACACCGACATTGATAATGGCATCTGCCTCACTCACGCCATGGAAAGCACCAGCCATAAACGGATTGTCATCGGGAGCATTGCAAAGTACGACCAGTTTACCACAGCCAAGCGAATCATTGTCGCGCGTAGCGTATGCCGTCTCTTTAATAATCTCACCCATGAGACGCACGGCATCCATGTTAATACCCGTCTTCGTGCTACCCACGTTCACACTCGAGCAAATTCGCTCAGTAACGGCCATAGCTTGTGGAATACTGCGAATAAGAAGTTCATCGCTTTTCGTCATGCCCTTGCTGACAATGGCAGAATATCCACCAAGAAAGTTTACACCCACCTCCTTAGCTGCACGGTCAAGTGTCTCTGCAATCTTCACATAGTCTTCAGGAGACTTACAACATGCACCTCCTACGAGTGAGATGGGAGTAATGCTGACACGCTTATTGACAATGGGAATACCATATTCTCGTGAGATGTCTTCACCGGTTTTCACCAAGTCTTTTGCCAAGGTAGTAATCTTGCTATATATCTTCTGACAACACATCACAAGGTCCTTGTCAGCACAACTCAACAAGTTGATACCCATCGTGATGGTACGTACGTCCAGATTCTGTTGCTCGACCATTTTATTGGTTTCGAGCACTTCTTGAATATTGATCATAATCGCTATTATATACGGTGCATCTTCTCAAAAATTTCCTCACGTTGACACTTCACCTCAAGTCCCATCGCATGACCAAGTTCTGCAAGATCGCTCTGCACGCGGTCGAAAGTAGACGCAGTGTCAGCAAGATCGACAATCATCATCATATTGAAATATCCACCGACGATAGTTTGGGAGATATCCAAAATATTAGCTTCATTATCTGCTAAATAGGTGCACACGCGAGCAATAATACCCTTATTGTCCTTACCAACTACAGTAATAATAACTTTATTCATATCCTTATGTTTTTCATATTAAATTTCAATCTTCAATTTTCAATCTCCAATCTTCAATCTCCAATTTTCAATCTTCAATTTTCAATTTTCAATTCCCCAACGTACCATTCCACACCTGCTTCCTCAGCAGAAAGTGGATGATGTTCTATCACTTCGCCCTTATCATTAAGCGAGACAACCTCCATACGAAGTACTTCTCCACTTGGTAAGATGATACGGTGAGCTGCTATTCTTTTCATGATCATCTACAGACTAATTCTTGATCATCTACATCTAATTCGTGTTCATCTACGGCGAAGAGGTTTACGGCCGTTGCGACGAGGAATGACAATCGGCTTCTCTTTTACAATCTCTATCTTCTTATCAACCTGCTTACTACCCTTAAACTCATCAGGTGACAAGCGACGGTATTTTATCGTGTCGACAGAAATAGAATCATGCTGTAAGCTATCCGTTCCATTCACATCAATGCTATCAACTGCAAGACTATCCACCGGTAATGTCTCTTCTAATTTCGCCTTTTGATGAATACGAAGAAGTGCAGGATTCACAATGTAGAAATACGAAGCTTCAGCAGCATCCTTGACAAGAGGCAGGAAGAAAGTGATTGTAATACGCTCAGTCTCTGCATCCAGGAAGTCCTCAGGCTTCTGCAAACTCATCATTACGTCATAGCTGCTCGAAACATGCTGGAAGACAGAAGAAACGCGACCATCCTTGAACTTGACATGTAGGAAAGCAAACGCATCACGACGTGTATCGCCAAAGAAATGGGAAGCAAAGCTTAACTTATAGGTGTCACCAGCAAGGAATGTAGAATCAGCCACCATCGACAAGGTCACGAGGTTGTGCAATCGATTATTCTCCAAAATAAGAAAACGAGACCCTGACCAAATGTTAGCAGTATCACCAATCTCAGACATATTGGCATAGAGTTCCGTGTCACTCACGCCCACACCCATTCCTTTTGATTCTGCTTCAAAACGAGCATTCAGGCGTGTATACATCTTAAACAAGATATCAGCATTTGCGGAATACCACACCATGCTTGAGTCAAACTCTTCCTCCGTTATGCCATACTTATCAAAGACAGCATGCACATACAGATAGCGGTTATTCACCACATCCCCCTCACCTGACTCAGCTGCTGCTTGAGCCAAATGATAGTCATACAGGATGCTCTCCATCTTCGACTCCGAAATCACCCCTGAGGGAGTTCCAGGCTTACATGAAGCGGCGAGTAAAACGAAGACTAACGCTATCAGTATGTGACGAAAACTACTCATCCAATTCTTTTATTTCCTTATCTTTCAATAGCACATTGCGATAGAAAATCAGGAATGTAATGACACCACATGTGATGCACGAATCTGCAAAGTTAAAGATTGGACTGAAGAAAATGAAATGATCACCGCCAATCCAAGGCATCCATGAAGGCCAGTTGAACTCAAATAGAGGGAAATAAAACATGTCCACTACCCTACCTTCGAGGAACGATCCGTAGCCATCACCAAAAGGCACGAATTGGGCGACACCGTTGATGGGGTTGTCGAAGATAAGTCCATAGAACATGCAGTCAATGATATTACCGATTGCACCAGCCAGTATCATGCTGATGACAATCAGATATCCGTTGCTTACTCCTTGCTTGATAAGCCTTACAAGATACCAAACCAAGGCACCGCTTGCCACAAGACGGAAAAGGGTAAGAAACATCTTGGCACCGAACTCCAGTCCAAATGCCATTCCATTGTTTTCGATAAATACCAGTTTGAACCAACTTGTCACTTCATAGCTTTCATGCATTTCGAAGTGCGTCTTGACATATATCTTAGTCCACTGGTCGATGATGATGAGTAGCAGGACTAACCCTGCACTCATCCATGCCTGTTTTGTTTTACTCACAATTTCAATTTAGTGTATGCGGTTATTCTGCTTTACCTCAATGCAGAGCGTTGCATGGGGTACTGCGCGCAGACGCTCCTTGGGGATGAGCTTACCCGTCTCGCGGCAGATGCCGTATGTCTTCTTCTCTATACGCACCAAAGCTGCTTTCAAACCTGAAATATACTTTTGCGTTCTATTAGCCAAAGATACCAACTGCTCCTTTGATTGTGCAGCACTACCCTCTTCCAAAGCATGATAGGTCGGCGACGTGTCATCCACACCATTGTTGTTGCGGTTTGTCAACTCATCCATGATCTTATCATAATCGCGCTTTGCAAGTTTTAGCTTCTCTTCAATAAGGACACGGAACTCCTCGAGTTCTTCGTCCGAATAGTGTTTCTTTTCCTCCATAGTATCAAAAGGTAATTATGCCATATAAACTCTCTCTATACTTTCTTGACTGTAAGTTCCTCACCCAGTGTAATCTCATCAGCAAGCACCTGAGAGGCGATGTAAGATGAGAAGACCTTGAGAACAGCCTCATTGTCCTCGGATGTTGGCAAGGTGACAATGATGCGATCCTTGTACTGGAACCCAGCTTCCTTACGCATGGCTTGGATGCTACGAGTGATGTCACGAGCCATACCCTCCAGACGGAGTTCAGGAGTAACGGTAATATCAAGCGCAACGGTCAGGACACCTTCGCTCGTCACACTCCATCCGGGCATGTCTTCAGCACTGATTTCTACATCTTCACGTGACAATTCGTACTGAGTGCCTTCCACATCAATGGTGATAGAGCCCTGCTCCAATTCGGTTATCTGCTGCTGGCTCAAAGCAGTGACCACTGCGGCTGCAGCCTTCATCTGCTTGCCAAACTTCTTACCCATGACACGGAAGTTAGGCTTCACTTGCTTGTCAACCATATTGCCCTCTACCAGTTCAACCTCCTTGATATTCAGTTCTTCCAGGATAATCTGTTTCAAGAACTCAATACCATCCTTGATGCGTTGGTCGGTTACGGGGATAGCGATGCGCTGCAGAGGTTGGCGCACGCCGATACCCTCCTTCTTGCGAAGCGACAGCGCCATAGAGCAGATCTTCTGCACGCTCTTCATCTGCTCCTCAAGGTTAGCATCTATCAACTTCTCGTCTGAGACAGGATACTTATCCAGATGCACACTGTCACAACCCGACTCCATGGTCAAGTCCTTATAGAGACGATCAGCGAAGAAGGGAGATACAGGAGCAATGAGTTTAGCCAGCGTAAGCAAGCACTCGTACATTGTCTGATAGCATGACAACTTGTCCTGTGTCATACCATCGTCATAGAGACGCTTCTTGCAAAGACGTACATACCAGTTCGAGAAGTCAACGTCAACGAACTCCTGAATGGCACGGCCTGCACGCGTAGGCTCATAGTCATCCAATGCAGTGGTAACCTCCTTCACGAGGCTGTTGAGACTGGAGATGATCCAGCGGTCCATCACGCTGCGCTCTGCATAGGGCACGAGCGGCTCCTCGCCTGTAAAGCCATCGCCATTAGCATAGGGAGCAAAGATACCACTGTACGTCTGATGTATCTGGCGGAAGAAACCTGCAGCCACTTTCTTTACGCCATCGGGGTCGAAGCTGAGGTTATCCCAAGGTGCAGAGTTGGTAATCATGTACCAGCGCACAGGGTCAATACCGAAGTTCTTGATGCAGTCGAAAGGATTAATTACATTACCCAGACGCTTTGACATCTTGATACCGTTCTTATCGAGAACCAGACCATTGCTGATGACAGCCTTGTAAGCCACAGAGTCGAAGACCATCGTAGCGATGGCATGAAGGGTAAAGAACCAACCACGTGTCTGGTCCACACCCTCAGCAATGAAGTCAGAGGGATAGCACTTGCGGCTGTCGAGCGCCTCCTTATTCTCGAAAGGATAGTGAATCTGTGCGTAAGGCATGGCACCCGAGTCAAACCATACGTCGATGAGGTCAAGCTCGCGTGTCAGCACGCTGCCATCTTTGCCAACCAACTTAATGTAGTCAACGTAAGGACGATGCAAGTCGATGCGGTCGTAGTTCTCCTGACTCATATCGCCAGGCACGAAACCCTTATCCTTGAAAGGATTGCTCTGCATCACACCAGCAGCCACAGCCTTTTCAATCTCATTATACAACTCCTCAACGCTACCGATGCAGATTTCCTCCTTCGTATCGCGATTACGCCAAATAGGCAGAGGAGTACCCCAGTAGCGAGAACGTGAGAGGTTCCAGTCGTTCAGGTTCTCCAGCCACTTACCAAAGCGTCCCGTACCGGTTGCCTCGGGCTTCCACAGAATCGTCTTGTTAAGCTCGGACATGCGTTCCTTGCACGCAGTAGAGCGGATGAACCAACTGTCGAGAGGATAATAGAGCACAGGCTTATCGGTACGCCAGCAGTGGGGATAGTTGTGTACGTGCTTCTCAATCTTGAACGCACTACCCTCTTCCTTCATCTCAAGACAGAGGATGACATTGAGATCCATATCCTTTTGTGCAGCCTTTTCGTCATACTTGCCGCCCTCATTATACTTGGGAGAATAAGCATTCTTGACGTACTCACCAGCATGTTTCCAATAGCTTTCGTTGACACACAATGCCTCGAATTCAGGATTCATATCCTTCTTCACGAAGTACTTGCCCTGGAAGTCCACCATGGGACGTGTGTCGCCAGCCTTGTCGATGATGAAAAGACTGGGAATGCCAGCATCCTTAGCCACCTTAGCATCGTCGGCACCAAAGGTAGGAGCAATATGCACGATACCCGTACCATCCTCCGTGGTCACATAGTCACCAGGGATAACGCGGAAGGCATCAGCACTCTTGTCAATGACCTTGTCACCATCAAGGGCACAAGGCTTTACCCAAGGCATCAGCTGCTCGTAGTGCAAACCAACCAAGTCAGCACCCGTACCACGCCATACGATTTCGATGGGAGTCTCGTTGCCCTCCTCATCCTTCTTGGCAGCGAAGTAAGCCGACAATCGGCTCTCTGCCAACACATAGATAGCCTTCTCGCCGGTGTAGGGATTCTCACCCTTCACAGCCACGTAGTCAATCTTGGGACCTACGCACAATGCCGTATTGCTGGGCAATGTCCAGGGAGTGGTTGTCCATGCCAGGATGTACACAGGAAGATCGTGGGTGTAGAGTGTATCTACGCCCTCCCCATTAAAGGGGAGGGATGGGGAGAGGGTCCTAAACTGTGCCGTCACCGTAGTATCCTTCACGTCACGGTAGCAACCGGGCTGGTTAAGCTCGTGACTTGAAAGACCCGTACCAGCAGCAGGGCTGTAGGGCTGAATGGTATAGCCCTTGTAGAGCAGATCCTTGTTGTAGAGCTGCTTGAGGAGCCACCAAAGAGACTCGATATACTTATTGTCGTAGGTGATATAGGGATGCTCCAAGTCTACCCAGTAACCCATCTTGTCAGTCAAGTCGGTCCACTCGTCAGTATACATCATCACGTTCTTGCGGCAAGCATCGTTGTAATCATCCACGCTAATCTTCTTGCCGATATCCTCCTTCGTGATGCCCAAGCTCTTCTCTACGCTCAGCTCTACGGGGAGTCCGTGAGTATCCCATCCTGCCTTGCGATTCACCTTATATCCCTGCATGGTCTTATATCGCAGGAAGGTATCTTTGATGGTACGTCCCATTACGTGATGAATACCGGGATGACCATTTGCCGATGGAGGACCCTCAAAGAACACGAATTCAGGACATCCGTCCTTCTCCGTAATGCTGCGATGAAAGACATCTTTTGCCTTCCACTCTTCCAACACCTCCGCATTGACTTCAGGGAGGTTCAGACCGTTTCTTTCTACAAACTTTGCCATATATAATAGTCTTTTATTTATACGAATATATAATCAAGGTGCAAAATTACAAAAAAGAAAGGATATGAGCAAAAAAAATCCTTGCAAGGTGTTACCCATGCAAGGATTTTTAATTTTTTAGTTCTCTAGAACTATATAGTGAAGGGCTAAATCAATAGCCAATCTGACCCTTCCACTTCAGATACCAGTTCTGACGATCCATCAGGTCAACGGTGATCTTGGGGTTGTTAGCCTTGATGGGATCAGCCAACTTGCTATTGTCGTTGTACCACATGGCACGACGCATGAGGTCGAAGAAGCGATGTCCCTCCATAGCCAGCTCAAGAGCCTGCTCGTCAAGGATAGCCTTGTCAACCATCTCCTGCTCCTTCTGGATGAAGTTAGCGTCACCGTAGGCACTGTTGTACCATGCATAGTACTTCTCGCCATAGGCTGTACGGCGTGCCTCGTATGCATCGAGATCAGCAATCATAACGGCATCAATGCTATCACAGATCTCCTGATAGATGATCATGTCGGACTCATAAACTGACATGTCATGCAGGTACTGTACGTAGCTATCGAACTTGGTGCCATACTGCTTGTAGCTGTTCGTGCCACTGGGGCTCTTGCCATACTTCTCCTTATACCATGCAGTGTAGTCCTCCTCACTCAGCTTCTCGTTGGGGAACTCTTCCCAAGTGATGGGCGCTTCTTTCGTCTTGGGCACAGTAGGAGCTTCGGGATAATCGTAATCAGCCTTGGTAGGCTTATGACCTACAGTCTTAGCAGCCTCGAAGGGGAACGAAGTGCTATCGGGAGTCAAGCTGGGCACATAGTCGGGATTGAGGAAAGCCAAACCGCAGCCACGGCTGTGCACACCCATCATATTCATTGTGCTGAGTGCGTTAGCAGCACGATACTGACGACCATATCCCTTGACAAAGCCCAGTGAATCGAGCTGCTCACCGTATGCCTGAACGTAGGTAACAAAGTAGTTGTTGTTGAAGTCAAACTTCTTGAGGAAAGCCACATCCTCGTCAGAGGTGTAGTAAGGCAGGACATCATTAGCAATCACGTCATTGTTGATACCCAATGCCAGGATCTGCTTGGCAAAGCGAGGATAGCCTGCATAGTTGAGGGCCTCAGCCAGGCGCAGGTAGATCTCAGTCTGACGATAGACAGTGATGTTCTGCACACCCGAATGCTTGTAGATGGTCTGGTATTGATACTGTGTGTTGTTGTAGGTGACCTTCCGCTTGTACACATAGTCTTGGTAACGCAGGTCACCTGCCAGGTGTTTCTCAAGTTCCTCATCGTCGAACTTGTCACGGGTTACATGTACAATGTTGTTATACGTGTCATAACCATAAAACTCCTGTGCATCGCTCAGGTCGGCAAGCGCCTGTGAGGGAGCGATAGCGGCTTCGTTAATGTCGGTATTTTCTACAAAGTTGTAGAGGTTACGCAACTCGTTGTAGCAACCACTCGTTGAAGAGTTGTCCATTGCGATGACGGTAACACCCTCGCTATTAGCACTACCCCATGAACTGTAGCTATATGAAATAGAACCACTAGGGCTAATGTAATTACGATCATCATAGAGGGTTTTCTCGCTCCATCTGATGGCAGAGGTGCTCATAGGCATAGCCTTCTTGCCGTTCTTGTCCCACATGATGTAGTCATAGTAGCAGAGGGCAGCCTTCTTGGCACTCTCCACATCGTGGTTGGCTACAGCCTTCCAGAGATAGAGGTCACCCATCACCACCTGTGAAGGGAAGAAGCAGAGGTTAGGAGTTACACCACCGATGTTGCCTGGTTGGGGATACTCGTGACCATAATATGACTGCAAGTCATTGATGAAATAGTCACAAACGTCCGTCAACTCAGCCATGGGATACTCAGCCTCCGACTGCTGCTTGGTCACGATGGGAGTCGTAACCAAGGGAATGCGGCCGTATGCTAAAACCGTCTGCAGATAAACCCAGGCACGAATGCAGTGAACCTGAGCAATCTCGTTTACGAAATACTTCTCGTTACGGTTGGTGTTACCTGCAGTACTGTCAGCGTGAGCCAGGAAGTAGTTACAGTTGTTGATCACACCATAGTAGTCACGGGGAAGATTGTACATGTTGGCATCATCCTCACCAGTAACATTGGCTGCAAAGTTAGCCAGATTCTTGAGGTCGATGGTAGCATTCTCGTTGACAGTTACGAGGTCTGCACGCACCTCACCGAGAAGGTGGGTACGTACAGCGATGCCCTGCAACTGACTGAGGATACCTAACATATTCGTTACGGTATCTGCAGGATTGGTCAATTCGCGGCCATCCGTATAAATCACAAATTCGTTACCTTTGTCAAGCATATCGCTGCAGGAAGATGTCAATCCTGTCAATGAGCCCGCAAGAGCAAAGGAGAATAATATTTTATTGATTTTCATAATCTGTATATTTGTAATTTGAATTATGAATGTCGATTAGAGGTTGATTTTAACACCGATGTGGAAGCTGCGACCGTGTGAGAGCAGACCAGCATCAACACCCTGACGCAATACCGAGTTGCTGTAAGAGAACTCGGGATCGTTACCCAGATACTTGGTGAGGGTGAGCAGGTTGTTGGCCTGACCCCAGATGGTAATACCCTGGATGTAGGTGTTATCGATGGGAAGCTTATAGCTCAAGGTTACGGTCTTCAGACGCAGGTAGCTGCCATCCTCGATCCAGCGGTCACTGAAACGGCTGTTACCCAAAGGATCGCCGTAAGTAGCCTTAGGAATGCTGGTAACCTGACCTTCGTGATTCCAACGGTTGAGCATAGCGGTGGTCTGGTTCATGAAACGTGAGCCACTCTCCAACTGCTGACGGTTGTAGTTGTACACGTCGCCGCCGAGACTGTAGTTGAAGTTCACATCAAGTGCAAGGTTCTTGTAAGAGAGCTTGGTGAAGATGTTACCATAGATGTCGGGATTAGCATCACCGATGAATGTGCGGTCGTTGTCATCAATCACGTTATCGCCATTCATGTCAACAAAGCGCATGTCACCTGCACCGAAGAAGGTCTGCTTACCAGTCTGATCGACAATGTACTTGCCATCAGCCTCGGCCTCGGCAGTAGTAGCATACACGCCATTGGTGCGGAAACCGTAGAAACTGTTGATGCTGCTACCAATCTGGCTACGTACGGTGCCATCAAACACCTTGGTATCCATGTAAGCCTTGTTGTCGGGCAGTGCGGTGAGCTTGTTCACGTAGTGACCCATGCTTGCACCTACTGACCAGTTCCAGTTCTTCTTGCTGATGAGACGAGCATTCACAGTCACGTCGAAACCTTCGTTCTCGAGTGAACCGCCATTGCTGTAGTTGTAGTCGATACCGCTGAGGAAACCAAGCTCCTGCAGAGTGATGAGGTTGTCGGTCCATGACTTGAAGTAGTTGAACTTGACACCCAGACGGTTGTTGAGCGTGTTCATCTCAATACCAGCATTGAAGCGCTTGGTCGTCTCCCACTGCAACTCGGTATTACCGATATTCTTGAGTGTAAGACCAGCTACCTGGTTGAGGAAGAGGGTACTCTGCAAATAGGTACGTGAGGCGTCATAGATCATATCGTCGTTACCAGATACACTATAACCTGCAGTCAGCTTCAAATAGTTGATGCCGGGAGCATTGAAGAACTTCTCGTTGCTCACTACCCAACCTGCCTGGATGCTGGGGAAAATACCCCAGACAACACCACCTACCTTCACACCGTTCTTGATGTCGCGGCCAAACTGTGAGTTGGTCTGCATGGTCAGGTTACCCTGTAAGTAGTAACGGTTAGCATAGTTGTAGTCAGCCTGAGCATACCATGCGAGGTCCATCCACTTGGGACTTGTACCCGTACTCTTGGGTTGAACCAAGCTACCTGAGTTAGGAGTCTTATCACTACCGGTGTTATAACCGTGCTGGGTATTCAGAGAATAGCTCTCGTTAATCAGACGGAAACCACCCATGACGTGAATGTTATGAGCCTTGTAGTTGTTTGTCCAATCAATCTTGGTATCGCTGTTCACAGTGTTCTGAGATGCGTACATAGAACCCTTCTCGTTCTCCATCGTAGTCTGAAGCTCAGTAACGAAGTAGCTGGGCACACCATTCATGGGCACATAGTACTTCTCGTTCGTGTTGACAGATGAATAGGTGAACATGGTGCTTGCCTTCAGATGCTTGTTGATCTTATAGGTAGGCGTGATGGCAATGTTCACATAGCTGTTGTCGAAGTAGTTCTTGTTCTCAGCAGTACCATACTCGGCAATGGCTGCAGGGTTAGCCAGACGATAGTTAGCATAACGCAATGCAGTAACCTCGTCAAGGTAATCCTCATCGATGATGTCAAGATGGTTCTTGTTGATCTGGTTCATAGCGAAACTGTAAGGACTCAGCATAGGGCTCTTGGCATCAGCCAGGAAAGTCATGCTGGTGATACTCTTGGCATCATAGCCTTCGGGAGCACCCATATCCAACAACTTACGGGTCTGGTTGGTGTAGGCAGCATCAAAGCGGATATCCAACTTGTCAGTAACACTGATGTCGGTATTGAAACGGATATTCAGACGGTTAAGGTTGTTCTCCTTAACAGTACTGTTGTCATGCGTGTAACCTACTGACAGCATATACTTGGCAACCTCACCACCACCCTGTACGTTCAATGCATACGACTGAAGCATAGCCTCATTATATACATGGTCAGCCCAGTTCGTGTTGTTGTTGTACTTGTTGTACCAGTAGTAATTAGGGTCAGCCTTGAGGAACTTGAAGTTGTTAGCTCGTGTGCCTGTAGACTCCAACAAACCTGATGCGTAAGTCTTGTACTGGCCGCCATTCATCATACTGTACATGTTGGGCACCATCTCAACACCCATGTTGAGGGTAGCCTCGATACGGGTAGCCTGAGAGGTACAACGCTTTGTAGTGATCAAGATCACACCATTTGCGCCACGGCTACCATAAAGGGCAGTACCATTGCTGAGTACCTCCACCTTATCGATATCACTGGGATTGATGTTGGTAAGCAAATCATTGTAGTAGCCAGAGTGAAGCATCTCACGAGAATACTGCTGGTTGAGGATTACGCCATCCAGCACGATGAGAGGCTGTGAGTTACTCTGCAGTGAGTTGACACCACCGATGTTCAGGTAGTTACCTACTGACAGGGCACCACTGCGCTCAATACTACGTACGTTGGCACCGAGCTGATCCTCAATCTCGTTCTTGATGTTACGGGATGCCGTAAACTCAAGTGAACCTGTGGTTACATTATTGGTGATATTGTCATCGGCAGAGTACAGGCCTCTTGAAGCATCACTCTGCAGAATGATGTCTGCCAGATTGCCGGAAGCATTAAGACCCACACGAACTGCATTATAACCAGGAATGGTTACTGACACGGCACTGCTGTACAAGGGTACCTGCATGCTGAAAGTACCATCCTCGTCAGTCAGGCATGAATAGCCCTCACCAGCAATGGACTTCACGAGCACACCGGCCAAAGGTGCATGGCCAGCCTGCGCAAGTACCTTACCCGTAATCGTACGGGTGGGCTCTACCTTTTTGGCCTTACGGATATGGATGACCGTTGGCTCTTCCTGAACCTCTTCCTCTTCTGCCTGAGCGTACATGCTCAGTGGAGAAAGCATCAAAAGTGAAAGACAAAATATATTAATTTTCTTCATAACTTGTTAGTTTTCCTTTAAAGCTTCAAGTATATCATCGTTGAAAGCGTTCTTGTCATCGGCAGCGGCCTCAGCCTCCTCCTTTGTCTCGAAGGGAACCAGGATGATCTCGTTCAAACGCAATGTACGAGTATAAATCTTCTCACGATAAGATGAACCGGAAGGACCAAATGAGCTGATGGTCAACTTGACCACAGCATCATCGGCACCCGCACCGCTATATTCAAACGTCATACCTGACTGAATCAGAATAGTATCCATCTTCTCAGCACTTGACACGAAGCAACGCTGGTTGTTTCCTTGCTTAAGGATAACATCGGCATTGGCATACGTACCGTCGTTGACTACGGGATGAGGATTGTTCAGGTAAGTCTTCGAACCAAAGGCACCATTCTCACGCTGAGCCTGAGACTGCACCTGGAACCATGTAGGCAAGGGGGTGCTACTGGTATGATCGGGAACGGTCACAACGTATACATTATAGAATACGTTAGATAAGGTCTGAGGAAGCTTGTAGGTAATCTCGGTGTTGGCAGAACTCGTCTTAGCCGTTACCTGTACGTAGTTGTAGCGCTTCAAAAGTTTACCAATGGAAGTAGTACCCGTGGTCTCATCTTCAATCTGCTCATACAACTCATATGACCGAGTACTTGTATTCATAGTTTCCACATTGTTGGCATCCTTTGGAATCTCATAGTAGTATGCAGAATTTGCAGGAAGGTCGGTACGTGTAAAGAAGGTTGAGCGAGGATCAATCACGCCCTTATCATCGACGTAAACAAATCCGTTCGAGCACTCATGCTTCTGCAAACCATTCAGAATGCCCTGCATAGGCTTGTAGTAGACATTGGTACGAGGCATGTGTGACTGACGCTCAAAGTACGTGGTGTTACAGAGTGAATCCTCGGGATGGAGGTTGTAACGCCAGTTCTCGCTGGTATTGAAGAAGCGGCCACCAATGATGCACACAACCGTATTAATGTTGGCCAATGAGTCTGCATTGTCAACCAGCTTGTTGTAGTTGAAGTACTTGTTATAACGTTCATACTCGGTATTCCACACATCATCGGTAGGAGCAATGAAGGTGTAGACACTATCCTCACGCTGAATGTAGCCATAACGGCTAAGCATACGGTTATAGAGGGTAGTTACAGAGTCGAGGTACACAGTCTTACCATCAACCACACCACCGGGTGTAGAAGCGTCGAGGTCCAACTCATACTCATCATAGCTCTTCAGGAACTTGGTGAAGAGTTTCATCTCGTCCTGATGCTCGGTAAACTCACGCACATTGGGGAAGAACTGCTGCAGGTTCTCAACCTTATAGAGAATACCGTTGTTGCAGAGCTTCATGTCATTGAAGGGATTGCCATTGAGCGAACCACTCGTGGTGCTCGTACCCACCAGATGCATGTACTTCTGGTTACGCATAGTCACCGTATCATTGGTTGTTGGTGAAACGGGACGAGCATAGAGAGCCATGTGGTTCTGCAGGAACTGAGTGATGGCCTTGTTGTCCTCCCACTTCAAGCCTTCAGCCTCGTCCTTCTGATAGACGCTAATGATGCTATCCTTCTGGGCAGCGGTCAATGACTTAGGAGCCCATATCGTGAACTGCTGAGGTGAATTAAGCGTCTCAGTAGCACCAATGGCCTTCAAAACATCATAGAAGTTGGAAAGATCCTTATCCGCAGCGATGTTTTCCAACAAGCTGGGCTGATCAGCCATACCACCCTCAGTCACATCATAGTGCTCATTCCAGGTGTCAGCACATGCCGACCAGAGCAAAGGTGCTCCGGTCAGCAGTGTGGCTGCCATTATCTTATTTATTTTATTTCCTATCATAATTATATTTATTTATAGTGCTTTATCCATCAATTATGCATTACAAATTATGCATTGTGAATTGTGAATTATGCATTGTGAATTGACTAATAGTCATCCTCGGCCTTTGAATTGGGGTCGTTGGGATCACCTTCAATACCATATACGCTCTTAGGTACAATCTCGAAGTAGTCCATCATGGCAATGGCCGTACCTACAGCCCATACACTCTTGATACGAATGGTATGCTTGATGTTCTCATCCAGATAAGCAGTACAGAGCACATAACGACGTGTACCAGACTGGTTACAGAAGAGTGACTTGTTGAAATTCGTACCATCCTTCTTACCATACTCGGTGGTGAAGATACCACGAGGACCATGGTACCAGCCAAGATTATGCATCTCCTTCTTCTTAGCCTCAATTTCATCCTTAGTCAAATTAGAGCTGTTGGTCAACTCGAAGAAACCGGTACGTGAGATGTAGTTACCCGTGCTACGCATGTCGAAAGGAATACCCTTAGGCTCGCCATCCAAATAGAACTGGCAGATACCACGAGAATCCATAGCACAGAAACCAAGACGAATCTGATAGGTACCCGTGGGAACTGAAGGCAGCTGCATGGTAATGTCGTAACTACCATTGTCAGAGCAGAGGTTGAACTCATCGCCCTGATATGACCAGTACCAGCTACGTGCACCCTGATACAGGAAGATACCGTCACTGTTGATCGTCACATTGTCCAGATAACCCTGAGGCAAGATGTAGTTACGTGCAGGTGCATCGGGTGACTCACATGAGGTAAGATCCCAAGGAGTCTCGTTACGCAAATTGTTGCTCATGAATTCAGGGAACATGTCGATCATATCGAAACGGATACGTGTGTTGAACACACCATTCTTCACTTCCTCATTATAAAGAAGCAAGTCGTCGATAGTGTAATAGAAACCATTCAAAGACTCCTGCAACAAATCGGGATTACTAAGGGTACGATCCACGTGTACACCACGGATGGTCTTGTTATGAATCATGTCACCACGGTTGATGTAAAGGTCATTACGAACCTCACCTTGCTGGATATGACGAGATACGGTCAGACGCTCCATCTTGATGGTTGCCAACGAATCGAGCGTAGTGTACCACTCGCTGGGATTCAGCACGGTCGTCTCGGTAGAGGTGATACGTGTGAACTTGTCATAAGTCGTAGAGAAAGGCAATACATGATATGCCATCAGGCGATAGAGGGGATTGTTCTTGTCCTCAAACATCTTCAAGTTATCAGGATCATACTCAGGAGCGGGAGCGTCGGGATAGACTGTCTTTGCAAAATCATAGAGCGACTTCAGATCAGTAATACCATACTTCTCCTGCAGGATAGAGTCAGGACACGCAAACGTGGTAAACTTGAACACACGGGTGTCGGGCACAGTACTGTAGTCCCACTGAGCACCCGAATAGATCTTCTTACCATTGTAAATGTTCCACTTGGTATCTCTGGGATCCCATGACGCATCCTTTACCTTATTAGATATTAAGGTAGCGATACCGGTAACCGACAGAGCCTCGTTGAAGAGGGCAATCTCCTCATTCTCCAGCATCAGGTCAGACAAGGTCTGGTTAGAAGAACTGAGTACCTTGCTCACGGTGTGAACGATACCATTCTCAACAGAGTCGTTGGAGAGTGCCATAATGATGTCACCACTGCGGTTCAAGCAGTAGGTAGCACTTACAGTGTCTTCATCCTCAATGAAGAACTTCTCCTCGATAGTCAGGTAGCGCTCATTCATGTTGACCTTGGCAACAGAAGACATACCTACGAAGTCAACCGTGTTGTAAACCACACCATTGATCAGGTGAGTACGGGCAATGGTATCACACACATCAACAGGAATATCACTCACACTATTGTAATGGTTCTCCTTCAGATACTCGTCGACAGCCTCATTGGTAGGAGCGAAACAAGTAAACTGGCCATAGCATGAGATCAAGTCCATCAGGTTGATACCACGCTGGCTATGTGTAGAACGTGTCACAATCTCAGCAAACTTACTATAGTCCTCATGTGACTGCAGGAAGTCGCTCATCATCTCACCCTTAAAGGTGTAGTAGCTCTCAGCAGGAATATCATCGCTACAACTCTGCATTGTAAGACCGAATATTCCCAACACGCCCAAAGCTAATGTTGTACAGAAATGCTTTAATATTTTCATAACTGTTATATGTTTTTAGTAAGTGAGTTCAAAGTCATCCTCATCGCCATCTGCACCGTAATAGGGCTTCTGATCAAGATCAGGATTGTTACGAATCTCGCGCTTGTTGTAAGGCCAATAGAGTGACTCATAGTTCAAGAAGAGTGACTTGCTTGAACCAGAAGAAATCTTGGCAGATACGTGCTTCTTCACGTAGTCGGTGTTGCCCTCGCGGTGGCACTGACGGATGAGGTCAAACCAACGCTTACCCTCAAACATCAACTCACGCTGGCGCTCCTTCATACAGAGGTCAAGGAATTCTTCCTGAGTCTTATATTTGTTCAGTTTAAGCTCATTGCCATGAGTGTCAACGGTAGAAGTAGTCATGATGCTACGACGGTTGACAGTCCAGATGAGGTAGAAGGCCCGCTGCAGGTTCTCATCGGGCTGAGAACTGATGAGTTCACCATCCTCACCTATCTCATCAATGGTCTTACCCAACATGATGAGCGCCTCTGCCTGCATCAGCATGACATCAGTCAAACGATAGAAAATCCAGTTACGGTTGTTGTATGACGTATGAGAGAAAGTAGCCTTGTAATTAGGATTCGTTGAGATGGCCTCAATCGAGGCATCATATGCCACAAGCTTAGCAATATATCCGCCGGTATATCCTTCATCCTCAGGATCGATGTTGGCGAAGTAACGGCAGTCAAGCTTATGGTCAAACACCTGATAGTTGGCATTGTAGACATCGTTCAGCAACTTATCGCTGACAGCAAGTGTGCCCTTACCCTGGTTGCTGCCACTCTTGTAAGAACCGTAGAAACCACCTATAGCATCGCTTTCACCATAAGCGGTATTGCTACCGTCAAAGTTGAATGACAACTCAAAGATACTCTCAAAGCTGCAACCATATCCGCCGAAGATATTGGAGAAGTCGCTACCATAGAGCTTATCCGAATAGCAGGGATACAAGGGGAAACCTTGACTCCAGGTGTCGTTCTCGTTATGGAAGATTGCCAAGTTACCACGTGTAGTGCTGGTAGACTTACTATAGTCCTCACGGTACTCCAAGAGCTTGTAGTCAATCACCTTCTGGCAATAGTCAACGCAGCGCTCATACTGTCCATCCCACAGACAGAGATCTGCCAAGAGGGCATAGATGGCATTTTGCGTAATGCGACAACGTGAAGAATTATATTCGGTTGATTTGTCCAGAGGGTATGCTCTCAGGGCATAACCAGCCAAGGTGTCAAGATCCTCAATAAGAGCAGGAACGATAGAATCACCACTCACTGCAGGCAAAGGGCGTACATCAGCATCAGCCTGAATAGCGTATGTATAATAAGGTACGTCCTTGAACGCGCGCACGAGGTAGAAGTAGCAAAGGTCACGGATAGCGGCCATCTCTGCCTTAGTTGCCTTTACATCCGACTCAGTGAACGTAGCATCCTTACTGTGTACCTCATCGCAACGGCTGATGATGATGTTACACTGGCTGATAACTGCATAGAAGGAAGTCCAATCCGAGAAAGAATTGGTAGACTTCAAGTCCTCCTTCAGCGTGCGATACAAATCGAGGTTAGCGGTAGCGTTACGACCTTCGGTCACATTGTCGCTACGTGTCTCACCCCACATGATACAACGCTGCAGGAATGCATTGTTCTGCATCTTGACGTAGACACCGGCAACCATGCGGTCCACGTCGGCTCTCTCGTTCCAGAAGTTCTCATCCGAAACGAAATCCTTGGGCTCAATGTAAAGGAAATCACCGCAGCTGGAAAGGGTCATTGCAGTGGCTCCCACGAGCAACAAAGACTTTAATTTATTCTTAAATAATTTCATCTTGTAATCTCCTTTAATTGTTAGAAATCAACGCTCAAACCAAAGGTGTAAGACTTAGAACGGGGAGTCTTGCTGCTATCGGTAGAAATACCATAGCCACCGTAACCGATCTCAGGATCCACACCTGAATACTTGGTCAGACAGAACAAGTTGTTGGCACTAGCATAGAGCTTGAACTGAGAAATATGCAACTTCTTGAAGAATGAAGACTTCTTGCAGTCGAAGTTATAGCTGAGCTGCATGTAGTTCAAACGCAGGAATGATGCATCCTCAATGAAACGGTCGCTAACGAGAGTGTTGTAGTTAGTGGCCAACTGGCTGCTCAAGGCACGAGGAATAGAGGTGACATCACCCTCCTTACGCCAACGATAGTTTACAGCCTGACTCTGGTTGTAGTTACCATTCATTGACTCGTTGTTCAGACGGCCCAAGTTGTAGACATCAATGTCACAACGATAGTTGAACTGAGTGCTCAAACGCCAGTGACCGTAGTTAAACGTAAGACCGAAACCACCAGTCAACTTGGGCAGAGAGCTACCGAGGTAAACGATATCGAGCTCATTGATCTGACCATCATGGTTGATATCCTCGTAGATGGCATCACCACCATTGAACTTACCTTCAGAAGCACCCTCCTCGTAGCAGAACTGCATCTGCAAGGGTACACCCTTCTCATCGTAGACAACCTGATTGTCAGCATTCAAGGCAACAGGATAGGTCTTACCGTCATTGATGTTCTGCTGCAACTGCTGACGACCCTCAGCCGTACGAGCCATCATCTCAGCGGTCGAGTAGTTATACTGATAAACACCCTTGCTGCGGAAACCATAGATGGCACCGAAGGGGTTGTTGATCTGCACACGCTGCAATGCATCAGCATTTTTGCGGGTAAACTCCCTGTTCAAGTCCTCAAGAACGTTGACATCCATCGTCTTGATGACATTGTGGTTGTTGTTGAAGTTCACATAGCAGTCCATAGAGAACTTGCCCTTCTTGAGCAGACGATTACCGTTGATGTTGAACTCCCAACCCTTGTTGTCCATGCTACCAATGTTTCTGTAGGGCAGACCGCTCCAACCAGTAGCAGAGCTCAAACCTGAGTTAGCCATCAACATGTCGGTGGTCAAACGATCGTAGAGGTCAAGACGGAGGGTCAAGCGCTCATCGAAGAAACCTACATTGATACCGAGGTTGAATGAATTGATCTTCTCAGCCGTGAAGTTGGTCATCTTCATACTGCTTGCATTCATTGAGCTGACACCAGCGTAAGTACCACCTGCACCAGTAGCAGTGTATCTGATCATATAAAGGTAATCCTGGTTAGGAATGTTGTAAACGATACCCCAACCGGGAGCAATACCGAACATACTCATCTTAGCCTTCTCACGGAACCATGTCATGAACTTCTCATCGATGACATTCCAACGACCAGAGATAGAATATGAGGGGTTCCAACGCTTGCCAGGGCCAAGCTTTGTGGTACCGTCCAGACGAACATTACCAGCGATAGAGTAACGACCGTTCTTAGCAGAATAGTGAGCAGACAGCAAACCTGCCATGCTTCTCCATTCACTGTAACCACTACCCATGCTCTTGATAATACCACCAGCAGCGGGTGAAGAAATGCCCGAGGGAAGACGATAAGCTGTTGTGCTCTGGTTGCTGTTGCTACCCGTTGTCAACTCAAACTGTGCCAAAACGGTCATGAAGTTCTCTTTATTCTTGAAGACAGGAATATAGTTCAACTTATGACGGGTAGTTACAGAGAAACTCTTAGCGCTGTAAGAATAAGCCTCGTGCGTATCGATGTAGTTTACAGTGCTCAGTTCACGGGGATAGTCCTTATCATCGTATGCATTATTGATGTTAACGTACACGTTACCATTATACTTCAACTGATGATGGTCATTGTCCAAACCGAGGAGCTTGTACTCCAACTCCAACTCAGGAGCCATAGAGTAGTTACGCTGGTTGTAGGTAGCCAAGTTGGCACTTGCCAGGATGTTGGGGATGTCCATCTGGTTTTTATTGAAACGATGGTCAGGACCACCAGCACTCTGCAGCATGAAGTAGTAGTCGTTGCTGGGCACACCATTCTGGTACTCATAATAAGGTGACAGGTTAGGCATCTTGTTATAAGCATGACCCATCAAACCGTCGTAGTTACGGTCGTTGTCAGTGTAAGTCAATGAGAAGTTTGACTTGATCATGATACGGTCGCTGACCACATAGTCGAGTGCCATACGAGTAGACAAACGGTTCAGCACCTGCTTGATAACGGTACCCGTCTCGTGGTCATAACCACCACTGATACGGAACATAGTCTTGTCATCACCACCCGTCAAACTGATGTAATGGTTCTGACGTGTACCAACCTGCTTAACCAGACCAAGCCAGTCGGTGTTGTTGTCATACATGTAAGCCTCAGCGAAGTTGTCGTAGTCATAATTCAATTCAGGAATATCACCATCGGTATCGCTCAAGCGGGGATTGAAGTAAGCCTCCTTAAGCATCATGGTGTACTGGTCACCATTCAGCAGCTTGATGGCTTCGGGCTGATGGGTGATGGTCAGCTTACCACTGTAAGAGATACGAGCGGGACCCTTGCGACCACGCTTGGTGGTGATCTCGATTACACCGTTAGCACCACGGTTACCCCAGATAGCTGTTGCCGAAGCATCCTTCAACACCTGAATGTCCAAGATATCCTCGGTGTTAACCTTCAGCAACTCAGCGAATTTCTCCTCATTGGCAGTAGCCACATCGAAGTCTGTCTGGTCGATGTCAGTAGCAATCTGACCGTTGACAACGATCAAAGGCTCATTGCTGGTCAAGGTTGAGATGGTAGAGGCACCACGCAGACGCATCTGTGTACCGGCACCAAGGTCACCAGAGTTAGCAACGATATCCAAACCGGCGATACGACCCTGCAGAGCCTCGTCGACAGAGGTAATACCCAGACCTTCAAACTCCTTGGCATCCAAGCCCTGAGCAGCAAATGTCTTCTCGCGCTCGGGAATGGCCAAACCGCTGGTCTTAAGCATCTTCTTACCAGTAACGGTGACGTCCTTCATCTGAGTGGTCTTGTCAGACAACTTCACCTTGTAGACAGTCTTGTTGAAAGGAAGTGTCTGGGTCTGGTAACCCATACAGCTGATCTTCAACTTATTCTTAGTACTCTTCACCGACATGGTGAAGTTACCATTCATATCGGTCACGGTAGCATTCACAATACGATTGCTACCATCAATCTCCTGCACATTAGCACCAGGCAACACATCGAAATCATCAGAAATGGTACCGCTAATGCGAGTGATCTGTGCACTTGCCATCTGTGAGATGAACAAGATACATATAAATAAGGTATACTTTAATGTTTTCATCTCTTATAGCGTTTTACAGGGTTGGGTGATTCTCCTTCTTCATCAGGCGTATACTTGGCCACGATAGCCATCACCTTCTCCCAAGTGTTCTTGTCATAGTAAATAGTAGCACTGGGCTGCAGGACACCATCAATCTGGTGAATAACTACGTGAGCTGAAGAGTTGAGCTCAGAACAATCAGAAAGACTGGCCTTATCAAAATAGTACTGACGAGTCAGGATATTGTTAACGTCATCGCTTACAGTGCGTACGCCGCCCATATTATCCTTCACTGTCAACTTACCACCACGCTCATAGTTGACAAACAACTTTGAGAATCGGTTGGTGACACTATCCAGACACTGGCTCTCATAGTAATTGTCATGTTCCTCACCATCAATGTAAACGGAACCATCCTGGATGTGATAATTAACGAAATTGTTAATTACGTCCTTCATGTGCTGCATCTCAGTGGTGAGGTATGCCTCCTCCTCCTCAGTCAGGTCATAGCTGTTGATTGCGTCCTCTACAACACTAACATCGTCCCAAGTAGGGATCTTCTTATCATCAACCAACTGATCGATGGCACTGTTCTCGGGTATATAAATGGTGTAGCTACCATTGCTAAGGGTCTTGATAGCCTTATCCATAGTAGCATGTTTGTTACCATCATCAGTACCAATCACATCCATACCCTCGAGCAGACGTGCAAAACTACCGAACTTATCCTCATTTTCAGGATCGGTAATGCAGCCGAAGGGGCTGACGAAAGTACTCATCAAAGGCTCGTCGTCAATAATATAGCTGACACCGTTACCTTGCTCTGACTTATCGAAAGACTCAATAACAGGGATGTAGTAGCCACGCTCGTACTGGAACGAACCAGCAACACCCTTCACCTTGTCACCTTCCCACTCAACAACGATGGGGCAGCCATTGTTCTTCGAAGCATAGAAACGCTGGCCGGGAGTGAACAGACCGACTGCGAGAGAGCTGTTGATAACGTCCTTGTAGTGGTTGAAGGCAGAACCATTTGAAGTAGGATTACCAGTACCTTCGTTAGAGATGTTGACATCCGTTGCAATCTCATCACTAACAAGACCCTTACCATGCTCGTCAAGCATTGTCCAATCAACATGATAGGGAAGAGCAGCAATCTTACCATCCTCGTTCACGTAGTACTCGAACTTGACAGCGGTTGACTCGCCCCTGGTGTTCGTACGCTTGTAGCTGACGGGGTCGAAATAGTTCTGCATGGCGTTGTCGGTAGGAATGATGAAGCTGTACTTGCTACCCATATTGGTAATGTACGCATAGAAACCTTCACCACCCTGCACCTGACGGTCATTGTTGACTACGGTGTAGGTGTCACGCAAGTCCTCAGTAGCACGGATTACCAAAGGATAGTAAACGCTGACGTACTGGGGAGCGACGTAAACCTTGTTGGTCTCGTAGATGACACCGTTACATGCCCAGTGTACGTGATCGATATCCTCCTCTGACACGTGCATAGGCTCAGAGGCCGAGTTGTTGATACTTGCAAAGAGGCTGGGGATAGCTGATTTGAGGGTTGACTTCTCGAGCATGGTGTTCTCCAAGAGGGGAAGAACCACCTCGTCGGGAGCATTGTCCCAAGCAGTCTCACCGGGACCAGCATCCTTGTAACGCTCGTTCAGGTCGGAACCATCCTTCTCCAGATACTCCAGCATGGCCTGATCGTTAGGAACGACCATAACGGCAGCATCGGTCTGGAAGGTAATGTTGGGGTTAGAAGTTTCATACACGAAACGGTTCCATCCTGGATCGTAGGGAAGAGTTGTCGTAATCTTGTCACCACCATCATTCAGGTCAAGCGTAGAGAAACCGTGATTGCCGTGACGGTTGAAATAGCGGCGTACAAACACTGAATCCTCACCGCCATACAAACGCTGATACTCCTTACTGAGCGTCTCGCTATACTGAGGATAGCTGAAACGGTCGAGCAGACGCTTGTAGATAGAGAACTGTGAATTGTGGTTGATTACGTTGGCCATGTTGTCGAGGGGAACGGGTACACCTTCAACCACGTGAATGTAACCGTTCTGGCAGGTGATGTCCTTCTCGGTAATTACCTTACCATTGATGAAGGCACCCTCGTTGCTCTGAATCTCATGGTTGGTCATGAAGTCAACGTCATGCGAGGTGATGCCGTTGTACAGCATGAACTTGGGCATGAAGTGAATCATAGTAGCCACACCATCGTCCTGCAGGATGATAGACTTCTCCTTACCACGCAGACGCTTCCAGTAGTCAATCTGCTCATGGGTGTTGGGATTGGTGCGGATGGGATTGATTTCAGGATAATCCGCGCTGTAGACCACGGGGACACTATCCATCAGTTCAACTGAGCTGGCACGACGCATACAAGCGCCTTCCTCAGGATCGGAGGTTGAACTGGTTGCGGGCAGGTTACCAAGAAGCTCTACGAGGTAGGCACTCTTGATCATGTTACCCTTAAAGATGAGACGCTTCTGAGCTTCCGTCATCTCATCCAGGCTCTTTACACCCCATGGGTTGTTCTTGAAGAACTCAGCCCATGCAGCGTCATCAGCTACAAACAAGGTTCTACTACCCGTCTTTTTCAGGACGGAAGCATAGTCCTCACTCTGAGCATTGATCAACTTCAACGTCTCAGTGAAGTTGCCGCGCCTTTCAAGTTCTGCATAAATGCTTTCACCCAACCATGAAGGTTGTCCTACCAGCAAGTCGTCGGAACAGCCCGACAGAGCCCCACTGAGAAGTAGTGCAGCACCTACAGAACCCACAAAGCGGGTCAAGCGTAGTTTCTGAATACTGTGTTTCATGTTAGTTAATTAGTTAGTATTTAAAATTATTTTCTCGTTCGCAATTCATTGACTTACACACGTTTTCACGCAAACATACGCGTATACACGCACAAGGAAAGGTGTAATAAGTGCACAAAGTTAGTAATTTTTCACAAAATCACAACGCATTTTAACACTTTTTTTTCAAAACATGCTAAAAAACATATAAAGAAACGTAAATGAGAAAACCGGCGCATTTACAAAAAAAACGCTGCGTCACACGAAAAGTAACGCTGCGTCTCTTGAAAAGTAATGCAGCGTCACTTGAAAAATGACACTGCGTGTTCCTGAGCTTATCGCTTAATATGATTTCTGAACCATGAGTGCACGAAAAGCAAATAATAGGGCAAGCAAAGAGCCACAAGGCAAAGGGCAATGAGGTAGATACAAGTTGCATTCTCCACCCGAAGCACGCAAGGCAGGAAGAAACCTAAGCAGAGAGCACTCTCAAAGGTGAGTTTATACGTACCCTGCGCACTGCCTCGCTCGGTGTGTTTGGAGGCTACGGTAAAGAAGCTAAGAAGTCGCCCTGTGACATTACCAAGACCATAACCGCTAAGTCCCGCCGCCACATGAGACACGTCCACGTCATCCTGCGTCAGAAGCAGTAAGAACGCCGCAACAAGAGCCACGAGGCCTGTAACGATTTCTGCACGCATATCTGCCCGATAAAACACCATAAAGTGAAAGAGAATGGACACAACCAATCCTATCAGCAGATAGACGAAGAAAAGAGGATTCAGGTTGATTGCCATCTCCACTCCAACACAGAAAACGACAGGAAAAAGAAGCATCACTAATGGGGTCGTATGCCGCAACCAGAAACGGTCCATGGAGAACACATTACTACGTAATGGACTACGGAATGGCACATCAAGTCTTATAATAAAAAAGATGGCCAGCACCGCACAAACAAGGGGCAGATACTTCAGGTATTCCCAGTAATACGGTTGCAGCGCAATGATGCCAAGCGCAGGCCCGACACCTAAGGAAAAGCGGCATATCCAGAAATAGATATAGGCTGCCACATCACGCCGTTCGCTTATGGTAATGTCAATTAAAATCGTACTTCCCAAGGCTATGTGGAATAGTGCAAAAGCAACGCCTTGAACAAAGCGGCATAGACCGACAACCCAGATGGGCAGGGAGAGTGTAGCCAGAAGGCTGACCACCGCGAGCACGATGATGGACCAGAAGCAAACCATCTTACGCCGATAGCGATCGAGCAGATAGCTGCTGACACAACCCGGCACGAAAAGGCCGAGGCAGAACACCATCATCGTAAGCCCACTCTCCTGATAAGCCGCCTGACCTGTGCTGTCAAGCAGAGAGGGCCATAACGGCATCAGCATATAGATGAACGTACTCACCAGAAAGTTGATGAGTATGACGCGCCAGAAATTAAGGGAACGAAGCGACGAGTGAATCATAGGTTAATAACACTCGTTGGCATTCGGGAAGTCGCAGCTCTTTACGTCGGAAACGTACTGTCCCACGGCATCGGTAATGACTTCTGCAAGATTGGCATAATGGCGAAGGAACTTGGGCTTAAAGCCATCGTTAAGTCCCAGCATATCCTGTCCGACAAGCACCTGACCATCAGCCTGACCACCACCAATACCGATGACAGGAATATGCAACTCGCTACATACACGGGCGGTCAGCGCTGCGGGAATCTTCTCCAGCACAATGGCAAAACAACCAGCCTCTTCAAGCAAGTGGGCATCACGTACGAGTTTCTCTGCCTCTGCCTCTTCCTTGGCACGAACGGCATAGGTACCGAATTTATTGATACTCTGTGGCGTAAGTCCAAGATGGCCGCATACAGGAATACCCGCAGCCAAGATGGTCTTGACGGTGTCAATAATCTCCTCACCGCCTTCGAGTTTCAAGGCATCACAATGTGACTCCTTCATGATGCGGATGGCATTCGTCACGCCCTCGGTGGCTGAAACCTGATACGTTCCAAAAGGCATATCGCAAATGACAAGCGCACGCTGCACACCACGAACTACGCTCTTGGCGTGGTAAATCATCTGATCAATAGTAATAGGAAGGGTCGTCCAGTTGCCAGCCATCACATTACTTGCGGAATCGCCTACCAGAATAATATCTACACCAGCCTTATCGATAATCTTTGCCATGGTGTAGTCGTAAGCTGTCAGCATCGCAATCTTCTTGCACTGCTGCTTCATTTCAATCAAACGATGCGTGGTAACCTTACGCGCATCCTCTACAAGATAACCTGCCATTTTTATTACAGTTTTACGGTTCTTCGGTTTATGTGTTTTGGTAAAACGGCCGCAAAGTTACAACTTTTCAAACTAATTAGCAAATTTTACTTGTATTATTCAAAAAAAGTGCCTATATTCGCGTCAGAAATCTTCAATGCATAGACACATGTCCAGAGTAAAAGTATACAAAGCATCAGCGGGAAGTGGTAAGACGTTTACCCTTGCCGTGCAGTACATCAGGCTGCTCATCACCACCAATCCTCTTGAGTATCGCCACACATTGGCCGTGACATTCACCAACAAGGCAACTGCAGAGATGAAGGACCGCATCCTCGAACAGCTTTATGGCATCAGCCAAGGGCTGAAGCAAAGCAACGGATACCTCAATGCGCTGAAAGAGGAACTCAAGCAAAGTGGCATCACACTGAGCGACAAGGAGATAAGAAAGAGTTGCAAGGAGTCCTTACGACACATCCTGCACGACTATTCTCACTTCCGCATCGAGACGATCGACAGTTTCTTCCAGGCCGTGCTTCGCAACTTAGCTCACGAGTTGGGACTCAACGCCCGTCTGCAGGTCGATCTGAACGACAAGCAAATTCTCTCACAAGCTGTGGACAATATGATTGACGGATTAGCGCCCAAGACCGACGACATGGAAGGGCAAAAGGCGCTGTCCACCTGGATTGACTCCTACGTGGCGGACGAGATAGAGAATGCTGAGAACTGGGACATCAGAAAGAAGATAAAAAAGCTCTCCTCAATTATATTTAAAGAGGAATACATGAGGCGCGACGAGAAGTTCCGCGAACGCATCAACGACGAAAATATCCTGCGTAATTATCGCAAGCAACTTTTTGCGCTAAGACAAAAGGCCAACGAGGAAATGGCGGATGTCGTCAGCTACTTTTCAGAGAAGATAAGCGCTTACCAAGGCGACCTTACCAAGGATGTCTCTTCGGGAAAATGGATACTGATCTACCGGGAGCGACTAGAGAATGAACAATACCACGATGCCACATTGACAGAGAAGAGGTACGACTCGCTTAGCGATCCTACGCTGATGGTCAAGAAAGGCGACGTGGGCAACGAGGTTTTGCTGCAAAGACTGCGCCCCATATCTGAACTCATCAAGAACACGGAGGATCAGCGACGCATGTACATCTCACTCATCAACACCATCGACCTATCCCTTCAGCACATCAACCCTCTGCGACTGCTTAACCAGGTGGAACAGGAGGTAACAGAGATCACCAACGAGAACAACCGTTTCATTCTTGCCAAGACACCTATCCTTCTCTATAGTCTCATCAAAGGCAACGACGCGCCTTTTGTCTTCGAGAAGATGGGAACGCTCTTCCACAACGTCATGATTGACGAGTTCCAGGACACGAGCAAGCTGCAATGGGAGAACTTCAAGGTCTTGCTCCTCGAGAACCAGGCATCGGGAGGATCGGACCTCATCGTGGGTGACATCAAGCAGAGTATCTATCGTTTCCGTAACGGCGACTGGCACATCCTGAAGAACATCTCTGACGAATTGCCACTGAACAAGCCGGACATCCAAACGCTCAACAAGAACTTCCGTTCCGACACACGCATCATACAGTTCAACAATGCCTTCTTCAAGCAGGCTGCATCTCTACTCGACACTGAGGAAGGCGGCGGCATCGTGAGCGAGATCTATGACGACGTTGAGCAGTTCTGGCCTGATGGAAAAGAGGAAGGTGGCTACGTCCGAGTCATGCTCAAGACAGACAAATGCGATGACTGGGAGGAACTGATGCTGAGCGATATGTGTCAGCAAATCAAGGAACTGCACGATGCCGGACTGTCTTACAAGAAGATGGCCGTATTGGTTCGTGCCCGTACCAACGTCCCGAAGATCATCGACTACGTGCAAACCCATCTCGAAGGGGTTAAGATGATCAGCGACGAAGGATTTAAGTTGGAAAGCAGTCGCACCATCACCATGCTTATCTCTGCACTCCGCCGTCTATGCTATGGACCTATGGATACCGTCTCCGAGCGTTTCCTCATCAAACAGTACATGCAACTCAAGTCGCAAGGCGGAATCACCATTGAGCAGTATGCGACTGCAAAGGCTGAGGAGGTATTGCCCGAGTCTTTCACTCGCCACATCTACGAACTGAAGGAATATCCACTCAACGAGCTCTGCGAGGAACTGTACCGTATCTTCGACATGCATCTCATCGAGGGTGAGGATGCCTACATACTTTGCTTCTACGACGAGTTAGCCAACTATCTGCGCAACGGCACCAGCGACATACCGTCCTTCCTCGAATATTGGGAGAACGAGATGTCGAAGAAGAGCATCCCAGCCTGTGAGGTGGACGGCATCAACATCATCACCATCCACAAGTCGAAAGGTCTGCAGTACCACACCGTACTCATGCCTTTCTGCGATGAGTCGATGGAGGATGTACGCAGCAGTGAAATGCTGTGGTGTGACGCTGGCAAGGCACCCTTCAACACGATGGGCTCACTGCCTATCAATGGATCAAAAGCCAAGTTCGAATCATCAGAGTACGCCGACGATTACTACGAGGAGAAGCTACAGCGTCGCATCGAGGAATTGAACTCTCTTTATGTTGCCTTCACACGTGCCGAGCACAACCTCTACGTATGGGGCAATGCCGCCACCACTACCCTCACCTACGCCTCCCTCCTTTGTTTTCCTCTTCAGAGCACCATCCCTTCACTCCTCCCAAGCATGACCTCCGACGCCCGCGATGCCCACACCATCTGGGCCTTCGGTTCTCCCGTAGTCCCCTCCTCCACTGCCCGTGAGGTCACGGCTTCTCCCGTCCCCTCCCCCACAAAGTCGACTGCGGCTGACGTCAACCGCCTCGCCCCCACCTTCGAGGAGCGTCCCATCCACTTCCGCTCCTTCAACCGCAAACTTGACTTCCGTCAGAGCAACGAGGCCAGCCAGTATCTCCTTCAGCATGAGGATGACTACCAGCGTCAGCAAGGCGCCGAGCCATCCGCATCTACAACCGCTCACCTTTCCTATATCGAGCGAGGCAAACTCCTGCACGAACTCTTCTCACACATAGAGCATTACGACCAGTTGGACAAGGCTCTCCTGAGCTTTCTCGACCGTGGACTCCTGCAGGACGCAGCCCAGATGGCAGAGATACGCTCCTACTTTGACCGCGGCATGGCCAACGGCCTTATCCGCCAGTGGTTCTCCGACGATTACACCATCCAGAACGAGTGCGAGATTCTCCATACCGATCCCGACACCGGCCAGCAGGTCGTGCATCGTCCTGACCGTGTCATGCTCTCCGATGACGACGTCATCGTTGTCGACTTCAAGTTTGGCCAACCCAATCCCCAGAAATACGTCCCACAGGTACAAAAATATATGACATTACTTTCTGAAATGTACCCTCAAAAGAACGTCAAAGGCTACCTTTGGTACGTCTATCAGGACAGTGTAGAACCAGTCACCCTATAACCTCAAAACCTTATAACCTCATAATATCCTAAACGTCTAATCAAAAACGAAAATTCAGAAAAGAAAGAAAATTTTCCTCATTTTTTTAATTTTCGTTATCCTCAAAACCTCACTAAATGTTCCTTAAAAACGTCTCCAAGAACCTGCTCGACAGGTTTGGCAATAACCTTTCCAACGTCACTGTCGTCTTCCCCGGCAAGCGTGCTCGCCTGTTCATGAACCAATACCTCACCGAACTGAGCGACAGCCCAGTGTGGGCGCCACACTACCAGACCATCGACGAACTATACACCCAGCTCTCCCCCTACCGTAAGGTCGACACTATCGTAGCAGTCTGCGAGTTATACAGCATCTACGCCGAACTCGTCCCCGATGCCGAACCGCTCGACGAGTTCTACAGCTGGGGTGAGATCATCCTCTCCGACTTCGACGACATCGACAAGCATATCGCACCAGCTGAAAAAATCTTCCGCAACGTCTATGACCTGCAGTCCATCTCAACCGATTACCTCAGCCCCGAGCAGAAAGAAGCCCTCCGTTCCTTCTTCAGCAATTTCAACCCAGATGGCAATTCGCATATCAAGGAGCAGTTCCTGCGCCTGTGGACCATCATGCCCGACCTGTATCACGGTCTCATCGAAAGGCTCAAATCCAAGGGACAGCTCTACAGCGGAGCCCTCTATCGTGAAGTCGCCACCCGCATTCGCAATGACGAAAAGATGGCACTTCCTGAACAGCAAACCTACGTCTTTGTCGGTTTTAACATTCTCGACGAATGCGAAGAAACACTATTCCGCTACTGCAAGCAGCAACACAATGCCCTGTTCTATTGGGACTACGACAAACTCTACACGAGCGACCCGATATGGGAGGCTGGACACTTCATCAATCAGAACCTGAGCACTTTCCATAACGCATTGACTGATGAGCACTTCGACAACCTTCGACACCTGAAGGACATCACCTTCGTCGCTACCAGCACGGACAATGCACAGTGTCGCTTTATCCCTACGTGGATAGAGAACCACATCACCGAACGTGAAAACGAGACTGCCGTCGTCCTTTCCGACGAACATCTCTTAGGTGGTGTCCTCCACAGCATTCCCGAAGGCAAACCCTCACTCATCAACGTCACGATGGGTTTCCCGATGGTCGACACCCCAGTCTACAGTTTCTTGAATGTCCTCATGTCGCTCTACATCGATGGTTTCGACCGCAACACAGGCATGTACCGCTACACCTTCATGGAGAAAGTCAAGCGACACCCTTATTACAAACTCATCCACAACGAGCAGGAGGAAAACAACGCGCTCTTTATCGCTGCGGAAATCGATAGCCCAGAGCTGCTTCGCCGACTGTTGCTCACTACAGAGAAACTGAGCAGCCACTATGCAGACAAGGAGCAGCAGGACATCTACGACCAACTCTATGTCGAGACACTCTTCCAATGCCACAAACTCCTCACCCGCTTCGTGCAACTCACCACACCTGCCGATGCTACTACTCCAGCATCGCTTAACGTCAACCCACAAACATTGCGTCGTTTACTCAAGCAGTTAATGTCAAACACCAGCATTCCGTTCCATGGCGAGCCTGCCATTGGTATGCAGGTCATGGGTCTTCTTGAGACGCGTAATATCGACTTCAAGAACCTGCTTATGCTTAGCGTAGGCGAAGGCATCCTTCCTAAGAAGAATGATGACAACTCGCTCATACCCCACTCCCTTCGCGAGACGTTCAACCTGACCACCATACGCCACAAGAACAGCGTATTCGCCTACTACTTCTTCCGTCTCATCAGCCATGCGGAACACGTCACTTTGGTATACAACGAAAACAGCTCCGGCGCTACCAGCAATGAGATGAGCCGTTTCATGCGCCAGCTAATGGCTGAGACAGACCTTCCCATCCGCCACGTACGCCTCATGCCTTCCAACGAAAGGACAGAGAACGAAAGTTCGAACTGCGTCATCAAGACTCCAGAGATGATCCAAGAACTGCGTGAACATTACATCAACAACAAAAAACACAAGCTATCCCCCACAGCTATCAATACATACCTCAACTGTCGTCTGAAGTATTATTACAAATACATCGCACATATCAAACCTATGCAAGATACTGCGGATGGCATCTCTCCCGCAGTCTTTGGCACCACTTTCCACGATGCTGCCAACATCTTCTATCTGCATCTTCAGCAGCACTATGGCACGAACGTCTTCAATGCCGACATGCTGCTTCAGGAAGTAGAAAACAAGGAACTGCGCATTCATCCATACGTTGACCTCTCGCTTATCATCAACTACTTCAAGCCCATCGAAGACGAGCTGGAAAAGGAAGAAAAGATCAAGCGATTTGCGACCATGCCTATTCAGGAGATAAGGGAATACGTAGGCAAATTCTACAGTCAGAAACGTAACCAAAGCTTACTCAACGGCATCAACCATATCATACATCGTGTCCTCACACAGTATCTGACACATCTTGTAGAATACGACACGCTCCACGCACCATTCACACTGGAAGGACTTGAGCGCGACAGCTACTACAGCTTGCAGATCTCGCCCTCCGAGACAATTCTCACTGGTGGACGCATTGACCGCCTCGAACGCGATAAGGATGGCTTACTTTCCATCATCGACTATAAGACAGGAGGTAGCGCATCTCCTATCAACGGTCTGCAAGCCGTCTTCGAGCACAAAGCAGAAGGTAGCGGTTATTTTCTTCAGACGCTCATCTACTCGCTTGCCGTGCAGGACGAGAACCACGGAGAAAGCGTACGCCCCAACCTCTTCTACGTCAACCAGGCCGGACGCCCCTCAAGCTACGACCGTTCGATGTATTTTGGTACCAAGAGCAACCATTTCCCCATCCTCGACATCACGCCTTATCGTCAGGAATTCATCGACAAACTTACAGAAACCATTCGAAGCATTTTTGACCCCACAATTCCCTTCGATGCAACCTCTAATGCATCTGCATGTACCTTCTGCGAATTCCGTCGTCTATGCCAATAAGAACAATAATTTGAAAAAAAATCAAGAAAAAGCACATTTATTCAAAAATTATTTGTACCTTTGCATTCGATTTGACAATGTATCTCACATTTGCCTCTTCAAGAAGGATGGTTCGGTAGCTCAGTTGGATTAGAGCAGCAGCCTTCTAAGCTGCGGGTCATGGGTTCGAGCCCCATCCGAATCACAAACAACCATTACATCTGAATAAAAAAGGAGTCCTTAAGGGTTCCTTTTTTTATTCTTGGGCAAAAAAAGTTAATGCAATCTGCAGAATACACTGGCTATATCGTCCTGCAATTTGACCTATAGACCTAAATTTATTCATATTTAGTTATAGTAACCGCAACTCTCAACTGTACCGCAAAAGAACATCAGTATTCTAAACCTGAAACTGAAACCACTTTTCTCAAACTATTTTTCGGAAACCCGCCAAAAGATGACAGGAGAAACAAAGCCCGTTGCCCGTCTAGAAACGAGAAAAGCCCCGAGCATCTGTATTTGCTCGAGGCCTTCCTCAAAGACGGCGGCTACCTACTCTCCCACGGGTGTGCAGTACCATCGGCGCGGGCGGGCTTAACTTCTCTGTTCGGAATGGGAAGAGGTGGACCCCCGCCACAATAGCCACCTGAATTCTCTTGCGGACCATCAAGTCCGTATAGGGTGACAATGTCGGGAAAGCTAAACGTCAATTATCTCGTGTATCTCTGCATTTCTGGCTGAAGGTATGTACGTCCCTCGTGCGGAAAGTTTCGGGCAATTAGTAGTGCTCGGCTTTGGCG
>JAZQQO010000034.1:0-88107 GCA_045629085.1 Bacteroidaceae bacterium
ATGCCGTTGAGGGCTTCCTGGATTAAGGGCAGGAGTGTCGTCTCCTGGCGTACGGAGAATGAGGTAAATGCTGGTTGGTTGCGTCGCATTGTCGGTGTGGTGACTTGAAAGTGAGAGACAGCGGGGGCTTTCTCTTATTTACAAGTTTCGCAAGTTCCACTTGGGAGCGGTACTTGCGAAACTCTTGAACATACTTGTTCTCTATTGCTATTTTGCGTAACTGACGGCGCGCGTCTCGCGGATGACCGTGATTTTCACCTGTCCGGGATAGGTCATCTCGTTCTGGATGCGGGTAGCAATGTCACTGCTGAGTACCTCGATCTGCTTGTCGTCAATCTTGTCAGCACCCACAATGACACGCAACTCACGACCAGCCTGGATGGCATAGGTCTTCGTAACGCCGGGATAGCTCATGGCGATGTTCTCCAGATCCTTCAGGCGCTTGATGTAAGCCTCGACAATCTCACGACGGGCACCGGGACGAGCACCGCTGATGGCATCACAAATCTGCACGATGGGAGCGATGAGCGTCTCCATCTCCATCTCCTCATGGTGAGCACCGATGGCATTGCATATATCAGCCTTCTCCTTGCACTGCTCTGCCAACTTAGCGCCATAGAGTGCGTGAGGCATTTCGGGATCTTCGTCGGGCACCTTACCAATATCGTGCAACAGACCGGCACGCTTGGCCTTCTTGGGATTGAGGCCCAACTCGGCAGCCATCACGGCACAAAGGTTAGCCGTCTCGCGAGAGTGCTGCAAGAGGTTCTGTCCGTATGAAGAGCGATACTTCATCTTACCGATGATGCGGATGAGGTCGGGATGCAAGCCGTGTACACCAAGGTCGATGGCAGTACGCTTACCGGTCTCCATGATTTCCTCTTCAACCTGCTTCTTAACCTTAGCCACAACCTCCTCGATACGGGCGGGGTGGATACGACCATCGGCCACAAGCTGATGCAAAGCCAAACGACAGATTTCACGACGTACGGGATCGAAGGCTGAGATAACGATTGCCTCAGGAGTATCATCAACCACGATTTCCACACCAGTAGCAGCCTCCAAGGCACGGATGTTGCGACCCTCACGGCCAATGACACGTCCCTTGACGTCGTCGTTGTCGATATGGAATACGGTTACACTGTTCTCCACTGCCGTCTCGGTAGCCACACGCTGGATAGTCTGAATGATGATGCGCTTAGCCTCCTTGTTGGCATTGAGTTTTGCCTCATCCATGATTTCATTCACGTAGCTGGCAGCAGCAGTACGAGCTTCATCCTTGAGGCTCTGTACGAGTTGCTCCTTTGCTTCCTCAGCGCTCAGTCCGCTGATTTCTTCCAGCTTATGGCGCTCCTGTTCAACAAGGCTGGCCTGACGGTTGTTGAGATCCTCCTCACGCTGCTGCAAGGCCACCTGCTGCTGCTCGTTACGGGTACGCATGTTCTCCACCTCTTGCTTCTTGCGATTCAATTCGTCCTGACGCTGGTTCAGGCTCATCTCGCGCTGCTTGATGCGGTTCTCGCCCTGCTGGATCTGCTGGTTGCGCTGCTGCACTTCCTTCTCCA
Organism: Bacteroidaceae bacterium; assembly: GCA_045629085.1. Lineage (GTDB taxonomy): Bacteria > Bacteroidota > Bacteroidia > Bacteroidales > Bacteroidaceae > Physcousia. Next base: position 1,566 of record JAZQQO010000034.1, read on the forward strand.
GTTCAGCCTTCTTGTTGAGGAACTTCTCCTTAACCTCAAGGAGCTTCTTCTGCTTTACCACTTCGGCCTCCTGCTCCGCTTTCGCCTGAGCCTCAGCCTCCAACTTCTTCATTTTGGCTGGCATTGTCACACGGTAGAACACCATCATCCACACCGCAACAATGACCAAAGCCACCACAATAGCTATTATATATTCCATAACTATATAAATCGGTTTTTAATTAATATTACTTTATTTACTATTATCTCTCATTATCACAAACGACAAACGTTCGTTGACCTTCTGATCGACGAACACAAAACATAATGAAAGAATACTGAACGATGGACTACTTCTGCTCCAAAGATGCCTCGATGTCACTCACGAGTCCCTTCAGGACGTCAGCTACAGGACCGAGGTTCGAGTCACGCTCCGCACTCTTGAGTTGCACGGCAATGTCGAGTGCCATCATGGTCAGGTACATCTCGTTGCCCAACTGCGGGTACGTATTGGCGTAGTAGTTAAACCTTTGGTTTATGAGTTTCTCCGCATCGCGGTAGAACTCTTCGTCCTCCCTCTTGATGGCCATGGACAGTATCTGTCCTCCCAACTTCAAGGTTATGGAAAAAGTATCACTTACGTTTGCCATTATCTCTCGGCTTTAAGTATGGCGATACATTTGTCAATATCTCTCACCAGCTTTGTGATACGCTGCTTAGCATTGCGTGTATCGGTGTCGCTCAGCTGCAGCATACGCGCTGTCTTCAGGTCGGCATATTGCGACTGGAGCTGCTTGTTCTCCTCGCTTAAGGCCTGAATGCGGGCATCGTCCTCAGTGACCTGCTGCCACAGCTGCGCATTCTGCTGCTGCAGCTCCTTGTTGCGCAGGATAAGCTGTCGGACTCGCGTCTCGAGCAACTTTATCAACTGAATATCTTCGCCTTTCATTTTTCTGACCAATATGCCTAATTCGGTACAAAAGTAGCACTTTTGCCCGAAGTATCAAAACTTTTCCTTACTTTTTTGCCTTTATGACTCCTGAACAGAAGACTTTGGCTCCTTTTTGGCCAACATAACAATGGTATAGACATAGTCTGTCATCCATTGCTCGCTATAGTTCAGTTGCTGCTGATACTGGCGTATGTTGACACAAGTACGACGCACGCCCTCGTCCTTCCACACGGGGCGGGTCATGATCTGATGCACCTGCTTTGCCACCATCTCACGCAAGGCATTCTTAAAGAAACCGGGCAAGCGGAACTTCCACTTCATGAGGTTGCCCATCAGCATCATCAAGTCCTGGCTGAAGCCCTGGAACATGACGAAGTAGGGCTGCACGTCCTGTACCTTCTTGCAACGCTTCTTCACGCTGGAATCTATCTCCGAAAAGAACGACTCAGGCATGTTGTACATTTCCATGATGAGTTTCTGGCAATGCTTCTTCTCACCCAGACCTAACTTATTATTGAGAGTGGGCACATGAAAAGTCTGCTTAAAGACTCTCAAGTCGGGCAATGCGCCCAGATTGTTAATGCCCAATTGTGCAGCCATGACAGACTGATAATACACACGAATGAGCGTCATGAAGTCCTCCATGCCGCCTACGCGTATCTGTTCGCCGGCATTCTTCTTGCCGAACAGTTTACTAAATATTCCCATTGTTTTTTATCTATTCTTCAATTCATCGATTACCTTAAGAAGGTACTGGCCATACTGATTCTTCAGCATGGGCTTTGCCAACTCACGCATACGTTCCTCGCTGATCCATCCACGGCGATAGGCTATTGCCTCCAAGCAAGCCACCTTAAGTCCCTGACGTTTCTCGATAACCTCGATAAACGTGCTGGCCTCCGACAAAGAGTCGTGCGTACCCGTATCCAGCCAGGCAAAACCACGTCCTAACGTTTGCACCTTCAACTCACCGCTCTCCAGAAACTCCTGATTGACAGTCGTAATCTCCAGTTCACCACGAGCCGAAGGCTTGATGTGTGCAGCCACGTCAACAACCTTGTTGGGATAGAAATACAAGCCCACCACAGCGTAGTTGCTCTTCGGTTGAGCGGGCTTTTCCTCAATACTGAGGCAGTTGCCATCTGCATCAAACTCTGCCACGCCATAACGCTCGGGATCACCAACCCAATAGCCAAACACTGTTGCCTTCTGCTCTTCTTCTGCCATGCGAACCGCTTCTTTCAGCATACCAGAGAAGCCGGCACCGTAAAAGATATTATCACCCAAAACCAGGCAAGCACAGTCATCACCGATGAACTCACGACCGATGATAAAGGCCTGGGCAAGCCCATCGGGCGAAGGCTGCTCGGCATACTCAAAATGCACGCCGTAGTCGCTGCCGTCTCCCAGCAAACGCTTGAAACCAGGCAAATCGTAAGGAGTCGAGATGATGAGTATCTCGCGAATGCCTGCCAGCATCAACACGCTGATAGGGTAATATATCATAGGCTTGTCAAAGATAGGCAGCATTTGCTTGCTGACGCCTTTTGTAATGGGATACAGACGAGTGCCTGATCCTCCAGCCAATACAATTCCTTTCATTATATTATATATTAATAATGTATTATTTCCAAATCAAAGCCTTGAACAGGATGCGTATGTCAAGCCACAATGACCAATTCTCCACGTACCAGATGTCAGCATCCAAACGGCCTTCGTCCATCAGGCCCTTCACCTGCGCCCATCCCGTCATACCAGGTTTCACCTCACGGCGCAACAAGCGCTTGGGCAGAGAGGAAGGCTCATCTTCATCAGCCAACACATAACAAGCCGGCCCCACAAGACTCATATTTCCCCTAAGCACATTAAAGAGTCGAGCCTGCGAACGCTCCTGACCACGGAAATTGACCTGCTTAAAGACGCGTCCGTTCGGTCCACAACAACGCTGATAGGAAAATGAAGACTGACGCTTCTTGCGTTTAATGAGAAAAGACTTCACCAAATAAACAAATGGGAAGATGGTAAGCATATATAGCAACACCAAGAAAAGGTCAAAGCACCTCTTCAAAACCCGATTATGCAAAAGGGAAAGCGGCTCATTCTTGGGAGTAAGCATTACCTTCTTTCCCACCCGAACCGACATAAAGTCCACATCAAGTTCATTGATGATGGGAACCAGAAGGCAGAACTTGACAGCGCGAGCCTTACAGCCATACTGTACTTCCCGGATTTGCTGTAGAGAAAGCGCCATGGAACAATAGACGCGAGTGACACGGGTATTGTTGTCAAGGAATGCGGCAACCTCTTCCACATCGCCTATGCGCTCCAGCCCCTCTGGCAAGGCGGCATAAAACGAGCAAAAAACGCCCAACACTCGCTCAGGATGCGCGAGACCAGAGTAGAAAGCGAAAAGTTCTTCACTCTCACCAACCAGAATTGTTCCCTGCTGCTTTTTGCTACTTATCATAAATTATCACTTATGGGACTATACTTCCGTGCAAAGTTAAGAAAAAACCACAAAACAACCTATTTTTGCACACCTTTTTTATTATTACAAATGCTTTTTAGGCTGAATTAACATTTTTATGGGAGAATATTTTCTCATTTTACGTTTTTTCTGTACATTTGCACGCTTAATGGCGTAAAGTTCAAGTTTCGAATCAGTAAAAACAAACAATATGGCAGAAACTAATTTAAACGAAAAAACCGTTTTGGAAGAAGAACAAAGTGGTGGCTTCTCCATCAAAGACATTTGGAACATCGTTCTTTTGCGATGGCCCTGGATTATTTTGGGTATCATTTTGTGCCTAGGTTGCGCATACCTGTACCTGAGGTATCAGACACCCACCTACTCCGCTAGTGCGAAAATCCTCATCAAGGACGAGCAAGGAGGCAAGAAGGGTGGTAGCAGTGCGCTGAACCTTTCAGAGATGGGTATCATCAACAGTACCGACGGTTTCGACAACGAGTTGGAAATCCTGTCAAGTACAACGATATCAAATGCTGTTGTAAAGGCTCTGCAGCTGAACATCCGCTACTTCACCCCCGGACGCTTCATTGACGTAGAACTCTACAAGTGTGCTCCCGTACAGGTTAGCATGAGTGAGGAAGAAATGGAAGCCCTCAACACAAGCATTGAATTGGAGCTGACTCCCAACGGTAAAGGCTACCAAGCTAAGGCTACCATCGCTACCAACAATCCCAAGCAGCCCCTTGAGAAGGAAACGACCCTGAGCAGCCTGCCTGCCGTATTCGAGACTCCTGCCGGTAACCTGAAGATCGAGCGTGATGCAGCAGGTGTGGCAGAGGATAAAAAGATTATTGTAAAGATTGCTCCCATCAAGGCAATGGGTCGCCTCTATGCCAAGACACTGACTGCACAAGCCAGCAGCAAGACCACTACCGTGGCTATCTTAGGTTTGGTAGATTCTCAGCCTGAGCGTGCTCTCGACTACCTCAATCAGCTCATGGAGAGCTACAATGAGGATGCCAACGAGGACAAGAACGAGGTGGCAACAAAAACCAAAGAATTTATCGACGAGCGTATCGAAGCCATTGGTGATGAGTTGGGCGCTACAGAGAAAGACCTCGAACAATTCAAGAAGCAAAACGAGTTGATCAACCTGACCAACGATGCTACTACAGCATTGAGCAGCACTACGGCATACCAGAAGGAGCAGGTTGAGATTCAGACTCAGATCACTCTCGTGAAGTCTCTCACTGAGTACGTGAACAATCCTGCCAATGACAATCAGATAATCCCTGCTAACTTGGGCATTAAGGATGCGTTGGTAAATGCACAAATCACCAAATACAACGAGGCAATCCTGCAGTACAACAGATTGATTAAATCTGGTGCAGAAAACAACCCCGCTATCATCAAGCTGACCGAGGAAGTAAATGCACTTCGTGCAGCTGTGGCACAGTCGCTCCGCAACATCAACACCGACTTACAGGTGCAGAAGCGTAGCATTGACAATCAGTACAGACTGTTTGCTGGCAAGATATCCAGCACTCCTACTCAGGAGCGAATCCTTAACGACATAGGTCGTCAGCAGGAAATCAAGGCAGGCCTTTATTTGACTCTGCTTCAGAAGCGCGAGGAGAACTTGATTTCGCTGGCATCTACCGCCACAAAGGCAAAATGGCTTGACGAGCCCCAGATTGGCAATCAGGTATCGCCCAAGAGCAAGATGATCTGGTTGGCTGCTTTATTGCTGGGTATAGGTATACCTATCGGTATCTTCTTCCTGCTCGAGCTTATGCGCTACCGCATTGAGGGTAGAAACGATGTGGAGAAACTCACAAAGTTGCCTTTGATTGCAGACATCCCATTTGCACATCTTGAGAAGGGTGTTGAGCGTGCTGTGGTAGTTGCAGAGAACAGTAACAACACGATGGAAGAGTCGTTCCGCGGCTTGCGTACCAACATGCGCTTTATCATGGGGAACGACGAGAAAGTCATCCTTACCACTTCAACCATTCCCGGCGAAGGTAAGACATTCGTCTGCACCAACTTGGCCATGTCATACGCATTACTTGGCAAGAAGGTCATTGTGGTCGGTTTGGATATCCGTAAGCCTCAGCTCGTACGTCTCTTCAAATTGCCTGCCGACAAGCGTGGCATCACTACATTCTTGGCAGACGAGAATGCCGGATATGACGTATTGGAGGATCAGATCCATCACGGCGTGATGAATGACAACCTCGACGTAATGCCCGCAGGTATCATTCCTCCCAACCCAGGTGAGTTGATTTCACGTAACCGATTGGACGAAGCAATCAACTATCTCCGCAGCAAGTACGACATCATTATGCTTGATACGCCTCCCGTAGGTTTGGTAAGTGATACACTTGAATTGGGCCGTGTGGCTGACGTGACAGTATATGTTTGTCGTGCCGACTACAGCCCCAAGGCAAACTTCGAGCTTATCAATGGTCTCAAGGAAGACGAAAAACTGCCTAAGATTTCATTGGTACTCAACGGCGTAGACTTGAAGAAGAAGAAGTATGGCTACTACTATGGCTACGGTAAGTATGGCAAATATGGCTACCACAAATACGGCCGCTATGGACGTTATGGCCATTATGGTCACTACGGACACTACGGAACCTACGGCAGCTATGGACATGCTGACAACGTAAAGCATGGTAAGAACCACACTGAAAAGTAAACAAGACAAACTAGCTTAAGAAAGTCCCGCTGCCACACGCAGAATGTAGCAGCGGGATTTCTATTAAATAATGTTATTCATGCGGAAGATATTTCTAACATTAGCAGCGGGTATGCTCACCATATCATCCCATGCCCAGATATCTCGTTTGGGAGAAGAAATAGAATACAAGGGAGAACTCAGCGGCCAGTTCGGCACTGGCGACTACACTCCCTTCTGGCAATCCGCCAACCGATATGGATTAGCCAGCACTGACAACAACAGCGGATATTTTCGCGCAGCCATACGAAGAAGTGTTGAAGCAGACAGTTTGCGCAAATGGCGCATCGGCTACGGAGCTGACATCGTTGCACCCGTAAATTATAGCAGCAAGTTTATCCTGCAGCAGTTGTACGCAGACTTCCAATACAAATTGGTACGCCTTTCAGTTGGCCAGAAGGAACGCCCCTTAGAGATGAAGAATCAGCAACTCTCATCAGGAGGCATGGCAATGGGTATCAATGCACGTCCACTGCCCGAAGTACGATTTGATATCTGCCCAGACTTCTACACTATCAAGAAGACGGGTAACTGGCTCGCCCTGAAAGGACACTTGGCATACGGCGTTTACACAGACAACCGTTGGCAGCGCGAGTTCAATGCCGGCGCAAAAGGAGCCGTATATACTGCCAATTCGCTCTATCATAGCAAAGCTGGTTTTGTACGTATCGGAAATCTAGAGAAATTCCCTCTCCTTCTTTCTGGAGGCATCGAGATGGTTTGCCAGTTCGGAGGAACAGTATGGAATCTAAGAAAACCAGGCGATGTGTATGAAATTCCAAGTGGAATCAAGCAATATTTCGAAGCATTCATCCCTTCTGGCAATGACGTAATGGATGGAGATAATCCGAATGCAACAGGAAATCAAATTGGCTCTTGGCATGCACGACTTGATTATAAAGGAAAAGGATGGGGATTAGGCTTTTACGCAGAGCATTTCTTTGAGGATCACAGTCAATTAGGTTGGGACTTTGCATGGAAGGATATGACATACGGAGTGGAATTGGAAGTTCCCAAAAATCCCTTCGTCTCCACCCTACTCTATGAACATATACGTACCACCGACCAATCAGGTCCGGTGTTTGTCAGCCTAAGCAATCACGTCCGTCCCATTGGCGGTGTCGATGATTATTACAACCATGGCATGTATGGTGCCTACCAACATGCAGGTTTTGTCATGGGCAATCCACTTCTGCTCTCACCACTTTACAATGCCAACCGACGCATCGAGTCGCACGACAACCGTATCATGGCCAACCACTTCGGCATCAGCGGCAATCCACACGAAGACGTATCATACCGCGTACTGTTCACACATGAAAAGAGCCTTGGTACCTATAACAAGCCACGCGAAACCCCAGCATACGGCAACTTCCTGCTCGTAGAGGCCACTTACCGTCCACATCAGGTCAAGGGGCTTGGCATCACTGCCAGCTATGGACAAAATGGTGGTGAACTGATTGGCAGAAGCAAGGGAGGTATGCTTACAGTATCCTATTCCGGTTGGATCAATCAAAAGAAATAAAATCCCGAATCATGAAAAGATTACATACTATCATACTATCAACACTGGCAACGCTGCTTTTGATGTCGTGCGAGAACTTCCGTGACAACAACGGCGACCTGGGCGGCATGTGGCAACTCACCCAATGGCGTGCTCGCAGTTCATCTGGAGAAATCGACTCGCTGGTGGCTGACAACATTTATGAGAATAGTCAAGCACCCAATCCACGAAAGATTTACTATTGCATCCACAACTCAGTATTGCAATTTGAGGATGCCTCACGCGATCGCAGATTCTTTTATTTTGCCACTTTCGAGCACGCAGAAAATCTGTTGCGCATCAAAACAATAGTTGACAAAGGAGATACTGTGCGTACATTCTTGGAAGCAAAAGATTTTGGAGTTCCTGCTGATGGCATATTTCACATCAATACGTTAAACAACAAGAATCTCACACTTACCTTTGAAGGAAACGAGTTATATTTTCGGAAATACTAGGCGAAAGCACGATTTCCGAGAAAATAATTGGTAAAACGCGCAATATTTTGTAACTTTGCGCGTTTTTACAATATAAGTGCACAAAAATAATGGGAAAAGACTTGGTATCAGTCATCATGCCATCTTACAACGCCAGTAGATTTATTGGCGCCAGCATGGATAGTGTCCTGAACCAAACTTACAAGAAACTGGAGTTACTCATTACCGATGACCACTCCACCGATCCCGAAACCATAGAACTTCTTAAGGAATATGCAGCAAAGGATAGCCGCGTACGCATCTTCCTTTTGCCAGAGAACAATGGAGCAGGTTTTGCACGCAACAATAGCATCAAGGAAGCACGTGGCCGCTACATAGCTTTTTGTGACAGCGATGACCGTTGGATGCCAGATAAACTTGAGAAGCAGATAGAGTTCATGAAGCAGCAAAAATGCTGCCTCAGCTTCTCCAGCTATCTCGTTTGCGGTGTCGATGACGAGCACAAAGGTATCGTCATTGCCCCGTCAAAGCTTACGCTCAACAACCTTAAGCATGACAACAAGATTGGTTGCTTGACTGCCATCTACGACACACAGCCCTATGGTAAGTTCTATATGCCCACCATTCGCAAGCGTCAGGATTGGGCCTTGTTTCTGACTATACTGCAAAAGTGTGGCAAGGCATACGGAATGATTGAACCATTAGCTATTTACCGAAAGACCCCAGAGGGCATCAGTCGCAAGAAATTCAAATTAATTTCTTACAACGCAAAAGTTTACCAACATGTATTTGGCTACTCCAAGCTAACCTCTTACCTATATCTATTTTTCATCTTCCTTCCCACGTATTTCGTCAAGCGAATTACCAACCGTGTAGTAAATCTTTGGCGTTAACTACTGGTAATAAGTTTTCAGGATATAGCTGATAGCATCGTAATTGCAGCGATAATAGAAAGATTTCTTCATCTTTCCTGTGGAGCAATGTTCCGTATCGTTTATGATCAAAGACGGTTCATACCAAACCGACAAGCCTGCCTCTCTACAAAGTTCTGCCAAATAAATTTCCTCACAAAACAAAAATATTGGATATGACAATGCTGGATAAGCATTGAAGAACGCTTTCGTAAGAAGAACAAAGGAACCATGCCCTGCGTAAATTTTCCTGGCTTCAGTCTTTGCCATAACCTTCTTTCTGCGGTATAATGTCTTTGTATACAGATAGTGAAGGATGGGAAAACGGAACAAAGTGTGCAACTGATTTAAACGCCCCTTAGAATATCGTTGTAAGATCTTTGGATTTCTGTCGCGTTTCTCCAATCCCGACAGAATGGCATTTGCCACCCAGCCCACGTTTTCAGCAACATCAAGCGAACCAAGTCGGGTAAAGAAATCCGAAGGCATCAGCAAATCCACGTTGCTTATCGCAACATAGTCGTACTGATGTATATCCTTGACCTCTTGCATGGCTTTTTGGGCAGCACCAAAATATCCAAGATTCTCATGAAAAGCGCAAATTTGCAGATGATGAAGAGAATCGGGGATATAGGAAACCTGTTGTACATGCTCTGTGGTATTATCTGCCACAAGAGCATCTACTTCAAAAACACTTCTTGCCAAACAGCAGGCTTCATCCACAGAACGAAGAAAACTTAAAAGTTCTTCGTAAGAGTTATATGTAACACAAACCAATAAAAACCTTTTCATTTCATCATCTTTTTAGGACAATCATCTTCCGGCACTATCATCTTCTACAGAGGCATTATACATAGAGAGCGCTCGCCCGTATAAACCGAATCGAAGCATACAAAGCGCTTTGAAGGTGACATGCGAGGATGCAGGTCACAGGCTATATGCTTGTGGAAATCCTTTGTTTGGAACTTCTTGGGCGAATACAGATAAGCTATACGTTCGAAGGATTGCGCCTTCATGTCTACCCTATAGAGCGAAGCCATACGACGGCGGTCGGGATAGGTATCCGTTACGAACACATCATCGTTCACCATACTTTGGTGACCATCCACATTCAGTTGGTTTAGGCAGACTGGCGCATAGGTTCCCTTTTCCACATTGAAGCAGACATGGGCATCACCCTCCTTCACGCTGCAATAAGCCACGATTTCATTACGTTCGTTCCACACATAGTGTGACACCATACCCGTTGTATCCAAAAAGAGCAGCTTACCATTGGTGCGATCATAGACACCCATACGAGAGAAACGGCGACGGTAATCATTGCCAATCCAACGATGCAGGAAAGACACGTAACGACCATCCTTGCTGAACTCTGTATGCGTCACGAAATGCTTCAAATCTGCCACACTCTCTCCCGGAACCGACTGGCATAAAGACGCCAAACTGGCCACCATCTGCAGCTCACCCGTTTCGATATTCATCAGATATAAGCCGGTGCATTCAGGCGCATTCTCTTGCAGGCAACCACCATCCTGCACACCTTCATAGCCATAACCCGGCATCAAAACATGCAAGCGCTCATAGCTGAAGGCCGTGGCCCACTTCCCATCCTCTGACACAGTATCGATAGCCATAGGCAGTGTCTTCACCGTATCTCCGTTCATGGTCTTTACCACGGCAACGGGTTGGATGCCCTCCTTGCTGTTATAAATGATGTGGCCTTCGTCAAGCCATTGCAGACGGCAACCCTTATGATAGTTCCACGCATTCGACTCTCCAAGTTGGTGATAGTCGCCCATTTGTCCGTCTTTCGTGAAATCGAAATAGCCTACACCCAGCATCTCGCCATCCTTTGGCATACGAACAGGTATGGTGGTGTGGTGAGCCAGCACGCGTGTCTCGTCTGTCGAAAAGGGAGTTCGGTCATGAAATCCAAAGAAATACCCGCCCTTTGCTTCGATGGCATTTACGGAATTGTCTTTGGGTTTGGGCAACATATCGAATGCCAACTGATAAAGGTTACGAATAGCAAACTTTATCGCCGGCGAATTCTTTACCGCATCATAGACAAGCTTTTCTATTTTGTTCATAGCAAGAGTATTAATATTTTGAGCTATTCAAACTCGCCAAGCACCTCTCGTATTGCCTCCAGATACATGTAACGATTGTCCGTATCAGGCTCCAGATAGGTACCCTCGGCCCACTCGTTCCAGGCATTGATATAAATGGTATCTGTATGATAGCACTCACGCGTCTGAGTTATCTTTTTACGCAGAAAGTCTGCAAACTCCTCCTTCGTAGGTGGCAAAATGATGGTGGCATCCGTCTTGCGACGTGCTGAGTTATCCCATCCGGCAAACACGCCACCATACGTGCCCACAGGAGAATTATGTCCCAATGACAAAGCCGTCATCTTGGCAAACGGAATAAGAGCATTGGTTCGCAACTGCTTACCTGTTAATTTGTTTAGCATGCGATAGAAGGCGCGGCGTACTCGCTGCCATTGCAACACGGCGGTGCCCTGCAGACGTATGGAGCGAGCCGGCTCAAACTCAGCATTGGCTGCGAAAGGTAAGTCACGCCCATCCAGTTCGTTCTCGCGAATGGTCTGCACGAAGTGGATGCCGGGCAGTCCCGCCTCGCGCGCCATATCTATCCACAACTGCATCATCTCACCACAGTTGGGAATGCTCTTCGACTTATAAATCAAGAATATGGGAGCACCTTCCACGCACATGTATCTGGGATCCTTGAAGAAGGGAAGCAGATAGTTGAAATGCTCCACCCAATCCTTCTTGGTACCGTAATCCTGTGGCATCAGTACCTGCTTGGCCTTGCCATCCCAAGTTCGTGCCCACGGTTCGTTGGCCCACGAGAAACAGAACGGCATGTCGATATCGGGATGTTGCAACAGTTGCTCGGCAGGCTTCTCAAGCAGCAACTTGCCCGCAAACCAATAATGATAGAAACAGAAACCGCTAACATCATACTGGCGCGCCAAATCTGCTTGCTTACGCATCACTTCCACATCGGCCAAGTCATAATACCCCTCAAGAGGCACACGTGGTTGGCGATGGCCACTATACAGAGGGCGAGCCTTCTTAACGTTCACCCAGTCTGTAAAGCCCTTACCCCACCATGCATCATTTTCAGGGATAGCATGAAATTGCGGAAGGTAAAAAGCGATTATTTTTTGCTTCATATTGATTATTTTACGACAAAGTTAAGGCTTTTTTACGAGATAACAAAAAAAATCCTTATATTTGCAGCGTTGTCAACAAAAACACACCAAAATGAAACGAATACACATTCTGTCGCTCTTCTTATTGAGCATTTTGCTCACACTATACATCACCAACGTATGCTACGCACAGCAACCCGTTTCACACCCTCGTTACAAACTGGCTTGGCAGGATGATTTTCGGTCCTCACGCCTCGATACCAACCGTTGGAGCCTCATCGAACGTGGTCCCTCCGAATGGCAAAAATTTATGTCGCCACACAAGTCGCTCTTCCGCCTGCGCAACGGCTACATACGCCTCTATGCCCGCCAAAACAAGGACATTGACCGAAACGATACGGCATCCTACCTGACAGGTGGCATCTGTACGCAGCACAAGAAGACGTTTACCTACGGCAAGATTGAGGTACGCGCCCGCATACACGGTGCCACGGGATGCTGGCCCGCTATCTGGGTCAAGTCGGACGACCCGAAACTATGGGGCTACCCCGAACGTGCCGAGATTGACATTATGGAATATGCCAGTCATTGGACGTATGTCTCACAAACCATGCACTCCAATTACACCGACATCCTGAAAAAGACCACCGACCCGAAATACCAAGTACTGCCCCAGGTGGACGTGAGCCAATGGAACGTGTACGGCGTGGAGATACGTCGCGACCGCGTACTGCTCACGGTCAACGACGAGGTGAAACTGGACTACCCAAAGATCGAGACCACCGACGTGGGGCAGTTCCCCTACGGCGTGGAGTCCTTCCTGCTCATCGACATGCAAGTGGGCAACAAGTACCTGAAGGAAATCATAGCCAGCGAGTACCCAGCCTGGATGGACGTGGACTGGGTAAGAGTGTACGAAGTGGCGGAATAGTACAAACAAAACGGAGAGAAAGAGACAAAGAAAGAGAAGGAAACAGAGATGGCAGACAACATCACATCCATATTTATCAGTTGCCTACGAGCATTCCTTTACCTCGTTTGCACCTTGAGCATCCTATCATCATGCAGCAATGACGCCGATGAATTGGAGCCTTTCATCCCTGGCACACCCCCTTACTTCGTCAACGCCCCGCTGCCCCGAGCCAAGTCGCCCTACAAGATACTGGCCATTGGCAATAGCTACACAGATGATGGTACGGCCTATATCAATGAGATAACCAACAGCCTAGGTATTAATCCAGACTCGTATTGTCTGTACACGCTGACCAAAGGTAGCACGAGCCTAAAATATTGGAATAGTGTCTTGGACAAGACCAAGGACACCGTCATAATCTGCCGCAAGGCTGGCCTGGACAAGGTGCCCCTGCGAAAGGCCACGCTGGCCAGCATCCTGCAGCAGGACTGGGACGTGGTGGTACTGCAGCAGGTCAGCACCAACGCCATCGACTATAACACCTACAACCCGTACCTGCGCCACTTCATCGACGCCATACGCACAAACTGCACCAACCCCGACGTGTCCATTGCTTGGCAGTTCATCCATGCCTACAGCACCAAGAGCAAGCAGAACAAAGGCATCGCGGGCGACCAGCGCTGGCAACGCATAGCCACCGCCACGCAGACCATGATGCAGCGCGACGGCATAGACATCATCATACCTACTGGCACGGCCATACAGATTGCGCGCCACTCGGCGCTCAACAACGCTACCGACCTGACGCGCGACGACACCCACCTCTGCTATGGTGTGGGCCGCTACATCGCGGCATGCTGCTGGGTGCAGACACTCTTCGCCCCCGTCTACGGGTGCGACATCATGCAGTGCAAGGCCACGCACCTACTCACCGAAGCCGAGCAGAACGATGCCGACAAGGCCTTCATCGAAGACTCGTCCGTACCCGTGACGGAAGAGAATAGAGCGCTTTGCCTGGAGAGTGTCATCGCCGCACACCAGCACCCGTGGCAGCTGAAGTAGATTACCCATAACAGATAGCCAGGCAGGTAAAAAGAAATGTTCTATATGGAAGTGTAGAGATGATGCAGCACTATAGACAGAATGGCGTAGCAGCACCCCCTTGTACGATAGTTATCGTACACGCGTACGATAGTTATTGTACAGTTGTACGATAGTTATTGTACAAGGAAGTCATGCAGCATGTTTTCACGCATGTTGCTCCGCCTCGTCTATCAACACTGCTTGACCACGCGTGCCGGGATGCCAGCCGCCACACTGTAGGCGGGTACATCGTGCGTCACCACGCTATTGGCTGCCACGATAGCCCCATCGCCTATCGTCACGCCGGGCATGATGCAGGCATTCTGACCTATCCACACATTATTACCAATCGTCACGGGGCCCTTCGAGAACAACGGACGACTCTGCGGATGAAAGTCCAGAAGTTCGCGCGACGAAGCACCGTGCGAGTTGTCTGTAATCAAGACGTTTGGACCCGTCAGCAGATTGTCGCCAATGCGGATGCCCACCGCAGCCGATATATGTGAACGTACACCAATGCGACAGTTGTCACCGATGACGAGCTGGGGATTGTCCTCCAACATACCCGGCCATGCTGCCAGAATCACACCTTGGTTAATCTTGGCATTATCGCCAATGTGCATACACTGCGCACCCACTATCATCTCCGCAGGTGAAGCTATCAGGCTGTTCTTACCCAAATGGGCAAAACGACGGCGAACGAAGCCTGTATAGAAATGAGTCTTTACAGCACGCAGCAACAAGGGCATGCGCAAGGGGAATAGCCACGAGAAGAGCCATCCCAATCCTCCAAACACGATTTTCAATATAGTCTGCATGGTATCTATCTGTTGTTAATAATCCGTTCGTAATATCCCAACACCTGCCGCACATGTTCCTCAATAGTGTAAAAGTGGGAAACGGTGCGGAACGCTCCTTGACACATGTCCTCCATCGGTTCGTCCATAACTCGGCACATCATGGACAGCATCTCCTCGTCGGTAGTGAAGCGCAATGCTATCTCTCGCCCTGTATACTCCAATCCTTTATCAAACTGCTCCTTGGTACCAGCCGTGTCACGCCCTACCACGGGACAGCCATTGAGCATAGCCTCGGCCGTGATAAAGCCGAACCCCTCAAAGCGACTCGGTACGACCAGCATGCGAGCTCGCGCCATCAATTCGTACACATCACTCCTTTCGCCCATCAGTTCCACGGCATCTGTCAGTCTTGCCGACTGCACAAAATCAAGGCATCGTTGGTAATAAGCCGATTGGGCATCGTAACGTCCCGCTAACTTCAAGCGGCAAGTAGGGTAACGCTTGTGAAACTCTGCAAAGACATGCAGCAAGTCCAACGCCCCTTTTGCCTCTTCAATGCGACCGGCAAAGAGGACGTAATCCTCCTTGGCTTGCCAACGACTCTGGTCGCACAGTTCACTAGGGAAGACACCATCGTAGATGACGGTGTCTATACCGTCACGAAACTGACGATGGGCATACACACCCTTCGTGATACAGATGTTATAGTTGCCCTCGGCATGCGACTTGCGCATGAAGGTCTTCACATTGGGATAGAAGCGCAGTCCGAAGTCCAGGTCCTGGTATTCACGTTGATGCCATACATGCTTGACGCCAAGCCTGCGGCAGGCATCAAACGCCGCATCCATAGGCCCCACATTAGTATGTACGATGTCGGGCTGAAAGTCACGAATGACGCGAGCCAATTCCTTGCGTCCACGACGATTATCCAGCACCATCTTCACCAGGCGTGGCAGGTACTGCCAGCGACTGCCTCGCGTAGGGTATACCGACAGGCGGTGGTGGCAACGCACCAGGCGGCATCCTGTCTCTGCAAGCATGTCGTAAAAGGCTCCATTATCGCAGGTCGTAGCCACCATCACGTCATGTCCGGCTGCCATGACGCCACGTACTAGGTTGAGCAAGGCTATACTACCGCCACCCACCACATTTGAACTAGAGACATAGAGCACCCTCATCAGTCAATTATGAATTATGAATTATGAATTGTGAATTGTGAATTGTGAATTGGCAAAGCCCTTCAGTTTGCAGAACACATCCATATCCACATCCTCCGGCAGCACATATTCCCCTTTGTCACGGATGACGGCACGCATCATGGTTTCGTTCTGGTAATTATATACGCGACGTTTGCCCATGCCCACCACGTGGACAGGGTTGTCGGCCACAATGCTGTTAGGGGACCATTCCTTGCTGTAGTCCTTCAGCAAGACGGCATTGGGCGAAGCCACGGTGAGGTAGTCGGGCGTCACCGTACCCTTCTTCACAAACGTATGCGAGCCAAGCCAATTGAAGTTACCGATGCGAATGGGCTTCGTGTTACACTTCACCTTACGACTCGCCACATCGATGCAGAAATGCACATCCGTATCCGTAAACTCAGAGTTATAGCCCACCGACACATGCTGGCCGAATTCCAATTCGTCGTAAACATCAAACACACAGGCATGGCTGATGATGTCACCGCCACGAAAAATCATACGCCCCATGTTATGCACACGGCATCCGTGGTGTATCCACAACGGACCATAGATGTCTATCGTGCCCTTATTGTCCCAGATGGTATAAGGCAATGGAGTGTCCGTATAATTCATGCCAATCTTGAACATTCCACGACGCATGGGAGCGTGCAATTCAATGCGTCCCATATTATACACCTTCACTCGCCCATAAACATAGACGGGAAGCTTCATCGCTCCGCGCAAACCAAAGGCTCGAAGATTGAAGATAATTGTTCGGAAGATATTTGGTCTCATGACTTTCTGCGTTTTCTGTTTAGCTTTGAAACAATCCATGCTCGCTCTGAGCTGTCAAGTGCCACAAGATACACCATCACGACTCCCACCATCACGGCAACAATTTCTGTCAACACAAAACGGAACGGGAAGTCAAGATAATGGCCCACACTCCATGACACAGCCACCACTGAAAGTGCGGGTAAAGCACAACGCACATACACATCCTTGACGTAGCTCCACACATCCAATCCTGCTGTTGCTTTCAGAAAGGGAATACGTATGAAACCTATCAATACATCAATGGCCACATAGCACAACATCACCGAAATAGGGGGTAAACCAGACTTCAGACAAAACCACGCCACAGGCAAGACCATCAATCGGATGGTGCTGGTCAGCAACGAGTAGTTGCGAATGCGTCCAATGGCCTGATTGGCAGAAGTCAGGCCAATGGTGGTCTGATCCCAAATGTAGGCGATAAGGATAAATTGACAAAACATCACGGCATGCTCAGGCACCTCTCGCAGCCAGAAAGAAAGTACCATGGGCATTTCGAATACCAAAGGTGTGAGCAGCAGCACCAGCACCAAAAAGGAATACTTACTCTCCTTGGTACTGAGCAACAACATACGCTGACGGTCGCCTGCTCCCTCTGCTTTCATCAACTGCGGATTTACCGAATTCAGGATGGACAAAGCAATAAAACTTACAGCATTGTTAACCTGCAAAGCGATGCCATAGGCTGCATTGACCAAGGTTCCCAAGAATCGATTTATGACAATTGCCAAACCTTGTGTCCTGGCCACTCCCGAACCTACAGCATAAACATTCCATACGGCAAAGCCCATAAGCCCCTTCATTCTATCTTTGGAAATCTCACGGAACGAAGGAACATGACACTCTTCGTAATGGATGCGTGCATACAAGGCATAGGCCAGGAAATTGAACACTGACACACCAAACATTACCAGCGAATAAACTTTGAGAGGATCGTACGAAATAAAGCCCAACATCACTGCACCTCCCAATTTAAGAAAGGCATCAAGAATCTCCACAACGGAGACATACAGGATATTCTCACGGGCAATATACAAGGCACGAAGAGGAGCTGTGATGAAGGTGAGCAAAACCATCAATAACACCATGAAATACATGAACATGGCCGAGGAGCGCTGGTCATCCGTAACATCAAGGTTGCTCAAAAACACCCCTGACAGCCCATACATGACACATGCAATAACCAGAGCAATCAAGACATGTAGGCAAAATGCATTGGCAAAAATCTCACGCAACTCCACCTTGTCTTCCTTACCGTGTGAGAAAGACAGGAAACGCTGCGTACTGCTTGCCAAGGATACGGTGATAAATCCTATCATGAAGACCATGCTGCCCACTACGGAATACAGTCCGTAACCCGACTGACCAAAGGAATCTAAAAGAATACGAGTAGAGAAGAGCATGATGATCATGCTCACAAACGTACGCACATATTGCACGACCGTATTGAGTATAATTAGTTTAGCACCCGTCATTCTCTTGCTTCAATTGCTTGTACTTGTTCGGATATACATCACTGAACACCAATATATATAATGGTATGAACCAATAGTACTTGGTAGGTATGCCATGCGCCACAAACGACATGAGACTAATAATCGTCACTGCTATCTTCGCACGGAAATTATCGCTTGTCCGGAAGAAAGCGAGAAAGAAAAACACAACGAAAAGCACGCTGATAAGCCCGTAAGTATAGAGAAAGACGCGATAGCCAGAATTACCCGAACCACCAAATCGAGCCATAGCTTCCATGCCCTTACCCATGATGATATCACTGGAACTGGCCATCTTGTTATATTCCTTTGTAAAAAGATCGCTAGTACGGTTATCTCCCTCTATCTCACCATCGGAGTTTGTATTCAAACGTTGTACGATCAATATATTGACAAGATTTTCACCATTATTGTAGAAAATGGAACCAACGACAATCGTTGTGAACAATCCTAACAGAATAAGAATCTTACCCATCACAGCCTTTCCCTTCATCCATGCAGAAGAGAACATCAATACGACCAGACAGATGTAGGCTGCCAAAGAGAATGTAATGGCGATAGTGAAGAAAAGCACACGGCATCGCCAGGTCTTCCACTTGCCAATCTGGCAATAGAGCAAACCAACACAGGCCATCCCCAGATGTGAAGGTTCGAGAAATACGGAATGAAATCGCGGAATCAGTTCAAAATCAAATCGGTCATCAACAAGAAAGAAACGATAGTTCTCAAACGAATATTCCCATTCGGTGGGTACTACGTGATAATGAGGAAGATTGAACCCAACCAAATACAAGAAATAAAAAGGTATAGAAACTACCATGAGAAGCGCCATGGTCTTGGTCAGCATATCACCAAGACGTTGCAGTTCACTCTTGTCAAGCTTGATAATGGATGTGAACACGATCATAATGAACACAATCACAATCAAACCGAAAATGTTCTTTCCACTGGTCAAGGCCATCACCACCTGTAGCACAAAACAGGCAATAAAAGGGATTTGATAATCCTTACGATTGAAAATGCCTTCCCTAATGTTCGAGGAAAACAACATGCTCAAGGCAATAGGAACAGAAGCCACATAATGGACATAACGTGCAATAGGCCACAGAAACCAAGGATTCAGCGTACCGTAGTAAGCCAGAAGAATGCCGAAATAGAACATCCACAACGCAACGGTACGCTTTCTGATCGTCATCAGACTACCTGCCTTTGGACAGGTTATCTGCAACCATCTCCTAAGCGAATCCTTACGTATGACCAATGGGTTCTTCATTCCTCATTTTCAGCAACCTCCACACCCTCGTCCTCAGATTCTACAAGTTCTTCCTCTTTGGTTTGTCCAAGCAGATGGGCAGAGATATCTTTTCGGAATATCCAGAAACAAGTACCGAAGAAAGCAAGGAAGAGCATAGCAGCCACAAAGATCATTCTTTTGGGTGAATCAGCCTTAACTGGTAGAACGGCCGAACTCAACACCGTAAAGGCAGGAGTGCGCTCCTGTACCTTGGCCTTGGCAGCTTGATACTGGGTATTCATGGCATTGTAAGTGGTCTGCTTGCTCTGCATCTCATACTCCAACTTATCCCTTTCTGTGGCATATGCCTGAAGAATGACATTCTGATGACTATCGCAGTATCGGCTGTAGGCACTTACTGCAGCGTCATATTCCATACGGGCACTATCTGCCAGGCTCTCATAATATTGCAAGTCTATTCGGGCCTTGCTGGTACGATAGTTCGTGATGAACTCCTGCAAACGCACACAAGCAGAATCTGCCATCGTCACGCAAATCTGTGGATCCTGATCCTTAACCGTAATTGTAATGACGTTTGTCTTTAGGTCCACATCACAGGTAATATTGTTACGCACCAAAGAAACAAGTTCATCATCTTCCTTTGAGAGACGGCGCGGATCGAGTCGTTCCTCCATTGAAACGCCTTTTGAAGAGTCGGAAAACAGATTCCTTAGTTGCTTTTTGCACCAACGCCATGGAGCAGATAAAGGATTCTTTTTTTGATATTTAGCCAGATAGCACAAATAAGTCGTATCTACATCACCCTCCAGCGTCTTCACGTTCACATAAAGCAGATCTACAAGAAACTCATTCGTGGCCATCAGGTCAGGATACAATTCCGGATAAAATGCATCCTCAGTTTGAATACCACCAATATCAAAACCAAAACTACTGGCAAGACTTGAAAGCGCTCCACCTGACGAATGTCCCCCTAACTCTGGAGCTAATGAGAGACTGGTGACATACGTACGAGGTTGCGGCATAATATACACGCAAGCCAAGACAAAGGTAATAATCCAAACCTTAACAAAAAGCCATTTACGTCGCCACAAATCGCGAAAAACGACCCTGAGGTCAATGACATCGCGATCGGTGTTCTTTTCACTATTCTGAACGTTCATAAGACTTTACACTATTTCTTTAGGATACTTATCAAAGCCACTACAACACTTGCCAGCGAGGCACCACCGCTGGCAATGGCCATAATCTCACTGGTAGACATACCCGTCTTCTCAGGTTTGGTGGGCACAACAATCTCACAACCAGGTTGTATGGCTTTGCTACTGTGTCGGCTAATCTTCTCTACGCCTCCGTTGGCATACACGGCATACACACTATTCTTGCGTGCTTTGTTGGCGTAACCTCCGGCATGCTTGATGTAATATGACAACTTCTTGCCCTTCACGTAGTTCATAGAGATAGGATAGGAAACCTCACCTGTAATCTTCACTGTATTCGAGTACTGAGGAACAGTAAGAACATCGCCTTCACGTAGCACGATGTCCTGCAAGCAACCAGGCTCCTTGATGGCAGCCTCCAGGTCGAGGGCCACAGGATAGGTGTCATCCATGTTCATCTTCATAGTCAACAACGTATCCATCTCTTCGAAACTGGTTGTCACCTCTTTCTTCAGACTCTCCTCATACATCTGGATTTGAGCCTGCTTCAGTGAGTTGTCACGCTGCAACTTTTCGTCCTCCGTCATTCTGCGCACCAAACGGGCTCCGGGCACGTATGCCAATTGGGTGAAACCACCAGCAGCCTTGATGAGGTCGGACAAGCGGAAGTCCTTCGTTGTCATGCTGTACTGTCCAACAAAGTTCACCTGACCACGCACAGTCACATTCTGCTGAGGCTCGTAGGCAGGACTCTTACGAACATATACTTCATCGTAAGGCATCAAGTAGAATGTTGTGTCCTGTGTCAAGGCGAAGTTCTCATCCAAACTGAAAGAGAAGCTTTCTGCCGACTTTTTGGTATCTGTCACAGCTCTGGCGTCACGCAGACGACGGTATACATCAATACGAGCCAAAGAACCTGCCTCGGTCAATCCGCCACACTGAAGGATAATATCGCGCAGTGTAGCATTCTCTGCAAAGGGATAGATACCGGGATAAAGCACTTCACCATTCACGGTGATCTTGCGTTCACCTTGCATTTCCACCTTACTTGGAATGAATAGCAAGTCATTGTTTTTCAACGCAACATCAACGGCCGAACCATCAAGGATGCCTTTAATATCCACACCAATTATCTCTAATGTAAGGTCATCTTTTTGGCGATGCATCACGGCGTGCTCCTGATAGGCATCCTCGCTAAGACCATCGCAGGCTAGCAAGAGTTCGCGCACGGTCTGGATATTACCGCCCAGTTGGAACTTTCCTGCATGTTTCACAGCTCCACGCACTTCCACCATATTGCTGAAACGGGCACGTACACTGTCCACCTCTACCTCATCCAGATCCTTGAGACTGAACGAAGCCATCTCAAACTCGCCTATCGTGTGGACACTGTATTCTGCTCCAGATTTACGTGTCAGTCGAACCTTGTCGGTATAAGCGTCTCCAGTGAATCCACCGCTATACATCATCAACTGCTTCACCGTCTCGCTGCTCTTCATTTCATACCACATGGGGCGCTTCACCTTACCAACCACATTGACAAGGCAATCATACGGCCCTACGACAATGACATCGTTGTCCTGCAACTGCACATCGCCTGCTGAATTGCCATTGACGATGTAATCATAAACGTCTACACTGGCTATCATTCTGCCACGGCGATACACTTTTATATCACGTAACGTACCATTGTCATTAATACCACCTGCGGCATACAAGGCATTAAAAGCACTCGAAAGACTTGACAGACTGTACGTTCCAGGCATATTGACCTCGCCAGCCACCTGCACTTGGATGGTACGGATGTCACCTACCGAAAGGTTGAACTGGCAACCGCTGTAGTACTGCCCCAGACGGCTCTTGAGTGCTGCTTTGGCCTGCGTGACGCTGAGTCCTCCCAGACGGATAAGTCCAACTCCCTCGACTGTAATATTACCATCAGGCGAGATGGTCTCCGTGAACGTCTGCTGGCTAGCACCCCACACGTCAATCACCACCTGATCGCCAGGGCCCAACACATACTTTGTTGGAGTGGCCATGTTGGTGCTGGGCTGGAAGGTCAGGTTCTGCTTGTTGAAGATGTCGCGTCCGAACACCTTACGTCCCGTGTCCATACCTTCCATGTACATCATCAGCGAATCATCTGGTTCTTCGTAGAAAGCGCTCTGATTGACTCCCATAGGCACGTTCAGCAACTTATCATCCGGATCAATGGGATTGCCGTACTGGTCGTATTGCGTGCGCTTAGTCGACTTCGGTTGCACAATCAAGCTACCACCATTTTGCTGTGTCTGCTTCATCGTCATCGCCTTACGGCGTACCCGCTGCAACTGCGTCATCGTCACTCCTCTCTTCATCAGTTCCGTAACGATTTGCTGCTGACTAGTACCCTTGCCACTTTCCCTTTGAATGTAGGAAATAATCTGGTCGTCTGACATCGACTGTGCAAAAGCACCAATGGCGCCCACCAGGATGAGCGCCACAATGAGTGTGAGTTTCTTTATCATATTAGAATTTCTTGCCATTAACAATAAGCCTTACCGTAGTAAATACTATTTTTAAATCATACCACAAGGAACGACGTTGCAGATAGTCAAGATCCATCTGCAGGCGGATGAGCATCTTCTCCATCGTATCGGTGTAGCCATTATAGATCGTTGCCATAGAGGTGATACCGGGACGAATCTGGTAGAGCAGTTCGTAATCCGAATTTTCTTCCATAATTTTATCAATGAAATACTTGCGCTCCGGACGTGGCCCGACAAACGACATATCACCTACAAAAACATTCCAAAGCTGAGGCAGCTCGTCCAAGTGATGCTCACGCAGGAACTTTCCTGCTGGTGTCAGTCTGTCATCACCTGCCTTGGCTAACCTGGGAGTATGATTCTTCTCGCTATCCACACGCATGGTGCGGAACTTCAAAATGTGAAAAGGCTTTCCACCTTTTCCGATACGTTCCTGACGAAAAAGCACGGGACCATCATGCTGCCTATACAGCTTTATATATACATAAAGGAAGGCTGGCGACAGAAACACTAGTCCTAAAAAAGACACCAACACATCAAAACCACGCTTCACGGCACGCTCCACTACATTCATGCCGTCCTTGACCTTTATATCTTCTATGTTAATTGCCAAAGTTTGTATCATTTTTTACGTTCAAGATTAATCTATCCACCCAATCAAACATCAAGCAGATACATTATAATAAACGCACAATTTCGAAATTTATTGCAAAGATAGCACATTTTTTCTAAAATATGTTAATAGTAACAGCAAAATTACCTCAGAATAGTTGTGTACAAGAAAAAAAAGAGGTAATTTTGCCGCAGATAACGATGATTCCAAGGGGCTGACATGGATTTGACAGCAGGATGAAGCGTTGTGTAAGCACGCAGAGAGTCGGTGATTGCTCTCTATAATCCATAGTTACCAAAGATTTATCTGGCGAAAACAACTACGCTCTCGCTGCCTAATCGAAGTACAGTAGATTACTGGCTTTATCTCGGCACAAGGTGCTGAGACGAGATGTCACTCAGGCGCTGTGGCTCCGAAGCCCCCTGATCAAGTGGCACAGCAAAATCGGAGATAGTCCGAAGCGGCCTCGCGCCGAGGATGAAGTTCTTAGAGGATAAGGCATCGGTTGGTGGCCCAGGTCTTGCCAATGCACGAAAATTCAGGCTGGGATAAGCGTGTAGAAAGCACAGGGGTTCCCTGTTTGGACGAGGGTTCAATCCCCTCCAGCTCCACAAACAGCGAGAGAGGCACATGCCCCTCTCGCTTTGTATACATGCCTACATCATTGGGTAATGGGCAACAATGTGCGTCCTCTAGCGTAACAGCCATTCGCAATCGATTAGGAACGAAAATTAAGAAAAAAAAGATTTTTTTGCAAAAAAGGTTCACTCCTAGCAGTCTTAGGGGAAAAGTGCGCAGTAAAATTTAGGCGAAACTGTATTCTGTTACTTCTTCTCTTCAGAAGCGCTATTCCATTTTCCTGTAAGATCATCCCAACGGTGATTGAAACGCCAAAGGAACGGATGGCAACCAGGACAATCACGTACTTCCTCGCCCATTTTCGTATGGAACGATTCGTGATAGGCTTCCTGATACTCCATCATACGAGAATCCTCATTCTGCAGGGGTACGAAACAGAAACACAGAAATCCCACTGTCACAACAAAAATAGCCAAAATGCTCAACCAAAAAAGTCTTCTCTTAAAACTTTGCATATATATCATTTTTAATTTCGGGCGCAAAATTACACAAAAAGAAAGCAATAGGCAAACTTTCACGGGTAAAAACTTTGTAGATTAACGCATAAAAGCTAAATTTGCACTAAATTACTCTCTAATGAGTATTTCTAACAAAATGCTTTGGGCAAAACAGCATAAATAAAAACAACATAAATAATCAAAGAAAAATGACTGAATTGGAGTTGAAGTATGGTTGCAACCCCAACCAAAAACCCTCACGCATCTACATGGAAGAGGGCGAATTGCCTATCGAGGTATTGAACGGACGTCCCGGTTATATCAATTTCCTGGACGCACTGAACAGCTGGCAGTTGGTAAAGGAACTGAAGGAAGCCACGGGTCTGCCCGCAGCAGCAAGTTTCAAGCACGTATCACCTGCAGGCGCTGCCGTAGGTCTACCCCTGAGCGACACCTTGAAGAAGATCTATTTCGTCGATGACGCCCCCCTGCCCCTTACACCTATTGCATCTGCGTATGCACGTGCGCGCGGAGCCGACCGAATGAGTTCGTACGGTGACTTTATTGCCCTCTCTGACGAGTGCGACGAGGCAACGGCACGCCTCATCAACCGCGAGGTAAGCGATGGTGTCATCGCTCCCAGTTATAGTCCAGAGGCACTTGAAGTGCTGAAGAACAAGCGCAAGGGCACCTACAACGTCATCAAGATTGACCCCAACTACCGTCCCGCTCCCATCGAGCGCAAGCAGTGCTTCGGCATCACCTTCGAGCAGGGCCGCAACGAGATCAACCTGGCCGACGACAGCCTCTTCGCCAACATCCCCACACAGAACAAGACTTTTACTGAGGCTGCCAAGCGCGACCTCATCATCAGCCTCATCACGCTGAAGTACACACAGTCTAACAGTGTCTGCTACGTCAAGGACGGACAGGCCATCGGCATCGGTGCCGGTCAGCAGAGCCGCATCCACTGTACCCGTCTGGCTGGTCAGAAGGCCGACATCTGGTGGCTGCGCCAGCATCCCAAGGTGATGGCACTCCCCTTCGTGGACGGCATCCGTCGTGCCGACCGCGACAACACCATCGACATCTACATCGGTCCCGAGCACGACGACGTGCTGAAGGAGGGCGAATGGCAGAAGTTCTTCAAGGAGCGTCCCGAGGTGCTGACCGAGGAGGAGAAGGCTGAGTGGATTGCCAAGAACACCGAGGTGGCTCTGGGCAGCGACGCGTTCTTCCCCTTCGGCGACAACATCGAGCGTGCCCACAAGAGTGGTGTGCAGTATGTGGCACAGGCTGGTGGCAGCGTGCGCGACGACCATGTCATCGACACCTGCGACAAGTACGGTATCGCCATGGCATTCACCGGCGTACGCTTGTTCCATCATTAATAGACCCTCTCCCCAACCCTCCCCCATAATGGGGAGGGAGAAATTTATAGGGAATGGACTACTAAACAGCGAATTCTGAAATTTACGAGTCAACGATTCGACCACGCAACGAGTCGTTGACTCCTAAAACACAATAACATGTTCGGAGGCGACGACATCGATGCCGTCATCATGAGCGGCATAACCTTTAAGGGCAGCGGAAAAGGCGGTCCAAAGAAGGATGAAAACAAGGTCAAGACAAAGGCCAAGAAGAAGCAGTACATAACGGGGGCACACGGCAGCGGCTCGGCCAAGAAGAAAGCTGAGATACGCATGAAGCGTGCCAATAGGCACAAATGATGCTAAACGACTATAGCAACGTTCCCGACTACTTTATGATGACGGTGATGAGCACGCTGCTCATCATCCTCGTTTTTATGTCAATGCCCACAGGAAGGCATTGGAAAACCTTTCGCAAGTCCATCAAGTTCTTCGAACTGGCCTGCTTCATACTTATTGCATCCAATCTGACCGCAGCCCTACAACTAGCGCAAGGCGACTCAGGGCTGCGAGATGCCATCATGCTTGGCGTCTCTTATTTCCAAGCCTTGCTTTTCACAGCCCTGCCCATCGTGATGCTCCATGCCAAGTCGCGCTTCATCCATCACATACCCTACCAGGTAGCCGGGCTCGCCACATTATTCGTAGCATTGGTGGCAAGCGCCATCTTCTCCCCCACAGGCATCTTCCAGTGGCTCTTCCCACTGAGCATAGTTGGCTATTACGTGCTGTGCTTATTCTATTCATGGGCATTCAGACAAATCTATCTGCGCAGCGTCCGCAAGTTGGAAGCCTACTACGATGATGACATACGCCTCCGCACTTATTGGATGTGCCGCATGTTCTGCGTGGCACTGTTCATCGGTCTGTTGGCTCCTTTTGGCATTTTCTTCGACACATTTTATAATATATTCCTCATCCTGGCATCACTACTCTACACCTACCTCCTGACCTGCATCCTGCGCTACATCATGACGGGACAATACGTACTGCAAGTCAGCGAGACGAAGGAAACAGGGCCTATTGAGGAGAGCAAGACAACGGAGCAACAAGCGAAACAGGACTTGCAGACAGCCACTCAGACGGACGGCGAGACTACAAGCCACCGTTACCTGCAATTGGAAGAGAATCTGCGCCAATGGGTAGAACATAAAGAATACATCAAGACGGACGTAGGAGTAGAGGAGATAGCACAAAGCCTTAACACAAACTACGCCAATCTTTGTCACTATTTTTCAGAGATAAAGGGCACTACATTCCGCAATTGGCGCACCACGCTCCGCATAGAAGAATCGAAGCGGATCATGGGTCAGCAGCACAATCTGAGCATACGTGAAGTGGCCGTAATGGCTGGATTCAACGACCGTGCCAACTTCTACCGTTACTTCCAGAAACACGAAGGAATGACCCCAGCAGACTATCGCGAGAAGATCGAAAAAGAACTTTAGAACGCACTTTACGACATCCACATTGCAGCACGGAAACCAAGCGATTGGCCGTGCTTTTTTTATTTTTATGTGTTGTAAAACTTTAAAAGAAGTGTTGTAAAACTTTAATTTTTGCGTTGTATTTTATTCGCGTACCAATAATACACTCGTTAATACCGCTTCCTAATTAACCTTTTTTATACTTTTGCATATTGCAAATAAAAAAATCACAATAAAGTATGAGAAAGATGAAAAGAAGTGTTTTATCATTGCACCACATCAGGCGGCTCGGCTTGCTGCTACTGATGCTGGTGGGAGTCGGAGGCGTGGTGCACGCCCAAGACATGGTAACGTTGACGAGCAACTATGCCGCCAACAACGTACCTCTAGAGAATGGCATCATCTACACCATTACGCAGAATGTAACGATTTCTGCCGTAGATTGTCATTCGGCAATGAAAGTTGCCGATGGGGCAACGGCAACCATCTACATCCCCCGAGGCCTTACGCTGACAGTGAATGGCAGCAACGGCAACGGACGCATCAGCGGTGGTGCGGGCATCACCGTTCCCAGCAGTTCCACCCTCATCATCACGGGTGAAGGTACACTCAACGTGCGCGGTGGCAATGCCGGTGCCGGTGGTGCCGGTAGCAATGGTGGTGATGGTTGGCTGAACCAGAGAACAGAACATGGAGCCGGTGGCCAGGGTGGCCAGGGCGGTTATGGTGGTGGTGGCGCCGGTGCTGCCATCGGCGGTTATGGCGGTAACGGCCATGCTGCACAGAACGGACCTGGCGGAACCGAAAAATATTGCGGTATCAACAAATATGACCACACAGGAAATAATGGTTATGCCAGCGTAAGAGGCGATAACGGCTACAGCATGGGTAAGGTATACGTCATGGGTAGCGTCACCATCAATGCCACAGGTGGCCAGCCTAGCTACACTACAGCAGGTGCTGGCAACTGGGGTAGAAGCGTCAACGACAAGGGCTCGGGCTGGACATACTACTACACCAGCGGAGCCGGAGGTCCTGGCGGTGGTGGCGGCTCGGGCTATGGTGTGACCTACGACGTGGGCGGTGGTGCCCCTGGTGCACAGTGCGGTGGTACTGGTGCTTCGGGCGGTACATGGTCCCAGTCAGGTTCGTGGGCATACAACGTAGGCCGTTCGGGTGCCGGTGGCAAGGGCCACTACAATGGTGCACAAAACCCCAACACCCCTAGCAGCAGAGGCGGTGCTGCAGGTGGAGCTCAGTCGGGCGACGAGGCCAGCAGTGGCGGGCACGGCAACCTCTATTCGCTTGGTACACGCAACGTAGGCAACCGTACAGCCGAGGCACACGATGAGGCATGGATGGGAAGGGCACTACCCAAGTACCTGTATATCACCTTGCAGTTTGACAACGGAAACGAGACCAGCGACCGTATCGAGAACATGAATGTGCTGTATGGTGTGGACATGAAGCAGATCAAGGCTCCCCGCCGCACCGGTTATCACTTCCTGGGTTACTACGACCAGAAAGCAGGAGGCAGACAGATATACGACTCAAACGGCAATCCCACCAGCGTATCACTCTTCACCGAGAATACCACAATCTACGCTCAGTGGACATCTTCGTGCGCACAGAACACCACAACCAAGAAGATGTACACGGAAACCGTGGAAGAGGCCATCAACGAAGCTAATATCGGCGATTGCATCTACCTTTACGCCGACCAGACTGAAGTTCACTTGGACAAGGCCATCACCCTCGACCTGGGTGGCAAGACGATCGAGAACCTCTACGTGGGACAGATTGCCAACGGAACGGCCTACGTGACCAACGGAACCGTACGGACAATGCTCGGTTCGCCTGAGCACGACGTGCTGTACAAGGGTCGCATCGAACTTGATGAGATTACCGTAGACAACCTCTATGCCGATGGTCACACGGTCATCATCAACAGCGGTCACTACGGCAAGGTATGCAACCAGGCGCTCAATTCGGCCAATGACCTATCGTCCATCACCATCAAGGGTGAGGACACATACGTAGAAAGCATCAACAGCGACGAGAATATGGCATCGGGCAGCGTGCTGGTAGTGGGTGGATGGTACACCAGCGACCCCACATCGGCCCAGAACAACGTGACCATACCCGGTTACGCCATATTGGCAAAGACCAACGCACCCATCGGCGAATACATCTACAACGTAGCCCTTCGCAACGACTTCACCAATGCTGTACACCTGCAAGGCAACTACATCGACACCAAGGTGAAGGCAACAAACGGCACCGCAATAGACTGTGCCTTCATGCTGCACAATATGCCCAAGAATACCTACGTACCCATCTTCGGCAGCACGGACGCAACTCCCGATGAGGCCCACAAGGGCTTCGGTTTGTACGTCAACACCTACGACCGCAGCTTTGTCTTTGCAGTCGGAACGGAGTTCGTGTCTTCACCCGGCAATATCGTGGAAGTAGGCCAGAACTACTACGTCAGTCTGAAGAACGGCGAGATACGCATCGACACGGTGCAGAACGCCGCCCGCGACTACTACCACCAGAACGTGGCGATGTACCAGTATCGTGAGAACGGACAGAACATCACCATCGGTCGTGTCAACGGCAGCAAACACGACCAGTGCGACATGACCCTGTACCATTTCTATATAAGTAAGGATGAGAGCAGCGTGCTGAGACTCGAACCCGCGTTCGGTATGCAGAATACGGCTACCGACATCTGCCTCTATGACGAACTCACTGGCGCTACCTATTACGACGTGGAAGGCCATCAGCTCGAGGGTGAGGTGGGTATCTGCAACCACCATCCCGCCTATCGCATAGGTGCCGGCATCGTGGGCAAGCGCATCTGCGTCATCTGCGGTCAGCAGGAAGAGCCCGAGCACTTCCTGGAGTACAACGGTGTGATAGCCTCGAACTTCAACTTCAACGACCTCACCTCGGCATCGCGCTATCGCGTACACTATGCCGACAGCGAGGCTCCCTACCTGGAGCGCACCGTCACCACGAATTCGCTCATGGACCTGAGAAACATCAAGATCTTCTCTGTCGAGGTCTTCGAGGGTACACAGGTGAAGCACCAACTCGTTCCCACCACCTCGTGCGACAAGTACTTCCTCTGCGACGAAATCACTGGTAAGTATTACGCTGTAAACGAGAACACCAACGCCAACTTCGACAAAGTCGACACCCACATAATGGAGGAGACCGACTTGGGCGACGACATGGTGATGAAGGTATGCCACGGATGCGGTGTCGGCAACGGCGTCAGCATGAACGGTCTCATGACCTTCGACACGGGCATGAAGATAGATGACGACACAAAGATCATCATGCGATTCAAGGCTGACAAGGGAGTGAAGGCAGATGGAAATCTCTTTGGAACGAAGGATGGAGGACAGTCAGCTTCAGGCCTTCATCAGATAATCGTCTATTGTGGTTCCGTTGATACGGGGCGTAACACCATGAAGCTAGCTGCGTGGTCGAGCGGAAATGTAAATAGAACGTTAAACCAGGAAATAAAGATAGATGAGCCATACGTCATTGTTGTACAACACGGCGACAAACTCGATTACAGCGTCAAGGGCGATACCATTTTCATCACAGAGACCCAAAGTATCGAGGCATATAATGAGACGCTGTGGTTCGGTTGTCATTGTGCAGACAACACTTCCAGATTCTTCGGAAATTTCACCATCTACGACTGTAAGATATACAAGAACGACAAGCAGGTGGCACATTTCGTTCCCTCAATCTACGAGAACGACCTCTCGTTCTACGACATCAATTCGGGCAATATACACAAGGCCAACTGGAAGACGGCTCCCAGCTCCGACCGTACGTTCATCCAGCCCTGTACGGAGCACGTTCACCTGACTTCCACTCCGAGCGAGGAGAATGGCGAGTATTACCGTACTTGCTACATCTGCAACGAGACGATGAAGGATGGACGCAGCTTCATCCGCACCAACAACACGTCGTGGGTCAACACGCTGTACAAACCCACTGGTCATACTATGGTGCACCTGAACTTTAGCATACAGGGTCCAAATGCGGGCGGAAACATCATGGGAAGCTGGAGTCCTAACGACATGTATTGGGTTCATTATGACGCGGACTATATTTATACTGATTTCATGACCCCACGAAGCATTATCGGCTGGCACTTCAATGAATACATTTCAGCAAAACTATCAGCCATGTCGACAGAATACTTCAAGAAACCGAATGCTACCACACCCTATTACAGTAATTATACGGGACCAAGTGTTCCAACCTACTCAGACCTGATTCCTCCAATCTTCATAGGATCTTGTGCTGATTCAGACGGCAAAAACATATCTGCTTGGGGAAACAGCAATATAAACATCTACAACTTCGACATCTACGAGGGCGACTCG
Source organism: Bacteroidaceae bacterium (assembly GCA_045629085.1). Lineage (GTDB taxonomy): Bacteria > Bacteroidota > Bacteroidia > Bacteroidales > Bacteroidaceae > Physcousia. The sequence continues at coordinate 33,987 of JAZQQO010000034.1, forward strand.
CTCGTACGCAGCTTCATCCCCACCAGCCAAGGCGGCAAGCTGGGCTTCTACGAGAGTTTCGAGAACAAGTTCTACCCCATGCAGGGTGAAGGCGCTACGGGCATCATCCAGCCTTGCAGCAACCACCTCTTCTGCGACTACGTCATGGACGACGAGACAGGCAAACTGGTGAGCCATTGCCGTATCTGCAATGCCAAGAGCGAGTTGGAGGACGATGCCTTCGTCACCAATAATGGTGGTGCATACTTCGACCTCGGTCTGACAGCCACCGAGCACACACACATCGAGGCTACCACGAGACTGAACAAGGCCGAGACGAGCAAGCGCATTGAATGGCCCGTGACGGCAGAGCCCGGACAGCCCATCACCGTGGGTACAGGCTTCGACCTGGACGGTCTGCCACTGAACATTAATATATATAATGTATACGTGTTCGAGGGTGAGGACGAACTGACGCACCTCTTCCTCCCCAGCCTCTGGAACGGCAAGACTGCCCTCTACGACGTGAAGACCGACACCCACGTCTATGCCAGCAGCCCAACAGCTGCCTCGTCATACGTGCCTGAGTGCGACTATCACCGTTACTTCCAGCTCGAGACCTCGTCCGATAAGAACGGCCTCCACATCTTCCGTCATTGCAAACTGTGCGATGCAGTGACACAGCTCAACGGTATCGTGGTGGAGAACGAGGATTCGCTGCGCAAGTTCGTATACGCCGACAACGGCCTCATGCTCCACCTCGACCTGGTGAGCGAGACCTACGAGCAGTCGTATGTCGGCACGCAATATCCCAAGCTTACCAACCAGGACATCGTATGCGGCATAGCCGTGATGAAGGAAGGTCAGCTGCAGGAGTACTACCTGCCCGCCGTACGCAAGGACGGCAAGGGCGGCATCACCTCGGGGATGTACAATGCCGTAAAGAACAGGTTCGTGGCAATACCCGGTTCTACGGTAGCCATCAACGGCTGTGCTCACACCTATGCAGCCAACGACTTTGTGAGCGGCAATATCCTCTCGCACTGCTACCTCTGCGACGAGACCTTCGGCGATGCCAAGGGCTATTACATAGACCTGACATACGACGCCAATGGCGGTAAGGGCGAGATGGGCAAGCAGCGCATCACGACGCTCGACGACGAGGCCGACCGTGCATTGCGCAACAACGGCTTCACATACGGCGCTCACTACTTCGGTGGATGGGAGATGCGCAAAGGCAAGAACGTAACACTGTTGCAACCTGGCCAGCTCATCGACATCAAGGCTAACAAGAGCGACAACATGGTGCTCTATGCACACTGGAACGACGGCTTCATCTGCAATGGCGACACGCTGGAGGTGAACAGCACCAACACAGCAGACATCCGCATCGTGGATGACGGCGAGCATGGCTTCGAGGCAACAGGCGCCTTCAAGGCTGCCCAGATCAGCTACGAGCGTCCCCTCGACGGTTCGAAGCAGACATGGGGTACTCTCTGCCTGCCCTTCGAGCTCAGCAGCAGCGACGAGATACAGCTATACAACGTAGCAGGTATCGTCCAGATAAAGAATCTTGGCAAGAATGTCACCGGCCTTCGCCTTTCGCCCACCGACAAGGTGGATGCGGGCATGCCTTGCATCTTCGAGATCACCAAGCCCGGCGCCAGCACGCTGACACTGGGTGCCAGCAACGTAAGCGTCAAGCCCAACGTGCAGATAAACAACAGCACCGATGCCGCATTGGAGCAGATCATGCTGAAGGGAAGCTATGAATACCTCACATTCCCCTGCGACCGAGACAACACCTATTTCGCCATCCAAGGCGATGCCTTCTACAGCGTAGGCAAGGGCAGAGCACTGACCGTACGTCCCTACCACGCCTATCTGGAGGTACCTCAGCAGGCAGCAAATGCACGTGAGCAAATCTTGATCTGGAAGTCAGACGAGGAAGCCACCAGCATCCAGACCATCGACACCGAGAAGGAAGAGGGCAAGTGGTACACCATCGACGGAAAGGCTGTCAGCAAGCCTCAGCGCGGTAGTGTATACATCCTCAAGTACAAGAATGGCAAGTCTGAGAAGATTCTTATCCGATAATACACCTTATATAAATATATAGTATGAAGAAATTATTTATATACTTCCTGCTGCTGTTCGTGCAGCTGCAGGCACAGGCGCAGACGACGTGCTATCACAAACACGTGACGTGCACGGAGTCGAACGACTACACTTTGCAGTTCAAGTGCGACGACTGCAAGGAAGACATCATCCTGAAAGATTGGGCAACGGCCAAGGACAATCCCGTCACATTGGTCGACCCCATCATCAATGTCAACTCCGACCTTCACGAGATAGGTCAGGAGATGCTGATTGCGTCCTCGACTGGACAGTTCCACGAGGTTGTCATCATTGACGAGGAGACAGGCAAACTGCTTAGTTTCCAGAAGCACTACGAAAAGCCGACGGCTGCCGTGCAGATAGACCTGCCTTGGAGTCCCAAGGCGGTGAAGGCGGTAATGCTGTCGTATGTAGAGGTGACCACGGTCAACGGACTGGACGCCACAAGTGAAAAGGTGTGGGTGGCCAACCACTTCACATACAAACCCTTCCACAGCGTAGCATCACTCAGCGTGGAGGAAGTCATCAATGCCGACGCAGCGGGTCTGGCCCATCCCTTCAACCGAGTAAAGTTCATTGTTCAGAACCCCGACGACGAGGATATCGTGAACGATGACATGTTCATCGTTTACCGTTCGAAATACCCCGACTTCCATGAGGCGTACAAGATTGAGTCTTTCAGTATGGGCGAATACGGAAGTAGCGAGACGATTGACGGTGTGAAGTTTGGCATCTTCACGGTGGATGACAAGGACGAGGCAGCGCGTTACAACACGCTGTACCACGATATGGACTCGGTAGCCAACAGTCAGGGAAGCCATCCTGATGCGTACGCCAATGTCGACCTGAGTTCTATCAACAAGGTTATCCTAGATGGTTTCTACACCCATCCCTCACAGCCCATCTACTACTGTGTGACCCGTGCTTTGGTACAGTCGTTATGGCCAGAACACAGAGGTACCTTCACCGTTATGGACTCAGTGGACGTGAATTCGCAATTGCCTTCAGTATCGAAGGTGGAAATCATACAAGACCAAAACTGGACGAAGAACAAACGCTCGAAAATCCACATCACGCTGGACAACCCTCTGCCCTGGGAATATAACAATCTGCAGGACAAGGAGCTTGTGAAGCAGGCTCTCGAGAGCAAGGGACTGAACGGCCGTCGCTACCATTGGGACAAGGATGCATCGATACTGGTACGCCGCTTCTCGCCTGAAAGCGAGTGGGACAACGGCGAAGACCCTGCCGCTGCCACCTTCACCATCTCGGGCGACCAGGTGACATGGAATGCCGAGAAGGGCTGCTACGAGGTGGAGTTGGAAGACATTCAAGCACTGCCCTACCTGCACTACTATTATCGTGCAGCGGTAAGTCGCTACCGTTCCAAGTACCCCCTTTCGAACAACAACGTGGCTGCCACCTCGTCGGAGGAGGATGCCAACCGTTGCTACAGCGAGGCTGCCGCACTGATTACCTCGTTCACTGCTACGAAAGAGGCTTATCCCGGAGCTGTATTGCTGAAATGGCAGTTAGGCATCGGCCAGACTGACAAGTTGCAACTGCTTCGCCGCGAATACAGCGCCAAGGGTGACAAAGAATGGGATGTAGTGGAAGGCTTCGACCCCAACGAGAAGGCATTCAAGGACAACACAGCCTCTTCGGGTCATGTCTACGAGTACCAGTTGCTGACCAGTTGCAGTTACCGCAACATCCTGCTGACAGACTCGTGCAAGGTACTGGGATGGGGCAGCTTCCGCACCAGCATCAGCGGTCACCTCACCATGCCCAACGGCACTGGTGTGGCAGGCCAGATGGTCAAGCTCGTACGTCAGACTCCCATCTACATCAGTGACGTGAAGGACGAGCAGGGCAATGTCATCATGCCTGGTTACCACGATGGTGTCATAGCCCACGCTCCAAGAAAAAAGGCCAAGGAGAAGGATGAAATCACTGAACCCTACACAGTACTTCATACCGATTCCGTAATGACGGATGCCTCGGGACGTTATACCTTCGAGAACGTACTCTACACATGCACCAAGGATGCCGCAGGCAATGAGCAGGGCACTGACTACCTCATCATTCTGCCAGGCATATACAACTACGGAAGCATGCCTGTCAATGAGCTGAAGGTCAACCTGAATTCAGAGAACACTGCCATCAGCGACACACGCTTCATCATGACCGACGTGGCAACCTTCTCTGGTCGCGTGCTGTTCTCTCAGTCAACCGTTCCCGTGCGTGATGCCTTCTTCATCCTCAATGACAAAGACACGCTGTGCAATGCCGCTGGCGAGCGCATCATGACCGATGCCAATGGTAAGTTCACACTGACCGTACCCGCAGGCCGCAAGATCACACTGCGCGTAGCGAAGGAAGGTCACGAGTTCGACGAGGGCGGTTACGTACTGCTCGACGGCAAGAAGGAGATCACTCCCACCGTGGCCGACTCGCCCTACGAGATTCGCCAGATCAACGACAACACACGCGTTCGCCTCGTTGGTCGTCTGGCTGGTGGTAACGTACAGGCCAACAAGCAGCTAGGATTCGGTATGAGTAAGAACAACCTGGGAGACGATGCAACCATCGTACTGCAACTGGACGGTGACAACACTTCATGGCTTGTCTACAAGCAAGACAAGCCCGACGATACGACCATCAAGCAGACCATCCAGCATCCCTTCACAGGCCTCTATCCCGGCAAGGAACTCAAGACCGAGGTGACACACGAGAAGAAGCGCATCGTCATCAATCCCGACCCGATGAGTGGCGAGTTCTTCGTCGACCTCATCCCAGCCACCTACAAGGTGAGCCAGCTCAGCACCAAGGGATATGCTACACTCTACAGCAAGGGCGAAGGTCTGGACATCATCGATCTGGAGAAGAACATCGAGGATAAGACCATGGTGGCAGAGACCGACCCCAAGATGACTTTCAACTACAATGCCACCTACGTGCGCAACTACCATAAGCCTGCTACCGTCACATACCAGCAGATTGAGTATGGCGATGCACTGCCCTACTACGGTGAAAGCACCACAACGAAGACGAACATGCTGGGCGAGAACAAAGAACACCAGTTGGCATGGTACGACGAGGAGAGCCGTCAGGCACAGTACCTCTTCGGTTATCCCATCTTCGAATCGGGCAACCGCTATCTGCTGAAGGCTCGTGCACACGAGGATTACTACTATAACAACGACGAGACCAACACGCTGGACGAAGTGCCCGTGGAGGGTGGCAAGTTGCATGTACAGAATGGCCTGCTCTCTTCGACGAGCAATGCCAGCTACGACCTCGACGGACAGGGAAGTTGCATGTTCTCATTCTATGCCGGCAACCCCGTCTTCAACCTTACCGACACCGAAGCCCTGCGCAGCCTCAACCTCTCTGTCGAGCTCAATGGCTACTACTACGAGGCAGAGCCCCTGCGTGGTTATGTGACTGGTGACCGTGAACTGAGCGTAGACATAATGCCCGACTTTAAAACCAAAGCAGGCATCACAGTTGTCGACGTGCTGCGCGACCCCCCAGGCTCTGAGAGCTACGCATATCGTGAGAAGGGTACCTCATACAACTGGGAGAAGGACGCACTCACCGTCAACGACCATACACTCTCCATCGGAATCGGAGGCGGTGTCTCGTTCAAGAACGAGGCTGTAACCACCGCCCTGGGTGTGGGTGTATCTACACGAACCATGGATATAGGCGTCAATGGAGCGGTAGGCATCGACCAGCAGGTCTACTCCTCTCGCAAGCGCGAGAACGGTGCCTACACCATGGAGCTGAAAGAACGCATCCAGACCAGTGCCGACCCCAACGATGTGGGTGCCATGGCCGACGTCTACATCGGTGCGATACGCAACTTACTGGTCTACAGCACTGAGACCTTCGACGTCATCGACGAGGCAACCTACCAGCTCGTAAAGCCCGCTGTAGAGAGCGGTGCTGTCAAGATTGTGAGCAAGAACGAGGACAAGCAAACCTACCTGGCCATCGGTAGCCGCTATGTAGTGGAAGATGGAATCGAGGGTACCTTTGCTTACTCGCAGAAGCACATCGTGGGTGTACTTATCCCCAGCATGCAGAAGCGCCTCGACGCACTCTTGCTCAATGGTCCCTATGAAAGCGATGATGAAAACCAGCGTTACTTCGACGAACTGGCCAAGAACAACAAGCGCAACTACTACTTCCGCACACAGGATGGTGGTCATCGTTGCTCTTTCTATGGCGAGGCCAGCGTCGATTCGGTGAACTACTACGAGCGCAACATCAAAGATTGGCAGAACATCATTGCTAAGAATGAAGCAGACAAGATCAAGATCTTCGGCACGGACGGACAGTTGACCACAAGACTCAACAAATCCTACTCTGTGGCTGGCACCAGCATTGAATACAACGAGGGTGCCAATGCCTACTACAACACAGCTTCTTGGGATCCCGGACTCTCAACCGGTTTCAACATTGGTGTGGGTGCAGGAACTCAGGCTAAATACAAGAAGGATGAAAATAATGACAACGGAGCTACCAATGACAACCAGAACACTCAGGATGATCAGGATGACAATGGTACTTCCGACGAAGAGGAGGATGAGGAGCTGCAGTGGAAAGACAATCCTTTGTACGAAGAGAAGAAGGAAGACGGAGAGGGTGAATGGCATGAGAATCCCCTCTACGACGGCAAGAAGGAGAACGAGGCCAAGGCACAGCGCTTTGCTCGACGTCGTGCAGGCGAAAATAACGGTTCTGGTACGAGTGGTTCTGGCGGCTCAGGTAACACTGGCGGTTCGGGCAACACTGGTGGTTCTAGCAACACCGGTGGCTCCAGCAACACTGGTGGCTCCAGCAACAATAACACCAACACTTCGGGCAGCGGCACGAGCGCTAACTCGGGTAAGAGTACCAATTCATCCTTCAAGCTGGGCGGTTGGCAGATTTCACTCAACTTAGGTTACACCTTCGACAAGGGCACATCGTCCGAGTTCAATTACAGCCAGGTGAACAGTACCGGATATGGATATTACATCAACACCAACGACAACGGCTACATGACCGTCAACGTCTATAACGAGGAGGTGGTATCAGCCGAAGACCTTGGCATCAAGAACAGCAACTTGTCGTTCATCCAGGATGACGCAACAGGTTTTGGTCACGAAGATACGAAGGTAAAGGCTCATAACTTCGTGTTCCGTGCCATGGGTGGTGCGGGTCGCAACCCCTGGTACGAGCCCGACTCTACACTCTACTACACCGAGAACAACCAGTCTCTACCTCTGGGCAATCGTTTGCTCAAGATTGACAACCCACGCATCTATGTGGATCGTGCCGTAGTGAACAACATGCCCGAGGACGAGAAGGCTGTCTTCCAGTTGCGACTGACCAACGAGACGGAGATCAATCCCGGTTCGCAGCATCTCAATCCTTCGGTCTTCACCCTCAAGGTGGACGATGAGTCGAACCCCAACGGCGCGAAGATCATGATGGACGGCGCACCGCTGACCATCGGCAAGAACTTCGAGCTGGCTCCCGGCAACTCCATCGTGAAGACCATCGAGGTGGAGCGCGGTCTGAACTACGACTTCGAGAATATCAAGCTTGTCTTTGCCGATCAGGCCGACTGCCTGCAGGACGTGGCAAACATCAGCGTGCACTATCTGCCCGTGGCAAGTCCCATCAACATTGCCACTCCCGAGGATAAGTGGACAATGAACACACTCTCTGCTTCGGACAAGGATGGCAAATACTACATCCCCGTGACCCTGGATGGATTCAACGTGAACAGCGAGGGCTTCCACCACATCGAACTGCAGTACAAGAAACTGACCGAGGGTGAAAGCCAGTGGACGAAGGTGTGCGGATACTACACCGACGAGAAGCTCATGGCCGAGGCTACGGGCGACAACTACCTGATTCCCTCTTCGGGCAAGATCAACGACATACCGTTCTATGGCGAGAAGGATCCCGTGGAGATGACGTACAACCTTCGTGCTGTGGCATTCCGCAAACTGGGAACTGGCTTCGTGACACGTATCTCAAATGTACTCACGGGTACGAAGGACACACGCAATCCTCGCGTATTCGGTCAGCCCAAGCCTGCCAACGGCATCCTGACCTATGCCGATGTCATCAGCATTCCCTTCAACGAACCCATCGCCTACAACTATCTCGACGAGACAGCCAACTTCCAGGTGACGGGCTACTACAACGACGATGAGAATCCCTACGCTACGGCTCTCTACTTCGATGCTTCGAACGATGTTCCTCAGACACAGGTAACCCGCAATCTGACGGGTATGGACTTCACCGTCGACGCTATGGTTCGACTGGCAGGAAGTGGCGAGAGCGAGATCTTCGCTATCTCGGCTGGCAACGAGGCTGACAAGCAGGGCGCCCAGTACATGAAGTTCTCTGTCACTCCCAACGCGCTGCGCTTCCAAACCAACGGTTACACCTATACGTCGAAGTCGCTCAGCAAGTGGGATCTCACATCAGGTCTGAACCGACTGGCCATGACCTTCACTCAGCCCGACAGCGAGCACACACCTTCAGGACAGCCTCAGGTGAAGTTCTATGTCAACGGTGAACACGTAGATCTGCTCAATATCCTTGTGGGCAAAGAGCAGGTGAAGAACATCGCCGATCCCACTTACTTTGTGGATTGCGATGCAATGGGTAAGGTTAGCGTGGGTAACCAGATGAAGGGTAGCATCACCGACGTTCGTCTCTGGACACGCGCACTGCCCAGTTACGAGGTGACACAGAAGCGCAACCAGCGTCTCAGCACCAACGAGCCTGGCCTCATCGCTCATTGGACGATGAACGAGGGTACGGGCAACGTGGCATACGACGAGGTGAACGGTGCCGACCTCTACTTCACACGCCAGTCATGGCAGAGCACCACAAAGCAGTATGCGCTTCACCTGAACGGCGAGGCATTCAAGCTGCGCAATGTGGACGATGTGGCTCGCTTCAACTCATACGACTACACTCTGTCGCTCTGGGCTCAAGCCGACAAACTGGATGCTGACTCCGTGACCATCTTCCGCACCGGCGAAGAGGCAGGCGGCAACGAGTTCCTGCGTCTGGGCACGCAGAACGGCAACCTCGTGTTGGATACTCGCAATGCTGAGGTGGGACGCCACCTGCACACCATCGCCTCTGCCGACAACTTCAAGGATGGCAAATGGCACAACATCATCGTTGTGGCCAACAAGTCGCAGAATGCCGGCGCACTGTACTTCGACGGTGCACTGACCAAGACGCTCTCGGCCGACGAACTGGCAGGAACAGCCTCCAGCAACGTCATCCTGGGTGACGCGAAGTTCCACGGTCGATTGGATAACATCACGCTGTGGGATCACGCATTCCCCGCCAACAGCATCTCAACGCTGAGCAAGCGCACGGCTTCGGGCCACGAGATGGGACTGCTGCTGAACATGCCTTTCGAGCAGACCACTGCTAACAGTCAGGGCACGCTCGAGACTTCGTTCTCGGCCATGAATATGATCTACAAGCCTCTGGAGCAGGGCGGATATGCAGCCTTCGACAGCCTGTTCGAGGCTTCGGCCATGACAGACAAGGCCTTGATGACGCGCATTGCCGACAGCAACAACTTCTGTCCGCTGGAGCCCACTACGGGACTACGCAACCTGGGCTTCACATGGACGGCTACGAACAACGAACTGCAGATTAACCTGCTGGCTAAGGACAGCAAGATTAACCATCAGAACGTGAACATTGTGGTACGCGGCGTGGAGGATCTCTCGGGCAACCCAATGCTCAGTCCGCAGCGCATACAGCTCTATGTGGACAAGAACGTGCTGAAGTGGGACGAGAAGAAGCTGCGTCTGGACTTGCCCTACGGCGAGGGTGCCAGCGTGACCACGAAGTTCAACAACGTGAGCGGTCGCGAGATCAACTACAATCTCACCGAATATGCTTCGTGGATGAAGACAGACAAGACGGCTGGTTACATCTCGCCACTGAGCGAGGAGGATGTCACCCTCACCATCGATGGCAACCTGGCTCCTGGCGACTACACCACGGCTCTCTATCTGAAGGACGACAACGAGCTGATCAGTCAGTTGCCCATCACCATCCACGTCAGCAGTAATGAACCTGCATGGGCTGTCACTACCGATCCGAACTATAAGTTCCAGATGAACGTCACGGGTCAGGTTCACCTGAAGAACAGCATCGGCACCGACTACATCGACATGGACGAGAACGACGTGCTCTATGCCTTCAGCGACACGGTATGCGTGGGCAAGAGCCACATGGAGATAGGCGACAACGACTCGTACGTATACATGACCATCCGCGGCAAGGCTGAGATGAACGGCAGCGAGGATGCCATCATCTTCCGTCTGTGGAGTGCACGCACAGGTACCATCACCTATCTCACTCCTCACTACACTAATGCTGCAGGCAAAGAGATGAGCGAGATTCGCTTTACGAAGAACAGCATGGTGGGTTCACACTCCGCACCGGTACGCTTCGCTCCTTCCGAGCTCATGGCTCAGCAACTCAGTCTGAAGAAGGGATGGAACTGGGTATCGCTCAACGTCAAGCCCAGCACTTCGAAGGGCGTCAACAGTCTCTTCGAGACCAACCAGGTATTTGCTGCCAACGACATCATCTGTACGTTTGCTTCGACGGGCTATGCCATGATGCAGACAAACGGAGAGTGGAGCGCTGCCCTGAAAGACCTGACCATTCAGCCTGGCAACGTATATCAGATCTACGCCAACGAGGATTGTACGCCCGTGGCTCACGGTGAGAGACTGACCGGCAACGACCGACGCATCAACATCCCCAACGCCAACGGATGGAACGATCTGGCTTATCTGCTGACCACAGACAAACCCGTACAGCTGGCTCTGGCCGACTATACCACCAAGGCTGCCAACGGAGCAGTAGTGATGGGACGCGGTGAGTTTGCCATGTTCGACGCAGGTAAGTGGTATGGATCGCTCAGCAGCATGAAACCCGGACAGGGCTACTACCTCTTCCACGTAGGCAGCAGCGCCACCTCTATCCTCTATCCCGAAGACGACACTCAAGCCAAGCGTGCTCCACGCAAGGCCAACCAGTCCGTCAAGGCTGAATCGGCTGAGGGCGCAAGCAGCAAGCACCAGTATGGCATGCCTGTTGTGGCAACCTTCAGCGACGACGTTGAACTCATGCAGGACGACGAACTCGTGGCTATGTCTGGCGACGAAGTGGTAGGACGTGCCCAGATGCAGACACTGGAGGATGGTCGCAAGCGCTTCTTCATCACTATCAGCAGCGAGGCATCGGCCAACCTGACATGGAACCACCAGCGCGACGGCGAAACGATAGCCAGTACCCAGAGCAAGGTGGCTTATCGTCCCATGTCGGTAGTAGGTTCTATCAACCTGCCTCTGATCATCGACTTCAACAACGAAGACAGCCAGGCTGAGGTGCATTACTACACTACCGACGGTATACGTGTCGGCAAGAACGTACCCGGCCAGAAGCGTATCCTCGTGGGTGATAACGGAACTAAAATCATTAAATAGTAGAGAACCATGAAGAAGAACAGTTTGATACTATTTCTGAGCATCATGCTCCCCGCCGTCTTTGCTATGACGGCTGGGAGCTGCTCTCAGGAAGTGATAAGTCCGACAACTATTGTCGACACAGTGTATAACACGATTACGGTACATGACACCATCGTCAATACCATCGTCAACACCAAGCACGACACCGTCTACATCATCCAGACCGATACTACGGGAACGGGTGGCAATACCGGTGAGGGTGGCAATAGCGGCGAAGAAACCGACAAGATAGAGAAGCCAGAGATCAGCGTGGGCGACACACCTCGTCCCACCAACTGGCAGATAGCCACCGGCGTCAAGTTCTATCCTGCTGCCATGTATGTCATTTTGGACAACAATGGTGTGCCCGTCACACTGGAGAAAGGCGACCTCCTGGCGGCCTTCATCGACGGGACATGTCATGGCGTGGTAGAAGCCGAAACGGGCAGCGATGGCTACACCCGATTCAGCCTGAAGGTAAATCTGTTCCAGGGCGAAGAGACGCGCAACGACCTCAAAGTTGAATTACGCTACTACTCTATAAAATACAAGCGCATCTTTACCGCTCCGCTCATTCCCTTCGAGGAGGATGCCATCCTGGGCAAACTCTATGCAGGCTACAGGCCCACTCTCTGGGCTTACTAGATGTCTTGATGGCATAGCATGAAAAAGAGGACGTGTCAAAAGTAACTGACACGTCCTCTTTTTATTTATTGCAGATATGACCGCATGATGTGCGACATCTTGGCAGCACCATCAGTATTAAGGTGATCGGAATCAAAGAAATCGCGCTCAGTAAATCGAGAATCGCGCTGCAGGTCAACATACACCACCTCAGGATTGCTATTCAAGAATCTATGCAGTTCTTTCCTGTTTCTGCCAGTCTGGGCGGCATCTTGACATGCTGCAAACGAAGCACTCGTAGGGGGAGTCAGCAAAACGAAACGCACATCACGTTCACGACAGAAGTCGGCCATCTGCTGCAGATAGTCAATGTTCTGCGGAATAAGGAAGGCATAGTCGGGGTAGGTATTCGCACGTGCACGCACCTCGCCATTGTCCCAGTCCTCCTGACGGTTGTCAAGGGTATACTCCGTGCCATTCCCGCGTTCTGCCCAACTCATATTGCCTGGCTTCCACAAAGCCGTGAGTTTCTCACGAAAAGAAGGCAGGAAGCAGAACTCGAAACCATACTTGCTGCAACGTGGATGCAGGTCACAATCCATGTAAATGCGATAACGGGCAGCATAGAACTCTGACTCTTCCTGCTGTTCGAAGTCTTCCCACAAGGAGAAGTAGGAGAAGTTGAGGATGACGTTCTTCAGTCTTGGCATGGTGTAATGTTGCAGAAGATAGGCATCGTAGCGATAGGTCTGCGACACCTGTGCCAGTGAGAATACATGCCGTCCCATGCTGTCGGGGCATAGTCCGTAGTACACCTGGCTATTGCCGAGCAGCAGCGTCTCCACCTCGTCAGCATGCAGGCTCATCCACTCGTGCTTGTCACGAGAAGGATTGGGCAAATGCTCTACATACCACTCTGCGGAAACAAGCAGTACAAGCACCACAAACGAGAAGATTGCAACACGCCTGACGAACTTCTTCATAGCCTAAAACTGAAAGTATATGAACTGCACCCGGCTTCCGCCAAGCATGATGACACTCAGGAAAACGACAAGGTACGTCAGCATTCTCACCACTTGCGACCGTTGCCACCCGCTCTCCCTCCAGCAGAAGGGATGACGGCATTCACCCATCATGAACTCTGCCCCCAACAATATGGCGATCAAGGCCAATGGCATTCGCGAAAGCGTAGTGCCGCCAAAGGACGTAACGTCAAACATCCCACTGACATATCCGCACGCCTCAGCCGCGTCAGGACTTCGGAAAATGACCCATCCCACCACGACAAGCAGGAAGGTGACATAACGATGGGGGATGACGAACCACAACCAGTTGTAGAAGCCCCATAGGACGTACGTCCAGTTGCTGCCATGCCACAGACCACTCAGCAAGAATACCGCCAACTGATTGATTCGCTGACGCGCTTTGCCTCTTCGGCTACCGCCAAGCGGTATGTACACATAATCCTTAAACCAGTTCATCAGCGTAACGTGCCAGCGACGCCAGAACTCAGGAATGGTCTTTGAGAAATATGGGCGACGGAAATTGTCCGAAAGTTGTATGCCGAACAACTTGGCCGAGCCAATGGCGATGTCAGAATAACCGGAGAAATCTCCATAGATCTGGAAGGTGAAGAAAAGAGCGCCCAACCACAAATCGGTAGCACCGTAGTTGGCATAATTCCCGAAAACGACATTGACCATCGTAGCACAGTTATCTGCCACCAGCACCTTCTTCACCAAGCCCCAAAGTATCTGACGCATACCATCGCGCGCCTGCTCAAACGAGAAGTTCCGCCGACATCCCAACTGCGGCATCATGTCGCTACCACGTTCTATAGGCCCTGCCACAAGTTGCGGGAAAAAGGAGATGAAAGCCATAAAGTCAAGCAGACGGCATGGCACCACCCGTCCGGCCTTGTTTTCGCGATAGCAATCCACGAGATAACCTGACAGTTGGAAAGTATAGAAGGAGATACCTACCGGCAGGATCACGTTCAGGGAGGAAAGTTCCGTGTGCAATCCCACACAGTCAAGCAGTTGCTGCAAGTTTTCCACAAAAAAGTTGAAATACTTGAATACGCCCAACAAGCCGAAATTGAGCATCAGTGCCAGGACAAGGCTCGTCTTACGCCATGACGGCGACCGCTGCATCAGGCCGAGAAGAGCATAATTGACCACGCAGGTTGCCATCATCAGCAACAGGAACTGCCAGTTCCACCATCCATAGAACACCATACTCCCTGCCAGAATCACAGCATTCTGCATCATGCGCGACCGCACACTCCAATACAGGAGGAACACGACCGGCAGGAAAAGAAGATATTCTAATGAGTTAAATAGCATATACGCCCCCCTCTCTATCCTATGGGCAATTTATCATTATTCCGTTGATGTTGCGGCCCGTCTTGATCGTCTCACGGCGGGCAGAATAAAAACCGGGGGACTGCATCGTGCAAGTGCCATCGATGTGAATCCTATGCACTCCTGCACATTCAAGGAGCCATGCGTTGGCACGCCAGAGGTCGAGATGCCATTTTTTCATTCTACGGGCAATCTGCTCCATCGGGAAGTCGGCTTCGCGAAAAGCCTCATAAACCTCATCCCCTACCTCGAAACTATCAAGGCTGATGCCTGGCCCTATTACTGCATGAAGGTCTTCGCCACGGCTTTGCATCTCACGGATGGTGCGTTCCACAATCCTTCCTACCGTACCTCGCCAACCGGCATGAATGGCAGCCACCAGTTGCTGACGCTCATCGTAAAGGAGAACAGGGATGCAATCAGCAGTCTTCACTGCCACACACAAGCCCGGCACTCGCGTGATGACAGCATCCGTATCAGGCAATTCGCCCGCAGTCTCTGTCCATGCCACATTCACACTATGCGTCTGGCGGGGAATGAACAAAGCCCCTCTCCCCGACCCTCCCCCGAGGGGGGAGGACGTAGATAGATCTTGACTCCCTAAAATACGGAAGGAGGAAGGAGGATTGGTTTGCTCTGCCTCATCGCACGAGGGAAAGGTAATCCCCACCTCGCGTGCATCGACACCAGGCTCTGTACCATGACAGCCCTTACCAGCGGTAAAGGCTGTCACTGTATCTGCTATGTCATAAAATATATGCATCGTTCTTATTGACTTGCAGTTCTATAATCTCCTCCCCTCTCGGGGGACTTTTGCCAGCGGGCAAAATGTATGGACGAAGGCCGGAGAGGGGCTTTAATCCTCTATCTCGTAATCCTCCAGTTCCTCGATATCTGCATCGTCCAGAATCTCGATGTCCTCATCCTCACCCATATCCTCGAGTTCAGACTGGAGATAGCCGAGATCCTTGTTCTTATGCACGATTCGCTCGTCATCGAGAATGGCCTGCAGTTTGTTGCTTTCACTATTGAGGGCAGCCCAAAGCACATCCTTCAGCTCCGTCAGTCCCTTGTTAGCAACGGCAGAAATGAACACGACAGGCAGGTCATCGGGCAGATCTACAGAGAGCATCTCCACCAGTTCGTCATCCAACAAGTCACTCTTCGTGACAGCCAGCACGCGCTGCTTGTCCATCAGTTCCGGGTTGAAACTTCCCACCTCGTTCAGCAGAATCTCATATTCCTTCTTGATGTCGTCCGTATCGCCAGGCACCATAAAGAGCAGCAACGAGTTACGCTCGATATGGCGCAAGAAACGAAGACCGAGTCCCCTACCCTCGCTGGCTCCCTCGATGATACCTGGGATATCAGCCATCACAAACGACTGGTTGTCGCGATAGGATACAATGCCTAAAGAAGGCTCCATCGTAGTAAAGGGATAGTTGGCAATCTTGGGTTTAGCCGATGACAAAGAACTGAGCAACGTGGACTTACCAGCATTGGGGAATCCCACCAGACCGACATCAGCCAGCAGTTTCAACTCCATGATGACGGTAAGCTCCATCATCGGTTCGCCGGGCTGTGCATAACGGGGAGCCTGATTGGTAGAGGTGGCAAAATGGATATTACCTTGTCCGCCACGGCCTCCCTTAAGGAGCATCACCACTTCTCCGTCATGCTTCACGTCACAGATGTACTCACCCGTATCGGCATTATACACCACCGTACCGCAAGGCACGTCAATGTACTTGTCATCGCCCTTGGCACCCGTGCTGCCACTCTTACCACCATTGCCGCCATGACCAGCAAAGATATGACGGTCGTAACGCAGGTGCAGCAACGTCCAATAGTTGCGGTTGCCACGCAGATACACATGGCCACCGCGTCCACCATCGCCGCCATCAGGGCCACCATTAGGTGCGTACTTAGCACGATGCATGTGTGCACTACCACGACCGCCCTTTCCTGAGCGGCACACGATCTTTACGTAATCAACGAAATTCGATTCCATCAGAAGACCCTCTCCGGCGCTTTGCGCCACCTCCCCCATAATGGGGAGGACTTTTACACATTTTACCTATCAACTCATTTCTACAGGAGGATTATCACACATTAGGCAATCATCACACCTCTGTAGAAGGATTATCCATTTGACCCATCACCCCGCTTCCCTATCCAATCTCTCAAAGAGAGGCCCCCTCCCCATTACGGGGGAGGGCGGGGGGAGAGGGGCCGCTTCTATATTACTTCTGCGTATCCAGGAACGCGAAGATATCACCGAGCATCTGCTCTTTGCTGCCATTCCAGGTGAAGGTGTGGCGCATACCCTCCTTTTCAAACCACTCAGCGAGAGGTTCTGTCTGAGCATGGTAAACAGCGAAACGCTTCTTGATGGTCTCCTCATTGTCATCGGCACGTCCCTGCTCGATAGCACGGTTCAGCAGACGTGCCAGCAAGGTCTCCTCGTCAACGATGAGTTCTACCATCACACCCATGTCGTGCTTACGTTCTGCCAACATCTGCTTCAAAGCCTCAGCCTGTGCAATGGTGCGGGGGAAACCGTCAAAGATCACGCCCTGACCAGCAGGCAAGTTGTCATACGTATCTGCCAAGATATCGATCATCAGTGAGTCGGGCAGCAACTGACCATTGTCGATATAGCCCTTAGCGGTCTTACCCAGTTCGGTACCAGCCTTTATCTGAGCACGCAGCACGTCGCCCGTGCTGATGTGTCCCATACCATAACGCTTTACAATCTCATCGCTGTAGGTACCCTTGCCACTGCCAGGAGCACCAAAAATAATAATGTTCTTCATTCTTTTTTATGTATAAATTAACAACTCAATCCTCAATCACATAGATATCCCTCGTATTTCGACCCTGCTGATCGTAATCAAGCCCATAGCCGAGAATAAATTCATTGGGAATTCGAAGTGCACAATACTTGATATCCAACTGCACCTGAAGTTTCTCTGGCTTTAGGAGAAGCGTACAGATGTCAATGCTCTTGGGATTATGCTTTTTAAGCGTTTCGAGCATGTGTGCCATCGTGAGTCCCGTATCCACGATATCCTCAATGATAATAACCGGACGGTCCGTGATATCTATATTAAGACCTATCATTTCATGTATCTTACCCGTTGACTGTACACCCTCGTATGAGGCCAACTTCACGAAAGAAATCTCGCAAGGCAGCGTAATCTCACGCAGCAAATCGGCAGCAAAGATGAAAGCACCATTCAGCACTGCAAGAAACACAGGCTCCTGTCCTTCATAATCCTTGTTGATTTCACCAGCCACACGCGCTACCTGCTTCAGGATCTCAGTTTCTGGTATTGAAATACGAAAATCTTTATCTTTTACACGCATAACAACAAACAAATTTTCTGCGTTGCAAAATTAGCAAAAAAGTTTGAATAGACCCACATAATATATAAAAATGTGCGTCAAAACAGCAAAATGTGAGCCAAGAGTCGTGAATTGTGAATTATGAATTATGAATTATGAATTATATTTGCTACTTTTGCAACATGAAAATACTCACTGGCACTCAACACGCGGAACTCGACCGATACACCATCGAGAATGAGCCGATAGAATCCATTGAATTGATGGAGCGTGCGTCACAAGCCATCGCACTCGAAATCATGTCGCGATGGGACAAGCAGCGCATCGTCTACGTTTTCGCTGGAGCGGGCAACAATGGCGGAGACGGATTGGCCGTAGCACGACTACTCTACAAAGAGGGATACCGTGTGGCTGTATATCTATTTAATGTCAAAGGCCACCTGAGTCCTGACTGTTCCACCAATCGCGACAGGCTTGTGGAACTGCAGAGCGCAGAAAACTCTGCCGAACGTCTTGTATTCAAAGAAATCACACAAGGTTTCGATTTCCCTAAGATTAACGCAAACGACATCATCATCGACGCACTCTTCGGCACAGGCCTCAAGAGTCCTTTGTCGGGAGGATTTGCCGTGGTAGCGCGCAAGATTAACGGAACTCACGCTCACATTGTCAGCATAGACATACCCAGTGGTCTGATGTGCGAGAACAATGCCTTTACAGACCGCTCCGTAGTGATTCACGCAGAACTCACGCTGAGCGTACAGTTACCCAAGTTAGCCTTCCTAATGGCTGACAACGAGATATGCGTAGGCGAGTGGAAAACTATCGACATTGGCCTTTCGGAAGAAGGCATCGCTCAGGCTAACACCCCCTACTCCATGATTGAGGAGAACGAGGTACGCGAACTTCTTCACAAGCGCCCCGCCTTTGCCCACAAGGGCACGATGGGACATGCACTGCTTGTTGCAGGAAGTCACGGCATGGCAGGAGCGGCCATCTTGGCTGCCAAATCTTGCCTGCGCAGCGGAGTCGGCAAGTTGTCTGTACACACTTGCTCGTCTGCCAACAACATCATGCAAATCAGTGTACCTGAAGCCGTTCTCCTACTTGATAAGAACAGCCGTAACATCTCCGAGACGCTTGACATCAGCCGTTTCCAATCCATCGGCATAGGTCCCGGGATCGGACGTGACAATGCTACAGCTGAAGCCGTACAGAGTTATCTTGCCGTAGCAGATGAACCTCTTGTGGTCGATGCCGATGCCCTCAACATCCTTGGCGATCATCGCGAGTGGATGGGCCACTTGCCCAGCGGCAGTATCCTCACCCCACATGTCAAGGAACTGGAGAACATCACAGGCATTTGTGCTAACTCATATGAACGCCTCACCCAAGCCTCCGAACTGGCTGTGTCATATCATATCTATGTCATACTGAAAGGGCACTACACAGCCATCTGCACACCGCAAGGCCGTGTTCTGTTTTGCCCTAAGGGCAATCCCGGCATGGCAACTCCTGGCAGCGGCGACGTACTGACAGGCATTCTCACTGGCCTGCTGGCACAAGGCTATCCTCCCAGCGAGGCAACCATTCTTGGTGTATGGCTCCATGCTTCAGCAGGCGACTTGGCAGCAGAGGAGTTAGGTGAGGAGTTTATGCTGGCCAGCGACATCATCACCCACCTCAGTGGAGCGTGGAAGAGATTGAAGATTGAAAATTGAAAAATGAAGATTGAAAATATGAAGAAAATACTTCTTACTGCCCTGTTTGCTATGGGCGCATCACTGGCTGCCACAGCCCAAACAGAGATTGAGAATTTTGTTCCTGGCGCCACTCTCGAGGGAGTCAGCTATTTCCTTCCCCGCACGGCTCTACGCGTCACCGTGGAGACTGAGAAAACCGTAGTCACTCCTGGCGACCTCAACAAATATGCTTTCCGCTATCTTCGCCTGAATGATGTCCCAACTGCTGGTAGCACTACATACGCCATCAAGAGCATCAAGGTGGAACCCTACGGCGTCATTGACAACAAGAAGGCATACAGCGTCAAGGTCAAGAGCAAGACCATCGCTCCGCTCGTCACCCTCACTCCCGACGGCATCCTGCTCAGCGTCAACAAGGAGGTGGCACAGCCTACCCCAACCGCCACGCCCAACGACGTACCCGCTCCCAAACAGCTCAATCCCCGTGACTTCATGTCACAGGATATCCTCGCCGCCGGGAGCACGGCCAAGATGGCAGAACTCTGTGCACAGGAGATTTACGACATTCGCGAATCACGCAACGCACTTGTTCGCGGTGAGGCTGACAACCTGCCCAAGGATGGTGCCCAACTGCAGATCATGCTCTCACAACTTGACCAGCAGGCAGCAGCACTCGAACAACTTTTCAAGGGTACCACGAGCATAAGCACCCATTACACCGTGTTCAATGTTATCCCCGAGACCGAGGGTGAGAACATCATTCTTCGTTTCTCACAGAAACTTGGCATCGTCGATGCCGATGACTTGGCTGGTGCTCCCATCTACCTCAGCCTCTCCCCCACAGCTCCCCTTCCTGCCCGCGTAACCGACGAGTCCGTTGACAAGAAGAAAGCCAAGATGGAGAAGGGCATATATTATAATGTACCTGTGCGCGAGACAATCAAGATTTACGATGCTCGTAACACTTACACTCAAATAGAGTGTCCCATGGCACAATTCGGCACCACGGAAGTACTCTCCGAAACACTCTTCAACAAAGGTGCCACCACACGCGTCTCATTCTTCCCCGAGACGGGTGGCATAGAGAAACTTGAGCAGTAATTTCAGAAAGCCTCAGCGTAATTGAAGATAACGCTGGAGGTATTGCGTCCAAATCCGACATCCATTCGCAAATTGGTATTGCGCTTAATCTCAAAGCGCAAACCAACACCGTAGTTGGGAAGGATTTGGCGTCCTCGTATCTCGGAGAGATTATGGAACAATGTTCCAACACCCCCCCAGGCCACAGCACCTAATCGCTTGTAGATAGTTTGGCGCAACTCAGCCTGCAAACACATCTGGTTGTCATCAATGTAGCTACCAGAATAATAGCCACGCATACGACGGTCATCGTAACATATTTCCTGTCTTAATTGCCAAGGCACAATGCCACGTGAGAAGCTAGACTCCCCGTAAAATTCATAGGCCATAATGGCTCCCTTCCAAAGGCCATGATAGCCACAGAACTGCAAGGTTGCCACCGACACATCCTTATCGGCCGCATTGCTCAATCGGTAGGGATAATAAACATAGCGATAAAGGAAACTGATGCCACGCTTAGGATTGAGAATATAATCGCGCGAGTCATAAAGCACGCTAATACCTGCACCAGCAAAGAAACCACTCTTCTTTTGTCCAAGCAAATACTCAGGATTGTCCAGATCGGCAGAGGTCTGCTTGATACGCAAGGCAACACCCCAAAACCAGTTACCTTTGAAGCGCTGGTGATAGTCAGCAGTGAGATAGATGCGATTAAACTTGGCACCAGTCACCGAATTCGTGTCGCAAG
This sequence comes from Bacteroidaceae bacterium, assembly GCA_045629085.1. GTDB lineage: Bacteria > Bacteroidota > Bacteroidia > Bacteroidales > Bacteroidaceae > Physcousia. The sequence goes on from JAZQQO010000034.1 coordinate 55,516, forward strand.
AGTTGAAATTGATGCCCCAGAAGTCGCGTCGTTGTCTGCGAAACTCCGCAATGTAGCTCAATCGCTTATCCCGTGAGAAGTGTACATTACCAGATATACCGAAACTGTAGGTTCCGTTAATTGACCCTCCACCAATAAGGGTAAAGTCGGAAGGTTGCATGATGGAGTCAGTGCGATCAAGTCGGAAAAGTGCACTCACCTGTCCACCAAAACTAAGGCTTGCTTCCTTGGAATACACTGGTGCCACAGCAAAAGAGAGATCAATGGGCTTCTCAAAAGTTCTGTCCACATTGCCGTTTATCAAGCTTTGCCACCAAGACGAGAACCACGATTCCTTCTTCTCAGAAACTATCTTGTCATAAGTTGGCTGATGAAGAATTCCTGCCGTATCGTTTTCTATAACACTAGTGGAGTCAACACCCGCGACGATTTCCTGGGCCGACAGATTCAGTTTGGTCAAAGAAACCAGGGCAATGGCGATGATAATTTTTCTCATTTGCAGTTTTTATTGTTCATGTTTATTTGGTGGCGCCACCGAGAGCCACATAGAAAGCAATAATGGCTTGCGAACCCTCATAAAGATTCATAGCCTCATTGAGTTGTGCCTGAAGTAAAGCCTCTTGGGCTGTAAGGACTTCTATGTACGTAGCCTTACCGTTATTCATAAGTTCATGAGTACCTTCGTATGCATCTTGCAACACCATAACTTGACGTTTGTACAAAGCATCCTTCTCCACAGAAGCTTGGCACAGAGTCATGGCCTCATTCACCTCATTACCTGCATTAATAACAGTCTGCACGTACTTATTGGCAACATCCTGCTGTGTGAGTTGGCTGATTTTGAGATTAGCTCGCAGTTTACCACGGGCAAAGACAGGCTGCGTCAGCGAAGCAACTGCGTTCCACAGTAGTTTGCCTGGATCAACAATACCCCCATTATTGGTCCACCCTACCAATCCACTGAGAGAAAGAGATGGATAGAATGCAGCACGGGCAGCATTGGTGTTGTAATATGCTGCTTCCATGGCACGCTCTGCAGCCTTTACGTCGCTACGGTTTGTGAGCAACAGAGCGGGAACACCCGTTCCCAGGCGTTGAGGCAACTGATAACTGCCCCACTTACTACGCTCTATATGCTGGGGTGCCACAGTCAACAGACGGCATAGCGAGAGTTCAACCGAACGGATATTGGCTTGCACATCCACAATTTGTGTCTTCACACTAAGATAGGAAGCCTCCATTTGGTTGACTGCAGTCGAATATGCCTTTCCAAACTCCATCAGGGCTTTCTGCATTTCAAGCGATGCAGCCCATAACTTTTCTGTAGAAAGCAATATATCTAACTGACGATCATAGATTTGCAATCTATTGTATAACTGAGCCACGTTCGCTATAAGATTAGCGCGAGTGGCCTCTTCCATATTCTTCGTCTGCTCCAACACCGCTGCAGCCTTGCGCTTTTGGTTGGTCAGAGAACCAAACACATCGAGTTGCCAATCGATCTGCAAGGGGATGCTATAGGTCTTTGTCACTGGACTCCCATCAAAACTTGACAAACCACCATTGGGAGCAAAAACCAACGAAGGCCAATAGGCCAACTTGGATGTCTTGAGCGCCACCTGTGCCTGCTCTATAGCCAATTGAGCAGACTTGAGATCGGTATTGCGGACTAAAGCCGATTCAATAAGCTGTTGCAGCATGGGGTCCGTGAACAACTCACGCCATGACAGTTCTGCAAGGGATGACTTCGCAGCAGCATCAGCCATCATCTTTTCCGTGCCGAACACCTCAGCAGGCACTTCAGCCGTCTTCTCATATTTTTTGTAAAGTCCGCAACTGTGGAGGCAGAGAAGCGCCATGCCCATTGCGGCTAGCTTTATTGTATGTTTCATTTTCTTTTCTTCGTTTATTCGTTTTCTTCCTCTTCCTTCTCTTCTTCTCCTTTTCCTTGCACCTTCTCATGCAGCGTCTGGAAGACGATGAAGAATGCCGGCACCACATAGAGCAGTGCGACCGTACCCACAGCCATACCACCCGTCACACCGAGCGCAAGGGCACGATTACCGTTGGCACCTGCACCGCCACCGATGATGAGGGGAATCATACCAATAATCATCGTGGCAACAGTCATCAGGATAGGACGCAAACGCTCCTCGCACGCCTGATAGGCAGCATCGCGGATGCTGAGTCCCTGCTTACGGCGTTCGGCAGCAAACTCCGTGATGAGGATGGCCGTCTTGGCCAACAGACCGATAAGCATGATGACACCCGTCTGCAGATAGATGTTGTTCTCCATGCCGGGCAAGCCTATCAGGCTTCCGACGTATGAGAAACCGAACGAGCCCATCAATCCAAATGGAACGGACAGCAATACGGCAAAAGGTACAAACCAGGAATCGTAGAGCGAACCGAGAATCAAGTAGATAAGGATAATGCAGACAAGATAGATGAGTCCCGTCATGTTACTGTTGGAACTCTCCTCCAACTCACGCGACATGCCTCCGTACTCAAAAGTGTAGCTTGCGGGCATTATCTCCTTGAACACCTCTGCAATGGCCTTATGAGCCTGTCCTTCAGAATAGCCGCCAGCCGTATTGACGTAGCACGAAATACTTTGGAAAAGGTTAAAACGGCTAAGCGAAGCTGATCCCACAATCTCCTTCAGCGTTACGAACTGTGAGGCGGGAGCCATCTTGTCGTCGTTCAACTTTATAAAGATGTTATTGAGCGATGAGGGATCAAGACGATAATCGGGAGCCGCATTGGCCATGATACGGTATACCTTACCATACTGGTTGAAGTTACCAATGTAGGCACCACCACAATAGGCTCCAATCGTATTGAGCACCACATCGGGCGACACACCTGCACGGTCACACTGCACAGCATCTACTTCGATGCTGTATTTGGGATAGCGCTCGGAATAGGATGATGAAGCATCGCTAATCTCAGGACGCTCAGCCAACTTAGCCAAGAAATTCTCTGTGAGTTGGCTGAAGGTGGACATATCACCCGCTGTGGGATCCTGCACCACAAGGTCGATGCTGTTCGAACTACCATAACCGGGAATCTGGGGCATCTGGAAAGGCAGCACCTGTGCATTCTTGACCTCTAGGCAGTCGAAATAGAAGCGAGCCATGATGAGGTCAATATAGTGGTTGAAGCCAGGACGGTCGTCCCAGTTCTTCAGACGGATGATCAGCGTACCATAGTTGCTACCTGCTTTCGATATCATACCGTAGCCATTGATCACGGCGTAACTCTCCAATTCGGGAATATTCTTCACCTTCTCCTCCACACGCTTGATAATCTCTGCACTCTCATGCAAGGTGGTTCCTTCGGGTGTACGCACCTCACAAAGAATTACACCCTGATCCTCCTGAGGCACAAGACCTGTAGGCATAGCATTCATGAAGAAATACAGTAAAGCACTGGCCAATAGAAGAATGATACCAGAGAGCCAAGGACGCTTGATGAAGCGACTTACACTCTTACTGTACTTTTTGAGAATAGCGTTATAACTTGCATTGTAAGCCAACTTGACATAGTAGTTGACGCCCTTACCCTGCTTGCCTTCCTTGGCAGGTTTCATCATCATGGCACACAAGGCGGGACACAGCGTCAAGGCCGATACGCATGACAGACCTACTGAGCAGGCAATGGTGATACCGAACTGTGTGAAGAAGGCACCCGACGTGCCTGGCATGAACGTTACAGGGATAAACACAGCCATGAACACCAGCGTACAACTGATAACAGCCGTAGTCACTTCGCTCATGGCATCGCGCGTAGCCTTGTGCGGGCTCTTATAGCCTGTCTCCAGCTTTCCCATCACAGCCTCCACCACCACAATGGCATCGTCTACCACCGTACCGATGGCCAACACCAAGGCGAATAGTGTAAGAATGTTGAGGGAGAATCCTGCCAACTGCACGATGGTGAACGTGCCAAGCAGCGAAACGCAAATACTGATAGAAGGGATAATCGTTGCCTTGAAGCTCTGCAGGAAGAAATATACCACAAGGATAACCAACAGGATAGCCACTACGAGTGTCTCCACCACATTGTGGATGGCAGCGAAGAGGAAGTCGTTGGATGTCTGGAGCACCTCAAACTCAAGTCCGGCAGGCAACGTGGGTTGCAAATCCTTGTAGAGCTGTTCAATCTGAGCGTTCACCTCTGTGGCATTGGCACCAGCAGCCTGGTTGATGATGAACATCACACCTGGTGTACCATCGATATTCGAGGAGAAGCTATAGCTGACAGAACCGATTTCCACAGTGGCTACATCGCTGAGATGCAACACACCGCCCCCTGACGAACTACGCAGCACAATGTCATTGAATTCCTCCACGCTCTTCAACGTACCCTTGTACTCCATGGCATATTGGTAGGCATTCTCCGACTGCTCTCCCAACGAACCTGTGGCAGCCACAAAGCTTTGTCCACCAATGGCTTCGAACACGTCATTAGGTTCAAGGCCATACTGTGCCATCACGTCGGGTTTCATCCAGATACGCAAGGCGTATGTATTACCAATGAGTGCGATGTTACCCACACCAGTGATACGCATCAACCTTGGTTTAACATTGATGTCGAGATAGTTGGCAATGAAGTCTGCATCAAACTTGCCGTCAGTACTCTTCAGCGAGGCAATCTGCAGAATGCTGTTCTGCTGCTTCTCAACCGTCACACCGATCTTCGCCACCTCAGCAGGCAGCAAACTCATAGCCTTCGACACACGGTTCTGCACATTCACGGCAGCCATGTCGGCATCGGTGCCTTGCTTGAAGTAGACATTGATTGACACATTACCCGTGGCCGTGGCCGTACTGGTGATGTAGGTCATGTCCTGTACGCCATTCACAGCCTCCTCGATGGGCTGTACGACCGACGTCATAATCGTGTTGGCATCCGCACCGGTATAGTCGGTGGTGATGCTCACCATGGGAGGTGCGATATCGGGATATTGCTCTACGGGAAGTGTGGAGAGTGAGATGAATCCCACCATCGCAATAACAATGGAAATGGCACATGCCATTACCTTCTTTTTGATAAATATGTTACCCTTCATCTTAGTGCTCTATATTGTGCATTTATTTCTTTGTCTCTTCCGGGAACAGCACCTTCTGTCCCTCTATCACGTTGTTGGCACCTACGGTCACAATCTTGTCGCCAGGCTTGAGTCCCGACGTCACAACAAAGTCCTTGCCCGTTCCGGCATCCACCGTTGTAACGATGGCTCCGACAGCACAGCTGTCAGCACCCACCTTGTAGACCATAGACTTATCTTGCAGGCGAACCACGGCGCACTGGGGAATCACGATAACATCTTTCACGCCATAAGGCAACACCACCGTGCCCTGAACACCCGGCACAAGCAGACCGTTGGGATTGGGGAATGTTGCATCACAGCTCACGGTACCCGTGCTGCTGTTCACCACGCCCGTCACAGTCTTGATGACGCCCTTATGTTCATACTCCGTTCCGTCCTTCATCAGGAAAGTTACCTCGGGCAAACTCTCGATGTATGCCTTGATGTCATTTCCCTTCTGGTCGGCCAGCACCTCTGTCATCTCGGCTTCCGTCACTGAAAAGGTCGCGTTCATCTCTTTGTTGGCACTGATGGTAGCCAATTCTATTCCTGGTGCAATCTGCATACCCTCCTTGGCAGGGATTGTGCCAACAATACCGCTAATAGGCGACTTGATGGTGTAGTAGCCTAAAGTCACCTGAGCGCGGTTCACTGCCGAACGTGCCTGAGCCACAGCAGCCTTGGCTTGGTTGTACGAATTCTCAGCCGTACTGAGCATGTAGCTGCTCACGATATGCTTCTCAAAAAGGTTCTTATTACTCTCATATTCCAACTGTGCACTCTTCTCCTGAGCCAATGCTGACTGCAGATTGGCCTGTGCATCTTCCAAATCCAGTCGAGCCTGACGATCGTCGATGATGAAAAGCGTCTGTCCAGCCTTCACATTCTCGCCCACGTCGATACACTTCCTCATCAACTGTCCGTTGATTTGAGGGGTGATTGTCACATCCGACTTGCCATTCATACGGGCACTATACTTCAAAGGAACGGTGATGTCACTTTTCTGTACCACCATAGTCTCGTAAGAAGTTTGCTTCTCCTGCGGCATATCCAAGCCACATGCCGACAGCATGGCAGTCACCACGGCCATGCAGCCCATCTTCACATAAGTTGTAGTTTTCATTCTCAAAAACACAGATACTCGCATTATTATATTAATTTTACTTATAAACATAAACCCTCATCTCCACAAGTGGAAAGGACCACAAGGAATTCACAATGGTCAATTGTTGCAAATTTATATATAAAATAGGAAATAAGCAAATAATCAAGCAATTTTCTGCTTTTTTGAGGCAATGATAAGCAAATAGGCACACCATGTCATTATTTTTAGCACTACGGCACAAAGATTTTCTGTGTAACATTTTTGTTAACTTTACCGCACACCTTTCCCCTAAGACTGCTAGGAGAGTGATTTTTCCGCCGATAGCGGAAAAACAAAACCCCGAGCGGCATTCGCACCACAACCGCCAGGGGAATGCAAACTTGCAAAAAAAGTTTTGGAAACAATATACGATTAGGCACAGAATGGTATTTTGACACAGATTACGCAGATTTCACAGATTATTTCCATTTGACACGACTTGACGGATTCTATTTCTGCTAAAATAAAAATCTGTGAAATCTGCGTAATCTGTGTCAAAAAGTATATCATTGCCAAAGTTTTTAAAGGCCAAAAAGGTTTAAGGGTTCCGCTAAACACCACCTACAACACTAATACTCAACAAAATGCGAGCGTCGAACCCCACGTCGAACCCCTCTTTAGGGTTCGACAGGATTCGACGGGCATAGTAAACTAATTGTCAACCATTTAGCCTATACGAATCGGAACCCTTGAGCTTTTTTTACGAAAAAAAATATATATAAAAAAACTGGCCCCCACTTAGATGGAGGCCAGCCATTATATTAAATAATGTATGGGCGCAAGATTAGAGCTTGTCGTTAGAGCCAAGTACGTTAACGATCTTGTGCATGTACATCTTCTTCATGTTCTCGCGAGCGGGCTTCAAGTACTGACGAGGATCGAAGTGGCTGGGGTTCTCAGCCATGTACTGACGGATAGCAGCAGTCATAGCCAGACGTGAGTCTGAGTCGATGTTGATCTTGCAAACTGCGCTCTCAGAAGCCTTGCGGAGCTGCTCCTCGGGGATACCGATAGCTGCGTCGAGCTTACCACCGAACTTGTTGATGGTAGCTACCTCGTCCTGAGGTACTGAAGAAGAACCGTGGAGTACGATGGGGAAACCGGGAAGCTTCTTCTCGATCTCAGCCAGGATGTCAAATGCCAATGGGGGAGGAACGAGTACGCCGTTAACGAGGGTGCACTGCTCGGGAGTGAACTTGTGAGCACCGTGGCTGGTACCAATAGAGATAGCCAGAGAGTCGCAACCAGTCTTGCTGGTGAAGTCGATAACCTCCTCGGGCTTGGTGTAGTGAGACTCAGCAGCAACTACCTCGTCCTCAACACCTGCGAGCACACCGAGCTCAGCCTCTACGGTTACGTCGTGTGCGTGAGCATACTCAACAACCTTCTTGGTCAGAGCGATGTTCTCCTCGTAGGGAAGGTGAGAACCGTCGATCATAACTGAAGAGAAACCATTGTCGATACAGTCCTTGCAGAGCTCGAAGCTGTCACCGTGGTCGAGGTGCAGAACGATCTGAGGATTCTCGCAACCGAGCTCCTTAGCATACTCTACAGCACCCTTAGCGAGGTTGCGGAGGATGGTACCGTTAGCATAGTTGCGAGCACCCTTAGATACCTGCATGATAACGGGAGACTTGGTCTCAACAGCAGCCATAACGATAGCCTGCATCTGCTCCATAGTGTTGAAGTTGAAGGCGGGGATAGCATAGCCGCCAGCAACTGCCTTAGCGAACATATCACGGGTGTTCACCAAACCCAGTTCTTTGTAACTTACCATAGTTTTTTTGAAAATTAATAATTAATAATAAAATTATCTTTTGATTCGAACATTCTTACATTGACTTCGTCGAGCTCTTCGCCCTTCTATCATTTCCTCTCTCTTTCCTTAACCAGATAAATCTGAGTAGGGAAATGGTCGGAGAAACCGTCCTGCCAGATGCCACTGGCGGTGGTTCGCAGAGGTCCTCCCTTGCCCTTGCCGGTCTTGGTAATCATGTAGTCGGCCATGAAGACATCGTTGCGGAAGAACTTAAAGGTGGAACGGTCCTTACCAAGCAGATTACCCGTCATGATGATCTGGTCGAAAAGGTTCCACATGCCATCCCACAGCAACGTACCCTGCCCACGCTTGCGAAGGGTTTGATACCAAGGGTTATAGAGATCGCCAGGCTGTACTTTCTTCACATTATTCTTTGCGCCAAGCGCCTGAGTGATGGATACGTTATCGGGATCGTCGTTGAGGTCGCCCATCAGCACAATACGCGCATCGGAATCCTTAGCACGGATGGAGTCGACGATCTCACGTGCCAAGCGCCCCATGAACTCACGCGACTCGCTACCCGCGCCACGACTGGGCCAATGGTTAACGAGGAAGTGGAAGCGCTCGCCCAGAAGGTTTCCCTCAACATGCAAGATACCACGCGTGATGTGGCCTCCCGAAAACTCCTCGTAGCCACGAGCAGGAATCAGTTCGCTATTGGAGGGCTTAAACATACGGGGATTGTAGAGACAAGCCACATCGATGCCACGCTTGTCTAATCCCTCGTAATGGATGTATTTCAAACCCTTGGCAGCGATGGCGGGATCGGCAATAAGATCATCTAGCACTCGACTGTTCTCCACCTCGCTAAGACCAATGAAGGCAGCTCCGCCACGCACTCTCTCTGTACAAAGCTGCGAGAGCACGCGTGCCATGTTGTGCACTTTGTGGGTGTACTTCAAGGTATTCCACTGATAAGAGCCATCGGGCAGAAAGTCGTAGTCGTTCTTGCCGTCATCGTGGATAGTGTCAAAAAGGTTCTCCTGGTTATAGAAAGCGATGCCGCAATAGATGGTATCCACTTTGCCCAAAGCAGGAGCATTCTGCGTGTTCAGATTGGCGGAAGCCAAGACCAGGATGACCACCAATGAGACGATGACAGATAAGGTTTTCTTCAACATACGGATATGCGTTTACGTATTTACTCTGCAAAAGTACGATATTAATTCGGTTTAGGCAACCGTTTTACTTTATTTTTTATAAAGAATATGCGCGCAAGCGTAATTTTTCACCAATTCAAAGACATTTCTCAATACTTTTTAGTAAATTTGCACATTAATTTCAACAAAAAAACAACTATCATGAAAAAAGGTGTAAAGCTTTTGACCATACTGTTGTGCGTAGGCACAGGGGCATGGGCACAGACAGCCGAGCGCACCGACACCCTCAGTCAAGACGACGACTTCGACTTCTCGCTGACAGAGGGACAGTTGGATGAGGACGCGGAGGCAGCCAACACCGTCACGCTGGTATCAAGCACGAAAGACCCGTACACAAGCGAGATCGGATTCCAATGGAGTGCGATGCGCTTCAAGTACAGAGCACTCGACAACCAGTACGTAGGCAACTACATCAACGGTGCAAAGTTCAACAACGTAGAGAATGGAAGGTTCAGCTTCTCAGGCATCACGGGAGGTTTGAACGACGCCACACGCAACAAGGAGGGTATCAACTTCCTGGACCAGAGCAGCTTCGGCTATACACCCCTGGGTGGTGCCACTAACATTGACTTACGCGCAAGCCACTACGCAGCAGGCCACAAGGTGTCGATTGCCGGCACCAACCGCAACTACGTGCTTCGCGGCACTTACACTTATGCTTCAGGCCTCTTGTCAAACGGATGGGCGTTCATGGGAAGCCTGGCCTACCGTTGGGCAAACCGCGGTATCATTGAGGGTACGTTCTACAACTCACTGAGCTACATGCTGGGAGCAGAGAAGTACATCAACGACCGTCACCACATCAGCCTCGTAACATGGGGGGCCCCCACCGAGCGTGGACAACAAGGTGCTGCCACCGAGGAGGCGTATTGGTTGGCCAACAGCCACTACTACAATCCCTATTGGGGTTACCAGAATGGTGAGCGCCGCAACTCACGCGTAGTGACTGAGTTTTCACCTTCCGTACTGTCAACATGGGACTGGCAGATCAACGACATGACAAAGTTGACCACGACGGCAGCCATCACCTTCGTGAACTACGGATCGACGGCACTGAGCTACAACAACGCCTACAACCCCAGCCCCAACTACTACAAAAACCTGCCATCAAGCGTGTTCAACGTATACAACCCCGACTTCAACAATCCCGAATGGCTTGCTGAAAATCCCGCCATCATGCAACAGTGGCAGTCGTTGTATGACTATTGGACAAGCGACAAGGCCCATCGTCAAGTTAATTGGGATCTGATGTATGCACAAAACGAGGCCAACAATGTCACTGGCAAGTCGGCCTTGTACTATCAGGAGAAGCGTCACAACGATCAGACTACGTTCAACTTCAGCAGCATCCTGGACGGACAGTTCAACCGCCATGGAGCCTACACGTTAGGTGTAAACTTCAACAGCACACGTGGTCATCACTACAAGACGATGGCAGACCTGCTGGGTGCCAACACATTCATCGACGTGGACAACTACTCGCTCAACAAATACGGCAGTGGTAGCAGTGAGTATCAGAACGACATGGACCATCCCAACCGCAGCATCAAGGTTGGCGACATCTTTGGTTACAACTACCTGATTCACGTAGACAAACTGAAGGCATTCGGTACTACGACATGGAAGGCTGGCAACTTCACAGCGAACGCAGGTGCTGACATCGAGGGTACTTGGATGGAACGCTATGGCTTAATGCGCAACGGTCGTGCGGCCAACTACTCAAAAGGCACGAGCGGCTATGCCCGCTTCCTGGGTGGGGGCGGCAAGATAATGCTTGACTACAAGATTGCCACCAGCCACCTCTATGTGGGTGGTGCTATCGAGAGCCAGGCCCCCTTGGCTTATAACTCTTTCGTGGCTCCCCGCATCCAGAACAACTTCGTCAACAACCTGAAAAACGAGTGGTATTGGAATGTCGAAGCTGGCTATCAGTGGTACTTCGGTCCCGTCAGCGGTAAGGTCAGCGCCTTCTACACCCGCTTTAACGACGTGACACAGCAGACGGCCTTCTACAACGACGACGCAAGCTACCTCACCTACTTGTCAATGACTGGATTGCAGAAGGAATTCAAGGGTGTTGAGGCTGCCATTACCGTGAAGTTGGCACGCAACCTGAAGCTGAACCTGTTGGGAACCATTAGCGACGCCAAGTACGTCAACAACCCCTTGGCTCAGTTGGCATACGAGGGTTCGGACGCATCCACAGTGGCCAGCATCAACAACTGGAAGAACGAGGTCACGGGTGATCCCCGCCCCCTACAGGTTTTCATGAACGGTGTAAAGGTGGGCAGTACGCCCCTCACCGCTGCCAGCGTGGGTTTGAGCTACAACATCAACAACTGGTATTTCGACGTAAACTTGAACTACTACGACCGTGTCTACGTGGACGCATCGGCCTATCGCCGTCTGAGCAATGCTACGGAAGCCGGTGTCGTGGCATACGCCAGCAACATTCAGGACATCAACGTGAATACGGGTGCCATCACCACGGCATGGGACTATGCCAAGCAGGCAAGTATCAAGGGTAGTGCGGCCTACGTGTACGACGCCACCACAGGTGACGTGCTGAGCACCTATGGTCCCGAGCAGGAGAAGTTCAAGGGTGGTTTCATGCTGGATGCCAGCATCGGCAAGAGCATCAACCTGAGAGGCGGCAAGCGCCTGAACATCAACTTGCAAATACAGAACATCAACAACAACCGCAACTTGCGTACCGGTGGCTACGAGCAGAACCGTGCCGACCGCGCCTATGACTACCAGTTCTCTAAGAACAATTTCTACTACTATGCCAATGCTATCAATGCATTCTTGAACATCGGCCTAAGATTCTGACAAGGGCATGAATAAAAAGATGAAGAATATGAAAAAGATACTCTTTATGATATGTGCAGCGATGGTAGCATTCACATCCTGCATGAACGACAAGGACGCAGAGGTCGTTCCCGTAAACCAATTCACGGCGAAGGGACTACCTGCTCCCACGACAACGATTTCAAAGATCAGGTCAAACTACAGCAGTGTCATCAGCAACAACAACAGCCAGAAGTTCACAACGGACGAGGTGTTCGACGGCATCGTAGTTGCCAACGACATTTCGGGCAACATCTACCAGTTTATCTACCTGCAGGGCCTCAATGCCGATGGCAGCATCAACACTGACGAGGGCGGCATCGCCGTAGGCGTCAAGGGCCTCGGCTGTCTCTACACCATCTTCCCCGTTGGTCAGCAGGTACGTGTCAACCTCAAAAACCTCTATGTGGGTGGCTACGGAGCATCACCTCGTATCGGACTGCCCTACGTCAACACAAACGGCGCCATCCGTCTGGGTCCCATGACACTCCCCTACCTCTCCACCAACATCGAACTCATTGGCACACCACATCCTGAACTGGTGGTGGCACGCGAGACGACAGGCGAGGAAATCAACAATCCCAACACATTGAACAAGCTCTCACCCATGTTGGTAGTGCTGAAAAATGCAGAGATTGCCGATGCCGGCTGGCCCTACGCACACTGGGAAGTCGGTGGCGACACATACTCAGAGTACCACGACATTAAGATTGGTAGTACTGTCGTGAAGCAGCTGCTCTATACCTCAACAAGTGCCACCTTTGCGGGTGACACCATCAAGGCTGGCAAGAAGACCATTTACGGTCTGCTAGGCAAGTACTCTTCTTCTCCCCAGCTCTCTATCCGTTCGCTCGACGACATCATCGAGTTGGGAAAATGAAGGTTGAAGATTGAAGATTGAAGATTGAAAATTGAAGGTTGAAAATTGAAAATTGAGAAAATAATACAATCATGAAAAAGATATTTAACTTACTGCTTTCTGCAGTAGCCGTCATCGGCATCACCACATCATGCTCTGATGTACCCGCTCCCTATGACATCAATCAGGGAGGTGAAATTTCATTCGGAAAAGTAATGCCCTATAAGAGCGCCAGCCTTAGCACAGGATGGACAACAAACAAACTGTCAGAGAACGAGCCCTGGAGCCAAGGTAGCAGTTACACGCAGGCCACTGGCTATCAGGACTGGGACGGCGCTGGTTCAAAGACCAACAAAGAGGTAGAGGGTTACCTCATCTCCCCCGCCCTCAACACCAAAAGCGAGAGCGGAAAAGCCAAGTTCTCATTCGACTACACCATCAAGTACACCAACAATGTTAGCGACTGGCAAAGTAGACACAAGATTCTGATTTCAAAGAACTACGACGGCAAGGAGTTCAAGCCTGAGCAGTGGGAGGAGCTGAACTGGGTCGGTACGGCAAGCCCTTACAGCGACTGGACTTTGTACAGCAGCGGGGACATTCAGATTCCCGAGGCTTACACAAACAAGGACAGCATCTACGTTGCCTTCCACTTCAGTGCTCCCGCAAGTTCTTCTACCACTTGGGAACTTATGAATTTCCTTATCCAAGAGGGTGAAGCAGACAACACTGACGGTCCGGCACCTGGTGGCGATAGCAGCAAAGAAGCACCCTACACAGTAGCAGAAGCCAAAGCAGCAACCGGTACTGGTTATGTGAAGGGTTACATCGTCGGCTATATCGATGGTCAGAAGCTGGAAGAGGGTGCAAAGTTCGAGGTTCCTGCTGCTGCAGAGACTGAGATTCTTATTGCAGATGACCCCAATGAGACTAATGCCAGCAACACATTCCCCGTACAATTGCCTGCAGGTGATATCCGCTCAGCACTTGAGCTCTCGGCACATCCTGACTACCTCAAGAAGGAAGTCATCCTGTATGGTTCTATCGAGACCTACTTTGGCGTGCCAGGCTTGAAGGCAACTTCATGGGCTAGCATTGACGGCAAGGAATATGGTAAGGACCCTGAAGGTGTAGAGACTCCCGGAACTCCCGAGGGTACCGGTACACTTGAGGATCCCTACAACGTGGCAGGTGTCATCGCATACATCAACACACTGGGTGCTGACAAGGAATCAGACAAGGCTGTATATGTGAAGGGTAAGGTTGCAAGCAACACCACCACCGAAGCCACCATCTCGCAGTATGGCAACATGACCTTCACCATCGTGGATGAGGGCAACTCTACTACCTTCACCGCATTCCAGGTTTATGCTCCCGGAAACGTCAAGTTTACCGCAGTTGACCAAATCAAGGTAGGCGATGAGGTAGTCATCTACGGTAAGGTGGTCAACTACAAGGGCAACATACCCGAGACCGTTGGCAAGGGTCAGGCATACGTGGTTTCTATCAACGGCAAGAGCGAGGAAGGTGGCAATACCGGTGGTAACGAAGGCGATGCACAGCACATCACTATTGCCAAGTTCCTTGAGCTGGCAGACCCCAATACCACATACGAGCTCACAGGTACAGTAAAGAATATCAAGAACACCACATATGGCAACTTTGACCTCGTTGACGAAACCGGTTCTGTATACATCTATGGTCTGCTCGACTTGGAGGGCAAAAACAAGAACTTCGCAAGCTTAAACATCACAGAAGGTGACGAGGTTACCCTCAAAGGTAAATACAAGGACTACAACGGCACAGCTGAGATTGCTGACGCCCAATTCATCAGCGTAAAGAAGGGCGACGGTGGCAACACCACACCCGACGACGGTGGTAACACTGGCGGTGACAACACTGGTGCCTCTACTCTGGAGAACGGCGACTTCGAGTCATGGGTCAGCAGCACCGAGCCCACAGGTTGGAAGAGTGCTTCTACCGCAAGCAACGCTAAGTTAAGCCAGTCTACCACCGCTCATGGTGGCAAATACGCAGTAGAGGTAGAAGGCAACGAAACCAGCAACAAGCGTTTGGCTTCTCAGGAGATTACCCTCGAGGCTGGCACTTACACCTTCTCGTTCTATGCCAAGGCCAAGGAGGCAGGTAAATCACAGGTACGTCCCGGATACGTTCCTGTAACCGACGGCAAGGTGGGCAGCTATATGTATGGCGATTATGCTACACTGAACAATGACGAGTGGACACTCGTAACCTATGAGTTTACCCTCAATGCCAAGAGCACCATTTGCCTCGTTATCATGAATCCCAAGAAGTCTGATTACTCTGACGGCAAGCCCGCATTAATCGATGATGCTACGTTGACGAAAAAATAATCAGCAGCTACGCTAATCCTTATAGGAAGGCCTCCCACTTCGGAGGCCTTCTCTTATATATAGACATCAACGCAGATGTTATGCGACATAAAATTTGTATATTTTCCTTTTAATTATTAACTTTGCAACAAAATTGCAACTACGTATTTTATGAAGAAACTCTTTATCCTACTCACCATCACCCTCCCTCTCACCTTCGTAGCCTGTGGCGATGACGACCCAGTCATGCCTCCCGGCTCCTCATCTGATAACATCAACAAGAATCTCATAGGAACCGACAAGACGGTGGAGCGATTGGAAATGCCACACCTCAACTCACGCTACGACTACATCTGCCACAGCACCAGCGACGGCACAGTGAACTATGCCATGGAGTATGACAAGGAAAACCTGCAAGCTCGATGGGTGGCCTACACCTACGACACGCGTACGGCACAGAAGAATTATTCTTCGCGTACAGACGCATGGGCGCCCGAACCATTTTATAATAACAAGAAACAATACCAGGTGAGCATCCAGGCTTTCTCTGGCTATAACCGTGGGCACATTGTTGGTTCTGCGGAACGCTATTACAGCCGCGAGGCAAACGAGCAGACGTTCTACATGTCGAACATGTCACCAATGAATGGTAATTTCAACAGTATCTATTGGGGCGAAATCGAGGACAAGGTGCGAGACAACTGGGGCAGAAACGTTACCAACAACAAGTCGGAATACTACGGGGGAACGCTCTACGTGGTAAAGGGCGGCACGATAGATCCGAGCAACAAGAAGTTCATCAGTGTCAACAACACACTGGGTGACAAGGTGCAGATGGCTGTGCCCAACTACTTCTGGATTGCATGTCTCTTCGTAAGTCAATCGGGCAATGCAAAAGCCATCGGCTTCTGGCTGGAACACAAGGACTACCGCAACGACAGCGACGCATTCCTCCGACAGCTACGCCGCGAAGCTGCGTGCAGTATTGATGACCTTGAGCGCAAAACGGGCATTGACTTCTTCTGCAACCTGAGCGACAACATCGAGAACCACATAGAAGCTACATTTGACATCAACTCTTGGTCCGGCTTATAAACAAGAGTTAATTATGCTGTATTTATCGCAAATGGCAAGAAAAAACGCTTCAATTAAAGGATAAAAGCAAGAGTTTCTGCGATTTTCTGCGAAAACATTTGGCAGAAATGAGAAAAAGCACTACCTTTGCAGCCGAAATTCATTAACCAGCCCCTTATCAGCTTCCACAAATGGAAATTCGGGGGCACAAAACCTCAAAGAAAATGAAACAAGGACTTCATCCCGAGAATTACCGTCCCGTTGTCTTCAAGGACATGAGCAACGGCGACATGTTCCTGAGCCGCTCAACCGCAAAGACCAATGACACCATTGAGTTCGAGGGCGAGACTTATCCCCTGATCAAGCTTGAAATCTCAAGCACCTCTCACCCCTTCTACACTGGTAAGAGCAAGTTGGTCGACACCGCTGGTCGCGTAGACAAGTTCATGAGCCGCTACGCTCGCACCCGCAAGTAATTCGGGAGCAAGACACAATAAAAGGGATGCCAATCGGCATCCCTTTTATTGTGTCTTAAAAAGTAGTGAAAAGAGTATTTATCGCGCAGATTCCCAACTAACTTATTAAAATCCTATGTCAAAGTGTAATTTTTCTTTCTTATTCACTAAATAATTTTGGATATTTTCTTAAAAAGCCTTAATTTTGCCGCAGAATTTAGGAATACTATATTCCCCATTCTGAATCAGAAGGTTATTTAAATACAGAATTTTGGTTTTAGTATGTCAAAGAAGTTTTCTATTTTCTTGGCCATGCTTGTGTGCGTAATTGTCGCGTACGCCATTCCTGCAGCCAATGTCACACTAACACATACCCAGAAGGACGGCACTGTGCTCACCCTCCGACTGGTCGGTGACGAGCACATGCACTACTACCTTAATGTAGCTACAGGCCAAGCTATGCGCAAGGGTGCTGACGGTGATTTTGTGGTGATATCAAGTGCCGAGTTATCAGCCAAGGCAGAGCAGGCAGCGGTACGCAGAGCCAATGTCAACCGCCAGCGTGTGGCTCGTCTGCCTTTGGCAAAGCAGCAGGCAAGGGAAGGCATGCGCAAGATAGGTACGATTGACAAGAACCTGTCGGGCAACAAGAGCGTGCTTGTGCTGCTCGTGGCATTCAGTGATAAGACTTTCACGGGTTCTCAGTCAGACTTCGACAACCAGTTCAATCAGCAGAACTACAGTGCTAATAGCCACATCGGTTCGGTACACGACTATTTCTACGACCAGAGTTATGGCGCTCTCAACCTCTCGTTTGATGTCTATGGCCCCATCACATTGAGTAACACCATGGAGTATTATGGTGCCAATGATGCTAATGGTGATGATGTTCGTCCACGTCAGATGGTGAAGGAAGCAGTACAAAAAGCGAATACTTCATACGATATTGATTTCACGAAATACGATTGGGACAACGATGGCAAGGTTGACCAGGTGGTTGTCATCTATGCTGGTTATGCAGAGTCGCAGGGTGCTCCTGCTAACACCATCTGGCCCCACCAGTGGGAATTATCGGGTATTGGTACTTTGTCGGGCACTACGTATGATAATAAGACCATCAACAGTTACGCCTGCCTTTCGGAGTTGAAAGGTAAGACTGGCAGCACCCGCGATGGTATCGGTACTTTCTGCCACGAGTTCAGCCACTGTCTCGGTTTGCCCGACTTCTACGACACCAACTATTCCACCGATGGCACAGCCAACGACATGTCGTACTTCGATGTGATGGCAGCAGGTTCATACAATGGTTCGAACAACGCTGTGCCTTGTGGCTACACGGCCTACGAGCGTTGGCAGTTCGGATGGGTGACACCTACCGAACTCAGCGAGGCTGCCACCATTACGGGTATGAAGCCTTTGAACGATGCAAATCCCGATACCTACGTCATCTACAACAAGAGGAACAACAACGAGTACTTCCTGTTGGAGAACCGTCAGAGCAATCGTTGGTTCAAGTACAGCAGCACCTATACGGCTGGTCATGGTCTCTTCATCACCCACTGCAACTATGTAAGCAGTTACTGGACAAACAATACCATCAATGCCACTGCAGGCAACGAGCATTTCGTCTACGTTCCCGCCAACAGTACATATGGAACATCGTCAACAAATATGCAGAATGCCTTCTTCCCTGCAGGTGCTACATCGTTTACCGATGACACACATGCCTCTTGTGGTGGTGCCCTTTGGACCAACAACAGCGATGGCACGAAGAAGCTTGGTGTACCCATCACCGATATTGCCGAAAGCAATGGCTTAATCTCCTTCGATGTCTTGGGTGGTATGCACGATGATGGTTCTCGCTACACCGTGACCCTCGATGCATGTGGCGGTAGCGTCAGCCAAACTTCATGGACGCAAACCACTTACAAGCAGTCGTGGTCGCTGCCAGAGCCAACCACCACCGTTGTTGGATGGGAAGGTACAGGATGGTCGCTTACTAAAATTGACAGCAATACACCTTTGGATGATGTGGAATTGATTGATTTTGGTTCTAGTAAACCATACACTCCAGAGAGCGATGTCACCCTGTATGCTGTTTACTACAACGAGGACTTCATTTGCAACAGTTATCCCGTCAACACCCACTACACCGTCACCTTCGATGCAGGTGCTGGAACATGCGCTACTACCAGCTGGACACAGACTGACCAGCAGCAGAAGACTACCCTTCCCACTGCAACCATCAGCCTCGACGGATGGTCATTCGCAGGTTGGGCTACAACAAGTGCTACTGAGACATTAGCCAAGCCTTCTCTCCTTGCTGCAGGTGCTGACTATACCCCCGCTGCTGACGTTACGCTCTATGCCGTATACAAAAAGAGCACAGGCGGTAATGGCAAGATCTCTTCCGTAGATGAGATTACCGATGGCGACCAATATGTATTCGTAATCTCGGATGGCACCACATCATACGCCGTTCAGCAGGATGCAAGCAACAACTTCGTTTCATTTACTGAGTCTGACGAGTTCGCTTCCTCTATCATCTGGACGGCTGCAACTGCAACAAATGGTTTCTCATTCAAGTGCAACAGCAAGTATCTCTACAATAGCGGCGACAACACAACCATCAATGCTGCCAGTGCAACTGCTACTGATTGGGTATTCACCTCACTTGGAAACAACCTGTTCAAGATGCAGAGAGCCAACACCTCTGGCCGCTATATGGGTTGGAGTGGTTCTAAGTTTGCAGCGTATGCTAATAACAACTTCGTAAATCAGGTTGCGACATCTGCCACTTTAGCACAATATGCCGGTGCGCTTTATATTTATAAAATAGGTGGCAGTACCACCTACAACTCCAACCCACAGCCCGAAGTGACTCCCGATCCCGAACCCGGTGACGGTGGTGACGACGATGCAGATGATGATCCTGTTGTCCCAGTAGAACCAGGCACCACCGCCCTCTACTTCCCCCACATCGCCAAGTTGGGGCAACCCTTCACCGCACCAGCCTTCAACACCAACAGCGATGGAGCACAGACATGGGCCAGCAGCAACACCGATGTTGCCGATGTGGACGACAAAGGCCACGTGACCATCAAAGCCGTGGGTACCACCATCATCACGGTTACCCAGGCAGAGACAGCCACCTACAAGCAAGGCACTGCCAGCTACATGATCAAAGTAGTGGAGTAAAGATTAACGATATACATACCAAGAACATACACCATGCCACTTACCCCTGAGCAAATAGCCAAGATACGCAAGAAGCAGCAGGAAACGCCTGATGCCTTGAAGCGTAATCCGCTCAATGACTACATTGAGGGGTGGTTTCATGTGACGCTCAACGTGCATGGCGAATCCCCCGTATTGGGCTACATAGCAGGCGATGCCGATGCACCCGATGACAGTGCGAATGCACCTCGCTGCGTACTGACGGAACTGGGGGAGAAGGTAGAGGCAGAATGGCGAGGAATAGGAAGATATTATCCCGAATGTATATGCGAAGAGATGCAGGTGATGCCTGAGCATATCCATGCACTGATGCATCTTCTGCCTACTAACAATGCGCATCTTGGGCGCATAATCAACGGCTTGATGATTGGCTGTACCCATGCCTATTGGGACATGCTGGGCATACCATGGCGAGAAATGCGGCAGCAAATAGACGAAGCGCTTAAGCGTCTAAATAGCGGTACCCCCGACCAAACGTCCACCAAGGAGCTGGAGAAAGCGCTGCGGGCGCAGTGGCAGGACCGCGACCATACGCACTCTTTCCGTGGCCCCTCGCTCCTCGTCCATGGCTACAACGATGTGGAGGCGATAGATGATGAGGAGATAGAGATCAAGCGGCAGTATATCCGCAACAACCCACGCAAGCGCCTGATAAAGCGTGACAAGCCCGATTGCTTCCGCATCCATCGCAACAAGAAGAGCACCAACTGGACGCCCGAGCGCATCATGCAGGGCCTTTGTGCTGACCGCTTCATCGCTGCCAACCGCAGCAAGCAGGAGGAGGCATGGCAACAGATGACCGTCAAAGGCATCAGCAACAACCGAGGAAGGGTGAGCGCTACGCTCCATTTCCAGGACGATCGTCCCGTTCTCGACCTTGTGGGCAATCATGAGTTGCTGAACCGTCCACTCTTCCCGCTCATCTGCCATCGTGCCGACGCCCATCTCTTCGAGCAGCAGAAAGAACAGGTGCTGAAGGCAGCAAGAGAACAAGGCGGCGTTATCGTTACCGCTTGTGTCAGCCCTAAGGAACGTACCATCGTGAAACTGCTGCAACAGGAACTGCTCCCGGTCATAGAGGTCATGGACAATGGTTTCAGCGACCGCTACAAACCCACTGGCAAGGCGTTCTATGCCGTGGCAGAAGGCCGCAGGCTGGAGGTCTCGCCCTGGGAATACGAATACCGCCGCCGCGAGTTGCAACCCGTGAAGGACGAACAAGGCAACCCCATCCTTGATGCCAGCGGCAAACCAGAGATGGAGGCAGTCCCCGACATCACTCGCGAGATGTGCATGGTCATGAACGAACTGGTACGCACGATAGCGAGGAAAGAAGACGACTGGTGGAAGGACACCGTATAATGTCGATAACCACTCATCGTAGTGCATCGTCATCCTACAGAAACATATCGAAACAATATATTTTATTAATTAAAACAAATTATTATGAAACAAAAATTATTAAAAACATGGCTCATGCTATGTCTACTGCTCGTGGGAGCAGGGACGAGCAGGGCGGAGGAGGTGACAGCCTTCAATTGGTCAAGTATGGGTAATACCAACACTATTACCAGTGGCTATACTACTACTAGTTTGGGCGCATCGGCAAAAGATGGTTATTACCAGGATAATTCAACAAACGTCTCTCTGACAGGTTACAATAAAACTACTCCTATGTTTACTTCTACTCCAAATAAGGTTACTATAGAAGTAAAATTAGGTGGTGGTACTGCAAAGAAACAACTTGCTAATGCTGTATATGCGCAGTTTGTTGATCAACGTGGCGATGTTATCGGCAATGCTATAGAAATTACAAGTTATATTACAACCGCAGCGGGTGATGTCTATACAAAAGAAATGAATCTTACAGGCATTACAACTGCATATGGAATAAAAATAACGCACACAAAAGAGGATGGATACAATGTTCGCTACTATAATTTATCCTTAAAATATACGACTTCAGGTGGTGGCTCAACTCCTACTACTCCCATTGATGCCTCATGGTCAGTGTCTCCAGAAAATGTTTCTGTAATGGCACGTAGGACAGCCACTGTGGCAATTACCACCAACTATGACGGAACTCTTTCTGTGTCATCTGAGAATTCTGGTGTAGCAATAGCTACTATCAGCGGTAAAGTAATAACTGTTACCGGTGTTGCAGAAGGTTCCACAACCCTTACTGTAACTGGCGATGCAACTTCTTTTTACAATGCTATTAGCAAGACTATTAATGTGGCAGTTTCAGCGCGCCCTGCCAATGAAATCTTCTACGAGTCATTCGATACTAACACCGGCACTGGTGGCAATGACAATCTATGGAGTGGCATCAATACTGGCTCCACACCCAAAATCGATAACACAGGCTGGATATTTACTAAAGCTTATGGTGCTAATCAATGTGCAAGATTCGGAACAGGATCTGATTTAGGCAAAGCTATTACCCCAGATCTTGCTTACAGAGGCACTGCCAAACTCACCTTCAAGGCAGCCGCATGGGATGGCTCAAGCGAAAAAACAACTCTCAAACTGTCAGTCAATCAAGGAACAATTTCCCCGGCAACAGTCACTTTGAAAAAAGGTGAATGGACAACCTACGAGGTAACACTTGAGAATAACACACAATTTGATCAAAAGATAACATTTGAAGGGAACAGCACATCCAACAGCCGCTTCTTCCTTGATGAAGTCTCTGTAATCAAAACCGGCGAGGCCAAGACACTCGACCACATCAACGTAACAGGTGCCAAGACACTCTACAAGGTTGGTGAGACATTCTCGACCGATGGTATGACGGTTACGGCATATTATGATGCAGAGGAAAACGACAGCAAGACAATCAGCACAGGTTATACCGTAAGTAAGACAGAAGCACTCACTGCCGAAGACAACACAATCACCATCTCGTACACAGAGGGTGAGGTAACTAAGACGGCAGACGTAGCCATCAATGTGGTGGCCCTCGAGAACATTGCTATTACCACCGCTCCCACCAACACTAGCTACACCGAAGGTCAGGACTTCGACAAGACGGACATGGTAGTAACTGCAACATGGGGTACAACGGCTCCCAACATTATTGAGGAGCCAATCGAGGATTACAACGTAATCGATGGAACTGGCCTTGCAGCCGACCAGACCAGCGTGACAATTTCTTACGACGGCAAGGAAACAACTCAGGCAATCACCGTCACCGCTTTGCCTCGCTATACTCTTCACATCACCCCCACCACGGATGGGACTGTGTACACCGTCAAGGCTGGTGACCAAGTATTGAGCGAGGGTGCTCAGATTCTTTATGGCACCAATTTGACTTGCGAGTGCGATGAGAGCACCGTACCTGAGGGATACTACTTCAGCCGCTTCTACATTGACTTTGGTGGCGACAAGGAACGTTATATGAGTTCTAACCCCGCTACATTTACCACCCAGATTCCCACAGAAGGCTTCACCGAGCTTACCGTTCGTTGCAGCATTCTCGAGCAGAAGCGTTATACTGTTCACTTTGATGCACAAGCTGGTTATGTTAAGCCCAAGCTCCTTACCGAAACGGCATTCCAGAGCGGTGTGGTACTGCCTGAAGCAACTTGTGAAAACGCCCTTTGGCAATTCGCTGGTTGGGCAGCAGAGGCAACGGCCGAGACAAATACTGCTCCCGAACTTTATAAGGCAGGAGATACATACAAGCCTACAGAATCCACAAAACTCTATGCGGTGTACAAGCAGGGGACCGAGAGCGGTGAGACCGCATTCAACCGCGTGACCGACATCAGCAAACTGACCGACGGGAAGAAGGTGGTTGTTGTAAGTAA
The DNA here is from genome assembly GCA_045629085.1 of Bacteroidaceae bacterium. Taxonomy (GTDB): domain Bacteria; phylum Bacteroidota; class Bacteroidia; order Bacteroidales; family Bacteroidaceae; genus Physcousia. The sequence continues at coordinate 79,375 of JAZQQO010000034.1, forward strand.
TGCAACAGACAAGGCTTTAACGTTGTCTGCTGGCGATGATAATCAGTACACAGATGCGAACACCATATCTATGTCTGATCCTAAGAAAATTTGGACGTTAACAAAAAGCGATAATGAATACACATTTATAGACAATCAATCTACTCCAAAAACCATGGCAACAAATGGTGTTCCTGGCGCAGGAGCAAACATGACATACATTGGAGCAAAAGGTAGCACAAGAACCTACACAACATGGATTATTTCGGAATCAAGCGTTGAAGATTGTTGGGTAATTACTAATAAAGTTGAAAAGAATGAAACTACTTTAACAAATTCTGCATTAACGGTTGGTACTAATACAAGCGGAAATACACAATGGGGAGCTATAAATTTTGACGACAGTAATGGTCCTCGTGACGCGTCTGTTTTCGCCATGCGCATCTACGTTGAAGGTCCTGCGACCTCTATCACCTACAACTCTAACCCCGAGTTCACTCTGTTGGCATTCGACGAGGCAAACACCGCCATTACCGGCGAGAACAAGAGTTATAACCGTGTGACCGTAACCCGTGCACTCAAGGCTGACACTTGGAACAGCTTCTGCGTTCCCTTCGACATGAGTGAAGAGCAGATTGAAGATAACTTTGGCGCTGGTGCCCAGTTTAAGCAGCTGGATAACATCAGCTTGAAGAACGGCGAGAACCTCTACCTCACTTTCACCGACGCAGCAACCATCGAGTGCGGTAAGCCCTATCTGATTCGCGTCAGCGAGGCTATACCCGAGATTGTGGTTCACAACACATCTGTTAACATCGCTGAGCCCACAGCTGTGGCACCAACCTGCCAGAACGATGACAAGAGCACTACATACACTGTATCCTTCCAGGGCAACTACACAAAGATGAGCGTTCCCATGGATAGCTACATCATCAGCAGCGATAAGTTCTATCACGTGGACTCAGACCTCACTATGAAGGGCTTCCGCGGCTACTTCACAACTACGGCTACCGACAACAGCGGCAACGAGGCCAAAGCACTTGGCCTGACCATCGGATTCGAGGATCCCGCCACGGCTGTAGAGAACGTGATCGTAGGAGGACTGGATGACGATGCTCGTATCTATGACATGCAGGGACGTGTGGTAACTCGTATGCAGAAGAACCACATCTACATCAAGAACGGCCGTAAATTCCTCGCAAAGTAAGTAACAATCCTAAAACACAGACAACAATGAAAAGAAAATATATTATACCCAACCTCAGAGCCGTGGAACTCGGTGCAGAGGAGATGCTACTCGATTTATCCAACAACCTTGGCATTGGTGACGGAGGTGAAACCAAGGGCAAAGAAATCGAGGTCAATGTCAAGGAGCAAAACTCCTTTGGTGGCAAATCTCTTTGGGACAACGAATGGTAAATACGCAGAACCGCTGGGGCATAGCCTCGGCGGTTCGCTTTTTTATGCACGATGTTGTGTTCCAAAAAATATTTTGAAAAAAGTGGTTTCAGTTTCAGCCTTTGGTGAGTATGATAGGGTATGGTTCCATTTTTATTAATGGCTCACATGTCAAACGGATGAATAACATGTGTAGGATAGTTGAATAACACGTGTGCGTGTATTGAACACACACGTGTGGCATCAACAACGCTCCTAGCATCCGCAAAAATATATCCCTAAGAGATACACAAAGAATTGGGCGGTACGTAAGATATTCAACTAAACACTTGGTGGATATCAAAAAAGTATGTATCTTTGCGAACAAATTAAAGAAAAATCGTATGGATACAATGACTATGGATTGTAGGAAGATACAACTGGCTCAGTTTATCCTCGGAATTACTGATTCAGCTTTGCTGAACCGCATTAGTAGCGTCATAGCCGACTTTAATCAGGTTGGCATTGACGAGCCATGTCATTACACGTTGCAAGAAGTGCAGGAAAGACTTCGTGCAAGTGAAGATTGTGCACTTGAAGGCGTAGGTGTCACACAGGAAGAGATTGAAACAGAATCCCTGAACTGGATTTGAGATGAAAAAACGCATAGTCTGGCACCCTGAGGCAAAAGAGGATTTACGTAAGATTCTTATCTATTGCCGTGACGAATTTGGGAGCGAAACAGCAAAGAACGTACGAGAACGTATTCTCAATGCAGTTGCTAATTTGTCGGTCTATCCGCAACTCGGTTTCAAGGAGGAATCACTTGCCAATACAACAACGTTGACCTATCGTTCTATCATTGTCCGTCAAACCAAAGTTGTGTATTCTGTTCACGAAACTCATATCTACATACACCTTTTATGGAACACTTGGCGTGACCCGTCTAAACTCTCTCCGTTGACAAAGGAGAGAGAGTAAAATTACACATTGTAGCAGTTGCGTAACAGTCGTACGTGTGACACTATTTCTGTAATTCTTTAGATATTAGATTTCCCTTTCTCACATACTTCTCTGCAACCTTTTTCTCATCTCTTGTCAGTTCATCAAGACAAATGCTCCAGGTAAGCGTAGGTTCCGTCTCCGACAAGCGTGCCTCCAGAAACGTCAAGTCCTGAAGCATCAGTATAGCCCCCTGTAAGGCATCTGCATCTTCGCCTGATCCCTGCTCGAAGAATTCCTGCACAGCAGGGCGTTCTATCCCAGCCCTGGGTTCCCATTGCTGTGTGTAGCACGACAGATAACTGTCGGCAGCAGGTCCAAGGCAAGTGTGCACGACATAGATGATGCCGGCAGAGTCCGTTGTATGCAGCAATTTCATCTCCACACGGCTCACATCGCTGGTCTCCAACAGCAGATAGTCATCGGTCATCTTCTTCAGTTCCACAAACTGATCGAGCTTATTGCGCACCTTGGCCTCCATATTGTTTTCTATGAAGTCGATACAGTCCAAGCGGTTGTTCTTGGTCATCATCGGCAACAAACTATCAGGCATCGATGCAAATACATCCCTCATTCGCACCTGTGCGCATAAACTGAAGACTGAAAGGTGAAGACTGAAAAGTAAAAATAATACGATCTTTTTCATAATCTGCGGGCTTCTTTATTATAATATGTTTCCCAGGCACAAGAACACCATACTGAGCAGCACCAACAAGAGGTCGACAGCCTTGCTGCGCAGGTTCTTCTCACGGAAGATCAATGCTGCCGCAAGGAAACTGACAATGACACTACTACGTCGCACCATGGACACGATGCTTACCATTGCACCATCCAGACTCAATGAATAGAAATACACGAAGTCAGCCACACTCAGGAACAGGCTAATGAACAGAATCGTCCACCGCCATTGAAATGGAGTAGATTTTTTGCGCTGCGGCCACCAGATGAGGAGCAGCATCGCACCCATCATCGCAGCCTGATAGAAGTTGTAGTAGCTCTGTACCACCATACGGTTCAGACCCACGCCACCGGCATCCACGGGTGCCATCAGGTATTTGTCATACAATCCACTGATCGCTCCCAGAGCCGCTGCAGCCACCGTGCAGAGAATCCAACGGTTGTGCGCAAAGTTGATGCCTTCCTTCTTACCACTTCTACTGAGCAGGAAGAAACTGATGATGGCCAACGTCACACCAATCCACTGATAAACATTCAAGCGCTCACCAAAGAAGAGTAAAGCACCCACCAGCACCATCACGGGGCGTGTGGCATTGATGGGACCAACGAGCGTCAGGGGCAGGTGCTTCATGCCATAATAGCCACAAAGCCAGGAACTCAGCACGATACACGATTTCAGCACGATATATTTCTGTACCGCCCATCCTTGTTGCGGAACATACAGTAATGCATCCTCCCCTATCACTCCTACTCCCGACAGCAGAACGCAGGGCAGGAAGACAAGGCTGCAGAACACTGTGTTCAGAAAGAGCACAGGGATTACGGCATTGTCACGCAGCGAGTGCTTCTTCGACACATCGTAGAAGCCTAACAGCACTGCTGACATAAAAGCGAATAACAACCACATACCAACTCTATACTAATTGATAATTGACAATTGATAATTGATAATTAGTACACACTAAACTATAAACTAGAATACTTAATATCCACCAAGAACAGGGCATTGCCCGGCACACTCTCACCAGCCGAGCAACGATTCTTCTCCTCTATCACTTTGCGGAATCCGTCCAGTGTCAGTTTGCCACGTCCCACCTCCACGAGCGTCCCCACGATGGCACGCACCATATTACGCAAGAATCGGTTGGCAGAGACGGTGAAGCGCCACACGCCGGGTTCCATCTCATCCCAATGCGCCTCAGTGACGGTACACAGGTTGGTCTTCGTGTCGGTATTTGTCTTCGAGAAACTTGTAAAGTCGGTGTACTCCATCAGCAACTTGGCCGCCTCGTTCATCTTGGCAAAATCCAACTCACCATACACTTGCCAACTGTAATGCCGCAAGAATGGATCCTTACGGGTGTGTATGAAATAGTGATACGTACGACTCGTGGCAGAGAAACGCGCATGCATGTCATCAGCCACAGCCTCCACCTTCTGCACGGCTATGTCGCGAGGCAGAATCTTATTGAGTTTGTATACGAGCTGAGCTAATTGTGAAGTGTGAATTGTGAATTGTGAATTGACATCAAAGTGCCCTACCATCATCTTGGCATGTACGCCAGCATCGGTGCGACCGGCACCTACCACCTCAATATCTTGCCGAAGCAATGTGGATAGCGCCTTCTGCAGCACCTCCTGCACACTGATGCCATTCGGCTGTATCTGCCAGCCATGGTAGTTCGTACCATCGTAACTGAATGTAATGAAGTAACGCATAAGAAGACCCTCTCCGTCCCTACGGGACACCCCCCTTTATGGGGAGGATTTTTATAGGGGACGCTGCTTGTTATTGTTTTTAGTATTATTATTTTCTAAACTTGGCAATCACCACCTTTTTGCCGTTGACGATGTAGATGCCCGGTGCCAATTGTGAATTAACCCTCCTTCCACTCATGTCGTACACACCTGCATAGCGGCTCCTCTCCTTTGGAGAGGCGGGGGTGAGGCTTATGCCCGTCTCATCCTTGTAGTCGCTCATCTGGATGTCATCCACATTGATGCGCTTGCCACTCGTGCCGCTGCACTCAAACTTCAAGCGGATATTACCCATCTGCTTCACGGCATAGCCATAGCGCTGCCAGGTGCCCATGGACAGTTCCTCCACCACGGGCGTCCAGCTCTCTCCGCCATCCAGCGAGTAGCTCACGGTGAGCTTCATGTTGGTATCACTGTTATAGTTTGAGGCGTAGAACCACAGTGAGTCGCATCCCAATGCCTTGTCCGTACGCATCTCGGCCACACCACCACTCTTCAGGCGCATCGAGTACTCGTCGTTCGCATTCTTGTCCTTATATATCAAGGCATCGGCCATATACCAGGTGGCAGCACTGCCTTCTACCGTAGCCGCAGCATAACTGCTCTTGCCAGCCGTTTCGAAGTCCTCGAAGAAGTGTCGCTGTTCGTCCACATTAGCGGTGAGGGGGACGATACGGTCCTTCAAGCCCTTCGTACTGAGTATCAGGTCGCCACGATAGACACCTTCTGTCTCGGTGGCAGCCAGACGCACAAAGAACGAGGCATCGGCTTTCAAGGTGAGTTCGTGTACCCACTCCTCGGCCTCTTCGTCATCGCTTATCTCGAAGGGTGCCTCCACACAGGCTGTGAAGTTTCTCTCCTCGGTGGCCATCATCGTGGTGCTTATCTTCACCCAACTGCTGGCCACGCCGGGCACGGTCGAGAAGGTGGCCTGCGCAGGTGTCACGGCAAAGACTGGCTCTACAGCAGGGAAGTCAACCACCACCTCGTTACTCTTAGCTTCCAGTTCGCCATTTGCATCATACACAAACACCTGATAGTAATACATCGTGCTGGGCTTCACACCCTCCTTCACACGATAGGTATTGTCCGTCGTCTCCACGGGGAATCCAGCCAGCGAATGCTTCTCGCCGGCATTGTCCTTGGCGTAGACATCCAGCGTATAGGTCACGCCCTCCTTGTACTTGGCCCAGTTGGCATCAAAGCGGCATGAGTACACCGAACTGACTATCTCGTTAGCGTCATAAGCCATAAACTCACCATCAGCGGGACCGTCGGGAATGTCGGTATTCGAACCATCCACGCTAAAAGCGTACTCGATGCTGTCGCCCCAGATGTACTCAGCCAGATTGGGATAGTCGATGAAGGGGTTGCGGTTGCCTTGAATGCCATACACGGCATCGTTGCGATCCTTTTCTATCTCGTCCACAGGGTCTTGACGGTTCCACTCCAGCAGCAGTTCGTATGCCCACTTCTGCAACGTGGGCCACTCGTTGTTCTCCAGCATGTTCATGCCTTCCTTCTCCCAGTGCAGGTTACTGTAGGCCGTCACCATATAGAAGTAGTTACGTGCAAAGTCACCCTTCCATTTGTCGGCAGGCTCCCACAGGCTGACGTTCTTACCGCCGGCATCGCCCGTGCCCACCTTCGTGCATCCGTTGTTCGTCTTCACGTTGGTCACCACGCCCATGACGTAGTTGCTCTTGCTGCTGTTTATGCGCTGTTCGCAAGGCATCAGGTTGAACAGATCCTTATAAGCTTGGTTCTCTGACCCGCCCCACCAGCTCTTGGGGAATGAGTGCTCTATGTTCATACCGCTCACAGCCGATGCAGCCTTCTCTGAAGCCGTAGCCGGGAAGAAGAACTCCTCGTTGCTGTAGCGGTCGCGCACCTGATTGTCGTTGTAGCGGTCGGTGGTGTAGAATCCCGTCCACGTCCTGCCAGCACCACTACCGTAATCCAACACGTTAGCCTTATAGATAATGCTATGCATGGCGGACTTCAAACCATCCTTCCTCTTCCCATCCGCTTTGGAATAATAGTCAGGAGGGATAACTGCCTCTACAGCCATGGGAACCAGTAAAAGCAATATGGTATAAAGTATATTTCTCATTTCTAACATTTTTATAAAGCACAAGCCACATAAGGACGTTTGTTACCATCTTTCCCCCTGCGAAGATAAATAATCGCATTAATCTTCATACCAACAGACAACCCCGATAGCATACGTTGAGCATCAGGCAAATTCATATAACCAAATGTAGCAAAACTGCAGATCGCACCTTCTGCCTGCAACTTAGGGGAGAGTTTTTCCAACAAAGGATTGGACTTATCCACTAATTCCCATGCACAATACTGCTTTTCCTCATCAATTTTCTTGATAACGATTTCTCGCAAAGGAAATTGGACAGCCAACTGCTCTCTCGATTTCGAAGTGGGGAGAATGACAGCAGACTTAAAGTTACTGTCACGTGGAATTATTGGAACAAACTCAACGAGGCTTCCTCGTTCTATCTTAGAATATTTCTGAATAAAGGAAACATAATGACGAGAATCCGCATCGAACACATGAATATGGCCATGCCCCTCGTCAATACCATCCACAAAACCAACAGACACGGGGAACTGCTCTATTGCAGACTTCTGGGATAATATGCCATCCACGACACGACAACCGGCACCTTCTTTTTTATCGCGCAGAACCACATTATAAATCTGTCCGACATTCACATAATGCCGCTTTTCAGAAACAACGAGAGGATGCCTGCGCAATAAATGCGATTCTGCTACAATCTCCATACCATCAGCTGCAAACAAATGAGCGAAATATAGTTTTCTCCCATCAACTTCCGAAGAACTAACCTTCGAAACAATCATAGGCACGATACCATGATAGCCAAAAGCATTAGGAAGAGAAAAAGAAAGCTGATCCTCAGGCCATAGGAGCTGAGACGTGAACACCGCCCTTGTCATACGTTCCTCAAGGGAAAGATACACTTTCCCATCTGCCGATTTCCCTTCAAGACGATCCTCTGGACGAAGATTCCTTGTAGGATCCCAAAGATTAAGGAACCTCACAAAATGAAAATCAGGAAAAAGTCCTGATATCTTAACTGCAGCCCAAAGTATGGAGGAGAATAAAGCCGAAGGACGCTCTATGGGCAATTGCATCACGTCTGCCAGCAACTGACGACACATCAAACCTCCCAACTCCTCTGCATGACCATTCACAGCCTTTGCAATAATCCAAGCGTACTGATTTATGGTCTTTGCGTCAGTAGGAGCAGCATCGTGATACAAGACACGCAAATCCTTGAGTTGAGTAAGAATAGAATCCTCCATGAGAAAATTATTGTATTATGGTGCAAAGTTACAAAAAAACCACACACAAACAAAACTTGCATATAAGATTATTCATTTTCTGCAGCAGAAAACAACTTTCAGTGCAGCACAAAATTTTATTTCCCGCAACAGAAAAAATCTGCGCCTGCAGCAGAGAATTATGTTGCCTGCTGCACAAAAATCACTTTACTCGCTGCTCAAAATTACTATACTCAAGTTTATCACCTAAAACACACTAACCTAAAACTGAAACTGAAACCACTTTTTTCAAACTATTTTTCGGAAACCCGCCAAAAGATGACAGGAGAAACAAAGTCCGTTGCCGTCTAGAAACGAGAAAAGCCCCGAGCATTTGTATTGCTCGAGGCTTCCTCAAAGACGGCGGCTACCTACTGCATTTCGCACGCCTGCGAAAGCCCCACTGCGTGGGAGAGCACGTATCCGCCGTCTCAACGCAAAAAGCCCCCGCAACAGCAGTTGCGAGGGCCTTGCAAAGACGGCGGCTACCTACTCTCCCACGGGTGTGCAGTACCATCGGCGCGGGCGGGCTTAACTTCTCTGTTCGGAATGGGAAGAGGTGGAACCCCGCCACAATAG
>JAZQQO010000035.1:0-9739 GCA_045629085.1 Bacteroidaceae bacterium
GGCTACATATCCAGCATACTGACTGGGGCTGCAACCCACGCGATCGGTAAAGACGCGGCGAAGGGTGTTGGAATCGCCGAAACCACATTGGCCAAGTCGGATCTACCCATGTGGTTCTGGGAGCCAAGGGGTTGCAACCTAGAGTTGTCTTCCTAAGACCGCTTGGCCTCCGACTTGGCTACATATCCAGCATACTGACTGGGGCTGCAACCCACGCGATCGGTAAAGACGCGGCGAAGGGTGTTGGAATCGCTGAAACCACATTGGCCCGCCACTTCTTCCTCTGTAAGATTGGGATTACGCACCAACAACTGTGCGGCATAATCCACACGCAGACTATTAATGTAGTTGTAGAAATTATCCTGCTTCACCTCAAACCATGCCTCGACTCGATCGCGAGGCACATCGATAGTCTGCGCCAATGCTGTAAGGGTAAGTTCAGCAGTCAGGAACAGATTGGTTTCTGCACACCTCTTTTTCAAGGCCTCATCAATTGCCGCAACGTCCTCGTTTGAGAGTTTTACACCGACGGCACCCTTTACGTCAGCATCCGAAGCAACGTAATTATTTCTTTCCTTATCACGCTCAATCATATCCCAGAAGTTGGGAAGGAGTTCCTGATGATCGACATGCCAGACGACGTAACTCCACATCACGCTACACGTAAAATACATAAAGATTCTGAGCAAAGGATGCTGCCACATGCCCAAAGCAAGGAAGAACATGACATAGACCAGCAATAGGACGAAGAACATTGTCGTCCACCTCAACTCCTTATTCATGATGTTGGAGTAGTTATTATGCATGATGTTACGGTACTGTGAACGCTTACGGATAAAATAGTTAATAAAGCCTATAGCGTTTATTCCCCAATAGCCAAGGTAAACGTATGGTATCCAATCAATTCCCGTCACCACATAAGCCAAGATGCATACCATAGGAACGATATACATCAAGGGACTTCCGAACCAAGGGCGCTTGTTTAGTTGCACCAGTCGCAGCAGGAAATTCAATGTCACAGGAATAACGAGCAAGTCAACCATCAACTCAAGTTTCGAGGGAACAAAGATAGTGGTAAGATTATCCTCGATGACTCTTGAGACAAAACCTGTCAGGAAGGTAAAAGCCCAGACGGATATGCAGCTACCGGCAGACTGTCGCATCTCCTTACTGGTCTTTACCTTAACCGTAAAAACACTGTGGTTAGAGAAAAGCATGTAACAGCCTAATATGATAATATAAGCAAAGAACATGCCTCGAAGCAGTATAAAAGTCTCGTCTATGATGTTCATAATATTAACTTGCTATCTAAAAGTTCAAACACGATAAATATAACTCCTATGGAATGAGCAGGCTGCTGTCGCCATAGCTCAGGAAGCGGAAATCATGCTCCAAAGCGTAGGTATAGATCTTATGCCAATCGCCTTTGACAAAGGCACTTACCAACAGCAGCAAGGTACTCTTGGGCTGATGGAAATTGGTCACCATTCGGCGCACAATGTGGTATTCATAGCCAGGAGCGATGATAATCTGCGTACTGGCATGCAGAACCTCCATGCCATTAGCATCCATATAGTTGAGCAATGACTGTAAAGCCTCCATAGTGGTCAGTTGCTTGTCGCTTTGCGCATATTCGTATGGAAGCCATTGGGGAACGTGCAAAGCCTCACCCTTCTGGGCCAATACTCCCATATAATACAGGCTTTCCAACGTGCGGACACTGGTCGTACCCACAGCAATGGCCTCTCCGTCATGTGCTATCAGTCGCTCAATCGTCTCACGGCGAACAGCGATATGCTCAGTATGCATGTCATGGCCTCCAATCTCTTCACTCTTAACGGGTTTGAAGGTTCCAGCACCGACGTGCAAGGTCACCTCCTCACGCTCTATGCCACACTTATCCAACTCTGCAAGGACGCGCTCGGTGAAGTGCAGACCCGCCGTAGGTGCAGCCACGGATCCTTTGATTTTGGAATAGACCGTCTGGTAGGTCGTTTTGTCGCTTTCCTCCGTCTTACGATTGAGATAGGGCGGAATGGGCAACTCGCCCATGGCATCGAGTATCTCTGCCCAAGTCACATCGCCAGTCCACTCGAAATCAATCTGCCAACTGGTGCCGTGTGATGCACCGCGACGAGCAGAAAGCACGACCTCTACGTCGCCCACCTGAATGGTCGAAACCAGGGCTCCTTCCTTCCATTTCTTGGAATTTCCCACAAGGCAGTACCACGAGCATTGTCCCTTCGAAATGAAGTTTTCCTGATACTCGACCGGCACAGCAGGTTCCAACAGAAAAACCTCAATCAAAGCACCCTGACCATCCTTGCTCTGCTTGCGGAAATGCAAACGAGCCTGAATGACCTTGGTGTTGTTGAACACCATCAAGGCGCCCTTCGGCAGGTAGGAAGGAAGATGAGTAAAACAATCCTCTACAACCTCTCCCTGCTTGTAGACAAGCAATTTGCTGCTGTCACGTTCCTTCAGCGGATACTTGGCAATACGCTCGTCAGGCAGAGGGTAGTCGTAGTCTTGTATATGAATATGTTTGGGGTCTGTAGTCATAACATGCGCAATTATTATACAAAATTAGACATTTCCGTTGTCTTTTGCAAGGATTTATGCAAAAAGTTAACATAAGAGCCTTGCAATTAAGAAGATTTATTATTATCTTTGTCGCACAAGAAAACCGAACCGTCCATAAAGAGAAAACTAACATACCTACAACCATAATGAATTTCAAGAAAACTCTCCTACTGCTAAGCCTCCTGTGTTATACACTTGGAGCCACCTGTGCAGAGCCTGAATCCAATAAGATTTTAGGAAAAGCCGAACAAGTCAACGACTGGTTTATGCGACATTGGCCAGACCCCAAAAAGGACACCCACGTCAGGAACAAGGTACGTCCCAGTTCGCTGTGGACACGAGCCGTGTACTATGAGGGACTGATGGCACTACATGCCGTGGCACCTCAGCAGCGCTACTTTGACTACACCTTGGAATGGTGTCAGCACCACAAATGGACTCCGCGAAACGGCATCAAGACACACGATGCCGACGACTACTGCTGCTCGCAGACCTACATAGACATGTATCGCATGGGAGCCGAGGGAGCCACGTTGCAGTTCGTGAAAGAAAACATGGACCAAACCATCCTCCGAGGAGTGGACAGCGATAAGGACTGGTGGTGGATTGATGCCATACAGATGGGTATGCCCGTGTTGGCCAAACTTGCCAAGACGACAGGCGAGGCGAAATATGCAGAAAAGGCATGGACCATGTACGAATACACACGCAATCAACAGGATGGAGGTATGCGCAACCCGGCTGACGGACTATGGTGGCGCGACAAGGACTTCAACCCTCCTTACACCACCCCCGGCGGCAAGAACTGCTACTGGAGCCGTGGCGATGGCTGGGTTGTGGCAGCCCTTGTGCGTGTACTTGACGAGATGCAGCCCAACGAACCGCATTACACCGACTACCTCAACGACTTGACCTCGATGCTCGAGAGCCTTGTCCCACTGCAGCGAGAGGACGGTTTCTGGAACTGCTCACTGGCTGACGAGACGGACTTTGGTGGCCCTGAGGCCACCGGCACAAGTCTCTTCCTCTACGGTATGGCATGGGGCGTTCGCCATGGCCATCTCTCCAAGGCCAAGTATGCACCCGTTATGGAGAAAGCATGGAAGGCCATGGCATCATGCGTACACGCCGACGGCTTCTTAGGTTGGCAGCAAGGTACTGGCAAGCAGCCTAAGGACTCACAACCCGTCACCTTCGACCGCCTACCCGACTTCGACGACTATGGTGTGGGATGCTTCCTGCTCGGAGCCACGGAGTATTATAAATTGAAAATTGAAGATGGGAAATTGAAAACTAACAAGGACACCAACCTTCAACCTTCACTCTCAAAACCCGGCATTCGCTGGTGGTGGTTGGGATCTGCCGTCACCGAGGAAGGCATTCGATACAATATGGAGCAGTTTGCCAGTCGTGGTATTGGTAGCGTTGAGATAACGCCCATCTACGGTGTGCAGAACAATGATGAGAACAACATCAACTTCCTATCTCCCAAATGGATGAAGATGCTGGACGTATGCATGAAGGAAGGAAAACGCCTAGGCATACAGGTAGAGATGAACTGCGGAACGGGGTGGCCTTTTGGCGGTCCGGACGTACCGCTCAGTGAGGCTGCTTGCAAACTGACCGTCGTGGACGTCGTCACCGATGCCAAGACCGGCAAGGTGGATGCACAACAACTTGCCAAGGCACAAGGTCTGCCACTCATAGCAAGCCGGGAATATAAGGAAAAGAATGGCAAGAAGCGCGTCATCTCCCTCTACCTCGACCGCACCCGTCAGAAGGTGAAGCGTGCTGCCCCAGGCGGTGAAGGGTATGTCATCGACCACTTTGACTCTACAGCAGTAAAGCATTACCTCGAGCGCATCGAGCAGGCCTTCGAGACTTCTGGCACTCCCTATCCCGCCACCTTCTTCAACGATTCCTACGAGGTGTACGGAGCCGACTGGACACCGACTCTCTTGCAGGAATTCAAGGCACGCCGAGGCTACGATCTGTTGGACAAACTAAAAGAGTTTGTAGATGGTGATGCCCAAGTGATGAGCGACTATCGCGAGACGCTTTCCGACCTTTTGCTGCAGAATTTCACCCGTCAGTGGGTGGCATGGTGCCACAAGCACGGTGTACAGGTGCGCAATCAGGCACATGGCTCGCCAGCCAATCTCATAGACGTCTATGCTGCTGTCGATATACCTGAGATAGAGGGATTTGGCCTCTCTGAACTGGGCATCAAGGGTCTGCGTACCGACCCCGGCAAGACCAAGAAGAACGACTCCGACCTGTCCATGCTCAAATATGCAGCCTCGGCAGCACATGTCACTGGCAAGCCATATGCCTCAAGTGAGACATTCACCTGGCTCACCGAACATTTCCGCACCTCGCTCTCGCAGATGAAACCCGACCTCGACCTCATGTTCTGCGCCGGTGTCAACCACATGTATTTCCATGGTGCGTGCTATTCGCCTCAGGACGATCCCTGGCCCGGATGGCGTTTCTATGCCTCTGTCGACATGTCCCCCACCAACACCATCTGGCGTGATGCCAAGTCACTTACCGACTACATAACTTTCTGTCAGACGCGACTGCAGCAGGGACAACCCGACAACGACTTCCTTGTCTTCCTACCCGTGCGCGACGCATGGAAGCAAAACACCAAGTCCCGTCTCCTGCAGTTCGACATCCATTCCATGGGCAAGAAGGCTCCAGGCTTCATCGCTTCTATCCTGAAGATTGATTCGCTGGGCTACGACTGCGATTACATCAGCGAGGAACTGCTACTGCAGACCCAGTTTATCGATGGCATGCTGCAGACTGCTGCCGGCACCCGCTATCGTGGCCTTGTCATTCCGGGCAAGAATACCACGATGACCAAGGTTCTGCGCAAGCATATTGAGTCGCTTCGCAAAAAGGGTGCACACATTATATATAATATAGAGCCTGCAGAATTGGCTAAAGCCGCTCAGCCCGAGTTGGGCAAGGTGCACCACGCCCTGAAGATGATTCGCCGCAAGAACAATGGCCGTACCACCTATTTCGTGGCTAACCTCACCCCCAACGACATTCGTCAGCAAGTCCCCTTCACCGCCCTGCAGCAACCACTCCTGCTCGACCTTCGCAGTGGCGAGAGTTGTTTCATCGATGTGGATGCCTCTGGCCAACCCTCAGTTGTATATCCTTTGCCACGTCAACAGTCATCGGACGCCAAACTTCTGACCGACCTTACCGAACAGCCTTGGACGCTGCGCTTCACCGAGTCACAGCCTATAGTGAAGGAAACACAACGCCTTCCCCGACTACAGACTTGGGAGACGCTCGACAACGACAGCATCAAGGAACTGATGGGAACGGGCGTGTATGAAACGACATTCACACTCCCTCACACGACTAGCACTCCCCTCCCATTGGGGGGAGCGACCGAGGGAGAGGGGCTCTACCGCCTTGACCTAGGTGACGTACGCGAGTCGGCACGCGTGTACCTCAACGGTCGATATGTGGGTACGGCCTGGGCTCAACCCATGACGCTCGATTTCCCTGGCTGGATGCTAAATGCCGACAAGAACTTGCTCACCATCGAAGTCACCAACCTACCGGCAAACCGTATCGCGGCATACGATCGTCGCGGCATTAAGTGGCGTAAGTTCAACGAGATCAATGTGGTCGACATCAACTACAAGACCACCTCGTATGCCGATTGGGCACCCATGCCTTCCGGCCTCAATTCCAGCATAAAGTTGTATAAGCTTTTCTAAATCATCAACTCTCAATTATCACATGAATCGTTATCTCCTTTTAGTTTGTTTATCACTTTTCACTTTTCACTCTTCACTTCACGCAAAGCGTGATCTGTGGCCCGATGGCACGAAGATGGATGCATGGTTTCAGGATACGGCAAAGGTGGACATTTCCACACTGGGTCGCCGTTACGTCGTGACGGACCATGGCGTGAAGAACGACTCTACCCTACTCCAGACGGAAGCCATACAGGCCGTCATCGACAAGGCATCTGCCGAAGGTGGTGGTGTCATCGTCATTCCCCGCGGCACCTTCCTTTCTGCCGCCCTCTTCTTCAAGCCCGGCACCCACCTGTGCGTTGAGCAAGGAGCCAAACTAAAGGCTATCGATGCCATCAAGTACTACCCCGTACTGACAACACGCATCGAGGGCGAGACACGCAAGTATTTCTCAGCCTTCATCAATGCCGACGGACTAAACGGATTCACCATCTGCGGTGGTGGCACCATCGATGGCAACGGCCTGCGTTTCTGGGAAGAGTTCTGGGTGCGTCGCGTCTTCAATCCCGAGTGCACCAATGTCGATGCCATGCGCTATCGCCTCGTCTACCTTTCCAACTGCCAAAATGTCACGGTGCAGGACGTGCGACTTATCAACTCACCCTTCTGGACCAACCACCTCTACCGTTGCGATCACGCCCGCTATCTCTCATGTTACATCTACTCCCCCACCAGTGGAATTGGTGCATACGGCGACAAGAGCCATGGCGGTCCCTCAACAGATGCCATCGACCTCGACGTATGCCACGATATCCTGATCAACGACTGCTATATGTCGGTCAACGACGATGCCGTGGTACTGAAGGGCGGCAAGGGTACCTGGGCAGACCAGAAACCCGAGAATGGTCCCAACACACGCATCCTCGTGCAGAACTGCCGCTACGGTGTGGTGCATGGGTGCCTCACCATCGGTTCGGAGTCGCTGCATAGCTATAACGTCATCCTGCGCAACATCACCTTCGACAAGGCCTACCGCGTACTTTGGCTCAAGATGCGTCCCGACACACCGCAGCACTATGAGTACATCCGTCTCGAGAATCTGTCCGGCACCTGTGGATCATTCCTTGTCATCAAGCCCTGGACGCAGTTCTTCAAGCCTGGTGACCGTCCCGACATGCCCCTCTCCGTCTGCAACGATGTCACCATCCAGAATGTAAATGTGGAATGCAACGATTTCTTCAGCGTGAGCCTGTCGGACAAATATGCGTTACGCAACTTCTCGTTCTTCGACAGCAAAGTCAAGGATAAGAAGCACGCTTTTGATGCCACACTTATTAAGGACACGCAGGTTCGCAACCTCGTCATAGAGTAAATTTCAAAACGTCATTCGGAACACCCATTTCACCCTTTCCAGCCCTTGTATTGCTCCATTATTCCCTTGTTTTACCCTAAAACAGCATCTTTTTTTATATTTTTGCAAACTTTTTCGCCAAAACATTTGGCAATTCCAAATAAAGTCCGTACCTTTGCACCGCTTTCGACAGAGAGCCGCATCTCAAATGCGTTCGGAGAGATGTCAGAGTGGTCGAATGTGCCGGTCTTGAAAACCGGTGTACCGCAAGGTACCGGGGGTTCGAATCCCTCTCTCTCCGCTGAACAAAAAGCCTTGCATATTGCAAGGCTTTTTTCAATTTTAATAGATCATATTTCAAAATTATGAATTATTCAGTAGCAACAGATACTTCAATTCTTAATACTTTGCGATTCTATTATGCGAAGTCAGGTAAAGAATCCGTGACAGGTCAACCATTTGAGCGATGGATGTATAAAGCAGAAGAGGTATTCAGGAAATACGATAAAGGCCAGGTGTCAAACTGGCACTTTGAAACATTAGAAGAATATTTTGGTGTACCTGCACTCAGTCACCTATTCTCACTACAAGAATATTATATGCCCAACTGTCCTGTGCAAAAATCGGAGGCAGATTTGAAAAAATATCTGAGGACTCCCTTCATTAATAACAAACAGATCAAGATGAGCATCTATGATCTTAGAACTATGGTAGCTGTTATGCGTTAATGGAAATCAACTTCGCCACTCAGATGTTGCTATAACCAATAAGTACATTCAGCAGCACGAGGCACATGAATGCACGAAGCATTTCAAGGGGGCATTGAATTAGAGCATACTGAGTAAAACGAATAGAGAGGGAACCACGCTAATTTGTGACGTGATTCCCTCTCGAAAGTTTTATGAAGGACAAATGTCCTTATTCATTGCTATGAAAGTGGCGAAGCCTATTCCTCAGCCAGCACCGCGCGGACACAGTAGCCGTGGTAGCGGCTGTCGCTGGCCACAAACTGGCCGCGCGAATCGATGCCCAGGAGGAACGCGCTGCCGGTGTTTTTAGGCGTAGAAGACCAGTAGAAGCCGATGCTGCCCTGGTCGCCGACATCGCCGTGGAGGCAGCTGCCAGCAGCAGGAAGGAACACGCTGTTAGAAGCGAAATCACCCTTACCGGTGAAGACTTTACCCTTTACGCCAGTTTCCTTGTAGTTGTCTGTCCACTCTACATCGCAGTTGGCAAGAAGATCGTCAAGTTCTGCGTTAGTCGGCATACGCCAGTTGTTACCCCAGAGGTTGGTAGCAGTATCGTCAGTGCCGGTGAGAGCATCTGTGCCTCCTTTGTATGCATCACTTGGATCCTTGTCGATGCTACTGCCCCAGCAGTAATAACCACCGTAGCTCTCTGCCTTACCGTCGGTTACACCTACGTTATACTCTGCGAACTTAGGACCACCTGCCCAGAGCTGCACCCAGTTTACATCAACTTCTCCTCTGCCTTCAATTGTTGCTTTAGCTGTGCCGGTGGATTCTGGTTCCTCAGCCAGCACCGCGCGGACAGAGAAGCCGTTTTTGCGGCTGTCGTGGCCCACATACTGGCTGTCTGACCTGAAGTACAGGATGTACGCGCCGTAGCCGCTGTCATCAGGTGTAGAAGACCAGTAGTGGCTGCTGATGCCCCGGTAGGTGACAAGGCCGTTGTAGCAGCTGCCAGTAGCAGGAAGGAACACGCTGTTAGATGCGTAATCACCCTTGCCGGTGAATTTTCTGCCGTTCACACCATTGACTTCTATCCACTCTACATCGCAGTTGGCAAGAAGATCGCCAAGTTCTGCGTTAGTCGGCATACGCCAGTTGCTGCCCCAAAGTTGGTAGGCGGTGTCGGTGTCTTTTTTGAGATCAACGTCGCCCGTGTTGTGGTCATCATCCTTATCCCGATGTCCGCCCCATGCATAATAACCACCGTAATCCTCTGCCTTGTTATTGGCTGCACCAACATTAAACTCAGCGAACTTAGGACCACCTGCCCAGAGCTGTACCCAGTTTACATCAACTTCGCTGCCGCCGATTGTTGCCTTGGCTGT
>JAZQQO010000036.1:0-4509 GCA_045629085.1 Bacteroidaceae bacterium
CCGAACCATCAAGGTTCATTATTCGTATTTCCTAGGGAAGGAAAAGCTTTGACGAATAATGAATTATAAAACAATACTTATTTTAATGAACAATCACAAGTTTCTTTGTGCTCTGGCTGTCACGATGATGGTCGGAGCAAATTGCTGTGTACCTGTGTGTGCACAGCAAAGGATGAGTCTTCAGTCGCTCTTCGAGCTTGCTGACCAGCAGAGTCAGCGCATCAAGGTCAGCGAAGCGGCATTGAAGGCTGCAGAAGAAGGGGTGGCACAGGCAAAATCTGCTTTGCTACCGAGTGTTGAATTCAGCGTGCAGGGCTCCTACACGGGCAACGCATTCCTGCTGTCACGAGGGTTTTCCACGAGTGGCACGACGGAGTACATTGTTCCGGGACTTGGTCCTCAGCAGGTACCGAACGGCAAACAGCCGACACCGCATTGGGGCAACAGCTTCACGGCTCAGGCGAGTCAGGTGATCTACGCTGGTGGTGCCATCCGTTCGGGCATTGAGATGGCTAAACTGGGGCATCAGTTGGCAGAACTTGACGTGGAGAAGAACCGTCAGGAGGTGCGCTTTCTGCTTACTGGATATTACCTTGACTTCTACAAGTTGCAGAACCAGTCGCAAGTGATAGCGAAGAATATTGAGCTGACGGAGACAGTAATCGCGCAGATGAAGGCTCGCAGAGAACAGGGCACGGTGCTGAAGAATGACATAATCCGTTATGAATTGCAACTCCAGAGCCTCGTTCTTGCAAAAACGCAAGTGGATGATGCGCAAAAGATTATCCGCCATCAGATAGCCACAACAATTCACCTACCCGGGGGAGAGGATTTTGAGGTTGACGCGCAGTCGCTTGAAGAAGAAGGAATGGCACTCCAGACACTTACCTCCGAGGAGTCATGGCAACAGAAAGCTACGGAAAGCAACATCGACATCCGTCAAGCTACACTTGCCACGGAAATGTCGGAGCAGAAGATTCGTAACACCCGTGCAGCCTCGCTACCATCGGTGGCTGTCGTTGCCGAAGATAACTTGTTTGGGCCTTACACCAATGACCTGATTCCGAAGAATGCCAACGTCAATGTGTGGTTTGTCGGCATTGGTGTGAAGTACAATCTTTCAAGCCTTTGGAAGAACAAGCACGACATTCGCAAAGCATGGTACGAGAGTACCAAAGCACGTGAGAGTGTACAGTTAGCTCGCGAAGGCATAGAGAACGCCGTGCAAGCAAATTACACAAATCTGCTGACTAGTTCGGTGGAGGTACGCATGCAGGAGAAGCAGGTAGAACTTGCCGACCAGAACTATGCTGTAGTCAAGAACCGCTACGACAACGATCTTGCGCTCCTCACTGATATGCTCGATGCCTCAAACATGAAACTCTCTGCCGACATGGCTCTGATCAACGCACGCATCAATATGCTTTACAACTATTTCAAACTTAAATACATAACAAATACATTGTAACGTTAACGATACGCTTCGCTACGATGACGATAACTGTAACAAAACGATTAAGAAAATGGATAAAAGTAAGATTTCAACCTACATTTATAATGCTATCGTGATTGTCTGCATAGCATGTGGTGCAGCGTATGCTGTAAGTCAGTTTGTGCATTTCGGTGGTGGTGAGGTGACCGATAATGCTCGTGTGTGTCAGAACATTGTGCCACAGAACTGCCGTGTGCAGGGGTTCATTCGTGAGGTGCGTTTTACAGAATTTCAGGAGGTAAAGAAGGGTGATACGCTTGTAATCATCGAAGATGCCGAGTTCCGTCTTCGTCTGGCTCAGGCAGAGGCAGACCTTACTCGTGCCGAACGTGGTTCACAGGGTACGGCAAGTAGCATCAATACCACTAAGACGAGTATCAGCGTGACCGAAGCAGGCATTGAGGCAGCTCGCGTGCAGATGGAGAATGCGCAGAAAGAGGATGCTCGTTTCGAGAAACTCCTTGCACAAGATGCTGTCACTCAGCAGCAGTATGACAATGTTCACACTGGCTACTTGAGTGCCAAGGCAGCATACGAACAGGCACTCCGTTCGCGCAACACACAGACGGCTGTTGTGGCAGAGCAGGGTCATCATCTCTCTGCTTCGGAGGCAGCCATCGAACTGGCACGTGCTCAGGTGGAGATTGCCCGACTGAATCTGTCGTATTGCTACATCATCGCCACCTGCGATGGTGTGGTTGGCAGCAAGGATATTCACGTAGGTCAGTTAGTTAACCCAGGTCAGACGATGGTCAGCATTGTTGACAAGAACGAGAAGTGGGTGGAGGCGAACTATCAAGAATCTCAGATGCCCAACATCAAAGTTGGCGACAAGGTTCGCTTCACTGCCGACGCCATTCCAGGTGTGAAATACACGGGTGTGGTAGAGCGTATTTCCGATGCAACGGGAAGTGCGTTCTCGCTGATACCTATCGACAATGCCACGGGCAATTTCGTTAAGGTGGAGCAGCGCGTGACGGTGCGTGTGAAGATTGACAACTGCGATGAACTGAAGAAGTTACATGGCGGTTATAATGTAGTTTGTAAGGTAGAAGAATAATGGGACGACTGACAGAATTTCTGATGAAGGCACCACCGCCACCCAAAGGCATAGGATTCGCTATGCCCATGATGAAGAGATGGGTGCCTCGCAGGTTGCAACCGTGGATTTACGTTCTTACGGCTCTGTGTTTCCAGTTCTCGGGGGGCGTGTATCTGGGTGCGCTTGATGAGATTCGTGGCTCCACGAACTTCATGATCGAGGATGTCATGTTTCTGCTCTATGCCACGCTGGCAGGTATGGCGGTGTGGTTTCCGATGCTGTTCAGGATGAAGTTCCGCTTCACCAATCAAAAGCTCTTGTGTACCTCTGCCATCGTCATGGGCATCTGCAACATAATCACCATGCACAGCCACTCGATGCCCGTATTGGTTGTGGCATGTTTCATAGCCGGTATAGCCAAGATTCAAGGCACATTCGAATGTATGAGCAACATCCAACTGTGGATTACGCCCAAGCGTGATTTTGCCGTATTCTTCCCTGTGCTCCACATCATCCTTCTCACCGCAATAGAAGTTGGTGGATGGCTTGCTGCATGGTTTGGACACCATTTCACATGGGAGATGATGCACGTCTTCACCGTAAGCATGATGTCATTCGTGTTGCTCACGCAGATTGTGTTGTGCCGTCCATTCTGCCCTATGCCAAACCGCTTTTCGCTGAAGGGAACCGACTGGCAGGGCGCATTGCTTATCTGTGTGACGATGCTACTGTTCTCGTATATCCTTGTCTATGGCGATCACTACAGGTGGTTCGCAAGTCAACATATCATAATGACGGGAGCGTTTGCACTCATCTTTGCGGGACTTACCCTTTACCGCCTGATTCACAACCGATACCCTTACGTTGAACTGCAGATGCTGAAGTGCCGCAACGTGGTGCCCATACTCATCGTTGTCACGTTGGCAGAACTGGCATTCGGTGCCGAGCACACACTTGAGGAGATACTCTACACCGAGGTCGTTGGGCTCGAAGAACTGACCAAAGAGAGCCAGTATCTATGGGCATTGCCGGGAATGTTTCTTGGCATCGCATTCGACCTATACTGGCTGAAACTGCAAAAATGGAAGGTGTGGAAACTGATTGGCATTGCCTTCCTGTCCATCTTTGCATACGCCCTGCTCATGTACTCTACCTTGGGCATGGACGTAAACATCGAGCAATACCGACTGGCTATCCTGCTTCGTGGCTTTGGCTACGGCATCCTTGCCCCAACCCTGATGTGGGCTCTGGACGAGTCGGTGCCAAGTCTCGAACAGTTCTTCATGGGCTTGTTCGTGTTCAACATTGTTCACATGTATCTCGGCGGTGCTATGGGATATGGTTTCTACACCACCATCTTCTCGCATTTCCTCAACGAGGACATGATGCATTACGGTAGGCAGCTGACGCTCACCAACCTCGACCTTCCACATTTCAACTTCGGTGAGTTTATGGGTGGCGACTACCTGCACTCCATGATGCTCGTAGCGATAAAGCAGGTCTATGGCTACGTCATCTGGTTCTCCCTGCTTCTCGCCTCAATCTTCCTATTGTGTGACATTCCTGTCGTAAGGACAAACATCCGCAAGGTTCCTCTATGGCCTGTATTGGCAATAGAATATTTAGCAAAAAGACGTAAGTAAGTGGAATACTAAAAGCCCCAGCATCGTGTATGATGTTGGGGCTTTTTGTATATTATTACTGTCCGGTAAAACAGGAAAAGGGCGAAACTGCGTGAGATAACTTGCTGAGAATGAGATATAGGAAATCAGCTCAATAAACAGTAAGCCCCCTAAGTAGGAAAAAGTTCGAGTTGCCCGGACTGCCTTGCATGTACTTTTGCGATGTCTCGCCATGTCTGTTCCGGATTTTCCAGGTATTTGAACAAGTCGATGTAGTGCATCAGCATGTGGCATATCGTTGTTGTCAGGTTTGAGAAACACCACGACCTCCGGACTCGCTTTCTAACCACGGA
>JAZQQO010000037.1:0-14105 GCA_045629085.1 Bacteroidaceae bacterium
CCCCCAGGCCGTCCGAAAACGGTACTTTGAGGCGTATCACAGAGGGCAGAGCCGCTATCGCGACTCCACCTGAGCCCATTTAAGGGCATATAAGTTTTCATCTTAAAATTCCAGTTTATATTAAACAATTCGTCATAAGGGCTTAAAATGGCCGATATGAGCATATATAGAGCGTGTTTTTCGATGGTATATGATCCCCTAAAGGATTTTATCGGAGTGCAGCAACAAGGGCTGGCACACCTTTGAGGCTTATGGCACGACGAAGGTTGTAAGATAGGCAGAAGAGGCCCATCTCAGCACCGACTTTGGCAAAGCCTTTTAGTAAGAAATAGTATTGTCCAAGAGTTCGCTTCATGGTTCCGAAAGGATGCTCGGAGAGGCATTTGCGATTGTCCATCTTGTTCTGGTCGAGATGAAGGACATAACGTACAACTTTCTTTACGACCTTCGTTCTGGGAGGTTTCGGCTTTTCCTTGTTCTCTTCCTTGAGTTGCTTGCGCTTAGCTTCGGTTGCCTTTATCAAGGTGTCTTTGCTAAAGTCGGCTTCCTTGAACTTCTGGGCGGTACACTTGGACTTGCATTTCTTGCATGCCAGTTTGTTGCAGTAGCGTATCATGCCGTTTCGCTTGATTGACTTCTGCCTGAGGATTTCACCTTGCGGACAATAGACAAGATTGCGTTCGGCATCCCTTACGAAGTATCCTTCAAGAGCCTTGGCACGCATCTGTTCGGGAGTCATCTTCAGTACGGCAGAGTCTGCAACATCGGTAGCGAACTCCTTAACCTCTGCAGTTTGTACATCAGTCAGGATTCCTTCGTAAGCATCTGGTATTACGCCTGCCTCCAAACAAGCCTTCAGGTCTTCGGGCTTTGTGCTTGCCTTCTGCTCATCTGTTATTGTTGCTTCGTTGTAATCAAACTGAACCTGCTCTGTACAGCCGCCATCACGCTGGATGACATTTGGAACGATACCAGAGGCGAGTGCTTCTGCATGATCCTCGGGACATTCATAACCTTTGTCTTCCGTGGTTTCAAGGATGTCAACGCCATAGTCTGACTTTACCTCAGAGGCCACGTTTGTAATCTGTCCGTGGTCAGTTGGATTGTTGGTTACCTGGAATCCTGCTATCATGTGGCTCTCTGCATCAACAGCAGTCTGTACATTGTAGCCTACGCAGAAACCCTCGTTGGCTTTCATCAGTCGGGAATCGGGATCGGTCAGAGAAATCTGGCTTTCACCACTCTCCTCAAGCTGATTACGGTAGCCCTCGTAGCATTCCTTGCGCTCCTTGCATACATCAAGCTTGCGCTGAATCTCGTCCTTTGAAAGTTTGCGTCCCTCCTCATGGTCGTATGCGTCAAGCTCCTCCATGTAGATGGAGATGTGTTCATCAAGACGCTTGAGGCGGTCATCGAGCTTGCTCAACGTAAGGTTATTGTCCTTGGCATTCACAGCCTTGAACTTGCTGCCGTCAATTGAGATGTACGACTTGGAGAAGAGCTTCAATCCCATGCAGAACTTGTTGAACTCCTTATATACTTTAGTAATAGCCTCCTTATTATCCTTGCGGAAATCAGAGATAGTACGGAAGTCGGGAGTCAGCCTGCTGAGCAGCCACATCACCTCAATGTTGCACTTGCATTCACGTGCAAGCTTGCGAGAGGAGCGAACCTGATAAAAGTAACCATAGATGTAGAGCTTGAGCAGATCTCGAGGGTCATATCCTGGAGTGCCAGTCTCTGCTGGGGTGCTACGGATAAATCCAAGCTCATCCATTTTGAGGCTGTCAACGAATGCATCGAACAAGCGTACAGGAGCATCAGCCTCCACATACTCGTCAATGCAGTCAGGGAAAAGAACCCTCTGTCGTCTGTCTAAACCTTTTTTATATGCCATATCCTTGTGTCTTAATTCCATACAAAGATAAGTAAAATACCTGAGAATAAAGAAGATACAACGTTAAACTAACTTAACAAAACAGACAAAATTACACGGCTGGCCATCTACTTAACCTATGTGGCTATAGTTTTCGGACAGTCTCCCCCACCAAAGGAGCCATAAATCACTCCTTGTCTTGCTGCGACACCCACCGCCGCCCCACTTTTCGTACCCACCTCCACCACCTCGCCCGCACCGGACGCACCGTCTGCTGCGGGCTTGTTGCGTTGTGCCTGTTGGCGGGTGCAGCTTGTGCGCTGACCTCGTGCCAGGAGAAGGAGATCAAGAATGCCGTCTACCTCTGCAACGGCTCATCGGCTGTGTGCTACCACCGCTACCGCGACTGTGAAGGACTGCAGATGTGTGGCGGCAGCATCAATAAGGTGAGTCTGGAAGAAGCTCAGCGTGATGGTCGCCGTCCCTGCCATTTCTGCTACGGATTCGATTACGATGAAGATGAGTTTGTGGTTGATGAAGACGCCATTGAGGATGAGACCTCGCTGGAGGACAGTATTGAATACTACGAGATTTTTGATATTGATTACCCCTAATCACCCCCTATCCCCGTCTCTTTGGAACCTAGGAAATTCGAAGCGCTGTCGGGGAATAGAGGGGGCGTAACAAGAACCCGAAAAATGAGGCTTTAAACTTTTTTTAAACTTTTTGAAAAAAAAGATGAAAATGTAACACCTTGAAAATAAATAAGAAAGGCCACATTTTTAAACTTTTCAACTTTTTTGCCCCAAAACTTTTTCCGCACGCACGCGTATAGAGAGTTTTTAGAGAAAAAAAGCCAAAAAGTTTAAAAACACCACTTAACATAAAGCATATCAACAAGATATAAATTCATCTTTTTTTCGAAAAAGTTTAAAAAAAGTTTAAAGTTGACGACACACAACTAGCAAAAAACATCCGTAAAATACTAAAATACAGACTGATAAAATGGAAAATACACAACCTTTCTTTAGTACCACGACAACGGTATGCCTTTCCATCATCGCGATTTGCTTCTTTGCTGCGTGGATTTGGACTTATCGGTTGTACCATGCGGGTATGCTCAACAAGAACCGTCGATGGGTAGAGTCATTCCCCTCACTACTTTCTACGCTTGGTGTACTGGGTACGTTTCTTGGCATCACCTTGGGTTTGCTTGACTTTAACACGCAGGATTTGGATAAAAGCATTCCTAATCTTCTGGATGGATTGAAGACAGCCTTCTTCACCTCATTGGCAGGTATGCTTGGCTCCATGATTCTCACCCGCATCGTCAACTCACTATTTGACAAGGATGAGACAGGAGCCAGCGATGTGGAAAGTGCCACGACACTGATGTGCAACGCCATCAAGGAAATGGACACCCACAACAAGAAGGCACTTACTGAACTAAAGACACTGTTGGAAACAAAGATGAATCAGCAGATAGCTGCCGTACGTGACGAAACACAGGAATTGATAGAACTGAAGACTCACAGCGAGCGCACACGTAGTCATACCAAGCTTCTTGAGGCAATCAGTAAAAAGCAAGAAGAAATACTCCAAACCAATAAGTTGGAGGCAACTGCCATGGAGTCAATGCATGACAAGCTTAACCGTCAGGCAGACTTGCTTACAATTGCTACTGAACATGTAAAGCACGCAAAGGGCAGCCTCAATGCCATCGATCATCGTCTGGGCGAAATACAGGATGTGCAGTCAGCTCAGGTAGGTATCGATGAGGAAATCAATCAGAAAGTAGGTAATTTGGGCCAGAAGCTGCATGAGGAAGTGCTGGAGATAGAGCAAAGCATGGACAACACCAACAGGCTGTTGAAGAAGAAATTTGACGAGTTTGCCGAGTTGCTGAAGAAGAGCAACACCGAGGCACTGGTGGAGGTGATGAAGAAAGTCACCGAGGAGTTCCAGAATCAGATGAATGCACTCATCAGCAAGCTTGTCAAGGAGAATTTCGACCAACTGAACAAGAGCGTGGAGCGAATGAACAAGTGGCAGCAGGAGAACAAGGAGATGATAAAGGAACTCACCGCTCAGTACCGCGATATGGCACAGCAGTTCGGGCAGACGGGCCAGACACTGCACAAGGTGGGCGATGACACCAAGCGACTGGTGAGCGACGGAGGCAAATTGGAGCAGCTCATCAAGTCGCTCAATGCAGTACTGATAGAGGACAAGAAGTTTGTGGAAATAACCAAGAAACTCGAAAGCACCGTCGAGCTCACCAAGAACAACATGCAGACGTTCGACGAGAGCACTTCGAAACTGAACGAATGGGTACGCAAGCAGCGTAATTTCGTGGATGGCGTCAACAACCTCATTGCCAAACTTGAGGAGCTGAACAAACTACGCAATTACAGTGATGAGTTCTGGAAAGAGACCAAGAAGGGCATGAACGAGGGTATCGGTATCATCAAGGAGGGTTCAAGGCAGCTCCAAAGCCAGATAAGCGAGTTGGACACCACCTTCTATGAGCGTTTGTCAACGACACTGAGCGAACTCGATGCCTGCATCCAGGCAATGATAGAGGGTAACCATCGTTAAAAAGATCATCAACTATGGCAAAGCATAATGTTTGGATGAGCGTGTCCGACCTCATGACGGGGTTGATGATCATCTTCCTCTTCATTGCGGTAGCTTACATCAAGCGCGTCCAAGAGAACCAGACGGTGCTGCGAGAATTCGTAGAGACAAAGAGTAAGTTGCATGACAAACTCATCAACCAGTTCAGCGACGAGATAGACCAACGCATCCTCACCTTCGACGGCGACCTTACGATGCGTTTCAACAACGCCAAGGTCAACTTCGCCTCGGGCAGCTACGACCTGACGCCTGAATTTGCAAGCATCCTCGACGAGGTCATACCTCGCTACTTCGACATCATGCTGCACGACAACAAATTTGTGGACAAGATAAGCGAGATACGAATTGAGGGACACACCGACGACGAGCATGCGCCACGTTTCGGTACCGACCCCTTCCTCTCCAATGTCCATCTCTCGCAAATGCGCACGCTGGAGGTTATGCAGTACATCTGGACTCACATCGTGCCCAGATACGAGAAGCAAGACCGCCAGCGGCTGCAATACTGGCTTACGGCCAACGGCATGAGCTACAGCCGCTCGCTCGACGATGAGGGAAACCTCAGCTACCTCTCGGGGCATCAAATCAACCGCGACATGTCCCGACGCGTAGAGTTCCGCATCATCACCCGAAGCGACAAGCTGCTCGAGGAGTTTGTTAAAGGTAAATAAAAAAGAAGCAATGAAAGACAAGAAACCTATTTATGGCTTTCAAAGCCTCAAGGATTTCCTGAAGCGGAAAGGCTATAAGGTGAAAGAGGCCGGACCGTACAAGAAGATTCAAGGCCAGACGCTGACTCAGGCTGACATCCGCAACATCGAATACCGTGAGGACGGCACCCTGGTCTATACCGACAAGAACAACGTGGAGCACATCGGCTTCATCTTCAAGCAGGACTACTATCTGTCAAAATATCCCGATGGGCCTGCCATGCACACACGCCGATGCACTGTCATACAAGACTTCATACGCAGCGGTGGCTATCGCCAGCACTATCGCTTTGCCGAGACGAGTAAGGTGTGGGTGCACGACAATTCCAGTGGCCGTGAAGTGCAATTTGAGAACATGCGCCATTGTGGATATTGCCAGCATATGCAAATGGGTGAGTTTTCGCGTGTCAGAGGTTCGGCCGACTTCGAGCAGTTGGTGGACAATACGCCTCGCTACAACCATCTCAGGCAAAGCAAAGAGAATGCCGAGGTGGACGTGCTGGGCTATACCCGAGACTGGGAGCAGGTGAGCCAGAAGTTCCGAGCCGCCCATGACTACACCTGCGACAGTTGCGGACTGAAGATAGACTCCCCATTCGACCGACGCTACATACAGGTGCACCACATCAACGGCACCAAGACCAACAACGCCGAGCATAACCTGCGGTGCCTGTGCGTGTATTGCCATGCTCACGTCGACGACACCCACATGAAGCGCCTTACCAAGGGCGCGAACAAGGTAATCTATGACAGATTCGTGCAAAAGTATGGCGAAAGAGAATATAATCCCCCTAAGGGCAAGAGTTGGGAGGATGATTGGAATCCGTGGAAATACATCCCTGCCAGCGAAAGAGGCTTAACAGCTGACGACATGCTTGCCTGATGGCAGACGATGGGTTTCACAAAAACAAAAGCAGAAGAATGGCTAAGATACATGACAAGACGCTTTCGGAGGAAGATGTAAAGAACCGCTACATCACCCCGGCACTGAATGGCAGTGGATGGGATGCTTTCAGTATGAAGATGGAGTACTATTACACGGATGGACGTGTGATGGTGCAAGGTAGCTTTAAGCATCGCAAGAAAGGGAAGAAGATAGACTACCTGCTACTGGCCGATGAGAACTATCCCATTGCAGTCGTCGAGGCCAAGAGTGCCAGCCATGCCCCCATGGACGGCATACAGCAAGCCATCGACTACGCGTTGGACAACGATCTGCTCTTTGCCTACAGCACCAATGGAGAGGCCTTCGTCGAGCACGATATGACCACGGGCAAGGAGCGGACACTGGAGATGGACGAGTTTCCCACCAAACTGGAGCTACGTGAGAGAGCACGCCAAGCCAAGAGTTTGAGCGAAGAGGCCCAGAAGGTGGTGAGCGTGCCTTACTATAGCGACTCCGACTCTTTTGCGCCCCGCTACTATCAGCGTATAGCCATCAATCGCACCATAGAGGCCATAGCACGAGGCGAGAAGCGAGTACTGCTGGTGATGGCAACAGGTACAGGCAAAACGTACACCGCCTTCCAGATCATACACCGCCTGCATGCCACGGGCTTTAAGAAGCGCATACTCTATTTGGCCGACCGCAACATACTCATCGACCAGACCATGAAGCAGGACTTCAAGCCCTTCCGCAAGTTTATGACCAAAGTCAAGGGCAAGACACCCGAAGAGGGCTATGAAATATATATGTCACTCTATGGCCAATGGGTGAAGAACCCGGAAGACTTGGAGGAGGGAGAGAAGCAACCCTATGAATACTATCATCCCGACTTCTTCGACCTCATCGTGGTGGACGAGTGCCACCGCTCGAGCATCAAGGAGGATAAAGAGTGGCACAAGATTCTGGAGTACTTCAAGAGTGCCACGCAGCTGGGATTGACTGCCACTCCCAAGGCAGCCGAGGGGGCCAACAACATCGAGTATTTTGGCCAGCCCGTATACACCTATTCGCTGCGACAGGGCATCGAGGACGGATTCCTGGCACCCTACCGCGTAACGAAGAGTTTCCTGAACATCGACCTCGAAGGCTATGAACCCGAAGAGGATGAGCTGGACCTGTATGACAACAAGCTGGAGGAGAATATATACCAGCGCAACACATTCGGACGCGAGCTGCACATCACACAGCGGCAGAAGGTGGTGGCATGGCGCATCACCAACATGCTGAAGACCATTGGACGAATGACCAAAACTATCGTGTTCTGTCCACGCGAGGAGGAAGCGGGCATCATGCGCGAACTGCTCGTCGAAATGAATCAGGACATGGTAAAGAAGAATCCCAACTACGTAGTACGCATTACCGGCGATGACAGAGTGGGCAAGAGTCTGCTCGACAGCTTTATCGACCCCTACGAGCCTTATCCTGTCATTGCCACCACGAGCGAACTGCTCACTACGGGTGTGGACTGCAAGACTTGCGGCCTCATCGTCATTGACAAAGAGGTGAACAGCATCACCACCTTCAAGCAGATGGTAGGACGCGGCACACGCATCTTTGAGAAAGCCAACAAGCGGAGTTTTGAGATACTGGACTTCCGCAACGTCACTACGCTGTTCAACGATCCAGACTTCGACGGCCCTGCCGACACACACAAGGTCTATTCGCAACGCATCAAGGAACCGCATCAACCTGTACCGCAGAAGCCCATCGACCCCGTTGAAAAGCCCACACGCTATTATGTGGAGGGGCACGAGGTGAACATAGTGCACGAGGTGGTGCAGTTTCTGGACGAGGACGGCAAGACACTGCGCACTGAGAAACTGACCGACTATACACGCCGCGCCATCAGGAAGCAATACCCAACACTTGACATCTTCCGCGGTGCATGGCGAGAGGCCGACAAGAAGCAGTCCATATTAGATCAGCTGAGCGAGGCTGACGTCTTCCTCGATGCCGTGAAGGAAGAGAATCCAGCACTGGAGGGATGTGATGACTTCGACATCATCTGCCATGTGGCCTACGACCAAAAACTGCTCACACGCAGGGAGCGTATTGAGGGCGTGAAGAAGCGCAACTATTTAGCCAAGTATGAGGGTCAGGCACGGCAGGTCATCGAGGGACTGATGGAAAAATACGGTGATGTGGGTGTGACCAACATCGAGAACAGTCAGATACTGAACCTCAACCCCTTCAGCCAGATAGCCAAGCGTCCGCGCATCATCAAGGGCGTATTCAAAGGGCAAGAGGACTATAACCGAGCTGTCCGCGAGTTGAAGGAACAGCTATATATGTAAAGCCCTACAGACTTAGTCGTTTAGGAAATTAGTCGTTTGGTCGTTTAGGACCACGCAGCTAATGATGAATTATGAATGATGAATTATAATAACTATGGCAATAAATAATCTTGTAAAAAGACTGCAGAACATCATGCGACAGGATGCGGGCATCAATGGTGACGCACAGCGCATTGAGCAGATGGTGTGGCTAATGTTCCTGAAGGTGTACGACGCACAGGAGGAGGATTGGGAACTGGATGATGACGACTACCAAAGCATCATACCCGAACCGCTGAGATGGCGCAACTGGGCACACTCCAGGGACGATGAGGGACGCGAGCGCAATGATGCACTGACGGGCGACGAACTGCTGCGCTTCATCGACCAGACGCTCTTCCCCGTACTGAAGGGCACCGACTCTGCAGACGGCACCATCAAGGGCATACGCGTGTCGCGCGATACGGAGCGCAACAAAGCTATTGTCCACGAGGTGTTCTCGGAGGTGAACCAGTACATGAAGAATGGCACCCTGCTGCGACAGATGGTCAATGCCATCGACGAGATAGACCTGCTGGACACGCAGGAGAGTCATGCCTTTGGCGACATATACGAGGACATTTTGAAGGACTTGCAGAATGCGGGCAATGCGGGTGAGTTTTATACACCGCGTGCCTTGACAGATTTTATTGTCGAGATGCTCAATCCGCGTCTTGGCGAAAAGTTTGGCGACTTTGCTGGAGGCACGGCAGGTTTCTGCGTCAGCGCCATCAAGCACCTGGAGAAGCAGAAGCGTACGGCTGACGACGAGAAATTGTTCCAGCAGAGCATCATCGGTCAGGAGTGGAAGCCTTTCCCCTACCTGCTGGCTGTGACCAACCTGCTGCTGCATGGCATAAAGAATCCTGAGTACTACCACATGGACTCGCTCGGTGTGCCCATGTCGGAGTATCACAGCGAGGGTAAGGTGGACGTCATCGGTATGAACCCGCCCTATGGTGGTGCCACCGATGCCAGCACGAAGCAGAACTTCCGTCAGGAGTTCCGCAGCAGCGAGACGGCCGACCTCTTCCTGGTGCTCATTATGGAGCGATTGAAGCGTGGTGGACGTGCTGGCGTCATCGTTCCCGATGGTTTCCTATTCGGTACCGACGGAGCCAAGCTGGCCATCAAGAAGAGGATGCTGAAGGAGTTCAATCTGCACACCATCATCCGCCTGCCGGGCAGCATCTTCAACCCCTACACCTCGATCGCCACCAACATTCTCTTCTTCAACAACGAGCGTGCCGAGGATGCTCCCGAGGGTTACAGCACGGCCCGCACGTGGTTCTACCGCCTCGACATGCCCGAGGGCTACAAGCACTTCTCCAAGACCAAGCCCATGAAGCTGGAGCACGCACAGCCCATTGCCCAGTGGTGGAACGACCGCCGCGACATCGTCAGCGAGGATGGCACCGACGAGAAGAGCCGCGCCTACACGCCTGCCGAATTGGAGGCCATGGGGCTGAACTTCGACCAATGCAAGTTCCCCAAGGAGAGCGAAGAGATACTCGAACCCAACGAACTGCTGCGACAGTATCACGAGAAGCGGGCGGCACTGGAAACAGAAATCGAAAATAGGTTGTCTTATGCATTAGATACAATAAACTGCGTTGATACCGTTGAGAAACCATGCGTAGTTAAGAATCCATGGACTAGACTTGCTGAGCTTCATGCAAAGCTGCCCGAAGCACTGAAGAAGAGCATCCTGCAAGAGGCTATCATGGGAAGACTAGTTCCACAAGACCCCAATGAAGAACCTGCCAGCGAGTTGCTCAGCCGCATTCGCAAGGAAAAGGAAGCACTCGTGAAGGAGGGCAAGCTGAAGAAGAAAGACCTAGTGAGCACGCCCATTGCTGACGAAGAAAAGCCATTCGAGATACCGAAGACGTGGGAGTGGTGCAGATTGGGAGAGATTCTCTATACAAATACAGGCTTGTCATATGCAAAGGAAAATTTATCTATCAAAGAGAATAATATGGTACGTGTACTTCGTGGAGGTAATATATTATTTGGGGAATGGAAGAAGCAAGTTGATGATGTAATGATTTCAAGTAGGTTTGTTAAGGAAGAGCTCCTTTTACGTGCAGGCACTTTTATTACACCAGCAGTTACGAGTTTGGAAAATATGGGTAAAACTGCGCTAATTGAAAAGGATTGTAATGATACTGTTGTGGGTGGTTTTGTTCTCATGTTACTTCCTTTTTACCGAAATAGTACATTCCTCAAATATCTACTTTGTTTTTTCAATGGTGGATACTATAAAGAATGCTGCAAAAAGATCACAAACAAGTCAGGTCAAGCATTTTATAATCTTTCAAGAAAAAGAATGTTGGAAATCCCCATCCCCCTCCCTCCTCTCGCCGAGCAGCATCGCATTGTGGAGAAGTTGGAGGAAATATTGCCGAAATTGAAAGAAATACAGGGTTGAGAGAAAATAATAGGCACATATCATTGCAAGTACCGTAAAGAAACACTATATTTGCAGTGAAAATTGAATAAACAATAAATAGTAAGACATAACGCGTAGCGTCGTTCCGTTTCCTAAACCCGGAATCTGGTAAATTACGAACTTTAAGAAGCGAACGAGCAATGGCGCTCATGCTGATTCATCGGCGTGGGGGCATTGTTCGTGCCCAATCTTAAAGGGTTTACCAGAGCCTCGGGTTTTTGAGTGCGATGGCCCTCACGCTTTCAGCATGAAAACACACAGAGAGAAACCACCTCATGACAAGCAGCGACAAAGAGAACCTGGAACGCAAACTGAACCATGTGCTGGACATGGGGCAGATGCTTGCGGACCAGTACAGGCACATAACCTGCACCGAGCGGACGGCATTGATGTTGGCGCTGTTGGCTGCTGTCAAACAGGTGTCGTGCAATGTGGCTACGGTGCGCGAATTGCTCTCGACCTACATCGTCGATACCTTCAGGGTGGACTATCAGGACTATGCATGGAAGTTCAAGACGCTGCACGAAATGCTGAAAAACAAACTGGCAGGAGCACCCATGGTAAATACGCTCGACACATCACAGCGACCCGTAGTGGGTACCGACAGCATTGTGGCACACGAAAACAACCTGTACCACATAAGCGACTGCAAGAACATAGAACGGTTGCCGCAGATACAGACGTACCTGATCAGCCATGCCACAAATCTCAACGACGAGGTGCTGGATGGCATACAACTCATCATTGCCGACCTCGAGGGCATCGGCAACGACTATTACCGAATGCTCGACAATGAGGCAATACTGGACGAGGCGTTCCAGAATCTGCAGGCGAAGTACGATGAGATGGTGACGGGCGAAGAGCAGGACGAGATGGGGGAGCTGGCCGCAAGGCTTGACTACTACATGCAGAGGCATGGCAGCGGGTCAAGGCAGTTGACACACTTCATCCAAACGTACAAGCATGATTGTGGCGAACTGGCCGACTGCTATTTCCAAGGCTTCTCGCCCGCCAAGGAACTGCTGCAGAGGCGCGACCGCTTCACATTCAACGATGTGTGGCAATTCTTCTGCCAGATAAAGAGCTACGGCATTCTGCAGGACATGGCAAGCAAGGTGGCTGCTGCTGAGGAACAGGGCACATACCACAAGGCCAAGAGGGGCGATGTGGTGTTCAACATGATGGGCGGCCGCTACATCGAGAACGAATATAACTACTACAACCAATAAAAAAACAAAAACATGGCAGGCGACAGAAAATTCTACATGCAGAAGGGTAGCACCTACATCGAGAAGCAGGTGAACTTCGTACAGGGTAACCAGGTGTTCGGACGTGAGTCGGAGGCTGAGGAAGTGGCCGAGAAGAAAGAACTGACCGATGACCGACTGCGCGACCTTATCAATACCATCATACCCAAGATAACGCAAAACAGACATTGGTTCTGCGTGGGCAAGGTGTTGATGCTGCGTGGTGTGATAGCGTATGATGACTTCGATGCATTGAAGGAATTGCTGGAGCGCCTCTACCCAGCGGGATTTCCCAACAAGTTTGAACCGGCTGATCTGAGGCGCTTGCACGACGGATGTTTCCGACTGCCTTTGAAGGATTGGGAGATAACGACGTCACCATTCAAGAGGGCTGCTGAGTTCAAAGCGTATTATAATCTTGCAACGGAGTTTGATGCACTGTTTGACCAATAGACTTTTCACGGACTTTTCATGAAACCGCCTTTTTGTAGGTGGACTTTTCATCGACTTTTCCCCGACAGATAATTTCTTCTGCCGGGGATTTTTTTTTGTCTACCTTTGCATCAGTTTCAAAAAACAAACGGATTTATTAACTTTTAAAAAGGAGACAAGACAATGATTTTGACTTTATTGATCAAGGTGGTCGAGGAGACCAAACAGGGTGTGAGCCGCTCCACGGGCAATGCGTGGCAGAGCCAACACGTGGTGCTGGAGGCAAAGGATGGCGAGGGCGTGTTCCGCGTCTATGCGAAGATGTATGGCGAGATGGTGGATCGCTTCAAGGAGCTGGGGCTGGGTGTAGGACAGGTGGCTACGTTCGACCTGCAGTTTTCGACCGATGAGTATCGCGGATTCGTATCGAACAAGGTAAACATTGTATCAATTCATAATTCATAATTCATAATTGACTTCGTCGAGCTCTTCGACCTTCATAATTAGGCTGCGCGAGGAAAGGATTATAGGGTTAGATATCCTGATTCACAAGATTATAAACTAATAAAAAGAAAAGACTATGAACGTAAAGATTGAAAACATGTACACAATGATTGCCGACGAACTGGCGATGCGTGTGAGCGAGAAGAAGATGGAGTTGGTGGAGGCATGGCTGGACAAGCTGGACTACTGCCTGAGCCATTGCGATGAGAACGAGTATGGCGAACCATTGCTGCAGAACATCATGGTGTTCCTGGACCTCTCGAAGACGGCGCGCAAGGAGATCGACGACCGTGTGGTGACGAACACAGAGTATGTGCTGTGTGCTGAGTTGCAACAGATACTGGGCGGACGCAAGCAGAAGCTGCAGGACATCATCAAGGTGGCAAGCAAGGACACGCTGTTGCCTGAGGGCAAGTGGGTGTGGCGCGGCTATCGTGCCTACGTCAAGCGCAACCGCCACAGCCTCACGGTGCAGTTTGTGGCCGAGAAGAACGGTGACAAGCTGGACATCGATAGCGTGATGGGCGACATCATGGCAGCGATTGATTAATTCATAATTCACAATTCTATGAAACAGAAATTCATTAACGTAGCGGTCGAGATCAACGACCCTGAGAACCGCCTGGTGAGCGGTGAGGTGATTAACGTACAGATGGTTTGGAACGAGGCTGAGAATACGTTCAGCATCGAGATACCAGAGGCAAAGAAGCCCGAGAAGAAGGAGGACAAGCCACAGCCGGTGAATGTGTACACGGGTGTGCTGACCAACATCAAGGGCACCATCACGGCACGCGGCAACGCGAAGCTGAACATGGACATGAAGCCTGCACTCATCAAGGCGCTGGGCAAGAAGACCGTGAAGGCAGAACTGGATGAGGCGTTTAATGAGGTGATAAAGACCCTCTCCGGCGCCTGAGGCGCCCCCTGCCCCGTAATGGGGAGGGATTGGATAGGGGACGAGAGGCAGAAGATGGATGAAAGGGATTGAA
>JAZQQO010000038.1:0-30829 GCA_045629085.1 Bacteroidaceae bacterium
CCTACATCAGCTTATCGCGGTCTTTACTCCGGGGAGCATTCTGCCCCGTCTAACTCCGACCCTGTTCTGACATTACTACAACGTGTGTAGGTTTATTCAGTATCGTCGTTCGGTTAACTACCTTTCTTAATTTATGGTAAATAAGTCAAAGAACCCTTCTTCAAGCGGTCGTGCTCGGAATCGATCCGTTAAAACCTCCTTTTGGTGCAGTCCATCAGGTAAAATCAATGCCTACTTGATAAAATCAAGCAGAGAACGTCTGTTTTTGAATAATTCTTTTGGAAGTATGCCGAAATTATCATAACTTTGCTCTCGATTGATTGATTGATGCCGCAAAGTTATAACATTTGTTACAATGCTCCAAATTTTTTATAGGAAAATTGTAACATTTGGCGCAATTTTAGCAAAAATTGGCCATGTGATAGTTGTATGCGGACGTAAAAGGCTTGAAAATGGAAGAAAAAGACCTCAAACAAGAAGTTCTCGGCAGATTGGTCGAGTTCAAAGAGTACACTGGTATGTCTCTTAATGCCTATGCGTGCGGTATTGGAATGCAGCATGCAACACTTCACAACCAGTTTACAAACAAAAGAGCATTGTCACTTGACACAGTTCTTGCAACACTTGAAACATATAGCGAACTTTCTGCTGAATGGCTGCTACGTGATCGAGGAGACATGCTCGTATCAAAGTTCTCAGATACTCCTGAGGGTGTTGCACTCAAGTATAGCGAACGTATCGAGAGTCTCATGGACACGATACAACTGCTCAATGACACCATAAAGCAAAAGAATGCGACCATTGACGCACTCAAAGAAGAACTTGCCCAGTACAAATCTCAAATCAAGGAAGCATGAAACGTACACTTGTCTCTCTTGCTGCATCAATGATGATCGTCGGATGCACTAAACCTTTACATAGTAGCGACGCAACAATCGTAGAAGAAGCCTACGTAGAGGTTGACTCTGTACCTGCTGAACTTCTAAAGAAAACATACAATGAGTATGATGATTTGACAAGCGTAGAATATTCTCGTGAGGTAGGAAACAAAAACTTCAAGATGTACGCAACGTACAATATAAGAAATAGGGATATACTTGGTAACAAACTTTCCTCACCAACTGCAGACGATTTTTATCTAACTATTGAAACTTTCAAATCAGGTTCCAAGAATATAGACAGGGTAGAACTTACACTTGGCAATCATCATTTGGAATTAAGACCAAATTACAAGCGTAGTTTGAAACCCGGAAAGTTTGACCTTGTGTTCAATTTCGGAACAATGCTCGATAACACCACTTACCCTGCTACTATTTCGGAGTCCATCAATGGTTCTGCAAAGGTGGTGTTTGACAACGGGAGTGAGACCTTCACAATTAGCAAAGAAGAGTTTGAAGGATTCAATGCAATATATAGAAGCTACATCATAGATGGTGGCGAATTTTAATAATCATTAAAGGCTTGGAAAATGAAAAAGTGCAGATTAGTTTCCGATTTATTGTCGGGTTAAATTTAAGATGAGCCCTAATTTGTGCTATTTTCAGACGATTAGCTATGATTTAATGCAAAAAATTTGTATATTTGCAACATTGATAAATAACCCAAAAACCTCAAAACCTCAAAACCTCAAAACCTTATAACCTAAAATGAAACATCTACTTACTGCTTCGCTGCTCCTGGCAGCTACGTCGATGAGTGCGCAAGTCAGCATCAACATCGACACAAAGAATCGTGGGCCCATGATTTCGCCTACTCATTATGGCATCTTCTACGAGGACATCAACCACGCTGCCGATGGCGGTCTATATGCTGAATTGATACGCAACCGCTCGTTTGAGGACGATATGGACTGGCCCAGTACGCGTGCTTTTCGTACGAGGGGGCGTCGTCAAGACAACAGGCCCCGCATCACCAGCTGGACAGCCTTGGGGGGAGCAACAATCAGCCTGACGCAGAAGAACTTGCTCAACAACGTGCAGCACAACGCTCTCGACGTGGTCGTGACGGAGCAAGGTGACGGTGTGTGCAACGAGGGCTTCTGGGGCATCAACGCCGTCAGTGGCCGGGAGTATCAGCTCTCCTTCTTTATTCGCAGCGACAAGGGCTACAAGGGTACGCTTGCCGCCCAGCTCGTCAGTGTCGACGGCAAGGTGTTGGCTGCAGCGACCGTCAAGGTCAGTGCCAAGGCGAAGTGGCAGAAGGTGAGCGCGAAGCTCACCGCTACGGCCGATGATCCACGGGCGCAGTTCCGTCTGGTGGCCGACCATGCCGGGCAGTTCCAACTCGATGTGGTCAGCCTTTTCCCGCCCACCTTCAAGAACCGCCCCAACGGCATGCGTCCCGACCTGGCACAGATGCTGGCCGATATGCACCCCCGTTTCATGCGCTTCCCCGGCGGCTGTTTCGTGGAGGGACAGCAGAGCCCCGACAATGCGTTCCGCTGGAAGCGTACCATCGGTCCCATCGAGGAGCGTGAGGGCCATGCTAATGTCAACTGGGGTTACCGCACGAGCGACGGCATCGGTTTCCACGAGTACCTGCAACTGGCCGAGGACCTTGGTGCCAAGCCCCTTTTC
The DNA here is from genome assembly GCA_045629085.1 of Bacteroidaceae bacterium. Classification (GTDB taxonomy): domain Bacteria; phylum Bacteroidota; class Bacteroidia; order Bacteroidales; family Bacteroidaceae; genus Physcousia. The sequence goes on from JAZQQO010000038.1 coordinate 2,577, forward strand.
GTGGTCAACGTGGGCATCTGGCACGGTGGTTGCGATCCCTACGACAAGATCGACGCATGGATAGAGGAGTGCATGGACGCACTGGAGTATGCCAACGGCCCAGTCACCTCGAAGTACGGCAAGTTGCGTGCGCAGAACGGTCACCCCGAGCCTTTCAACCTCGAGTTTATTGAGATAGGTAACGAGAACTACAACTTCCATATGGACAATAATTCCGACCAGTCCGACCATTATCCCGAGCGCTACATCCAATTCTACAAAGCCATTAAGGCCAAGTACCCCAACGTAAAGTGTATTGGTAATGTGGAGTCGTGGAGTACCGACGAACCTTCATGGCGCAACAACTACCCTGTAGACTTGCTCGACGAGCACTACTACCGCAATCCCACATGGTTTGCAGAGCGATTCCACAAGTACGACTCGTACGACCGCAAGGGGCCGAAGATCTACGTGGGCGAATATGCCGTCACCTCGCAGTTTGGTGAGATAGGCAACCTCAATGCTGCACTGGGCGAAGCCGTATACATGATGGGTATGGAGAACAACAGCGACATTGTGCCGCTCAACTCCTACGCTCCCATCTTTGTCAACGAGAACGATGCCCGTTGGCGTCCTGACATGATACGATTCAACTCGGCTCACTGTATGGGTACACCTTCCTACTACGTACAGCAACTCTTCCCCAACAATATCGGAACACAGGTGGTTAAGACGGAGTGGACAGCCACGTTGCCCGAGAAGCCTGTGACTGCAGCCGAAGCCAAGCCCGTGCATGTGGGTGTGGGTACTTGGCGTACGAATGCAACGTATGCCAACCCGCAACTCATCGTCGAAGGCAAGGAGATCGCGCTGAGCGACCTGAGCCAGTGGCAGGGACACGGTGGACAGTGGAGCGTTGGCAGCGAAGGCGTGAGCCAGCGGGGCACGCAGGAGAATGCCACCTACATCTGCCCTGAGAACATCACCAGCCAAAAGTACACCTTCAAGGCACGTGCCCGCAAAGAGGACGGTGCTGAGGGCTTCCTTCTGGTCTTTGGCTATCAGGATGCACAAACCTATAACTGGTTCAATGTAGGTGGGTGGGGCAATACGGTCAACAACATCGAGCAGGGCACGGGTGGTGGCCGCATTACGCTAGCCCGCGAACAGCGCTTCAAGGTGGAGAATGGCCGATGGTACGATTTGCAGGTCGATGTGGATGGCGATGACATCGTAGCCTACATCGATGGCAAGGAAGTGCAGCGTGGTCATCTGCGTAACTCGATGATGCGTGGTGTCTTTGCTTCCACAACCATCGACGATGCCACTAAGACGCTTTACGTCAAGGTGGTCAATACGGGCTATGGTCCTACCACAGGCGCCATCAACCTGTCCCACGCCTTGGCGGAGTCAGCCGAGGTCATCCGACTCTCTTCGGCTGAGGGAACGGACGAGAATACCTTACAGAATCCTAAGGCTATTACTCCTGTCATCTTGTCCGCCAAGGTTGCAGACGGCGGAAAGGCACTTGAGTTTGACGTTCCTTCCTATTCTGTCAATATCATTAAAGCAAAACTGAAATAGGTATAATTCCTATAGAAGTATAGACGCAGATTACACAGATTTCGCAGATTCCCTTTTCATCATTTATATCAGGGAAATTATCTGAGAAATCTGTGTAATCTGCGTCTAAATCCTATTAATCTGTTGGGGAAAGATTAATATATTATTTGTTGTCCAGATTGAACGTAAATACGTTGCCAAAGATGCCGAATGACACGGTTTCCTGCTTCCCCAGTAAACTGATTTTACCCACGCTGCATACCAGATAGTTGTCTACAGTCAGGCACTCATCCAGCGCATAGTTTCCTAGTTGTCCTGCCAGTATGGAACCGGCTTTGCCCAGTAGGCTATTGTCTTTGGGTTGACTGATCTTTTCAATAATGGCTTGCTTGTGTGCATCGGCCTTGGGGTTGGTGAATGACATGGCCACGCCCAGCACGGCCAGAAACGCTAACGTACTCAGTAGTTTCTTCATTTTCTTCTTTTATTTTCTATCTGTTTTTTCGTCGGCAAAGGTATACATTATTTTATATATGGCAAAATGATAAGGGGTAAATCGGCATATAGCGTAGGGATTTTCCCTTTCAGATTAGGGAAAATGTAGGAAAAGCATACAAAAAAGTGCGTACCTTTGCATCAGAAACAAAAAACAAACAGAATTAATAACCTTTTAAAACTTTACGATTATGACACGCAATACTTTCTTCGCAACAATGATGTTCGCCTTCATGGCAATGTTTTCTCTGAATAGCAACGCTCAGCATCGTGGCGGGTACGGCATGGGTCATCCAGGTGGTGGTCGTGAGATGCGCATGAACAATGGTGGTGGCTACTCTATGCATCACGATGGTGGCAGACACCATGGCAATATGGGTCATCGCGACATGGTTGCTCATCATGGTGGTCCTCGTTACGAGATGCATCATGGACACCGTTGGGACGATCGTGGTTACCTGCACGGATGGGATGGTCGAGTACGTCGTTTCCACGATGGACGCTGGGGTTATCTGCGCGATGGTGCTTGGTACTACTACGACTGCTTCTACGAGCCCGACTTCTACTATGCTCATCCTCTCAGCCACTTCCATGCTCACCTCTTCGACTCTCCCCGTGCTCGCCGCATCGTTGGTGCCACTGCAGGTGCCGTAGCCGTAGCAGCATTGGTAAGTACTTTGATGAGATAAGAAATAAAGGAGTAATATTAGATAGTTAATTGATGAACCCCGAAAGTCATATAAGGCTTTCGGGGTTCACTTATTTTTTTTACTTCTCTCTTTTCACTATTTACTAGCGAGGTGATTAAAGAACTTTTTTGTAGAGTGCAACGATGTCATCAAGAGTAACGTCACGAGGATTGCCCGGTGTGCAGACATCGGCAAGGGCCTGTTCTGCCAAAGCGGGGATGTCGGCCTCTGTGATGCCCAGGTCGGTGAGATGCTGAGGAATACCTACGCGGATGCTGAGAGCCTTGACAGCATCTACGGCTGCTTGTGCAGCCTCCTCGGCAGTCATGCCAGTGGTGTCGACACCCATGTGTTGGGCAATGACGCCATACTTCTCAATGCGGGTAGGCATGTTGAATTCCATGATGGTGGGCAACAACAGGGCATTGGCTACGCCATGAGGAATGTCGTGGAGGCTACCCATGGGATGTGCCATACCATGAACGAGACCAAGACCGACGTTTGAGAATGCCTGTGCGGCGATGTATTGCGCCAGAGCCATACCTTCGCGACCTACGGGATTGGTGGGCTCATCCACAGCGATAGGCAGATTCTCTGCAATCATTTTTATGGCTTGTAGTTCGTACATGTCGCTCATTATCCATGCACCTTTGGTAATGTAGCCCTCGATGGCGTGGGTCAGCGCATCCATACCAGTGGCTGCGGTAAGGCCCTTGGGCAGGGAGTACATCAGTTCGGGATCTACGATGGCTACGGCAGGAATGTCGTTGGGGTCAACACATACCATCTTTGCCTGACGCTTCTCGTCGATGATGACGTAGTTGATGGTTACCTCAGCACCTGTACCGGCCGTGGTGGGCAGAGCGATGATGGGCACACTCTTGTGCTTGGTGGGAGCGCAACCCTCCAGGCTGACGATGTCGGCAAATTCAGGGTTATTGCTTACGATACCGATACCCTTGGCGGTGTCCATTGACGAACCACCACCGATGGCAATTAGACAGTCGGCACCACTCTGTTTAAAGGCTTCTACACCCTGTTGTACGTTGGTGACGGTAGGGTTGGGCTTGATCTCACTATAGATCTCGTAAGGGAACCCGGCGGCATCGAGCACGTCGGTAACCATCTTAGCCGTGCCCACCTTGAGGAGACCCTTGTCGGTGCAGACAAGCGCCTTGCTGAGGTTCATGCGGGTTAACACTGCGGGCAGTTCCTGACGGCATCCTGCACCAAAATAAGACACTTCGTTAAGAATAAATCTCTGTGACATAGTTTTTATAAGGTTTTAAAGGTTGTTCTACTTTTCACTTTTATCTCTTTCTCTTATCACTTTTCACTTTTCTCTTTTTACTTCGCGCTTTGCGCGATAATTTCATCCGTAAAGATCCATCCTCCTCTATCACCTGCCATGGCTTGAAAGCGGATGAAGCGGGTGGGGGTAGGAGGACCTTCCCAACCTATGGTTTGGTAGTCCATGGAGAGTTGGCTTCGCGCGGGCGTAATATTATAAATAGGTGTGAAACGCTCGCCATCAAGACTCGTGGAAATGATGACCTTTTCGGGCAGATAAATCTCGGGGCTTAGACTTTGCATGAAGTCTGCCTTGATGTACCCGACGTTTTCCACTTGTTCCAAGTCGATGACCACGTCGAGGCGCGCTTTCGAGATGAAGCCTTGCCATCGTCCGTCGGTGTTAGTCCATCCCCCACGAAGCCCGTCTGTCAGGGCACGCTCACCGCCAGCGTCGTATCCCTTGTAGAAGGGTGTGAGGTAGCGCACCTTTTTTCCTGTTGTGAGGCATTGCACGGGTGTCTCGTATTCGGGACGTTGTCCTATCTCTTTCTCTATAGGGAAGGCATTGATATTATGGTTATGTAGCCATTTACATGACTCTTTCATCCATTCTTCCGTATCATTGCATTGTGGACTCAACGCCAAGGCTCGTGGCCACAGCATGTACTCGGCATGTTCGGGGGTGGGAATGTATTCTGTCCATAAGCAGACCTGCATATTTGCTTTGCTGGCAGAGAGAGCCTGTTCTCTCACTTTCTTGAATGGTGTATAGCCTCCCATGGCTTCGGGTTGTGTCATCGGAGCATCCTGATAGGCATCGAGGTAGAACCATCGTCCAGGGCAGGCGATGACATCATAGCCACTTGCAGCGGCCTTCGTGATGGTTGTCGTGTCACGCCATACCATGATAATAGGAGTGCGTACGGATACCTTTTCTGATGTAGGCTGCAACGTTTGTTCCCATGGCTTCCCATCTGCCATCTCGTATGCTTCGTCCCACATGATGGGGCGCTTTCCCTTTGAGGCGGCAATGGATGCTACACGCTGCATGGCATAATGTTGCAGTTCCTTTCGCGTGGTGAATCCGTTTTCTTGCATAACCGTCTTGCAACGAGGGCAGTCCATCCAATGTGCACCACCGGCTTCATCTCCGCCTAAGTGTATGTATGGGCTACTGAATATGCCATTCCATTCGTCTAATATCTTATCAACGAATTGGTATGTCTCCTCATTGCCTAAACAGAAGTCCGCGCATTGATAGGGTTGTCCCGTACACCCCAGATTAGGGTAGGCTGCCGTTACTTCCTCGCTGTGAGCAGGAAATTCAAGTTCAGGAATGATCTGTACGCCCAGACTGTCAGCGTAGTGCACCAGTTGTTTCATCTCCTCCTGCGTGTAGTAGCCACCAAAGGCATTGTCGGCATGCTCCTCAGCATAGTGCCGTTTCCCGTCGTTCCACCATTCCTTCCATATCTCGGCTGTACGCCAGGCAGCAAATGTATGCAGACGTGGGTATGCTTTCGACTCTATTCGCCAACCAGCAGCATCGCTGAGGTGCAGATGCAGACGATTGAGTCCAAAGTGGCTCATGGCTTCTACTTGTCTCTTGAGGAAGTCTAAAGGCATGAAGTGACGACTCACGTCTATCATCACGCCACGCCAATGAGCACAAACACTATTCCCTGCCGGTAGAAGGGAAAAAAGGATAGACAGAAGGAGTGCTTTATGCTTCATGGTTTTGCAAAAATACAACAAAGCATTCAAATAAGCAAGAAAAATAGAAGAAAAGGGTATAAAAAAGGCTGAAAAAGGTGTATAAAAAAAGAAGGTTGTCATCCCGACAACCAATCTTTCGTTAACCTTAAATCTAATACCATGAAAAACACGATGCAAAGGTACGGCTTTTTCGTTACGTAGCAAGTGTTTTACAGGAAAATATCAGAAAATGTGTTGAGTTCTTGATATATGTCAATTTGGAGGGCGTTTACAGGAGTGCTGCCACACGCTCCAACCACATTTTGTCAGTCTCATCGAATGTGTTGAGTTCTGCACTGTCAATGTCGAGTACTGCCACCACTTCACCGTCGTGCTTGATGGGAACGACGATCTCGCTTCTTGAGGCTGAACTGCATGCTATATGTCCGGGGAATTGCTCAACGTCGGGAACTATGATAGTTTCTGCCTGCTGCCAAGCCGTTCCGCATACACCTTTACCCTTGCGGATTCGGGTACAAGCTAGTGGGCCTTGAAAGGGACCCAATATGAGTTGTTCACCTTGTACGCGGTAGAATCCAGTCCACCAGAAACCGAAGGTCTCATGAATCATGGATGCCACGTTGGCCATATTGGCGATGGCATCGGGTTCGTCCTCTACTACTGATTTTATTTGGGGGAGGAGAGCCTCATAGCGTTCAGCCTTGGTGCCCTCGATGATGTCTAAATGTTCTGCCATAATTTCTAATTTGCAACTCCTAATTCTTGATTCCTAATTTGGCAAGCAGCCCTCCAGTGGGTTTGCTGAAGTATCGGTCAAGTTTCTTGATAAACTGTGAACGGCAGAACACCACGACACTGTCGCCGGGCTGAACCTGTGTGTTACCGCTAATAGGCATACCCACACCGCCACGCACCAGTCCACCCAGCACTACGCTTTCGGGCAACTTGATGAATCGTATGGCTTTTTCGGTGATGGGAGAACCTTCTGCAGCAATAAACTCTGCCACGTCGGCATTGGCAATGTTCAGACACTTCACGTTGTTGACGTCTGCGTCAAGCATCATCTGATAGATGTGGCTTGCTGCAATCGTCTTCTTGTTAATGATGGTACCGATGTCCAATTTCTCTGCCATGTCTACGTAATCCATATTCTCGCAGAGGGCCACTGTTTTGCGTACGCCCATTCGCTTGGCAGCCAGACAAGCCAATACGTTGGTTTCTGTCTCAGGTGATAAGGCGCAGAAAGCCTGAGTGTCATAGATGCCCTCGTCGATAAGTAGGGTAGTGTCGCGTCCATCACCTTGGATGACACGTATGTCGTCGGTGTCAAGCAGATCGTTCAGTCTGTTGCAGCGTTCCATGCTTTGCTCGATGATCTTCATCGACATATAGTCAGGCTTCATGTGCGCCACATGAACGCTGGTACGTCCACCGCCCATGATGAGTACGTTCTTCACATCGGCATATCCCTCCTTGCCTACTAATTCACGAATGTAAGGAATATACTTCTTAGTTGTCATGAAATAGGCTATGTCGCCCAGTTCGAGTTGTGTTCGTCCGTTGGGAATGAGCGTCTCGTTTCCGCGCTTAATGGCTACGATGTGATAGGGACTGTCAGGTGGACAAAGTTCGAATAATGCTTTGTTAAGTATCTTGGCCGTTTCGCGCAACTTAATGCCTAACATCACGAGTGCACCATTGTGTACCTCCCAGTATTGACGAACCCACGAACGCTTAAGTCCTTCTATGATCTCTTGTGCTGCCAGCTGTTCTGGATAGATGAGCGAGTCGATGCCCATCTGTTGAAAGAAGTCCTGATGCTGTCGTTGCATGTATTCTGAGTTGTCGACACGAGCCACTGTCTTCTTGGCTCCCAAGTTGTGAGCCAGCATACAGCAAGTGATGTTTCGTGTCTCGTCGGGTGTAACAGCAATAAACAGGTCGGTTTGCGCTACACCGGCTTCCTTCAATCCCATAATGCTGGTAGGGGAGTTATTGAAGGTGATGAGGTCATAATTGCCAGCTTGCGTGAGCGCCTCTGTTTTGTCAGGACTTTCATCAATCACGGTGATGTTATGGTTCTCTGCTGAAAGCAGTTTGGCTAAGTGTGTTCCTACTGCACCTGCGCCGGCAATAATAATCTTCATAGCAGTTTATTTTTCACTTATCTCTATTTCACTAACGAAGCGACGATTGCTTCTTCGTCGATACCCACGATGTGGTGAAGTTGTGGCACTGTTCCGTGTTCCACAAAGTTGTCGGGGAGGCCCAAGCGTTGTATACGGGGCGTGTATCCATTGTCTGCCATGAATTCTATGACAGCAGAACCCAAACCGCCATTCTTTGTGCCATCCTCGAGTGTAATGATATTCTTGAATTTCTGTCCAACTTCGTGCAGCAGTTCCTCGTCGATGGGTTTGAGGAAGCGCATGTCGTAGTGAGCTATGTGCAGTTCCTTACCTTGTTCTGATGCCAGTTGTTCCGCCTTTTCTATGGCTCGTTCAGCCGCATTGCCAAGGGGACCAATACTCAGGATGACCACATCCTTTCCTTCTTTTATGCAACGTGCCTTGCCGATGGGTAGTTCCTGCATGGGGCATTCCCATTCGGTGTGTTCTGCATGACCTCTTGGATAGCGGATGACGAAGGGGCCCTTGTCAGGCAACTGTGCCGTGTACATCATGTGACGCAACTCATGCTCATCCATGGGTGAGCAAATCGTGAGGTTGGGAATGGGCCTCAAAGCAGCCATATCGAAGGCTCCATGATGCGTGGCTCCATCTTCGCCCACCAGTCCTGCTCGGTCAAAGCAGAAGACTACTGGCAACTTTTCTATGGCTACATCATGGATGATGTTATCGTATGCGCGTTGAGCAAAGGCAGAATAGATATTGCAGAAAGGCTGTAGTCCCTCTGTGGCAAGACCAGCAGAGAAGGTCACTGCATGTCCTTCAGCTATGCCTACGTCGAAGGCTCTGTCTGGCATTTCCTGCATCATGATGTTGAGCGAGCAACCGGTTGGCATGGCTGGTGTGATGCCCACGATACGTGGGTTTTCCTTGGCCAGTTCCACGATGGTGTGTCCAAACACATCCTGATAGCGGGGAGGCATATTCTCATCCTTGACAATGATGCGCTCGCCGGTTTTGGGATTGAACTTGCCAGGTGCGTGCCATTCCGTGGCATTCTTCTCTGCAGGCTCGTAACCCTTGCCCTTACGGGTGTGGATGTGTAGCAGTTTGGGACCACGCATGTCCTTGATGCTGCGCAGTGTGCGCACCAATTCGATTACGTCGTGGCCGTCGCTGGGGCCGAAATAGCGTATGTTCATGCCTTCGAAGATGTTCTGCTGATTGTTGAGCAGCGCCTTCATGGCGTTGTTGAAGGCAATGATGCGCTTACGGCTGTCCTCGTTGATCCATCCCCATTGCATCATGCGTTGTGAGGCACGCTGACGGAAGTTGTTGTACGTCGTTCCCGTGTGTAGATGATGCAGATAGTGCTTCATGCCACCCACGCTGTGATCGATACTCATGTTGTTGTCGTTGAGGACAATGAGCATGTTGTTGTCAATGTACGAGGCATTGTTTAGTCCCTCGAAAGCCAATCCACCTGTCATAGATCCATCGCCGATGACGGCTACTACCTGACGTTTTGATTCCGTCAGTCGGTCGGCAACGGCCATACCTAATGCTGCAGAGATGCTGTTGCTGGCATGACCGCAGGTGAAAGTGTCGTATTCACTTTCTGAAGGGGTGGGGAAGGGGTGCAATCCACCTAATTTGCGATTGGTGTGAAACAGTTCCTTACGGCCGGTAAGTAGTTTGTGGATGTAGGCTTGGTGTCCCACGTCCCATACGATGCGGTCTTGTGGAGTGTCAAACACGTAGTGGAGGGCAACGGTTAGTTCCACCACACCCAGTGAAGAGGCGAAATGGCCCGGGTTCACGCTCAGTTCCTGAATAAGGCAATCCCTCAGTTCATCGCACAGACGAGGGAGGTCTTTCGTTGAAAGACGTCTCAAGTCTGCTGGACTATTGATGCTGGAGAGCAACGTATCGGGTTTTTCGTTATTCATTAATGGACATTTTGGATGCAAAGATACAAAGAATAATTGAAAAACGACAATGGAAGAAGAGTTTTTGATGTTTTGTAGCGGCAAATGGGTGGATGGTTACAAGATTTTGTGTGAAATCACATACCTTTTCGGTAAAAAATATGTAATTTTGCAAGAAATATATAATAATGTGTGATATGTCTGAAGATGTAGTCCCAGTTCCCGTTAAGCAGAGCGTGGTCGAGATGCCTTCGTTGCTTCGTCCCATCGCTTTGTCCAACCGACTCGTGATGTTGGGTTCATGCTTTGCCCAGTACATGGGTGAGCGCATGAATGCTGCGGGATATGATGTGACGGTCAATCCTTTGGGCACATTGTTCAATCCCTTCAGCATTGCTCAGAGCGTGCGTGCTGCCCTTGATGCCGAACGGGTGGAATTGCCAGTCTTTCCTACTGATGGCGAATGGCGCTGCTGGTGGGCTAACACTCGTTTTAAGGCATCTACACCCAACGGGCTTGAATGTCTCTTGCGTGATCACTATCGCCAGTTAGGTGAATCTCTGCGAAGCGCACAGCATCTCATTATCACATTGGGCACGAATGTGTGTTATGTATTGAAGGATAGTGACATTGTTGTCACCAACTGCCAGCGTCAGCCCGATCGGCTGTTTCGTGAGTGGCGGGCTTCGGTTGGCGATATCGTTTCGGAAATGGCTTCTATGGTGGAGCGGCTTTTAGTTGTAAATCCAGACTTGCAGATTATACTTACTGTGAGTCCTTATCGCTACCACAAGTATGGCTATCACGGCAGTCAGTTATCCAAGGCGACATTGCTCTTGGCCGAGGATGAGATAATGAAACTCTTCCCCCAGACATGTTGCTATTTTCCCGCGTATGAGATTCTACTTGATGAGTTGCGCGACTATCGTTTTTATGCTCCTGATGGGCATCATCCCGGCCCGGAGGCTGTAGAGGTGATTTGGGAGAAGTTTAAACAAATATTATGAACTATACAGTTTCTCAGATATCGACACTGATTGGTGCTCACCAACTGGGTGAGACTGATGTAGAGGTCAACTGGCTGCTTACCGACAGCCGTAGTCTGTGTTTTCCGGAAGAGACACTCTTCTTTGCCATCAAGACCTTGCGTGGTGACGGCCATCGCTACATTCCTTCACTCTACCGTCGTGGTGTGAGAGCCTTTGTTGTGAGCCAGAGGCCAGAGGTATCCTATCCCGATGCAGCGTATCTGCTGGTGCCCGATACGCTGAGCGCCTTGCAGCGATTGGCAGAGCGCCATCGCGAACGCTTCAATGTACCAGTCATTGCCATCACGGGTAGTAATGGTAAGACTACGGTGAAGGAATGGCTCTACCAGATGCTCTCCCCCGAGCGAATGGTGACTCGCAGTCCTCGCAGTTACAATAGTCAGATTGGTGTACCTCTAAGTGTCTGGACGCTCGAGGAGCAGACGCAGTTGGCCATCTTCGAGGCTGGCATCAGTCAGCCTGGTGAGATGGAAGCACTTGAATGTATTATACAGCCTACCATTGGTGTTTTCACTTGTCTCGGTGATGCGCATCAGGAGAACTTTACTTCACTCGAGCAGAAGTGCATGGAGAAACTGCTACTGTTCAAGGATGCTGAGGTGCTGTTCTATCCGCAAGGCGATGCCATCGTGGAGCGTTGCATAGAGAAGAGTGGTTTCAAAGGTAAGCGTATTGCATGGTCACGTTGTGGTCAGGCTGATGGCTTGAAGGATGATGTGAATATATGTGCCGCCGTGTGCAGCTATCTGGGAATGCCCGACGACATCGTTGCTGAACGATTGTCTGCCCTCCAACCCATTGCCATGCGCTTGGAGGTGAAGGAAGGACGTCATGGCTGTACGATCATCAATGACAGTTACAACAGCGACCTGGGTAGCCTCGACATTGCCCTCGACTTCATGAGTCGCCGTGCTGATGGTAAGGAACGTGGTCATGTACTTATTTTAAGTGATATAGACCAAAGCGGCCTTGATGCCGAGATGCTCTACAAGCGTGTGGCCAGCCTTATTGCCGGTCGTGGCATCACCCGTTTCTTTGGTGTGGGTACACAACTCTGCAAGTACCAGCACCTCTTTCCCCTGTCGTCAGGAATGTATGAAAGCACCGAATCCCTTCTCCAGAGCGAGGCCTTTGCGTCCTTACGCGATGAGGTGGTGCTCATCAAAGGAGCCCGACGCTTCCATTTCGAGAACATCGTCGAGCAACTTGAGATGAAGGTACACGAGACCATTCTCGAAGTCAACCTCAACGCCGTAGTCGACAACCTCAACTACTACCGTTCCTTCCTCAAGCCCGACACCAAGATGGTCTGCATGATCAAGGCCAGTGGCTACGGAGCTGGCAGTGTGGAGCTGGCCCGTACCTTGCAGGATAGCCGGGTGGATTATATGGCCGTTGCTGTGGCCGATGAAGGCGTCGAACTGCGTCGTGGTGGCATCACGAGCGGCATCATCATCATGAATCCCGAGATGACCAGTTTCCGCACCCTCTTCCGCCATCGTCTCGAACCTGAGGTCTATAGTTTCCGTCTGCTCGATGCGCTCATCAAGGCAGCCGAGCAGGAGGGCATCACCCATTTCCCCGTGCACATCAAACTCGATACCGGTATGCACCGTCTTGGCTTCGATCCCTTGACCGACATGCCGCAGCTCATCGATCGTCTCAAGCACCAGGATGCGCTTATTCCTCGCAGCGTCTTCTCACACTTTGTCGGAAGTGATAGCGATGGCTTCGACAGCTTCTCTGCCATACAGTACGAGCGTTTCCTCAAGGGAAGCAATGAACTGCAGGCTGCTTTCTCGCACCACATTCTGCGCCATATGTGCAACAGCGCTGGTATCGAACATTTCCCTGAGCGCCAGATGGACATGGTACGCCTTGGATTGGGGCTCTACGGCATCAACCCTCGCAACAACCAACTCATCCACAACGTCTCCACCCTTCGCACCACCATCCTGCAGATCCACGACGTGCCTGCCAGCGAGACGGTGGGCTACAGCCGTCGTGGAGCTCTCCAACGCGACAGCCGCATCGCAGCCCTTCCCATTGGCTATGCCGATGGTCTTGACCGCCTCCTGGGTAACGGCCATGCCTACTGCCTTGTCAACGGACAAAAGGCTCCTTACGTAGGCAATATCTGTATGGATGTGTGTATGATAGATGTGACGGACATTGATTGCAAGGAAGGTGACTCAGCCATCATCTTTGGCGATGAGTTGCCCGTGAGCACACTCTCCGACATCATCAATACCATTCCCTATGAGATCCTTACCGGCGTCTCACCACGCGTCAAGAGAGTATATTATAAGGAGTAATGATCATTCTAAAAAATCATGCCAAACCAATTACTATGAATTCAACTTTTGCATGTCACATAATTGATTAATGAGCAATTAATAATGAATAATGAGTAATGAATAATGTGAATAATGTGAGTCCTCTAGCGTATCACAGCGCCAGCCTCTCATTAAATCCCATTACTCATTATTCATTACTCATTATTAATTAACTCATTAAAAATTGCAGACATACAACTTGCGAAACTTGTATTACTATGAATATGAAAAAGTCAATTGCCATTTCAATGCTGTCTTTCATGGCAGTCTCTGCATTGCCATCAGTGGCCAGTACATCAAACAGAATAAATACAGAAAACGCTGTCACCGTGTCAGGGGGGAAGGTTGCCTCAGAGGATGCAGAACAGTATCCGTTCCAGAATCCCAAACTCTCAGCCGAGAAGCGTGCCGACGACCTCCTCTCGCGACTTACCCTCGACGAGAAAGTCTCACTCATGATGCATCGTTCCAAGGCCATCGAACGCTTAGGCATACCCCAGTTCGAGTGGTGGAATGAAGCCTTGCATGGGGTAGGGCGTAATGGCAAAGCCACTGTATTTCCCATCACAATGGCCATGGCTGCCAGTTTTGATGACGCGCTAATCAAGGAAATCTACACTGCCGTGAGCGACGAGGCACGTGCCAAGACACAGCAAGCCAAGGAGCAAGGCCGTATGCGCCAGTATGCAGGTCTGTCGTTCTGGACTCCTAATGTCAACATCTTCCGCGATCCTCGTTGGGGACGTGGCCAGGAGACGTATGGTGAAGACCCCTTCCTGACGTCACGCATGGGTGTGGCAGTAGTACAAGGTTTGCAGGGACCTGACGATGCTCCTTACCGTAAGACGCTGGCATGTGCCAAGCACTTTGCCGTTCATTCGGGTCCAGAGTGGAATAGACACTCCTTCAATGTAACAGACTTACCTTTGCGCGACTTGTGGGAAACCTACATGCCTGCCTTCAAGGCTTTGGTGCAGGAGGCTAATGTGGAGGAAGTGATGTGCGCATATCAGCGTATCGATGGCGAACCATGTTGCGGAAACAATCGCTACCTTCGTCAGATTCTGCGCAACGACCTTGGTTTCAAAGGGCTCGTGACCAGTGACTGCTGGGCGATTTCTGACTTCTGGAAGAAGGGTTATCATGAAGTTGTAGAGACAAAGAGCGAAGCTGCTGGAATGGCAGTGCGTGCAGGCACCGACCTCGAATGCGGCAGCGACTACAACTCGCTTCCCGAAGCCATTGCCAATGGCGCTGTTACAGAAAAGGAGATAAATGAAAGTCTTCGTCGCCTTATCATTGCGCGTATTAAATTAGGTGATTTTGATGACGACAAACTGGTGGAGTGGACAAAGATTCCTCAGAGCACCATCTGTAGCGACGAGCATCGTGCCCTTTCACGTAAGATGGCACAGGAAGGCATCGTGCTGTTGCAGAACAAGGGCGGAATATTGCCGCTTCAGAAGACGGGTCAGCGCATTGTCGTGATGGGCCCCAATGCCAACGACAGCACCATGTTGCTCGGCAACTATAATGGATTCCCCCTCTATGCTGTGACCATCCTCGAAGGCATCACCTCGAAGGTGAACGACGTGAAGTATGTGGATGGCTGCCGCTATGTGGATGCCAACATGAATCAGCCCCGTCGCCGTCGCGATAACATCAATCTTAATGCCAATCCCTTTGGCAATAACGACACCGATTCGGTCAATACCAATGCCAATCCAGCAGCCACCACCACCTCTGCTCGCGATGTGGCTGACAATCGTGTCAGCGATGAAGAACTGTTAAGTCAGGCAGCCGATGCCGATGTCGTAATCTTTGTAGGTGGCATATCTCCGCGTCTCGAAGGAGAAGAGATGCGTGTCAACTTCGACGGATTCCGTGGTGGTGACCGTACCAGCATTGAGTTGCCAGAGGCACAGCGTCGTCTGCTGAAGGCGCTTCACGAGCAAGGCAAGCACATCGTCTTTGTCAACTGCTCTGGCTCAGCCATGGCGTTGCTGCCCGAGACGCAATACTGCGATGCCATCATTCAGGCATGGTATGGTGGTGAAGAGGGTGGTACGGCGTTGGCCGATGTACTCTTTGGCGATGTCAATCCTTCAGGTAAGTTGCCCGTAACCTTCTATCGCAGCACCAGCCAGTTGCCCGATTACGAAGACTATCGCATGGCAGGTCGCACATATCGCTTCATGACCGAGCAGCCCCTTTTCCCCTTCGGGTATGGTCTTAGCTACACCACATTCCGTTATTCTAACGTCAAATACGCTAAAGATGCCATTACCCTCTCGCTCACCAATCAAGGTAAGGTGGACGGAGATGAGGTGGTTCAGGTCTACCTTCGTCGTGTAGGTGATGTGGGTGGTCCTGTTAAGACACTGCGTGCCTTCAAGCGAGTAAGCGTTAAGGCAGGCAAGACGGTAAAGGTCAGCATCCCCTTCTCGCGTCAGAGCTTCGAGTGGTGGGACGCCTCCTCAAATTCTATGCGTGTACTTCCTGGCAAGTACGAGTTGATGGTTGGAGGTAGCAGTGAGGCTAAGGTAGTGCAAACGATTACTATTTGATTGGAATAGCCCTTTTCGCATCAAACTTAACTTTCTACTTTGCATCTTCTGTCGGTCGTAGTCTCTTACTACTTCTTCAGCGCAGCGATGTTTTGCTCGTTTTCGATGTTCTTGCCCTCGCTCGTATATACGTGCTGCAGGCGGTCGGCATAAGCCTTTTCTATCTTGCCACGTACCATCTTCATAGTGCTGTTTATCATCTGGTTCTGCTCGCTGAAGGGTTCGCTCAGTACAGCAAAGGTGCTGGGCAACCAGCGGTCGGGGAACATAGCAGCATGCTCGCCACCTTTGCGGAAGCGGGCGATATCTTGGTTGATTAGTTGCAACGCCTTGCGGCACCCTTCGTCCGTCGTCAGGTCGCAACCCGCCTTGCGCAGTGCATCCCGGTTGGGTACGATGAGTGCGCTCGTGGTGGGCGACTGGTTGTTGTACAGCATCACTTGGTCGATGGTGCTGCAGAGTTGCACCAAGGCCTCCTCGATGCCTTCGGGGCTGTATTTCTCGCCGTCGCTGCTGATGAGCAGACTCTTGAAGCGACCGCTCACGTAGAGCAATCCCTCGGCCGACATGTGGCCCAAGTCGCCTGTGTAGAGCCATCCGTCCTTCACCGTCTCTGCCGTTGCCGTGGGGTTCTTCCAGTAGCCCGCCATCACGTTCTCGCCCTTCACTACTATCTCGCCCTTTTCGCCCAAAGGCAGTTCGCGTCCCTCGCTGTCGCATATCTTCACTTCAATGGGCTGCACCAGTTTGCCCGAACTGCCGAAGCGATAGTATTCCGGTGTGTTCGTGCTGATGACAGGTGTCGCCTCCGATAGTCCGTATCCCTGGAACATGGGTAGGCCGATGCCGATGTAGAAGCGCTGCAGGTCCTTGTCCAGCAAAGCACCGCCACCGATGAAGAAACGCATCTCGCCGCCGAAGTTGGCACGCACCTTGTCAAACAAAATCTTGTCGAACAGCCATACCAGCGGGCGCAACGCATAACGTAGTCCCTTGCCGTCCAGACAACTCTCGCCATAGTAGCTCTGGCGTACTGCCTTGCCCCATTCGAAGAGGCGCTGCACCATCTTGCCCTGCTTCTGTATGCTGCCCTCGATGTTTTTCTTGAAACTCTTGGCCAGCGCTGGTACGCTGAGAATGAAGTGTGGACGCACCTCCTTGATGTTGACAGGGATGTTCTTCAGCGTTTCCATGGGCGTGCGTCCCACCTGTACTGTAGCTGCACTGGCACCCTGCATCATCATCACGTAGAATCCTACCACGTGTGCAAAGCAATGGTCGAGTGGCAGAATGATGAGCGTGCGCCAGGTGTGGTCGATGGGCACACGTGTTAGGCACTGTTCCACGTTGGCCGTGTAGTTGCGGTGTGTCAGGCACACACCCTTCGGGTCGGCCGTCGTGCCGCTCGTATAGGTGATGGTGGCCAGATCGTCGTTTTGGATGCTCTGTCCCACTTTCAGGAAGGTTTCCAGACCCACCTCCTTCAGATAGGCATCGCCCATCTTCATCACCTCTTCTACGTAGATTTCGCCCTCCTCATAGGTATCCTGCTTATCCAGCACGATGACGTGCTGCACCAGAGGCAGTTGTGCACGTATCAGTCGTACTTTACGTAGTTGCGTACCGCTGACAATGACAAACTTCACGTCGCCATGCAGCAGTCGGAACATCAGGTCGTTGCTCTCCTCCAGTTTGATGCTCAGCGGCACGTTCACCGCTCCGGCATAGAACATGGCCAGTTCGCTCACCACCCATAGGTTGCGTCCTTCGCTAAGGAGTGCCATGTTGTCGCCCTTCTTCACGCCCAGACTCTGGAATCCCGCACCCAGTCGGTACACCATTTCGCCCACCTGTCGGTAGGTGCTGTGTTGCCATTCCTTACCCACCTTCTCCATCAGGAAGGTGTTGCTGGCATACTGCTTTATCGAGTTCTCAAATACGTCAACTATCGTTCTTTTCATTGTTCTTTCTTCTATATAACAAATTTGTTATTTCAACATTGCTCTTATTCCCTGCATTTTGACCGAAGTCAAAAGCCGGGGGTTAAGGGGGCTTCTTTTTTCTTTTTTTGCAAAGATATACCATTTCTTTCACTCAACCAAATATCGGGTTAAAAAAGTAGTGGTAGTTTATTCTGATATGAATCATTTCCGTTAGATCAAATAGAGTTTATAATGGGACACGAATGATTGGATAACAAAATTTCTGTCAATTAGCGAAAAACAAGTCCACAAATTTGGTGGATTCAAAATGTATTTGTATTTTTGCACCATGATTGTTACATTTACAAAGACGTACCTTCGCGAATTGTACATTGATGGCAAAACATCAGATAAGCAACATCGCTATCAACCGCAAATCGTAAAGAAGTATGCGAAGGTAATAAACCTCCTTCGTCAGTTCGACCGGAATACTCCTATCGCTAATATCTGCAACATAACAGAATTGTCCAATCACTATAAATAAGAATATGGTACACGTAAAAGGCATTGACGAAAGCATGATAGCAAACAATCTTACTCCGTTCTATCAGACACATCCTGGAGAGGTTCTGAAAGATGAGTTAGAGGCACGTGGCATTTTGCAAAGAACACTTGCCAACAACATGGGTATCTCATACAAAGTACTCAACGATATTCTTAACGAACGGCGTTCCGTGTCCATTGAGACAGCTTTATTATTTGAAGCAGCTCTCGGCATTTCTGCACACACCCTTTTAGGACTACAGACAGAATATGACATGGCGAAAACCAAGCAGAATAAATCATTCATACAACGTCTATCCTCTGTCAAACGTGTGGCAGCCGTATTCTGAATCGTTGGGGTTAGACCCCAACGATTCAGTCAATCAACACATTACCAACCATGAAAAGACTTTTGACCATCATACTATTCACCATGCTCAGCGTTGCTACAGCGTTGGCCGGCAGTCATCTATATAGAGGCAGTTCCACCTACAGGAGCGATATGCTCTACACCTGGGATGGGAAGAAACTGTACCGGGGCAGCAGCACCTACCAAAGCGATGTCCAGATCACATTCGACGGTAAGCATATCTACCGAGGCAACAGCACCTATCAGAGCGACATCCTCTACACCTGGGACGGCAAACATCTCTATCAGGGCAACAGCCATTACCAAAGCGATATCCTCTGCACTTGGGATGGCAAACACCTATATCGGGGCAACAGCACCTACCAGAGCGATGTCCTCCTAACTTACGATGGCAAATATATATATAAAGGTAAGAGCGGCTATCACAGTGACATTCTGTATACAGCAGATGGTGCCTTTCCCATTGCACTAATCGCAATACTCAGATAGAAAGCCTCATAGCCACGAGAAAAACGTCATTTTACGTCCGTTTTTACACGTTTAGATAGCAAAACACACTATTTATTAGTATTTTTATGCGCTTAATGGTTTACAAATAAATTTTTATACTTAAATTTGGAAACCAAATCGCAACAAATGAAAAACAAACAAGACATCATACCCGAGCGCATCAAGCTGGCGCGCCGCCTGCAACGCCTCTCCATGGACGATCTCGTGCAGCGAATGGGCAGTCAAGCCATCAGCAAGATGTCCATCTCCAAGATAGAACGTGGCCTGATGCACCCCACCGAGAGCACATTGCATGCCCTTGCCCAAGCGCTCCACCAACCCCTGTCCTTCTTCTATAAACCACCACTGGATCTGGGCACACTGGAATACCGCTTCAAGGCCACCGTCACCACAAGGCAACGCGAGGAAGTCAAGGCACTCGCCGACCAACTGTTGCAACGCTACTTCAAGGTGCAAGGCATCGAAGGCGAATCATCCCGCTTTGTCCACCCCCTGTGCGATACCGAACTGCACAACTATGCCGAGGCAGAAGCCGCCGCCCTCGAGTTGCGCCACAAGTGGGAGATAGGTCTGCAACCCATCCACTCCGTCTACGAGCTCCTGGCCTGCTACGGCATCCATGTCCTCGAACTCGACTTCGGCTGCGACAATATCGATGGGCTCTCCACCTTCGTCAACAGCGCCACACCTATTATAATAATAAATACACGCACTAACACCACCACCGAGCGCAAGCGCTTCACGGCCCTCCACGAACTCTGCCACTTGCTCTGTAGCCTGTGTCCCGACGATGCGGAGCAGCATCATGCCTACCTCGCCACCTTACCCTCCATCCCTTATACCGTCACCCTCAAGCAACCCACCGACGAACGTCTCTGCGACCTCTTCGCCAGTGCCATGCTCATGCCCGCGCCCTGCGCTCTCCGTCGTTTTGGCACTATGCGTA
Source organism: Bacteroidaceae bacterium (assembly GCA_045629085.1). GTDB lineage: Bacteria > Bacteroidota > Bacteroidia > Bacteroidales > Bacteroidaceae > Physcousia. The sequence continues at coordinate 22,612 of JAZQQO010000038.1, forward strand.
CCGACATCTCCATTGAGGAGCTCAAGGCCACCCGCCGCCTCTATGGCAACAGCGTAGCCTCGCAGATACACCGCCTCCACGATCTCCGCATCATCGACGACACCCTCTACCACCATCTCTACGAAACCATCATAGACAAGGATCGCAAAGAGGAGAAGCTAGGTGAACCGTATCCCATCATGGAGACCGCCGACCACATGTCCATGCTCGAAGAAAGGTTGCGATTGGAACTAAGGCAGATGAACAACTTAGATTGAAAACATAATCCCTTATACAGTACAACTATGCACAGCAACGAATCAAATATCATTATTTACAACACACCCGATGGCAAAGCATCCGTCGCTCTCTACACCCGCGATGGCAAGGTGTGGCTGAACCAAAAACAGATTGCAGAACTTTTTGGGACCTCAGTTCCAACCGTTAATGCACATATATCTAAAATATTGAAAGAAGGCGAGTTGGACAAGAATTCAGTTATTAGGAATTATCTAACAACTCCAACTCATAAGAATAATTTATAAGTAAACAATACGTTATGACAAATTTCGGAGTTTTCATTATAGCAATGTTTATTGTATTAGCTATTGCCAATGGCAGCTTGTGGTATACAAATTACAAGGAAAAGAAATTTAGGAAGAGTATCAAAAACAAGGTTACCGCAGAAGAACTCGAACAGCATCTGGACGAATACCTAGATAAGGTAGAAGACGGGGAGAATGTGTTCATTGAGTATGAAGGACAATGGTATACTATAGTGAAGGTTGATAAAGACGGAAAAAGCTGTTTGGAATTTACGAATGACGCAACAGAAAAGAACAATCTCTAAGTTGCAGTCGAATAGAGTCCAACAAGAAGGTTTTTACTATGGCGAATTCGCCACTATAAAAATTCGCCACGACAAAAAAAACAGAAAAATGGAACAAAAAAGCCCCACCGAAGTAGAGCTTTTACCCCTTTTACCACAGGGAAGGTAGAGGTCCCTAATAGTCACAATGGAATAATCCTTTGTGTTTCACTACGGAATAATCCTTTTTGTGAATTGCTAACGGGTGCAAAATTATAATAATTTGTTAGAAAAAACAAAAAAAACAGAAAAAAATGAGTATAAAACGTTATCTTGGTTTAGATTTGGGCACAAACAGTATTGGCTGGGCCCTCGTTGAGATAGATCATGAGAATAGAATCGTCACTATTCTAGGTCTTGGCTCACGTATCATTCCTATGGATGAACAAGAGATTTCGGCCTTTGACAAAGGGAACAAAATCGTAAGTGCAGCCGCCGACAAAACAGCAAAGAAATCATCTCGTAAGAATAACTATCGTTTCGCAATAAGACGAGATAGACTACATTGTGTATTGAACCTTCTCTCTATGTTGCCAAAGGATTACTCTATTAATGTAGACTTTGAGACAGTAGATGGTAAGAGAAATGGAAAATTCAAGAAATACAAGGAACCCAAATTGGCTTATGACCAGAATCGTAACTTCTTATTTAGAGAGTCGTACGAGGACATGTGTAAGGAGTTCTTCTCGATGCATCCGAACTTGAGAAGGGTGAAACGAGGGAAAATCTCTGGCATTCCACATGACTGGACATTATACTACTTACGTAAAAAAGCATTAACCCAAGAGATAAGCCTAAACGAACTATCCTGGGTTATACTTAGTTTCATACAACGTAGAGGTTATGAACAAGTGTCGGGAGTAGACATAGAATCTAACGATAACAAAGATAAAAACAACTCTAAGCCAATTGTCGAAGACTTGATCTGCCACGTTAGTTCTAAACAAGTCTGCCCACCCTTGAAAAATAGCGAAACAGAAAGAGCTATTTTTACTCTTGAAGACAAAAACGGGGTTAAAGTATTGGATGCTACTTGTGCAGCGACTCTTCTCAATATTGGCAGCGAAGTTTTCTTGAAAAAAGTTTCATTAACAGATGACGAAGGTAACGTTACAAAGAATCAATATGAAATCAGTTATGTGACAACCGACAAGGAAAAAGATGCGGACTATGAGATAACCTTTGAATTAGGCGAAGATTTTGTCCAGAAAGGGAGAGTATCAAAAAAGAAAAAAGACGACAAAACCGATTGGAAAATATTGAAAGTCCAAAGCGAGGCAGATTTAGACAGATTCAATGATGAGCATCATTGCGTTGGAGTCGGGAGCTATATCTATGATGCTTTGTTGAAGAATCCCAATTTGAAGATTCATGGAGACTTGTTACAAACCATTGAAAGGGACTACTATAGAGATGAACTTCAAGCCATACTGAATAAGCAGGCAGAATATCACTCGGTTCTCAAAGATCTTGATAAGTCTATGTTGGGAAGAGCCGCAGATTTGCTTTATCCTCACAATGAAAGGCATAATAAGTTCTTGAAAAATAAGGATCTTATTTATATGCTTTGTGAGGATGTTGTCTTTTATCAGCGCGACCTTAAATCAAAAAAATCGTCAATCTCTTTCTGCCCGTTTGAATATGAACATTATGAAGAAGCGAAACATCTCAAGGTAACACACAAAGGTAACCCTTTGTATGAAGAGTTTTCACTGCGCGACAGACTGAACAATCTACGTATTCGCAAGAATGAGTCTGTCATCGACGGAAAACTGGTTTTTGACGTAGATGTAACAGAATTGTTGCTAACTCCAAATGTTAAAGACCTATTATACGAAGAACTCAAGAACAGAAAGGATGTAACAGAGGAACAATTATTTTCGAAACTTAACTCAATAAAACGGACGGGAGACCAGATAGAGATTACAAATATAGACTATAGCTGGAACTACGATCAAAACTATAAGTTCCCGTGTAATCCATACCGTCATGAGATTTTCCGCAGACTTAAACGAGTAAAGGGACTTGACGTTAATGCCTTTTTGGATTTTAAGCAACATATTGGTTGCAACACAGAGCAGACAACTGAATACCAACTATGGCAACTATTCTATTCGGTTAGGAAAAGGAAACTATTGGAGAATGGATTACAGAAGCTTGTTTTAAAACAAGTAAAGAAATATTGCCTTGCTCATAATATAGAGGCTGACGTTTTTGCGTTAGCGCAGAGCATCTGCGATAACCTGAAACAATTCGAGGGCTATAAGAATGACTATGGTAAATTTTCAGAACGTATGATAAAAAGGATCCTTCCTTATATGAAGAAAGGACATGACCTTTCTAGTGCATGTAAGGAGGTTTATGGATATTATAATTCTGGAGAGATAAAGGATGCTATCTTTGATAATCCAAAGGCGATAAGAGGTTATGTGCAAAACTCGTTCGCGGGTCTTCATTTAAACAATCCCGTTGTTGAGAAAGTGGTACGTGAGACTTTACTTGTTGTGGCTGACATCTGGGATAAATTCAGCGAGAAGGACTCCAAAGGAAATACACTTCCCTTATTTGATAGCATAAAAATCGAGTTAGGTAGACAATTGAAAAAGAATCGCAAGCAAAAGGAAAAGATTACCTCGGACATACTTCGAAACACGGAGATTAATAAGCGTGTCTATGCACTTCTGAAAGAGTTGAAAAAAGAGATTGTAGATCTTGATATTCACTCGATGTCAGCTCGACGCAGGATGCATATTTATGAAGAAGGAGCGCTGGCCGCACTCGGTAAAGACGAGTACACAGAATATCCATTGACTTTACCAGGTGAGGAGAAACCTATCACTAAAGAAGAAGTCGATAAGATATCTAAGCTGGACTTTTCTAAAGTAGTTAGCTCACGAAAGGATCGTGAAACGTATGTGACATTCTCTGAAATCAGAAGATACAGGTTGTGGTTGGAGCAGAGATATTGTTCCCCTTACACTGGCAACATTATACCACTTTCTAAACTATTTGACAAAAAGTATTATGACGTAGATCATGTCTTTCCTCGGAAGAAAGTTACCTTGAATGCAATGTCAAATCTTGTTCTTTGCGAGACAGAAGTGAACAAGAAAAAGAGTGACATGACTGGACTGGAATTTATAAAGAAGTCGGAAAAAGGATGTGGTACAGTAACTATTCGCGGAAAAAAGGTCGCTATCCTTTCTGTGGCAAATTATGAGAGCAATGTAAATAAAACAATTTCGGATTCCCGAAAGCGTAAAATACTACTTAGCGAGGAAATCCCCTCAAACTTTACCAATTCACAAGGAGCCAACTCCCAATTCATTGCGCGTCAAGTAAAGGAGTTGCTTAGTGCTGTAGTAAGCCCTAATACAACAGAAGGTAAATACGCAGAAGTATTGTCTACGAATGGGGCTGTCACAAGCACGCTGAAGAAGGACTGGCACCTGAACGATGTATGGAACAGATTGATGCTACCAAGATTTGAACGTCTGAACCAGTGGGTGGAAGGAACTCCATTCACAAGGGAAGTGAACGGTCATATAGTTCCTTGTGTGCCAGAACCCTATTGCCACACCTTCGAAATCAAAAGAATAGACCACAGGCATCATGCACTCGATGCACTCATCATCGCACTTACTGACAAGGATTATTTAGACTACATTAATACTATTGAGTCAGGAAAGGAACGAGAGGGTTTAAAGGCAAAACTGATGAAAAAAGGTGAATATCATTTCCTCCCACCACAACAGCAATACCAGCAGGGAAAGATTGTGAAATATAAGTATTTGTATAAGCCTCAAAACAAGGTGAAAGCCGATTTCCAACAGATTGCTTATGATGCTTTGTCTGATGTCGTAGTTACATTTAAGCAAGAGAGAATTGACCATGTTAAACGTCAGCGTATCAATTATTACAAACGTCCTAATGCGGAAGGAGTAATTGAATATGTAAAGGAAGTTGGCGTAAAAGAAAAAAACAAATATGCCTTTCGGATTCAAATGCATGATGCTACTCTCAGAGGGCTTCGCCACGAAAGAACCGTTAAGGTTGCGGATGCGATCAAAAACAATAAGGAAATTGTTCAACGAGAAGTACGCTTGTTTGTCGAAGAGAAGAGAAAGGAAGGTTGGACAACTAAGCAATTGATGGATTGCCTAGAAAAAAAATATCCTTATATATTAGTTAAAGAAGAAGCATTGTCAACAAGGTGGAAGAAATCCATTTATAATTTGGATCTCCAAAATGACTTTCCTTATATAGCGGATAAGCGAATCACGGAAATAATCGAGGATCATATTAAATCATACATCGAAGATTGCGATGACAGAGATAGTGACATTAAATTCCAAGAGGCAGCAAAGAAGGCTCTTTGCGAAGATGGAATCAAACATTTAAATGCAATCATTGAAGAAAAGTATCATCACAAACCAATCTATGTGTATAGCAAAGTGGAGGCTAAAGGAACTGCCAAACCTTTGAGTTCTGATACAAATTCTGTTAAGAATAAGCAATTTGCTATTACTGCTGACAATCCTTATAAAGTTCTTTCTGTCAGTGAGAAAAATGGTAAAAGGCAATTCGAAATATTCGATATTGATAATATCGAGGATAATGCCAATGACTCCAAAGGTGTCGGCAAATTATTCACTTTGAGAGTTGGAGATTTGGTCTACGTGCCCAACGAAGATGAGTTGCTAAAAAAGACGGTTAAAATAAAAGACCTTGACAAGGATAGAATATACAAACTTATTTCTATGAATTCCACAACGTCACTTGGGAAACCTGATGTTAATTTCATCCCTCACAGAATTGCAAACTTAGTATTTAGCGATAATAAATCGGAGGAATACAAATTAATGCACAAGATTCCTGGAACATCGAATACATACCTACAAGGAGAACTTTCGATTACAAGGGCGGACTCAAGGATTAAAGTATCTATCCCCTATATTATAGATGACCATTGTATAGAAATATCTGTAATACGTGATATTTGTTGGAAACTTGAAGTTGACAGTCTTGGCAATATTTCCAAGATTAAACGTAGGCCTAATGATTAAGAAAACCCTATACTTTGGCAACCCCACCTACCTCAGCTTGCGACAACAGCAACTTGTCATTCAATTACCCGAGGTAGAGGCCAACGATACACTCCCAGAATGGATGAAGAAGGATGCCGAGCGCACCATACCTGTTGAAGACATAGGTGTGGTGGTGCTCGACAACCGACGCATTACCATCACTTCGGGTGCTATGGCTGCATTGGTCGACAACAATTGTGCTGTCATAACTTGTAACGAACGTAGTATGCCGCAAGGACTGTTGATGCCGCTTTCCAGCAACTCCATTCAGCATGAGCGTTTTCAGGAACAACTAGACGCATCAGTACCCTTACGCAAACAGCTTTGGGCACAGACCGTGAAGCAAAAGGTATTGAACCAAGAATATGTATTGCGAACTTACACCTCTGGAGTTGAGACAAACTGTATGCGTAAATGGGTGGGCGACATACGAAGTGGCGATCCTGATAACGTGGAGGCTCGTGCTGCTGCCTTTTATTGGGCACGCTTATTTCCCGAACATCCTGAGTTTGTGCGTGGACGTGAAGGTGATCCACCTAACAACCTTTTGAATTATGGCTATGCCATTCTGCGGGCTGTGATAGCACGCGCTTTAGTGGGTAGTGGCTTGCTACCCACTTTGGGCATCCATCACCACAACCGCTATAATGCCTATTGCTTGGCTGATGACATTATGGAGCCTTTCCGCCCCTATGTCGATGAATTGGTGATAAACATCATGGCCAGTTTTGATGACTACTCAGAACTGACACGCGACATCAAGGCGCAATTGTTGCAGATACCCGCTCTTGACGTTGTGGTCGATGGCAAGCGCAGTCCGCTCATGGTGGCGGCAGGTCTTACAACAGCCTCACTCAGCCGTTGCTTCCGTGGCGAATGCAGACAAATATCATATCCAGTAATGTAGATGAACAACCTTACCCGCCTTTCTGAATACCGAGTTATGTGGATTCTCGTTTTCTTTGACTTACCCACCGAAACCAAGAAAGACAAGAAAGCCTATCAAGACTTTCGCAAGAATCTGCAACGCGATGGCTTCACTATGTTTCAGTTCAGTATTTACCTACGACATTGTGCCAGTCGTGAGAATATGGAAGTTCACATCAAACGTGTGAAATCCTATCTGCCAGACTACGGCAAGGTGGGCATCCTCTACATTACGGATAGACAGTTCGGCGAAATGCAGGTCTTTTATGGTCAAAAAGCCGAACCGCCTAAACCCGTAGCCATCCAACTTGAGCTCTTTTGACCACCAATTCGCAGAAACAAGAAATCCCGCCTTGTGAGCGGGATTTCTCTTATCATAAACATACTTTTTTTGTTGTGATATACATACTTATCATACTGATTAACAACATAATATTAATATTGGGTTGTTTATGATATTTGCGCGATATAAATTTGTTAGCAATTCACAACGCATTCTTGTGTGTGTCACAGGATTGGACGTTGTTTATGATATATGCGCGATATGATTTTGTCAGCAAGTCAAAGATCTAATTCGTTTGCAAAGATACATATATCCGTGAAATAATACAAATTATCTCGTATAAAGTTCTGAAAGTTTTGAAAGAAAACAAACCGCACCGCGTCATCACGACGGGGTGCGGTCAAATTTAGGATCGGTTCATGCAAGCGCATTGGCTGCGCAACTGACGCCCATTGCCGTGCCAATGGCGGTGACGAGGGCGGTGACGAGCTTCCAGAGGAAACTGAAAAGCTGCTTCTTGTTTTCTGGTGTCATAGTAGTGTGGTTTTAGAAGGGTTAATGGTTATGAATGGGAACGAAAATTAAGAAAATGGAGAAAATTTTAGGCCAACCGACATTTGGAGTGATGATATCTTTATCTCCTTGATTTATCATTGTGATTTATCATTGATTCGAGGAGCGCAGCGACGATCGTCCTAAATGCCGTCATGCTATTTTCGGTAAATTTATCAAAAATTTTTGTTAAATCTTCCGAAGATGGAAGAACGATGTTTTATGAGATCGTCGCCGTTGGCTCCTCGGATCGGTGATAAATAAGGGAGATAAATCTTGATGATAAATTTTCTGAATTTTCAGAATTTTCGTTTTATCTCCTTATTGCCTCCATCCCTTGTCCCCATCCTGCTCCCTCCCCGAGACGGGGAGGGCGGGGGGAGGGGCTATTCACTGTGCCTTGTCCCCATCCGGCTCCCCTCCCCTTTGGGGGAGGGGTTGGGGGAGAGGCTACTCATGCTCGTTACTGCCACCCTCATTGTTGCCATTAGGCTTCCAGGTACCATCAGCCAGCGCCTCCTT
>JAZQQO010000039.1:0-5998 GCA_045629085.1 Bacteroidaceae bacterium
GGTGAGCAGAGCGGGCAATGTCTCGTCGCTATTAGCCACCCATTGTTCTGTCTTCATCCATGCGAAGCTGTAGACGAGGTTGAGGTATTGGCACGGGGTTGTGTTGAGCGATGTGCCGATAGTATAACTTTTCGTATGGAACGGCTGGATGACATTTTGCAACAGCAATTCGCTCTTGCCACGGCTCCATCCGGCAGAGGCTTCCAACTTGGTATGCCAGAGGCTCAGTGTCTTGCTGGCTCCAGCTATGAGGCTGTAGGTGTCGGCATTGGTGGGCTGGTCGAGCGTGGTCTTTATGCCGACGATGCCGTCGTAGTTGTAGCCATAGAGCAGGTTCTTGTGGCTGTGCTGAATGCCACCGCTCACGTTGAAGAAGAGCATACGGATGACATCACGGTATTCCAATCCCACATGGGCACCGCTGCCGCTGCTTTCCAGCAGATGGTCGGTGGTGTTGCGGAGCAGGTTGCGGTAAGACTGTAGGATGTAGCCCTTGTAGGCATCGCTCATACTGCCGTAGGACTTGCGGTAGTAGCCGTTGGCCACGGCCTTGAAGGAGGGTGTGAAGCTGTAGTCAGCCGTGAGCGTGGGGTTGACAATCCACCGATAGTAACTGACGGAGTTTCCTGCCAGTCGGTCGTCATTTGTGATGATGGAAATATAGGTCGGTATAATCAGCCTCATGCGCAGGGTGTTTCCTTTCTTATAGGTGTAGTCCTGATCGATGCCCACTTGATAGCTGTTGTACCAGAGGTTGTTTCTCATGCTTTCTGCGGCGGGGATGAAGGTATCATTTCGATCAATCGCTGTCAGCGCGGAGGTCAACTTGCGCAAGTCCATACTGAAGCGTGGTGTATAGTTCAGCATGAAGTTGCCTGCCGTCAGCCCATAGGAGGTGCGGAGGTTGGCGGTGATGTTCTTCTGCGTGACCTCCTGACTCAGTGTTTGCAGGGAGTCGCTGCCGAAGTAGTAGGCGGGACTGACGCGAAGCTCGTGTGGGCGGTTGTTGTAGGCCACATCAAAGTGGCTGCGGAACAGATGCCTGCCCCAGCGTTTCATCATGCTCAAGTCGTTGCTAACGGAGAAATAGGGATTGTCGAGATGCTGATAGTTTCCTTCATTGGCATTGAGGTGCGTAAATGTCTCGCTCCACGATGATTTCACGTTCAGGCTGTTGCGTAGATACTCCAAATCTTTGTTCGTCTGTACACCGAGCGTCACGTCCAGATTGTTCTCCTTGGCGGTGTTGCTCGTGGTTTCCTCTATGACCAGAGGCGTGGCGGCATCGGGTAGGTATTGGGTGAACGACATATAGCCCTCTCTGTCTAACCGTTCGTTATGGAAATTGATGTTGGCCGTCAGTTCCGTCTCCTTTACCTTCACTAGCTGGTTGACCGAGACGCTGTTCGTCAGGTTGTCCGTGTAGCGTTTCTTCTCCACATTGGGAGTGCTGGGCTGACTGACGGACAACATGCTCCCCGTCTGAGGCAGCGCAGCCCCGTTGTCGTAGTGCTTCAGCAGTTCCTCGTCAGCCGTGTGGCCGCTGTTGTTGCCCTTGTAGGTGGAGATATGCTGGTGGTTGCGGGCAAACTGCATGGCTGTCAGTTCGGCGTTGTAGAGTATGGGCTTATAGCCGAGACCTGCCAGCGCCTGAATGGCCCAGATGCCTTTCGCGCTGTCCTTCAGTCGGAGGTTGATGGCGGCCTGGTCGGAGAAGATGCTTTCGGCCTTGATGGGTTGGTGGTTCTCATAGACCTGCACGCTGGCCACGTCCTTTGCCTCGATGTTGCGGGTGGCCAGGTTGTAGCGTCCGCCCAGCATGTCGAGGTCTTCGATGTAGAATTTGTTGATGGCCTTGCCATTGTAGGTGATAGCGCCCGATGCCGAGACATCGATGCCCGGCATCTTCTTTAGTACGTCCTCGATGGTGCGGTCGCTTTGGCCAGCAAAAGAACCCACGACGTAGGTCAGCGTGTCGTTACTCCGTCGGACGGGGGTAGCCGTCACCTTTACTTCCTTCAACTGGTTGGCTTTCTCGGCCACGGTGAAGTCGAGGGTTGTGGAGCGGTTGGGCACGGTGCGCATCGTGGTCTCTATCATCATGCCCCTGACGGTGACGGTGAGCGAGTCGGCTGTCCCGTCGAATGTGAGGCGGTAGCGTCCGGCCTCGTCGGTGGAGGCAAAGCCGGCGATAGTGCTCTCGCCTTTGGCCTGCATCGTCACGGTGACGAACGGCACGGGCTCTTTCTGCTTATCACTCACCGTACCAGTAATAACGGTCTGGGAATAGGCAGCGAGAAGGTCGACGACGAGCAAAAGCAAGAAAGCGATGGTATGCTTCATTTCATTTCCATTGGATTATAAGGACGTAACAACTTGTTCACGACGTTGGTCATGCCCGTTATCTGATAATAGTTCTCGCAGATGCGTTTCAGCGTCTTGTCAAGTTCTGTGCGATTGGTCTTGCGGTATGTCTTGTAGTTATCCAGCAGAATGATGGGGCGCTTCTGCTGCTCGATGCCCACACACTCGAAGACGTATTCCTTTGCATCGTCCTGCACCTTCAGAATCAGGCCGGGCAAGCCGCAGAACTTCCACGGGCCTTGGCTGATGGGAATATCGACGGTGAACCATGCCGTATAGTTGCGGCCTCGGAAACTGCAAGTCGCCTTCTGGCACGTGTAGCCCACAATCGTCATCGTCTCGTTCTTTATCTGCCAGTCCTGCTTGGACGTCGGCTCGGTGTAATAGCAGTTGCGGCTCGCAAGTTCTCCTGGCATCCGGCAGTATTCCGTCAGCTCGTTCTTGGTCAGGTCTTTAAAGAACTCCGAGAACAAGTAGCGCGACCAGCCCTGATGCTTTCCATTGATGGTCATAGCTACACCTTCATCGGGGAAGGGCATATTGCTGTGCGTGATTCTGTTCATTTCCTTCAGTTCGGCTGTGGCGAAGGAATCGGCCTCGAAGACGTAGTAACCGTAATACTTCACGAAGTTCTTGCCAATCTCCAAGCGTTGCAGGTCATCGTAGGTCTTAGGGTCTGCTATGTTCTGTGCATTGAAGGCATACGAAATGCGGATAGTGCCTTGGTCAATGGTCTTGAACTTCGACACGTCCCTGCAGTCGGGCAGCATCGGGTTCAGCGCCTTGCCCCTGCTGTTCGCATCATAGGGCGACAACTGCTTCTGTTGGTTCTTTACTCGTGCCTCTGACTGCTGTTGCAGACGCACCAATTCTTGATTATTCTTGCCAACGGGTTGTTGGGCACTTGCTTCGCCACAAACTACGGCGAAGCATAGAATGAGAAAAGAGAAGTGTTTCTTCATTGTTTTTTTTGATGATTTGCAGACTGCCCGACTTTCTTATCGCCGCCGGGCGTTGGCTTCTTGTATTTTGCCGCAAAAGTAGAATGAGAACAGGCAAAATACCGCATTTTTGAGTTTACAAATGGTTTACAATAGATTTGTAAACTGAGTTTACAGACCATTTTCGATTTTTATTGCTATTTTTGCACTCCCAAAAAACGATTCAACAATGAAGCATCCATTTCAAGTCATCTTCTTTCTGATGGCATTATGTACAGCCTGCCAATCAGAGCATAACAAGCAAGTCCAGGAATTAAACCGCCTGATGGAGAGTTGCGAGCAATATCATTCACCACTCAATGAGTCTGATGCCCGCTCCACATTATTCTATATGGAACGTCATGGTTCTCCTATTGAACGACAAAAAGCATGGCGCATGATGGCCAAGGTGTATCATTGTCAAGGAAAACTCTTCTACGAAGGTTTTGCCTACGAAATGGCACTTGACTGCGTTGACTCAACAAACATTGACTATGATTCACACACAGTTGCAGAGATCTTATACGAAGCAAGCGTCAACCAGTATTACAATTTGGATGATCTCTATGCCCACCTATTGGCAAGAAAAGCAATGAATTTGTCTCTCGCCTCTGGCGATTCTTTGTCATATTTCCGCTATATGGGTCAGGATGCCTATTTCAGTTTAATGGCACATCACAGCAGCCAATATTTAGAGGCATCTCGAAAAGCATTTGAAGAATTGTGGAAGCGAGGTCGCAAGGATTGGGCTGTTGATGCGTTTTTCCCATACATGGCTTTTATGAACGATGGCAATTTGAATGATTCTGTGGCCAAATGGATGAAACTTTACGAACAAAATACGATACAGGATCTTCTACATCCAGAGTCATTTGCTGCCATCGACTACTGGAAACTTAAGGGAGATTATTTCGTACATGTCGGGAATTATGATTCTGCCCACTATTATTATGGCAAGTTGGAACTTCCCCAAAACAACTATGCGTTATCTCAATACTATCACGGAATGTTAACTCTTTATGACCAGTTCAGTGAGCATGACCCAGACTGTCGTTTACGAAAGAACTATGATGAGCAACTCGCCCATCATATCGCCGATATGAAACGTGACAGACTGCTCGAATGTAAAGTGGAACACAACGAGCGCAACAATCTCATTGAGCGGGAACTGAAATATCAGCAACAACGGGCGATTCTTTTCTTGGGGCTACTGTCACTGACGTTTATTTGTATTTTTGCAATCCATCGTTATCGCTTGTTAAGACAGAGGCATAAAGAGATTTTGCTACAGAACTATGAATATGCTGAACTGATAAAGAACGCCAAGTACCAAGACAAGCCCAACATTCTCGACACTGAAATAGCGAACCGATTTCACGAATTGTCAGCTCAAGACACACATCCACGGGCAGAAGAATGGCAAGCCCTTCAAGATGAGATAAACAAGTTCCATCCTCAACTTTTAACAACTCTCCAACAACAGTATGCCATGCACCAGCCCGACCAGACCATGACCGAACAAGAGCGCCATGTCGTCTGCCTCCTCGTCATTCGTTGCAGCCCACTTCAGATGTCAGTTCTCCTCGTCTGCACCAAAAGCAACGTCAGCAACCTGCGCCGCCGACTCTACAACAAACTAACGGGAAAAGACGGCAGCGGCACGAACTTGGATAGATATATAACGAAAATGTGTGAGGAATAGTCGTAGCCGCATCATGGGCATCCCACAAGGGGCTATCGCCATGTCTCGTATGACAGACTCTTTATGTCGAAAAGCGACTGGCTGCGTTTCTACCATGCCGTTACGAGTTACTGCCCGACCTGATGGAACGATTAGCCCATCATCTTGGCAAATTCACAGAGCAACAGCAACAAGTCTGCTACCTTCCGAGTATCGGCCTTACCAATACGCAGATAGAAAACCTAAACGACATTCCCCACGTCACTGTCTGGCGGTGGGTAAAGAGGATGGAATGGGTACAAGGAGATAAGTGAAATAGCAGTGAAGCTGGTCGGTTCGATTTATCACGTACCTCTCCCCGTGCTTCATGCAGTATTCCAGCAGGTAATCGACGTAGTCGCTTCGCTAACCGAAGAACTCCAGAGCCAGCACCTCCTTGTATGTGTTGAATTGCTTGTTCGTTGTCATATTCGCCAATTTCCTGATTTGTGGGTACAAAGTTAATCATTTTTCAACACAAATCGTTTCTTTTTGTTATACCACAGCCTTGTTTTAGATAAAATTGCTTAAATTACGCGCGAAACAATAAACAAATGCCTAACTTTCGATAAAAATGAGTACCTTTGCAAGGTAAAAAGAGAATTCATATAAAATGGAATTAAAGACTCTGATAGCAGAATGTACAACATACGACTTCAAGGTGATACTTGAAGAAAAGAAACCTAAGAGTTGGTTGAAAAACGTAAGTACCTTCGCCTTTTTTTGCTTGTTAATTACGATATTATAATATGGATGTATCTACTATCATTAGTATTCAAAATCAATTGGTTAATCATATTAATAAAACAATCAAGGCGAGTACAGATGATGAAATCGTGGTTGACAAGACCATACTCACATGTTGCCCTGCTGATGAAGATATTCGTCTGATAATGGATACGGAATTCAGAAAGTTGCTCATTAATGATGGCTT
>JAZQQO010000040.1:0-4011 GCA_045629085.1 Bacteroidaceae bacterium
GTGGTCTCGACATGCTTGGTGGTCGCTACAATCTTGCCACGAAGAATATCCCTGCCGAGTATGCTACTCAGGTGGAGATAATGAAACACCACAAGCATCGCAAGATAGATGCTGACGAGGAGAGCGATGCGGTGGCTATAAATGTGAAGTTGAGCAACAAGGCGAAGTTCAAGCCATTCGGACAACCTGAGTTTGGTGTGGGGTATAGAAGCCCCCTCCCTGCTCCCCCAAGGGGGAGTGATAGCCAAGCGCAGCCTTCCTCCCCCCTTGGGGGGAAAGAGGGGGGCCTTCTCTATGCCGCAGGCGCAACAGAGATGATGTTCACCGACAACTTCCAACTCCTTGCAGCTGCTAAGTTCAGCAATAACGGCAGCTTCGGTCTTTACGACATGGTCAATCATTATGGTGGTGACAACTTCGGCTCGTTGGCTACCGACAAGCTCCCTGCTTGGGGACAAGAATATGCTGGTGGAGTAGGGGAATCTGTCTATCGCACAAATGGTTACGGAAGTCTCAATGCCATACAGAAGATAGACAGTATCAGGCAGATAAAGGTGAATGCCGACTATACCTACGAGCGCATGACAAGCACTGGAAGTTCTGAGTCGTTCTACTTTGCCGGAGGCGAGAACATACACATCTCAGAGTCCACCCATCCTCTCGCCACGGCCCATCGGCCTATGTTCAACATCAAGTTCGAGAACAACGCCAGCAACCGATATTTCTCCGATAACTTCAGCGTGAAGGCTCAGTTCCTCCGCAATGAAAGCCCGATATTAACCCAAGACCCCACCCTAACTGCATTTTGCCCGTCGGCAAAAGCCCTGGGGGAGGGAACCGAGAAGTTACTGATTGAGCAGAACAGGAAGGCGATATCCATCAACCTGTACAACAACTTCTGGAGCACAGTCCGTTTGGGCAAGAAAAAGATTTCCTTCACTAGTGACATCGGTTTCACCCGCACACCAAGCGTGACGCTGCAGTTCTCCTCCCCCCAAGAGACAAATGTGACTATAGAAAACTCCTCCCCTCGGGGAGGTTGGGAGGGGGTCCAATCTGCCCAAAGCACCCAGCTAAACACCCGTCACAGCACCTCACTGCAGATTAAGCTCGGCAAATGGAAGATAGACATGCCTATTGTACTTGAAGCCAATTACAACTTTATTGAGACAAATCTGATGAAACCAGACCTTTCAGACCAAAGCCAACGCATGAACGGCTGGAAGCTCGTGCCAAGCATCAACCCCTCTACTTCATGGACATCCCAAAACAAGAAGTTCTACGCATCAATGGGAGCTAGTATGAGATTGCTCTACCTTGACTATCAAAACTCTCCCCATTATGGGGGAGATGCCCATAGGGCAGAGAGGGTCTACTTCTTTGCCGAGCCCCACGCCTCGCTGCGCTACACCTTCAGCGGCACGTCCGAACTGAACCTCAGCAGCGGCTTCAACCACTCGGCGGGCGACATCATGGATCTGCTCACCACACCCGTGCAGACCACCTACCGCAACACCTCGGCGGCATCGGGCGTGATAGGCAAGAGTCAGTCGTGGAGCACCAGCCTTCGCTACTCCAAGCAGGTGCCATTCAGCTACTTCACCTTTGGTGCCAATGCCAGCTACAATCAGGGCAAGCGCAATGTGCTGTATTCGCGCAACGTCAGTCCCACCTCCACCGAGAGTACGTCCATCTTCCGCGACAGCCACACACGATCGGCCAGCGGAGGTATCAATGCCTCGAAGAACATCCTCGCGCTCTTCACCAAGCTATCGGCCAGTGCCGAGGTGTCGTGGGGCAGCAGCGAATATATGATGCAGAAAGAGTTTGTAACAGCCTATCACACAGGCTACAACCTGCATCTCCAAGCCGATGTCACTCCCCTCTCGTGGCTCGAAGTGAACGCTAAGGCCGACTACGGCAAGGACTGGTCGCGCACCGTCGGCACCAACCAGTCGTCCGACAACCTGCGCTGCACGGGTTCGCTGGCCGTCTTCCCCATACCCAGTCTTGAGATCCGAAGCACCTACCACTACCTGCACGCCATGGTCGAGCCCAGTCGGTACAAGGATGCCTCCATGCTCTCTGCCTCAGTACAATACAAGACAAAGCGTGCCGTATGGCGACTCACGGCCGACAACCTCCTCAATGTACGTCAATACACCCGCACCTCGTTCATCGACACCGACCGCTTCGTCCACACCACTAACCTTGTAGGCCGCACCCTGATGCTGACATGCAAGCTGCTTTTGGCAGGAAAGAAACAAAATAGAGATTAGTAAATTAGTTAGTTATAATAAACATGATTTAATGATGCATCGCACCGCCCGCTGTCCGAGAGGATGGTGGGCGGTTTCTTTGAGGGAGAAGAAACTGCAAAAGGCAAGCTAATTAGCCATATCAAGCTTCTTGGTGAAGATTTTCGAGATTATATTTTGCCAGTTCGGGGAATAGTTTTAACTTTGCAGATGAACAATAATAAATATCCCCTGTCATGCCAACAGTATTTGAATTATTTGGAATTCGCTACTTCTTCTATTCCGGTGATCATGAGCCCATGCACATCCACTTGGAAAATGCAGACGGAAGAGCAAAAGTTATTCTTGAGCCAGAACTGGAAGTAGATTACAATCAAGGAATTAAGCCAAAAGACTTGAAGAAGGCTCTCGTAATGATAGAGAATTACAAGGAAGAGATCATCAAATCATGGGAGGAACACCATTAACCCACTTTTTGACTATGGAGGCAATTAAAGATGTTTGGTTTGACAACAACCGCATATACATAAAGTTGGAAGACGGTATGACATACAATCGTCCGCTTGAGGCATTCCCTACGCTCATGGAGGCAACAGACGATCAGCGTAACGCATACGAAATCAATCGTTTCGGAGATGCCATACGATGGAGACAACTTGACGAAGACATTCATGTGTCAAGTTTTCTGGAGACCTCAGAGCCTTGCCAAGACAACAAGGTTGCGCACATTTTCCAACAGTTCCCATGGCTCAACATCGCTGAAGTTGCCCGGATGATGAATATTCACAAGTCCGTGCTCCTATCCTACATTTATGGAATGAAAGAGCCTTCAACCGAACGCTTGAAAATGCTGCGAGAGACTCTCCATCTGATGGGCGCAAAAATGATGTCGGCATAAATAAACAGAAACGGCTCCCCCATACAGCATCCCCTCCCCGGGATGCTTTTTTTGCGTCTATCTGCACAGGCCATTCACCAGCTGGTCCAGGTCTGTGCCACTGCCATCCTTGCAGGTCAGTTTGCGGTAGCGGCAGCGACAGAGGATGCTGACGCTGGACTTGTGCCATCAAAACCTTTTAAGGACAGACCGGTTAGTTGGGAAACTACATCCTTGTACTTTCGCGAAATAGGAATTTCTGCTCCATTGGTTAGGATGACGTTACCCTTTTGTACGTTGGCAATCTGCGATTGGTTGACCAGGAAGGAACGGTGGGTACGCAGGAAGTCCTCGCCCAGAAGGTTCGCCCATTGTGTGATGGGTCTCTTATTACGGTAGGCCGTTCCGTCGAGGGCATGCACATAGACTTCTGTGTCATTACTTTCCACAAAACAGATATTCTCAATGGCCAAGGTGACAGGTTTACGGTCACTAGTGAAAGTCAGAGTGCCGCTCTTTTTATTCTCCGAGGGTGTTTTTGTAAAATCTTTCGAAAGAAGATAATCACCACCGCAGGTCAGTATCACGATAGCTGAAATGAAAATAGGATTGAACAGGACTCCCGGAATAACAGGTTTCTGGAAGACGTCTGAGTAGAGCATGTTATCGGCGGTGATGATAACTTGATATCCCACCATGATCAGTAAAATCTCGAGCGTGAGTATGCCAAGGATGAAGAAAACAAGGTTCTTCCGACTTTGTCCGTTGGCACTGCCAAGAAGCGATGGTAATACGAAACGTGTGATGATTGCACCTGGCAAGAGTAGGGAACTGATGAACAGTGCCCTGCTGAATGCCATGTCCAGGCTAACGAGC
>JAZQQO010000041.1:0-21062 GCA_045629085.1 Bacteroidaceae bacterium
CTCAGAGGCAAAGAGCGTACTGTTCAGGTTACCGAACACACGCTGGGTGGTGCGACGTGAACCATTGCCATTAGCACCTACCATCAGACCACAGGTGATGGTGTAAGTACCATTTTCCAGGCCAGTGATGGTTTGGCTCAATTCATAATCGGGTATACGCGAGTTCCATACACCGAAACCATAGGTACCATCCTTATAACCTGCACAATCGGCATTGATGCCGTGCCAAGCGTTGAGGCCTGCTGCATTTGCGTCAGCAGCGGTAGTCACCTGCTTGCCATTTACGAATACGTTCCAACCCGTAGGCGCACCAGCCACGCCTCCGGTGGCATTACCACCCTGCGAGCTGAGGTCCTCGAAGCTCATGTTGGTACCCATCGAGGTGATGAAGCCAAGCCCCAACTCATAGTCGCGGCAGGCCTTCTTCAAAGCCTCGCAAACGGCCTCCACTTCGGCAGCTGCCACCTTCTCATTGAAAGCCTCCAAGGCTGTCTCAATGGCGCCGTCGAGGGTGTTGGTCTCTTCCTGCAACTTATAGGCGGCCTCCAACTGCATGTACAGCGCCTTCTTGGCAGTGATAGTGGCACGAGCTGCCTCAAGGTCACCCTCAGCCAACAACTTCTCGGCCTCGGCCAAGGTGAGCAGGAAGCCCGGTTCGTACTCAGAGCCATCGGTGCAATAGCTGCTCTTTGCAAAATCGACAATCTCCTTCCAGGCTGCGCCCAGATCGTTGTAGCAGTCCATATCGTCGACCAAGACGAAGCCCCAGTTGCAACTGGTAGAGTCGGCCATCACCTTATAGTAGGCGTCGTTCTCCTCGTCATAGATCACCTTCTCCGAGCCATCCTCTTCCAAGGCGACACCACCACAGAAGTCGGGATACCAACCGTTGGTGGGCTCGTTGGCGATGGGATATTCGCCACCGGCATTGAGGTGAAGGTACACGCCGATACAAGCGTAGTGTTGGTTACCTTCAGCAATCTTCAGGCGATAGAAACCCTCAGCATCACCAGGGGTAACCTCGAAATAGGGAATCTCGCCAAAGTCCTGCTCGGCGCGCACGTTGTTCGTACCGGCGGGGATACCCAGATACTTGTAGCTGGTGTAAGCCTCCACTGCCTCGATGCCATTCTCGGGATCGGCCTCAACGGCAGGATGCTCCTCCTGGCTGGTGGTGAAATACCACAGAGCCTTCTCGGCATCGTAGTGGGCGGTGAGCTTCACGCCATACTGACCCAGGAAGGTGTTCTTGTCCTGGATGCGCAAAGCGCTGTCCCAGTCGGTACGGCACATATAGCCCGTGGGGCGTGCCAGATTGGCCAACACATAGGTCTGGCCATCAGTCAACTGCTGTACAGGATACTTGGGATAACTGGCGGCCTGCATAAAGCCGGCCACGAGCAGCATCACCAAGCATGCCATACATTTCATGATGAAATTGTTTTTCATACTGTGAATTTGTTAGTTAGTAAAAAAAGTTAGTTATTAAATATGGATTTGCATTCGTATTGACATTTCTATTCATCAAGGTTCCAGCACCTTACGGCCACCCATGATTTTAATGCCATGCATGGGAGTGGCCTGTACTATGCCATTGAGGCTGTAGATAGAAGTCGAAGAAGAGGAGACAGGTGCATTGATACCTACCGTACCATTAAGCATGTCCACCAACGCCTGCAGGTTTTTCACGAATCCCACGTAGCTGATAACAGACTTGCCATTGGCAGCGGTAGAGGTCAATCCAAAGACAGTCTCATCCGTCTCGGCATAGCCCTTCGACTCATCCATCTTCCATGCCACGAGGATGCGGCCATCGGAGAGTGTCTGCACCTCGTCGGGATTGACGATGTTCACCCATTTGCCATTGATATACCAAAGCTGGGAATCGGCCTTGTTCTTCGACACATCGGTAGCCACCGCAACCAGGTATTTGGCTCCAGGCTCCATGTATTTCTTCTCCGAATAGCGCAGCGCAATGTTCTGCGGACCTACCTTGGTAATGGTGATGGTATTGTCCTTGCTGCTATACTTGATGTCGGCACTACCCAGACGGTCGGCTACACAGTTCTTATACCAGTCGTAAGCCTTCCAGGTATACAAGTTGGCGGGAATGCTCACATCCACACCCACGGTCTTGTGGAACTCCTGTCCGGTGACATCGGTGTAGCATACGCTGATCTGGGTCTTGCCCACCTTCTCGCCGGCCTGCACGATGCCGCCTTCAAAGGTGGCAATTGTATTGTCCTCGCTCTCGCCCGTAGTCTCCAAGGTGACAAACTCTGAGTTGCCATCCTTGAAGCTGGCCTTGACGCTCAAGGTTGCCGACTGTCCGCAGTAGAGGCTGAGCTGAGTGGGAGTCACCTCGATGCCGGTGGCTATGGCCGATTGGGCGACGATGGGGTTCTCGTTGTTAAGCTTAATCTCAATACGCTGACCCGTATAGGTGACCTCCTGGCTGAAACGTACTGACTGACGTATGCCAAGGCCCATATTCTTGTCCTTGTCTACCAGCACAAGGCGGAAGGTGCGGCTCTGCAGCATACCCTGGAAGCCACCCTGACGCTCGCCAATGATGAGTGTCTGCTTGGCATCATCCCACTGGAAAGGAATCTCAGTGAACTTACCCTGTTCGTAGTTATAGTTGTCACGTTCATCCTCATAGAGGGTGAAGGTACCATTGGCGCCGGGATAGACGCGCACCTCCAACTTGTCCCAGTTGCTCTGTGCAGAATACTGCACCTTGGGTCCCCAAGGCAGAATGGTACCAGCAGGCACGTAGAGAGGCAGCATGGAGAGGTCTACCGAACGGATGACAGACGTTCCACCCTCGAACGAGTTACCAGTCCAGAGGTCATACCAAAGATTAGCACCTGCCTCGCCTTCCGTAATCTGGGGCAGATACACCTTTCGGCTTGTTGCCTTCTGCGTCACCACAGGCGCCACGAGGATGCTCTTGCCAAACATAAACTGATCCTTGAGCGTATGCGTCTTGGTATCCTCGGGATAAGCGATACCCATGGCACGGAGGAAGGAAAGGTCATCGGCATGCACACGGCGAGCCGTACTATATATATAAGGTAAGAGAGCATAACGCAGATTGATGGCACGCGCAATGGCATCGTAATAGGTCTCACCCTCCTTGCCAAACTTATAGATGGCACGGTCGGTACCCGAACCATGACTGCGCATGATGGTGCAGAAAGCACCGAACTGAATCCAACGCACGTAGAGCTCGGCATCATCGTTGCTGCCGAAGAAACCACCGATGTCGCTATTCCAACTGGGAATACCGCATGAAGAGTAGTTGAGGGCTGCGGGTATCTGGTTGGCCAAGGTCTGCCAATTGGTGTTGATGTCACCACTCCAGGTTCCGGCACCATAGCGCTGCATACCCAGGAAGCCCGAACGTGTCATGATCATCACACGCTTGGCATCCGTCTCGGCACTGTGCTGAGCACGATGTCCCTCATACACACCACTGGCATGCATCAGGGGGAAGACGTTGCGCACCGATCGCCAGGTGTGCTCGCTCTCCAACGAATGGGGGTTGAGGGTGGCATTGTCCTTGTCCTGAGTCTGCAGCACGATGAAATCGCTCGTCTGCTCCCAGTCCTCACCATCCTGGTAGTGGTCGGGCTCGCTGGAGTCCACCCAATAGGCATCTACGCCCTTGTTGACAAGTCCCTCGTAGAGGCACTTCCAGTAATAGTCACGTGCCGACTTCTGATAGGGACTGTACACACCCACGCCTTCGTTGTTGGGCCAGGTCGACGACATGACATTGCCGTTCTGCAGCATCAGCTGGTTGGTCTGCTTGTAGTGGGCAAACTGCTTGGTGTCACGACCGAAGTTGGCCCAGATACTGATGAGTAAATGTCCGCCACCATCGTGTATGCCCTTTATCATCTGTGGATAGTCGTTCTTGAATTCGGGGTTGAGAAACTCCATAGCGTTCCACTGGTTGTTGCCGCCCCAGTACTGCCAGTCCTGTACCACGCAGTCGATGGGTACATTCAACGAGCGATATTGTTGCAGTACGCCCAGCGTCTCCTTGGCACTGAAATAGCGCTCGCGGCTCTGGAAATAACCGTAGGTCCACAGCGGAACCATGGTGGCCTTTCCCGTGAGTTGACGTACATGGCGCTGCACATCGTCACCATGCTTGGGGTCACCCACCAGCAGATAGTAGTCCACTGCATGGGCAGCTTCGGTAGTAAAGGTGGCGCCCGTTGTGCTGTTGTCACTGAAGTCGCAAGGACCGTAGAGGTCCCAATAGAGACCGTATCCACGTGTGGAATGGAAGAAAGGCATCCACACACTCATGTTGTTCTGCACCATGTGTGAGTAGGATGTGTTGCGGTGATTGAGGTTGCCATCCTGCACCTGTCCAAAACCATAGATGGCCTCGTTGCTGGACAGACGGAACGACTGCGACACATTATAGGGATCCACCTTGTGGGCAGTACGCTTGGTAAAGGTGGCCTTGGCACGCTCCTTCAGCAGGAGGCTGCCGTCGGTGCGATAGAAACTCAGCAGGCCCGTAGTCTTGTTGCAAATGACCATGACCGACTTGCTCACCAACGTGTCCTGTTTGCCGCCTTTGTGTAACGTTGTCACGACCTTCTGCGGTGCCATCGTCACCACCAACTTGGGGTCAGTGAGAGCCTGTGGGTCGTTGGTTTGATACTTGGTGATACGCACGATGTCGTCGCTGTAGAACTTCACTTCAGTTCTCACACCAGACACTTCCTTGGTGTAGTCCTGAGCCTGTGCTGTGATGCCTAAGGTGGACCACAAAGCCAACAAAAAAACTTTTTTCATCATAACAATTCGCTTTAAGTTAAAAAAATCTGCTGCAAAATTAATTATGAACGCACTTACATATACAACACAATTGTTGAAAACCACACAACACAAATGTTGAAAACACGATAACAGACTAATCTTCTTTCTGTTGCGAAGAATGCTTCCGCACGTACTCCATAGGCGTGCACCCCCATTCTGCCTGAAAGCAGCGACTCATGTGACTGGAAGAACTGAAGCCCGTCTGCTCGGCAACCTCGGTCACCGACAGGTCGCCTTTCATCAAAAGCGATGCCGCCTTCTGCAACCTTATACTGCGTATGAACAGACTGGGCGTCTTGTCCATCAGCTCGGTCATACGCTTATAAAGACCCGTACGCTCCATGCACATATCACGGCTCAACTGCTCTACATTATATCCCCGAACACCAATATTCTTTTCCACCAGCATGACGGCTTTGCGCACAAATTCGTCCGTCTCGCCATCCACATTCTCTTCGTCTGTTGCACCTTCAGACACCATCGCCTCCATCTCGAATCGTTCAATCAACGTCTGCAGACGTGTCAGCAGAATTTTTTCTTCGTACTTTATCTTCATGCCACGGCGATAGCGACGATGAATGAGATAGGACAGAGCAACTACCGACAGAAGGAAGACTACAAAAAAAGCAGTGACGACAGGAAGGGTAAACCACCAAGGCGAGTCGATATGAATGGCGAGTCGGTGAACCTTTGCCTCTGTATCGCTACCAGCCCTGACGACAAACAGATAATTCCCCGGACGGAGGTGTTCAAGCTGAATACGTAATAGCCCATCCTTACCTACTGACTCGTTGCCATACGTAGCCTCTATCCATGGCACATCATCCTCGTCCTGTCCTTCTTCGCAGACCTTATAATAATATACAGTAGAAAGGGGGACTGGATAGTTCAATGCGGTGTATTCAAGCAGGAATGTGTTTTGGGAGGAGGGGAACGACAATTCGTGGGTATACGCCTCGCTCAAGGGCATCCGCTCGTCGCCTTTATGCAGTTTCATGCCACCCACCGTCACACTGACAAGGAGCGGACTGAGAGTTTGGGGAATAAGCGCATCATCGACCAGCGAAGGATGGGAATAGAGGGCACCATCATTATAGGAACCTAACCAAAGACCGCCTTGTGAATCGCAGAACACCGTATTCATGCGCTCCGACGATATGCTTTTGCCATCCTGGTTAATCTGGTTGATTTCCGAGACTTGCAAGGATTCCAGGTCTATCTGCCTCATCTTAGTCGAACTGGTTACATACGCATGCTTTACCGATGTGCCAGACAACGAGGGAGCCAGACAAATGGTGTGGAGGATCTCCGTACTGCGGAACAGCTCCTTCCACTGGCGGCTTGTAGCATTAAAGGTCAAGCATATCCCACCTCCGTCTCCATCTCTCAACTGATAGAAATTACCGTTATTGCCCTTCACCACAAGCGATGAACTGGCATACCGACAAGTCTCATCGGGAGGCAGCGCCATGCTTTCGTAATGCTTCTTGCCCGTCACAGCATCATAGCAGACCACCGTGGAATTGCTAAAGAACAAGAACACGCCTTCATCCGTCTCATCCATATCCTGAAGCGTACCCTTATCCACTGGCAAGGTGATTTCCAAAGGAACACCGTCCACACGCCTTATCCGTCCAGACGTGGTAACCAACCACAGGTGATGTTTGGAATCTACAAACAAATCCTGCACCGGGGGGTCCGCACCTCGCGACGCAAACACACTGTCCAGATTCTCTATATAGGAAAAATGTCTCAGGTCAAAGCATCGCACATGCTGGAACTCTTTTACCCAAAGCAGATTGTTGCCATCCACATACACATGGTATGCACCGTAATAAGCCGGGAGTTCCTTCTTGGCTCCTTCTGAGGGGGAAATGTAACGGAAGCTGGAACCGTCATAGATATTGATGCACTTACGGGTGGTAATCACCATCCTGTTGTCGGGCAGCTGCAAGATATGCTGTATACTATTGTCACTCAGTCCATCCTGAATGTCCACCTTGCGGAACAACTGGCTATCCAACTGGGCATAAGCATCCGAGTTGAATGTACAAAAGACTGGCAAGCAAATGAGTAACCTGACAGCCCTGCACCCTGTACCGGTTTTCTGCGCAGGAGTCACTCTCCTACGGAAAGAGAGGAGAAGAACCGTCAGAACGGGGATGATACCACACAGCGTGTTCATCACATAGAAATTGCGGAAGCCCATCTGCTCCACAAGCCACCCACTTACGGCCATAGGCACCAGCATGCACATCGCCACTATGGGTACACGCAGACCGATGGATGCCGGCAGTCCAAAAAACGAAAGCAGGCGGTGCATGCCATAGCCAAACATAAACTGGGCTGCAAAAGTACAGATTGCCAATTGCCAGAGCATGCGGGGCGGATACCAACTCATCACACAATAGATAGCAGGCGACAGGAGCAACGGCAGAAAGCGCAACAGCATACGGCCGTCCATAGCCGTGAGAAGGGAGCGACCTTTAGGCAAGGCGTACTGCGAATAGCGTACCTTGTTTCGCGCTACCGACTTCCGGCTCATACGGCGACGTACCAGGCGACGGCTCACCACCAACCCCAGACTGAAAGCCAACGCTCCTACAACACCATGTACAAAGCCCACCTCCTGCAGGCTACGAGACAAACCGCCTCCCTCCACCGGAGCCAGCAGGAAGAGCACACGAGTGTGAAACATCAAGGCTTGAGGCAGAAAGAAGAAAAAAAGCAATGGACTCAGGAAGCTTGAAGGATAATGGGAGGGCAGGATTCGGACTTCCTCCTTATCTGTCTTAGAAGGGGAAACAAGATGCCATAGCACGAAGAGCCCCACCACACCTGCCGTCAATAAGCATGCCGTGGCCCAACTCACAAATATGCTGCGGGACAAGACCTGCAGAGTGCCGACCAGAATGATCAGCATGCCATAGGTCACGACAACCATCGACTGCGACACAAAAAGACGTGGTGCATCATAGAAACGACGCAAACGCGGACGCAAACGGTCATGATAGAAATGGTCAGCCGACACCTCATGCCAAGCAGTGGCAAGGCTCAGCAGAAACAACAACAGAAAAAGCGCAACACCATTGCCACTACTTATGTTCAACAGGCGAAACACCCTGTGACTGGGACTTAGCACTGCAGACATGGCCAACAGGAGGGCAACAACGGCCAACTCTGTAACAATCAGATGCAATCGTTCGTTGCGATGCCTCATTACCCAATGATGCCTTATCACAGCCTTTAACGCCCAGGGTAAAGACAACAACGCCAAGTAACAAGTACTCAGCGCTGGTGATGTTCCCGTCTGGATAAATATCAAGAGGGAAACAAAGGTTACTAATGCGGCAGGGATCTCCTGCGCTGCAAAGTATGACAGTAGCGGTCGCAAATCAATAACTTCTTGCTATGAGCACACGGCACTTTGCGGGCTTGCCGCTGACCATATCCACACCGGGAGTCTGCTCAACATTGAAAGGCACGCAACGGATAGTAGCCTGGGTGTCCTCCTTGATCTTGGCCTCAGTCTCAGCAGTACCGTCCCAATGGCAGAGGAAGAAACCACCGTCCTTAACACGCTGCTTGAACTCCTCGTAGTTGTCGCACTCATAGATGTGCTCATCGCGGAAGGTGACAGCCTTCTTGAAGATGTTCTGCTGAATATCGTCGAGCAATGTCTTCACATACTCTGCAATACCCTCAATCTGGCGGGTTTCCTTCTCCAAGGTGTCACGGCGCATCACTTCAACTGTACCGTTCTCCAAGTCACGAGCACCCAGAACGAGACGAACAGGCACACCCTTCAGTTCATAGTCAGCAAACTTGAAGCCAGGACGCTTGTTCTCGGCATTGTCGTACTTCACGCTGATGCCCATCTTCTGCAACTGCTCTACGATGGGTGCCACAGCAGCATTGACCGCAGCCATCTGCTCAGGCTTGCCACCGATAGGAATGATAACAACCTGAATGGGAGCCAAAGCAGGAGGCAATACGAGACCATTATCGTCAGAGTGCGTCATGATAAGCGCGCCCATCAGACGGGTGCTGACACCCCATGAGGTAGCCCAAGCATACTCGGGCTTATTCTCCTTGTTGAGGAACTGTACGTCAAATGCCTTACCGAAGTTCTGACCGAGGAAGTGGCTGGTACCGCTCTGCAGTGCCTTGCCATCCTGCATCATAGCCTCGATGGTATAAGTATCAAGGGCACCGGCAAAACGCTCGGTCTCGCTCTTCACACCTTGAACAACAGGAACAGCCATGTATTTCTCTGCAAACTCAGCATATACTTTCAACATCTGCTGTGCACGCTCCTCTGCCTCCTCACGGGTAGCGTGAGCAGTGTGACCTTCCTGCCACAGGAACTCACTGGTACGAAGGAAGAGACGGGTACGCATCTCCCAACGCATCACATTACACCACTGGTTGCAAAGCAAAGGCAGGTCGCGATAGGAATGAATCCAGTTTTTGTAAGTATTCCAAATGATAGTCTCTGAAGTAGGACGGATAATGAGTTCTTCCTCAAGCTTAGCACTGGGGTCAACCACTACGCCATCGTGAGTCTCGTTAGTCTTCAAGCGATAGTGGGTCACTACTGCACACTCCTTGGCAAAGCCCTCTACGTGCTCTGCCTCACGGCTCAGGAATGACTTGGGAATCAGCAAGGGGAAATAGGCGTTCTGCACACCAGTTGCCTTAAACATATCATCGAGGATGCGCTGCATCTTCTCCCAAATAGCATAGCCGTAAGGCTTAATCACCATACAACCACGCACATCGCTCTGCTCAGCGAGATCAGCCTTTACGACCAACTCGTTATACCACTTTGAATAATCTTCGCTCCTTTTTGTCAGGAAATCAAGTTCTTTTGCCATATCTTATATTCTTATATACAAATTACACAAAGGAGAGTCCCTATTTAACAGGGCTTTTCCCTAAATTCGGTGCAAAATTACTAAAAAATTATTAAAGATAAATAGTATATAAGAAAAAAGTTGTAACTTTGTCGACGAATTGCAAGACTATATTATATATAAGGTACGCAAAAACATTTATTAACCATTTAATAATTTACAATTATGAAAGGAATTAAGATGATCATCGGTGCTCTCTGCATGAGCATTACTCTCGGTAGCTGTAACATGACCAATGGCGCCAAGGGCGGTCTGATTGGTGGTGCAGCAGGTGGTGCCTTGGGTTCAGGCCTGGGTGCAGGTATCGGCGCTTTGATTGGTGGCAAGAGTGGTGCCAAGTTGGGTGCAGCTATTGGTGCTGGCGTAGGTGTGGCTGCTGGTGGTACTGCTGGCGCTCTTATCGGCAAGAAGATGGACCGCGCTAAGGCTGCTGCTGCCGCTGTAGCAAATGCAGAGGTATCTACCGTAACTGACGCAAACGGCCTTGAGGCTGTCAAGGTTACCTTCGACAACGGTATCCTCTTCCAGGTAGGTAAGTCTAACCTGCAGAGCGCTGCTCAGAACTCTCTCCGTCAGTTCGCCAACAACGTTTTGAATGTTTACACTGACTGCGACGTAGCCATCTGTGGTTATGCCAGCAGCGATGGTAATGACGCCACCAACTTGACCCTGAGCCAGAACCGTGCAAATGCAGTTAAGGCATTCCTCACTGGCAACTGCGGCGTAAACAATGTTCAGATCAAAAGCTCTACCGGTTATGGTGAGGATCCCAACTACCTGATCTACGATGCTAACGGTAAGGAAGACATGAAGGCTAGCCGTCGCGTTGAGGTTTATCTCTATGCCAGCAAGGCTATGATCGAGGCAGCTAACGCTGGTACCCTCCAGTAATCGTGAAGAGATTTCGCAAAATACTACTTTGGATTGTGCTCCTATTTTTTGGGAGCACAATCTTTAGTGTTATACTCTACCGTTGGATGCCTGTTTACTACACACCTCTGATGGCAATCCGAAGCATCCAACAAAAATCCGACGGAAAGGAAGTCAAATGCATACATCACTGGATACCGCTTGACAGCATCTCTCCATATTTGCCAATCGCAGTAATTGCCAGCGAAGACCAGATGTTCACAGAGCATCACGGATTTGACTTCAAAGCCATCGAACAAGCACGCAAGGAGGCTGCAGCCGGCAAGCGCCAGCGAGGAGCCAGTACCATTTCACAACAAACGGCAAAGAATGTGTTTCTTTGGCCCAACTCTTCTTGGGTCCGAAAGGGATTCGAGGCCTATTTTACGGTTCTCATTGAACTTGTATGGGGCAAACAGCGCATCATGGAGATTTACCTCAATTCCATTGAGATGGGTGATGGCATTTATGGAGTGGATGCCGTAGCACGCGAACACTTCCACCGACGCGCCATCGACCTGACTCGCGAACAGTGTGCCTTAATTGCTGCCACACTGCCCAATCCGCGCAAATTCAGCAGCAAGAATCCGTCATCCTATATGCTTAAGCGACAAAAACAGATTCTAAAGCAGATGAGGTACATTGAACATTTCTGGAAAGAACTGAGACAATAATATTAAGAACTATGGCATACATCAAGAACATCATACTGGGCGCTTTATTATCTGCAACATTCTGCTGCAACATAATCGCTCAAAAGCACACACCAGTTCCTACCTACACCAAGAAGGATAGCACACAAGTTGTAACCCTGCTTAAGAAAGGACTGTCACAACCCAAAGGTACCAACCTGATGATATTCTATGCCAACCAATTGAAAGACATACCCTACGTGGCCTCAACGCTTGAGGTCAATCCAGAAGAGCATTTGGCCATCAACCTTACCCAGCTCGACTGTGCGACACTGGTTGATAATGCCGTAGCACTCACTCTTACCACTACACGTTCTAAGAGCAGCAATTTCAGCGATTTCTGTTACTGGCTGCAACGCATCCGCTACCGCAACGGCCAACTGGACGGCTACGCCTCACGTAACCACTATTTCACGCAATGGGTCAACAGCAACGAGAAGATGGGAATCGTGCAAGAAATCACAGGCAACAAAGACAATGGATATTCACCTTTTACCGCAAAGAAAACCATTGACCTACATTACATGACGGCCCACCCGGAACAATACCCTTTGCTCAAAAAGGAAAAAGCACAAGGTGTCCACACCCGTTCAAATTCGCAAAGCGCACTCATCAAACAATACGAGCAAGAAGCAAATGGCAAAGTGAGTCGCTACATTCCTCATTCGCTGCTCAATAAAGGAAAAGATATTTTGGGAGCAGTACAAGATGGTGACATACTTGCTCTCGTGACAAAAAAGGATGGTCTTGACGTATCCCACCTCGGCCTCGCAGTTTGGGGCAAAGATGGCAAACTACATTTGTTGAATGCCAGTAGCATCCACCATAAAGTAGTCCTCGAGCCCATGACCCTCTACCAATACATGACCAAGCACCCTTCACAACTTGGCATACGAGTCGTGAGACTGAAAATTGAAGATTGAAAATTGAAGATTGAAGATTGAAAGATTAAGACTCTGCCATGAAACACCAGATCAGCAACTGTCTCACCATACTCGCACGACATCTCTTTTTGACGATTCTCGTCAGTATGTTTCCCTTATCCTCTGCCGCAGAAGGATTTGGCGGACTCGGCACATGCCGCATCTTTGACGTAGACAACATCCGATCACTCCAACTCATTGCCATGGATGACCCTATCCTCCCTCCTGTCATGGACATCAAGACTTGGCACGTCAACATTGGCTTTGACGAAATGAGTCACGAATACCATCGCTACATCTATCACATAGAACATTGCGAAGCCGATTGGAGTGTAAGCGAAGATCTCTTCGAATCCAATTATCTTGAAGGTATGAACGACCAGCCAATTGAAGATTACGAAAAGAGTTTCAACACCACACAAATATACACGCATTACTCCATCGATTTCCCGAACGAACAAACAAAGTTACTATTATCAGGCAACTATCGTGTAACCATCTATGACGACGATGATGATGAACACGAGCCACTACTCACTGCTGAGTTCAGCCTGGTTGAACCCATCATCAACATTTCTGCTTCGATAGACAGTAATACTGATATTGATTTCCAACGCTCACATCAACAGGTGTCATTATCTCTCGGCTACGGTGCATTGCACATCACTGACCCAGAGCGCGAACTACACACATACGTTATTCAAAATAGAAGAGCCGACCGCTGTGTGGAGGTAAAACCAAACATCAGGAAAGCCGCAGGTTTAGAGTATACACACCAACGCAATCTCATTTTTCCAGCCACCAGCGAATGCCATAAGTTTGAACTTTTGGACTTGCATCGCGTAAATCTGAACGTGGATAATATCCGCTGGTTTGATCCGTATTTCCATGCTACATTATATGAGCACCGACCACAGCACAACTACGAATATGACCCCGATGCCAACGGAGCATTCGTACTGCGCAATGCCACAGATGAAGACAACGAAACTACTTCTGAATACGTAATTACACATTTCCGCCTAAAGACAGCCCCTTTACCCGGAGGCGATATATATATTCATGGAAATTGGTGCAACAACTGGCCCAACGATGAATACAAGATGGAATATGATGAAACTGCCGGAGAATATCACGCAGCTATCTTATTGAAACAAGGATACTACAACTACCGCTACGTTCAATTAACAGGAGACACCACCCCTGACGGCACGCCGATAGCAATCACTGATCGTACAGACGGCAACTTCTACCAAACGGAAAACGAATACCTCGTTTTGGTGTACTATAAGGAACCTGGTGGCAGGTATGACAAACTCGTAGGCGTCAACGTGGTGCAGAGTTCACGATAACGAATCGGAACACCACCAGTCGGAATACCGGAATACCGGGATACCGCCCCAAAACATTACACTTCCTCGTTATCTCCCTTCAAAACGGGTAAATGCCATTGGTATTTCACAGCCAGAATGCGTACAAGAATAACTACAGCACTACTAAACAAAGCATTAAGTTCAGCAGGTAGGCCAAAGGCCGCATAGCATGTGATATACACCACGCCTCCAGCAATACAAGCCATTGCATAAATCTCTTTCCGGAAAATCAGCGGAACTTCATTGATGAGAATGTCACGGATGACACCACCTGCAGCACCCGTAATACACCCCATCACGATAGCCGTCCAATAAGGAAATCCCATTTGGAGGGTCTTCTCTATACCAATGACATTGAACAAAGCCAAGCCTATAGTATCGAAGATGAACCAAGTATTCTGCTGACGGATAAGGTATTTACCGAACACGACCACCCAAATGAGGGATATGATGCAACAAATAATATAAATCTTGTTGGTAAGCCAAAAAGGACTCACACCGAGCATTAAGTCACGTATCGTTCCACCTCCTATTGCAGTTGCCATGCCAACAATGAGCGCTCCAAACCAATCGAAGCGCTTGGATGACGCCAAACGAATACCAGAGATGGCAAACGCCATCGTACCAATAAACTCAATAATGACAAAAGATGCTGGAATGCGAAGTGCCAATCCCAACTGCTGCAGAATCTCTAGCATAACAGGCCGATTTCTTTCCACTCTGCAGCAATACGCTCGGCATCTGCCAATGCTACTGCCTCGTCCACTTCGTATTCAGCCATCAAAGCTGCAGCCATATCTGCTGTTGTGAATTCCTTACCAATTACAGCATTCCACATCAACGCTGCACTTTCGTTCAGGTTGATTACTTTGCTGAAATTAATATTCTGGCGGCCATACGCCAACACAATATGCTCATTGAAAAGGGTACGCAACTCAAATCCTTCTTTTATCTTCATAACAGACTTATTATTTCAAATTTCAAATTTTCAATCTTCAATCTTCAATTTTCAACCTTCAATTTTCTACACCGTTGCCTTATAATATAATAATAGGTATCGGCGATAAGGCAGCAATTTACGCCAACGCTCAATGCGACGAATCAACTTCGGATCGGAAGCAGGAATCGTTCGTTTGGGGCGAATGTAATGCGTCACGACACCTGCCACATCTTTCTTACGGCAGTGTTCCGTTCCTTTAACATTACCATCACCCATCAAAGTCAGTTCATCACCATCAATATCAATGATGCGATGAAGCACATAATGTCCAGGAGTTATTTCGGCCAACACGGCATCTCCCACTGCCAATGGACGTTCCGGATATGCCAACACGACCTTATCACGCATGTGTTCCAGGAATGGACGCATACTATATCCCTTTACCCATATCGTTGCTGTATGATGCGAAAAGGAAGTCCCGTTCTCTGCATCCGTACCCCCTTTGCGAATCATGTCACGCACTAATCCCAGAAGAATGTCATTTGGAATCTCATGACGCTCTTCATTCTTCAGCACGCCATCACGCTTGTTTCTCTGCCAACGCCATGGCGCCAGAAACAATCTTAGCACAGATTTTAAGACTCGTTTCAAGGTATTACAAAGGTTTTGAACTACGATTTACGAACTGTCTCATAGCACAACAAGGCAGCTTCGCCATTGGGAAGACATCCCAACTCATAGACATTGACAAGTGACAATAGTTCGATTATCGTATCATTCACACCATTATACACTCTGCGGTCCCATTTCATACTACTCATGGCAGGAAGTAGCTCAGCATAAGCAGGCAAAGGGGCAAGTTTCTGTATGGTATTCTCTGGACGCTGCTGTATACGCACAAAAGCACCTACTGGAGCTTGTATGTTGCGGTAGCAAGGAGTCTTACCACTCCAAGGACTTCCATAAATAATTGCTTTCCCATCAACAATACGCACAACAGGATTATCGTCATTCATCAAGTCACAACCGGGAATATGTTCAAACCATAGATGTGTATGCGTGCTCTTACCTGTTCCGCTTGGAGCAATCATCAAGTATCCGACATTGTCCTTACGTATCACACTGGCATGGACAAGCAAAGTCTTTTCAGTAGCGAAACGAAAGGCGTATGCCATCATCATAGCATTATTCAGTCCATAGTTGCGCTGGCAGAAAGAAGGAGCATGCAAAGCCACCACGCAATGAGAGAAATCAGCATTACTCTGCATAGTGCTGCATAGCACACCCTTCACGTCACTCACCTCAAACTGATATCCACCATCCTCACATTGGTAGACACCATGATTGCAACCACCGCAATCAAACTGTCCCACCTCGTCATGGCTTATACGCATGTCAAAGCCGTCATCGACAGTAACTGTCAACTCAACCTCACAAACGTCATCTATTAAGAACGGTGCAAACGAAGGAAGCAGTGACTCGTCATTATGATCATCGACAAAACAAATAGCCAGCTTATGGCCACCTACCTGATAGCACTTACGCACGCTCATTTCTTGCCTTTCTTTTTATTCTTCTTTTCTGATTTCTCTTCCACCTTTATCGCCTCACCATTCTGATCCAGCAATTCAGGCTGCTCATAAGACTGGTGAGCAAAGCGGAACTCATCCTCTCCCACATAGATAAGAGCAAGATTCTCACTTCGCTGATACATGCGATTCACCTTATCGTACTTCTTGTCGATATCCTTCTTTCTTGTACTGAAAAAGATGGCATTTGTAGAATTCTCCACATGACAAGTCCCTAACACATAGTTCTCAAGTTGCAAACTATACAACGTACGGTCAACCAAAAAACCATTGGGAAGGATATAGGCAGAATCCACACGCATAACATCCGTCAGGAATGCCACAGAGTCCGTAAAGGATGCAGAGATGCCAAACACATATACAGTCTGCATCTTAGGCTGTTTCTCTGCACGTAAGCCAAACGAGCAGCAGAGTATGGCCAAAAGCAAGATCGTTTTAAGAGTTCTCATCATCCTAAATAGCTCTTCAGCAACTTGCTCTTAGAGTTTTGACGCAAACGTCGAATAGCCTTCTCCTTAATCTGGCGCACACGCTCACGGGTAAGGTTAAAACGATCACCAATCTCTTCCAGTGTCATCTCCTGGTGTCCGATACCGAAAAACATCTGGATAATGTCCTTCTCTCGTTCACTCAAAGTACTCAGTGCACGCTCAATCTCACGGCTCAAGGACTCATTAACCAAACCACGGTCTGCCATTGGGCTATCATCGTTTACCAATACGTCCAGCAAACTGTTGTCCTCACCTTCCACAAAAGGAGCATCTACAGAGATGTGGCGTCCACTTACCTTCATGGTGTCACCCACCTTATCAACAGGCATATCCAGCAAATCTGCCAACTCCTCGGGACTGGGCTTACGCTCATTCTCCTGCTCGAAACGACTGAAGGCCTTGCTGATCTTGTTCAAAGAACCTACCTGATTGAGAGGCAGACGCACAATACGACTCTGCTCTGCCAATGCCTGCAGAATACTCTGACGAATCCACCAAACAGCATAACTGATAAACTTGAAACCACGTGTTTCATCGAACTTCTCAGCAGCTTTAATCAAACCCAAATTTCCCTCATTAATGAGGTCAGGAAGACTAAGACCCTGATTCTGGTATTGCTTGGCCACACTGACCACGAAACGCAAGTTGGCTCTCGTAAGTTTCTCCAAAGCCTCACGATCACCCTTGCGGATCTTCTGTGCCAATTCAACTTCTTCCTCTACCGTAATCAGCTCTTCACGACCGATTTCCTGCAGATACTTATCCAACGACGCACTCTCGCGGTTGGTGATACTTTTTGTGATTTTGAGTTGTCTCATAGATCTAATATGCCAATTTTGCGCGCAAAGGTACGAAGAAATCCCTGAAAAACCAAATTTTCAGGGACTTTTCAAGTTTTTAACTAAAGTTAATTGATTCTTTTTTATTTCTTTTGATCTAATTCAACAACAAAGCTGGCCTTACGTCCGCTGCTGGTCACTGCACGAATCCACAACGTACGATCACTACTCTTGTTGGCATTTTTCACCACATTTTCCCAATCCTCCGTTGTTACCATCTTCTGATCATTAACGACCTGTATAACCATTCCCTTCGTCACTCCAGCCTCCATAAGCTTTCCCTTCTTGATGTTGTTCACCATCAGACCGTATGACAATCCGTATGTACCCTTTTCCTTTTCTGTAAGCGGAGTCAATTGCACACCAAAATCATCAATGTCGACCTCTTCCAGAACAGTCGTATTTCCTTGAGCGTTACGCAACGTTGCATTTGCTGTATGTGTCTTCTTATTTCGCACATATTTAAGACCGACCTTATCACCAGGACGATGCTGAGAGAGGATTTCCTGCAGTTCCGCCATCTTGGTCACGTCCTTTCCGTCTACCATTGTCAGCACATCTCCCTTCTGCAATCCGGCCTCGCTAGCAGCAGTACCATCTTCCACAGAATCCACATACACACCCTTGTTGGTACCCAAATCGACCTCATTACCCTTTTCTTTCTCTGCATCGATATAGTTTGTCACATCACCGCCTCTCACACCGAGCAAGGCACGCTGCACTACTCCAAACTCCTTCAAGTCTGCCACTACCTTATTCATAATAGCAGTGGGAATAGCAAAACCATAACCACTATACGAACCTGTCTGGCTATACAACATGGCATTGATGCCCACCAATTCGCCTTTCTCATTGACAAGAGCACCACCACTGTTGCCTGCATTAATTGCTGCATCTGTCTGTATGAAACTCTCAATGTCATTTGCACCCAGAGATCGGGCCTTTGCACTTACAATGCCAGCCGTCACGGTACTGGTGAGGTTGAATGGATTTCCCACAGCAAGCACCCATTGGCCAAGCTTAAGATCATCGCTATTGCCAATGGTTATCGCGGGAAGGTCTTTTGCATCTACTTTTATGAGAGCCAAATCAGTCGTTTCGTCCAGGCCAATGATTCGTCCATTGAATTCACGGTTATCATTCAACTTTACGGTTATTTCGTCAGCGTCCCTCACCACATGGTTGTTTGTGACAATATACCCATCCTTACTAATAATCACACCACTACCCGCAGAATGACGCTTGGGAGTTTGTACCTGACGCTGTTGACCATGGCCATTACCGCGACCACCAAAACCGAAACCAAAGAAATCAAAAATGTCACCGAAAGGGTCAACTGTAGTCACGGTCTGTGTCTTTCCACCAGAAGCCACCTTAATGTAAACAACACTATTTACACTCGATTCCGCAGCAGCAGTCAAATCCACCAAACCGGCAGGTTGCGCTGCCACAGCCTCTACAGTCACAGCACCTATTCCTAATGCTGCTACGACCAAAGAACCAACGAACAACTTTCTCATACTTTTTGTTGTTTTAATATTCTGCTTTTATTGTTTGAACTTTCCGGCCACAAAATTATATCAAAAAAGTATTCATTGTCACTTTTGGGCGTTTTTTTTCCCATAAATTAATGAAACGAAAGCCCACTTAACAGTTTTTTTGATTTTAAACGTACATTTTTGCCCCTACTTTTTCAATTCTCAACCTTTTTTGTTAACTTTGCCACTGAATAATGTAAAAAACAACATACACATTTATATGAGAAAGATATTTTCTATACTTAGCGTTGCCGCACTGGCCGCATTAATTTGCACAAGTTGTGTAAGCATTAAGAAGATTGCTTATTTCCAGGGAGCAGACAGTCTCTACAAAGAGTCACAAAAGATTCTGCAGCAATACGAGATGAAACTTAAGCCTGCAGACCAGGTACTGATCAAGATCACCTGTAGCGAGCCTGACCTTCTCAAGATCTTTGCACAGGACCTTACCATGGGTACCTTCACCAATGGTAGCATGAACATGAACATTAATGGTGGTATGTCGAATGCATACGGCTACACCGTCACCAATAAAGGTGAGCTCATCCTTCCCGCCATTGGTGCCGTAAAGGTTGATGGACTTACCGCAGACGAATGCGCCGACGTTATCGAGAAGGCTATCATCGACAAAGGAATGATTAAGGATCCTGATGTAACCGTTCGATTCCTCAATGCTCGTGTGACTGTTGTCGGAGCTGTCAAGCAGCCTAAGGTTGTCAGCCTCACCAGTGAGCGCAACACCATCGTCGACATCATCTCTCAGTGCGGAGATATTGATGACACTGGTCTTCGTTACAATGTGCAGCTCTATCGTGAGGAAAATGGAACTCTCAGAATGTACGATGTTGATTTAACAAAGGCTGACATTTTCAAGTCTCCCGCTTACTACGTTCAGCAGAACGACATGATCTACGTTAGCCCAAACAAGTCAAAGCGCGTCAAGACGAGTGCCTTCTACACCTCACTCAGCGCTTGGAGCAGCGTACTCGCACTTATCACGACCGCAGTTTCTCTCTTCTTCCTCATCAAGAAGAACTAATAGAAGAGAACGAAAAGCAACATAATTTTCGCCCCTATCTCTCAGCAAAGAGATAGGGGCGAAATCTTTTTAGACCTTTTTATTGAAAAAGAAATACAGCTGGCCAATAAGCCGGGTTCTGTTCCTCAGAAACTGAGGTGCCTGTCATTTATCCAGAACGAACGTCACCGTCCGTCTCCCTGCGCCTGTTGCCATGCGCAATATCGTTCTACCCTCCGACTCGGACGGGCCGCCCTGATAACGCCGGTATACGCGAACTTTCAACTCCCGGAGTGCACAGCACGCATGTCACCATACGCCTGGTGAGCTCTTACCTCACCTTCTCACCCTTACCACGAAATAATTCACAATGCACAATGCATAATGTACAATTTGGTTGCACGATGCGTAACTAAGTTGCACGATGCGATAGGTATTGTTCACAAGGGCACCAATTATGAATTGTGCATTGTGAATTGTGAATTAAAACGCGGCGGTTCTTTTCTTCTGCACTGACTAAGCCTCGCGGCCTTCTTCCCGTTAGGAAGCGGGATGCCCTGTGTTGCCCGGACTTTCCTCTCGCCTACCCCCTTGCAAGGATAAGCCAGCGACAAGCCGGCCTGCTGCATTTCGGCTGCAAAGGTACGAAATAATTAGGAATTAGGTATTAGGAATTAGGAATTATTTTGCTAGGAGTGTAATTATTCCGCCGATGGCGGAAAAAAAAATCATGCAGCGACATTTTATTTTCCGCCGACAGCGGAAAAAGAAATCACGTAGCGGCATTCATGCCACAACCGCTAGGGAATGTAATCGCACCCTAGCAGAAGCAAAGCCACTGCGCCCAAGTAACACGTACGTCAAAGCAAAAACTACACAAAAAATTTTTTTTAGGCCAAAAAGGTTCAAGGGTTCCGCTAAACACCACATACAAAACTAATAATCAACAAAATACGAGCGTCGAACCCTACGTCGAACCCTGCTTTAGG
>JAZQQO010000042.1:0-60790 GCA_045629085.1 Bacteroidaceae bacterium
CGTGCTCGGAATCGAACCGATAAAACCTCCTTTTGGTGCAGACCAACAGGTAAAATCAATGCCTACTTGATAAAATCAAGCAGAGAACGTCTGTTT
Source organism: Bacteroidaceae bacterium (assembly GCA_045629085.1). GTDB lineage: Bacteria > Bacteroidota > Bacteroidia > Bacteroidales > Bacteroidaceae > Physcousia. The sequence goes on from JAZQQO010000042.1 coordinate 97, forward strand.
TTGAATAATTCTTTTGGAAGTATGCCGAAATTATCATAACTTTGCTCTCGATTGATTGATTGATGACGCAAAGGTATATCATTTGATAGTTTTATGCAAATTTTTTGCAAAGAAATATATCATTTGATAGTATTTTTTTGAAAATCGAGGGATTTTACCCTCTAAAAAGGCTTGAATAATGAAGAATGACGCTAAAAAAGAGGGTCAGGAGTCTCTCGTACCCAATGTTCTTGAAAGACTCATCGAGTTCAAAGACTATACTGGAATGTCAGTAAACTCATTTGTTGACGGCATCGGTATGGAATATGTCACCGTTCTTAACCAGCTAAACAAGAAAAGAGGACTATCACTTGATACAGTCCTTAACACACTTAATGCCTATCCTGAACTTTCTGCAGATTGGTTGCTTAGAGACAGAGGAGACATGTTCGTCTCTAAATATGCCGACACTCCTGAAGGGATAACCAGGAAATATAGCGAGCGTTTGGAGAGCCTCGTTGACACAATTCAAATACTCAATGACACCATCAAGCAAAAAGATGCCACCATTGATGCTCTAAAGGCAGAACTTGCCCAGTATAAATCTCAAATCAAGGAAGCACAATGAAACGTATAGCGCTTGTATTTATTGCATCAGCTATAATGTATGGATGCAACAGCAACAGCAATAGCAATGATAGTGGAGTGTGTTCTGTTCCAGACGAAAAGATAGATGCTTTTGCTCAAACTATAGTAGAAGGTTACAGTGGTGAAATAAAGGCTGAGTATGACAAAAGCAACCAACGCATAGACCTTTCGTGGAAGTGTAAAACTATGACTGTAAGTTACCACCTACTCTTCAAAGATTTGTTGACCGACAATCCTACAACTTATGCAGATGGTTTTTTGATCAGCTCAACACTATTTGCAAAAGGTGTTACTGAAATAAAACGCATGGAGTTCAAATACGAAGGCATCACATTTAATGCAGTGCCATTCTGCTCCGAAACAATTGACGAAAGAGGTGCAGCTTTGGCAGGTTTCAGTTCATCAGACAAAGAAAACACTGAATGCTTTAAGATGTTGTCAAACCTATCAGGGGTTGTTACTGGCAAGTTCATCACTAACAAGGGAGAGATAGAAATACCACTCAACGATGTATTCAATCTCAGAGGAATGGCAAGAAGCTACATCATAGATGGTGGCGAATTTTAATAATCATTAAAGGCTTGAAAAATGAAAAAGTACAGATTAGTTTCCGATTTATTGTCGGGTTAAATTTAAGATGAGCCCTAATTTGTGCTATTTTCAGACGATTAGCTATGATTTAATGCAAAAATTCTCTATATTTGCACCATCTATCACGATATAAATGATGAGAAAACTACGTTTTGCCCTTTTCGGCAACATTTACCAAGCAAAAAAATCGCTTGCCGTACAGAAGTTACTCTGCCAACTCGAGGAGCACGAGGCCGACATATACATCGACCAGCCGTTCTACGAGTATCTCGTTCATACACTACAACTTGACGTACACCCAACCGGACTTATCACCGATGACCACTTTGATGCCGACATCGTAGTGAGCATGGGTGGCGACGGCACCTTCCTTAAGGCTGCTTCTCGCGTAGGCGACAAGCGCATCCCCATCTTAGGTATCAACATGGGGCGTTTGGGTTTCCTTGCCGACATCTCGGCTGACGAGATCAGCACAGCCATTGAGGGCATCTACGCCGAGGCCTATACCGTGGAGGAGCGCAGCGTGCTGCAGGTGAGTTACTCCAACGCAACTCCCTCCGTATCTCCCTTCGCACTGAACGAGGTGGCAGTCCTCAAGCGCGACAATTCCTCGATGATCAGCATACGCATCAACATCGATGGCGAATACCTCACCACGTATCAGGCCGACGGCCTCATCATCAACACGCCAACTGGCTCCACGGGTTATGCCCTTTCAGTAGGTGGTCCCATCATGTCGCCCAGCAGTCACGTTCTAGGACTTGTGCCTGTAGCACCACACAGCCTCAACGTACGTCCCATCACGCTTTGCGACGACGTGGAGATAGAACTGAGCGTGGAGAGCCGCAATCATCAGTTCCTCGTGGCTATCGACGGACGCAGCGAGTCATGTTCAGAGAACACAAAACTGCACATACGCCGTGCATCCTACAACATCTGCGTACTGAAACGCCCCAACAGTTCTTTCTTCCGAACCCTGAGAAACAAACTCATGTGGGGTAGTGATATGAGAGAGTAGAAGATGAAGACTTTACAAATTATAAAATGGTTCACACGCACATCCAAGCCTTTCCGCTTTCAGGCAGGCTTGAATGCCATCATTGGTATGCTGAGTGTAGGCTTGAGTTTTGCCTTTATCGCTGCCACAAAGATGGCCATCGACATTGCTACCGGACGCAATGACAGTTCATTGAACCTGGCCATCGCACTACTCATCGGCATCATCGTCATGCAGGTCGTAATCGGATTCAGCAAGAAGTGGATAGCCGCCATCTTGGGAGTGAAGGCACAGAATAAGATGCAGCACAAGATCTTCTCAATCCTGATGCAAAGCCAATGGACGGGACTCGAGAAGCGTCACAGCGGCGATGTGCTCAACCGCCTCGAACGCGACGTGCGTGATGTGACTTCCGTCATCACCGACACCCTACCCGCCGCCCTAGCTGTCAGCGTACAATTGGCAGGCGCATTCCTTTACTTATATTCCATGGATGCCATGCTAGCCTGCATCATCCTCGTCATCGTGCCTATCTTCCTGCTGTTGAGCCGTCTCTATGTCCGCAAGATGCGAAAGTTGACGCGTGAGATACGCACCACCGACAGTCAGATACAAAGCATCCTGACCGAGAGCGTGCAGCATCGCATGGTGCTCAAGACACTCGAACGTACCGGCACCATGGCTGACCGTCTGGCAGAGACACAGGCCAAGCTGCGCAAACAGGTTCGCCATCGCACGCTCTTCTCCTCTTTCTCGGGCACACTACTCAGCATCGGTTTTGCCACCGGCTACCTTGTCACCTTCATCTGGGGCGTAAACAGTCTGAAGCAGGGCATCATCACTTTTGGTATGATGACAGCCTTCATACAACTCGTGGGCCAGATACAAGGTCCCTTCCGCGACATGACACGCTTCGTACCACTCATTATCAGCTCGTTTACCGCAGCCGAGCGCCTCATCGAACTGGAAGATGCGCCACAAGAACAGAGTGGCGATCCCATCCATTTCGAGGGTGTGGCAGGTATTCGCATCAACGACGTAAGTTATGCTTACGACAGTAAGAAGAGAATGGTCATCTCACACCTCACCTACGATTTCCCCCCCGGTTCCACCACCGCCATCTTAGGTGAAACGGGCGCTGGCAAGACCACGCTTCTCCGTCTTATCCTTGGCCTACTCAAACCGCAAGAGGGACATTTGGAACTCTATGTCGGAGACAGAACTGCTCCCCTCTCTCCTCTCACCCGCTGCAACATGGTCTACGTACCACAAGGCAACACGCTCTTCAGCGGCACCATACGCGAGAACCTTCTTTTAGGTAATCCCGACGCTACGGAAACGGACATGCAGTGGGCTTTGCAATGTGCCTGTGCTGACTTCGTCATGCAGCGTCCTGAAGGTCTCGACGCCCTATGTGGCGAATTGGGAACGGGAATGAGCGAAGGACAGGCGCAACGCATCTCCATTGCACGTGCTTTGCTCAGAAAAGGATGCATACTCTTGCTTGACGAGGCCACCAGCGCACTCGACCTCGACACTGAGCGTCAACTGCTGCAGAACCTCACGACTATGCTCGACGGCACACAGACGGTAATCTTCATCACCCATCGTCCTGCCATCGTGGAGCATTGCCATCAAGTACTTCACTTGCAGCGCAATGCCCAGAATGCCACAGCGGAGGCAGCAGCCACGTTGAGTGAGTCGACGCCATGCGACATGGGGATGCGTACCACATAGTCAGCATCAGCAATGGTGGCATCGGGCAGACCATCGCCCTCGTTTCCCATAACAATAGCTAACCGCCCTTCTGCCTGCAGACGAGGATCATCGAGCAGGACGGAGTCATCACGCAAGGCCATGGCCATGGTCTTGAAATCTAATTCACGCAGAGAAGAAATCGGTGTCTCAAGGCGTGTCCATGGCACCAAGAAGACAGAACCCATCGACACACGCACGGCGCGACGGTTCAAGGGGTCGCACGAAGTGCGCGTTACCAGCACAGCATCAATATCCAACGCTGCAGCCGAACGGAAGATGGCACCGACATTCGTTGCATCCACTACCCCATCAATCACCACGATGCGGCGTGCATCACGGCACACCTCTTCTACACTTTTCGGGAGAGGGCGACGCATGGCGCACAACACGCCACGGGTAAGCGTATAGCCAGTCAGACGTTCCAGCAACTCACGGCTACCGGTATAGACGGGAGCATCACCCAGACGACTGATGATTTCACGGGCATCGCCCTCGATGTGGCGTTCTTCGCAGAGCAGCGAAATGGGCTCATAGCCAGCATTGAGTGCCACCTGTATCACCTTGGGACTCTCAGCAATGAAGATCCCCTTTTCGGGTTCAAGTCTGTTGCGAAGCTGTGACTCTGTCAAGGTGCCAAACACCTCCACGCCAGGGCTATTGAGGTCGGTTATCTCGTGTAGATTCATAACGGATGATGCTTATTTTTTGACAAAGTTAAGGACATTTCACGAAACAAACAAGCTTAAATAACTTTTTATCGCTTTTTCGTATGCGTATATGCGCAAAATTACTTAAATTTGCAATTAGAAAAAATGAACACACATAAAAATCCTCGTTTAGAGATTCTATAGACACTATATCACCATGAAGTTCGAACAAAATCAACTCCAAGCAATGATAGCAGGGCTCGATGGTATGCCCAACGGACTTGCCATCTATGACTTGGAAGGGAAATTAATGATCTGCAATAAGCATTATCAAGAATTCCTCGACAAATACTGCCATGTCGAAGACGGCAATCTTTTCAAGGCCGGACTGCCGGAAGGGTTTAACGAGGCTATCGAGCGCGACGGATTCTTTATTTTCCTTATGTATTTCGACAAGAATAATATGCCGTCCACACACTATGCCGGAGGACCTGTCAACCGTATCCATGCAGCGCCTGTCATCGTGGATGGAAAAACGACGGGTATCAGTTTGGCCGTTTCTGATGCCACCGAGGAGGTCAAGCACGAGCACATGCTGAACGCCTATCGGCGAAATGCTGAGTTCGTACTCAAGCACATGAACAGTGGATTAGTCTACCTCACTCCCGAATATCAAGTGCGTTGGAAGGGAATCGACAGCATCTATGGCAAGGAGTTGGCGCAGAAAATGTATGTGGTAGGCAGTTACTGCTATCAGCATTTCGGTTTGACGGAGCCTTGCAAGGACTGCCCTGTCACCTGGGCCATGAAGGACAAGGAGAACAAGCATCGCGTCTTTCACGATCCCTCAAACAACACTCATCTTGACGTCAACGTCACGCTCATGCGAGAGGGAGATGACATCAAAGGGTACCTGATGGAACTGCGTGACATCACGGAGCAGATGAAAGCCATCAATCAACTCAAGGAGGCACAGGAGAAGGCCAAGAAGGGCGAAAGTGCCAAGGCAGCATTCCTTAAGAGCATGAGCCACGAGCTCCGTACTCCCCTCAATGCCATGCTGGGATTCAGCAGCATACTGGCTTCGCCGGAATCCGCAACCCTGTCAGAGGAAGAGCGCAAGGAGTATTCAGAAATGGTGCACACCAATGCTATTTCATTGGCGAACATGGTCAGTGACATGCTTGACATTACTCAGTTGGAGACAGAGGTTTTTCAGGCAGATCTTCATCTTACGGAATTGGAAGAATTCTTGAACATATGTCTTCTTCAAGTGACAGAGCGAGTCAAGGAGGAAGTAACCCTCACCTACGACATTCCCAAGGAACTCGTGGGACTCACATTCCAAACCAACCAGAAGCGACTCGTACAGGCCATCTTGCACATGCTCACCAATGCCTGCAAGCATACCGAAAAGGGCAGCATCGTCCTTTCCGTAGTTTACAAGAATCCTTCTGAAGTGGGTGCTGCAGAGATCGAATCCTCACCAAATGCCAATGGCTGGCTGGAGTTTGCCGTGACCGACACTGGGTGCGGAGTGCCTGAGAGTCAACGTGAAGAGATCTTCAAGCCTTTCGTGAAGCTCGACCAATTCAAGACCGGCACTGGCCTTGGCCTGACCATCTGTTCGCTCACCGCTCGCCTGTTCGGAGGCAGTTTCAAGCTCGACACCACTTACACAGACGGAGCACGTTTCGTCCTGACACATGCCCTAACACAGACGACCGGCCCCACCATGACAGTAGCAGACGTGAAAGCATAACACAACACCCCTGATTATAACAAAAAGAATATGAGAAAGACTATTTTACTGACTGCCATCGTGGCAGCATGCATGATGATGAACACTTCATGCAAGAAGACCGAGACAAACAACAATACCGACTCGACTGCCGTAGCGGCAAACAAAGTGGAGGAAATTGCAGAGGAACCCAAGTGCGAGTTCGAGTCCGTCGACCTGCAGACGTTCAACCTTTACGGTAAGGTGAAGCGTGTCGAAACATTTTGGGGTGATAACGATAAGACCGATGACGTGCTGGAGTTCGATGAGCACGGACGTCTCTACATTATGACAGCACAGTCATTCGAAGGTCCTGTGGAGGCAACGTTCAACTACAGCACCGCGACAGGCTTCGAGGGCGAGTTCAACGAACTAGAAGGTGGCTATGCCAGCATGAACATGCAGCGTGACGAGCAGCACCGACTCACCCACACCTGCTGTCAGACATTCATGTACGACGATGAAGGCCGTCTGAAAAGTTATGAGACAACAGGATGGGAAGCATCCACCGAGTACACCGACTTCACCTTCGACGACAAGGGCAACATACTCACTGCCACTTACAACGGTGATGGCGAAGGCATGGAGTGGCAAGGCAACACCACCTACAAGTACACCGCATTCGACGAGCACGGCAACTGGACGTCATGCGAAATCACCGAGGTTGGCAGTTATCAAAACTTCGACGAGGAACCAGGATCCGCTGAGACCACCGAATCCAGCAAGCGCCGCGTCATCACCTATTATAAATAATACAGCTACCCTTCCACTACCCTTCCAAAATGAACTTTCCACTCAACAATCCAGCCAACGATGGCGGCATGAACGACCGCATCAAGCGCCTTCACAAGCAGAGCTTAGAGACAGAGCCTATGCTCACTATCGAGCGTGCTCTCATCGAGACAGCCTTCTACAAGGAGAACTACGGCAAGATGCCCAACTGCATCCTGCGTGCCCGTAACTTCTTGGAGATATGCAAGAAGAAGACTATATATATCGGCTCCGACGAACTGATTGTCGGAGAACGTGGCCCGGTGCCCAAGGCCGTGCCCACCTTCCCTGAACTGACCTGCCACACCGTAGAGGATCTTCACACGCTGGATTCACGCACCCTGCAGCCCTATCACATCTCTCAGGAGGACATTGACACCTACGAGCGTGAGGTCATCCCTTACTGGCAGGGCCGCACGCAGCGTGAGCGCATCTTCAGCCATGTCAGCAAGGAGTGGGAAGAGGCCTACCATGCCGGCGTCTTCACGGAATTCATGGAGCAGCGTGCCGGTGGCCATACGGCCATGGACGGCAAGATGTACCATCGCGGTCTTCTCGACTGCAAGGAGCTTATCGCCAAGAGCATTGCCTCCCTTGACTACATCAACGACCCCGAAGCCACCGACAAGCAGCAGGAACTCGAGGCCATGTCTATCTCCTGCGATGCTGCCATCATCTTCGCCGAACGTCATGCCGACCTTGCCGACCAGATGGCCGCAGACCTGAGAAACATACCGCAAGGCTCTCCCCTTTACGGGGGAGATGCCCAAAGGGCAGAGAGGATCTTGGAGCTTGAAAAGATTGCCGACGTATGCCGTTGGGTGCCTGCCCATGCGCCTCGCGACATGCAAGAGGCCATCCAGATGTACTGGTTCGTGCACCTCGGCACCGTCACCGAGCTCAATGGTTGGGACTGCATGAACCCCGGCCACATCGACCAGCACCTCTATCCCTTCTATCAGAAAGGCCTCGCCGACGGCACACTGACCCGCGACAAGGCCAAGGAGCTCATCTCGTGCTTCTGGATCAAGTTCAACAACCAGCCCGCCCCTCCCAAGGTCGGTGTCACAGCCCTCGAGTCGGGCACCTACAACGACTTCACCAACATCAACATCGGCGGTATCGACCGCGACGGCAACAACGCCGTCAACGAGATCTCCTACATCATACTTGAAGTGCAGGAAGAACTCCACCAGTTGCAGCCAGGCCTCTCCATCCACGTCTCTAAGGTTACGCCCGATGAGTTCGTGATGGCAGGAGCTCGCGTCATTCGCCAAGGCCACGGCTACCCCTCTGTCTTTAATCCCGACACCTACACCCAAGAACTCGTACGCCAGGGCAAGACGCAAGCCGATGCCAACGAAGGCGGTTGCTCCGGTTGCATCGAGGTAGGCGCCTTCGGCAAGGAAGCCTACATTCTCACTGGCTATCTCAATACACCAAAGATACTCGAAATCACGCTCAACAACGGCCTCGACCCCATCTCTGGCAAGCGTCTTGGCCTTGAAACGGGTGACCCACGCAGCTTCACCACCTTCGAGCAACTCTACGAAGCTTATCACAAGCAGATGCTCTACTTCGTCAACATGAAGCTGGCCGTCAACAACTACATCGAGCGCATGTTCTCGCTCTACGCTCCCGCCACCTTCCTCTCGCTTTTCATCGACGACTGCATTGCCCGTGGACGCGACTATTACAGTGGTGGAGCCCGTTACAACACCACCTACATCCAGTGTACCGGCCTCGGCACCACCACCGATTGCCTCTCGGTCTTGAAGCATCACGTATTCGAGTCAAAAACCTTTACCATGGACAGCCTTCTTGCTGCCGTGGCAAAGAACTTCGAGGGCGAGGAAAAAATGCGTCAGTTCCTCATCAACCGCACACCCTTTTTCGGCAACGACGACGACAGAGCTGATGACATCGCGGTACGCGTCTACAACGACCTCGTGGACGCCATCGAGGGTCACCCCAACACACGCGGTGGCAAGACACAACTTAACATGCTCTCCACCACCTGCCATAACTACTTCGGCAGCGTCTGTGGCGCCAGCGTCAATGGCCGTTTTGCTCACTTTGCCATCAGCGACGGCACCTCACCTGCCCACGGCGCTGACACACAAGGTCCCACGAGCGTAATCAAATCTCTCGGCAAACTCGACCAGACAAAGTCTGGCGGCACCCTGCTCAACGTACGTTTCGTGCCGCAACTCATGCAACGTGACGAAGACCTTCAGAAACTCGTCTCACTCATTCGAGCCTATTTCTCGATGGGTGGCCATCACATCCAGTTCAACGTCATCGACACAGAGACGCTCCTCGATGCTCAGCAGCATCCCGACCGCTACCGCGACCTCCTCGTTCGAGTAGCCGGCTACTCCGACTATTTCAACGACATGACGGAACAGCTACAGAATGAAATCATCGCAAGAACCGAGAACCAAGAGTACTAAGCAAGAATCCCATCTTTGCAGAGACAGAAGAACGACTTATCGAGAAAAAGAATTTAGCGCAGCGTCAACTCACCGTCCAGCCATGGTTGGACGGTGAGTTTATGTAAGGTCGAAAATCGCCGCTTGCATGACTGACAAATACTCTTCGTTGCAACCACCCTATAGGTATTAGGTGACATCTCAAAAAATGGCAAAGGGTCGCACCAGCAATGGCACGACCCTATTCTATTCATAAATAACAAAGTGACGAAGATTACTCCTCGCAAAGCTCGGTAAGGATACCGCAGGTGCTCTTGGGATGAAGGAATGCGATGTGCAAGCCATCAGCACCGTTACGGGGAGCCTTATCGATAAGGCGAACACCCTGAGCGTCGCAGAAGGCCAATGCCTCAGCTACACCATCCTCAACCTTGAAGGCAACGTGATGAACGCCACGGCCACCGTTGTCAAGGAACTTCTGAACAGTACTCTCGGGGCAAGTGGGCTCAAGGAGTTCCAACTTCACCTCACCAACCTGCAGGAAGGCGGTCTTAACCTTCTGATCCTCTACCACCTCGGTCTTGTATACCTCAAGGCCCAATACATCACGGAAATAGGGCAATACTGCATCGATGCTCTGCACGGCAATACCCAAATGTTCAATCTTTGAAACTTTCATTGTTTTATTAATTTAAGATTAATGTATTCTGTTATTCTCAGGGAAAAGGACCTTAGGCACGAAGGTCTTGGCCTCTTCATAGTCCATGAGAGCGTATGCAATGATGATACAAGTATCACCCACCTGCACCTTGCGTGCAGCAGCACCATTGAGGCAGACACATCCGGAACCGCGCTCGCCCTTGATGACGTATGTCTCAAAACGCTCACCATTGTTGTTGTCGACAACCTGCACTTTCTGTCCGGCCAGGAGATCAGCTGCATCCATCAAATCCTCATCGATAGTGATACTACCCATGTAGTTGAGGTTGGCCTCCGTAACCTGCACACAATGCAGTTTTGACTTCATCATTTCTATCATCATGATGGCTTCCTCTTTTATTTATATTTAATGTGGTCAATCAGTCGGATGGGGGCAGCACCGCAGTACACGGTAATACAACCCACGATATGGCTGGCCTCGTCCCAAGCATGAACATCAGCCAAGGAGTCGCCGTCCACGATGCTGTAGTACTGCACCTCAAGTCCCTCAACAGCATTGATCTCGCTCACCACGAAGTCATGCACCTCGTCAACGGTGCGGGTAGCTGCCAAGTCAACGCTCTCGCGAAGCACACGGTAGATGTGGGCTGCAATGGTACGTTCCTCATCGCTGAGTAGCGTGTTACGGCTGCTGCGAGCCAAACCGCTCTCCTCACGGATGACAGGGCAAGGCACAATCTGAAGGTTGAAGCCTAAATCATCGACCATGCGGCGTATCACGGCAATCTGCTGGAAGTCCTTCTCGCCGAAATAGGCACGATCAGGCTCTGTGTACATAAAGAGCTTGCTCACAATCTGACATACGCCATTGAAATGACCAGGACGGAAAGCACCCTCCATCACACTGTCGGTGGGAGGATAGTTGAAAGTACGAGTGTCCGGTTCAGGATAGACCTCGCTCACGGAAGGGGCAAACGCCAAAGTGGCACCATGCGCCTCAAGCAAGGCACAGTCGGCCTCAAGTGTACGGGGATACTTCTCCAGGTCGGTCTTGTCATTAAACTGAGTTGGGTTGAGGAAGATGCTCACAACGGTCACATCATTCTCAGCCACACTGCGGTCAACGAGCGATGCATGACCCTCATGCAAGGCTCCCATCGTAGGCACAAGGCCTATCGACTTACCAGCAGCCCTAAATTCATTCAGGACTGACTGCAATTCAATTATCGTTTGTATAACTTTCATTGTACATTTTCAGCCACAAAGCGGCCGATTCTTAAAAAGCGGTGCAAAATAACAAAGAATTTACCATACAAAGAAGAAATAGCCGAACAAAATAGCCAAAATTGGCAAAAAAGGTCTAAAATAAGCAAAAGAAAGACGAATTATGCATTTTTTTTCGTAACTTTGCATTGCAAAAATGTAAACTAGACTCAATGAAGGCTAAAAAGGTATTGTTTATTACTCAGGAAATCGAACCCTACGTACCCAATTCCGGGTATACGGTTTTAGGTCGACAAATGTCGCAATACATGCAGGAAAAGGGACGTGAGATACGTTCATTCATGCCCAAGTGGGGTAACATCAACGAACGCAGAAACCAGTTGCATGAGGTGATACGACTTTCAGGTATGAATCTCATCATCGATGATACTGACCACCCACTCATCATCAAGGTTGCGTCCATACCCTCTGCCCGCATGCAGGTATACTTTATCGATAATGATGATTTCTTCCAGAAACGTCTCTCGACAGCCAATGCAGACGGAAAAGAATATCCCGATAACGCGCTACGTGCCATCTTCTATGCACGCGGCGTTCTGGAGACTGTCAAGAAGCTGCGCTGGGTGCCTGACGTGATACACTGCCAGGGATGGATGGCTGCCATTGTGCCCGTACTGCTCAAAACGGCCTACAAGGAGGAACCCTCATTCCGCGACTGCAAGGTGATATACTCCATCACCGAGCAACCACTCACCCTACCCCTTCCCGAGAATTTCCCTAACGCCATCTGTTACCGTGAATGCACGGCCGACGTGTTGGAGGGCCTGGCATCTCCCCTAACGGGAAGCGACTTGCAGAAGCTTGCCATCAAGTACAGCGACGGAGTCACCATCTCATCAGCCACTCCCGACGAGGAACTGGTGAAATATGCCAATGCTGCCGAGGCACCCGTCATGCCCTACCCTGGCGAGGACTGGAGCAAGTACATGGCGTTCTTTGACGAGATATGGAGCGAAGGCAAGAACGAAGAGGAGGAGGAAGACTGATGAAACGCCTCTGGAAACAAATAGCACTGGTATGTGCCGCAGTGTTCATCATGGCGAGCTGTGCCGACAACACGGGCACCTTAGGTATTCTTGAGGACACAGACAAGATATCCACCTCGACGGACATCTACGAAGTCACTACACGCTCAGAGGCCACAGGTGCCATCATTGCTGATAACACATACGGTTACTTAGGCAAGGTCATTGACCCCGAAACGGGAGCCACCATCATAGCAGATTGTGCCGCCCAGTTCTATTGTCACGAGAACTATGCATTGCCCCCCAAAAAGCAGATGGTAGGCGAAATTACCATCAATCCCGAGACGGGTGACACGACAGACATCAAACTCGGAGAGGTGAAGTGTGACTCATGCGAGGTGCGCATCTACCTCAAAAGCTACTATGGCGAAGGCAATAATCCCATGAAACTCGAGGTGTACCGACTTGATGAGAAGAGCATCATGGATGAAGCCACTACGTACTATTCAGATACCGACCTCACGAAATATATAAAAGACAGTAAACCCATTGCCACCAAGGTATTTACGGCAGAGGACTATATCCTGAATGAAAGCGAACGTGAAAGCAGTACACACACGGACAACATACGCATTATGCTTCCCGCATCGTTCGGTCAAGAACTTTTGGAGAAGTGCTATGCCTCTCCAAGTAGCCTGAAAGACGCTTACCACTTCATCCGCGAGATTTTCCCTGGCTTCTATTTCCGCATTGCAAACGGTGAAGGAACGATGCTGACTACGCTTGTCAGCACCCTCAACATCTACTATAACTATGTAGAAAAGGATAAGCCAAAGAAAATCTATCAGGGTATCACTCGTTTTGCTGCTACACCCGAGGTATTGCAAAGCACCCGCTTTGAGAATGGCAATATGGAGGCACTCATTAACGAGACAGAGCACACCTATCTCAAGACCCCCGCAGGCATCTGCACTGAAATGACGCTGCCCATCGATGAAATATTCGATGAGCATCCCACGGACAGCGTTAGCATGGCACAGATCACCTTGACGCGATACAATAAGAAGTCACAAGACAAATATCAGTTGGGCACACCCACGAGCCTGCTCATGGTAAGAAAGGAGAACATGAAGAAGTTCTTTGAGAACAATGAGGTGGCAGACAACCGTACCAGCTACGTGGCTAACTTTGATAACACCAAGAATGTTTATTCCTTTACAAACATTTGCAGACTCCTTTCGTACTGCAAGCATGAAAAAGTGTTTGGCGCTGCCGTTGAGGGCATTACAGAACAGGAATGGGCAGCCAAGCACCCCGACTGGAACAAGGTAATGTTGGTACCAGTTGTAACGAGCAGTAACAGCAGTGGAAACCTGACTAGTGTAAACCACGACATGGGCATGAACAGTATCTGCCTTGTGGGTGGTGACACAAAACTCAAGATGCAGGTGATTTACAGCAAATTTAGTGGAAGTTATTAAAGGGCAGATAAAGGGAGTAAAAAAAGGAGTGAAAGAGGAGTGAAAGGGACGAATGTTATATCTCTTGTCTGTAACTAATCAGACAAATGTATCGTCCCTTTCACTCCCTTTTCACTCCTCTTTATTTACTTTTAATTACCTTAAATTACTCTTCTCATCATGCCTGATGAACAGTGAGTTGTGGGAAGGGGAAGTTGATACCCTCTGCATTGAATGACTTGTAGATCTTTTCATTCATGTCGAAGAAGACATCCCAATAGTTAGCACCTTCAACCCAAAGACGGATCGTCATATCCACACTGCTGGAAGACAAAGCACCTACTGCCACGAAAGGAGCAGGATCCTTCAGGATACGCGTGTCAGCAGCAAAAATACGATTCAACACATCACGCACCTTATCTATGTCCTGACCATACTCTACGCCAATCGTCAGGTCAACACGGCGAAGTGGCTCACGGCTGAAGTTGGTCATGTTGCCACTTGACAAGGCACCATTAGGCAGGATAACCTCGCGGTTATCAACCGTCAGGATGATGGTGTGCAGAATCTGGATTTCCTTGACGACACCCATCTCACCCTGAGCAGAGATAAAGTCACCTACACGGAAAGGACGGAATAGGAGAAGCATGATGCCGCCTGCAAGGTTCTGAAGGTTGCCCGAGAGAGCCATACCAGCAGCCAAACCGACGCTGGCCAACAAGGCTGCGAAGCTCGTAGTGTCGACACCCAGTGCATTGACAACAGCAATAATGAGAAGGGTGGTTAGCAGGACATTCACAAGACTCTTCAGGAAGGTCTGGATGGTGAGGTCGATCTTACGACGTTCCAGCACCCCAACCACTACCTTGTTGATCATCTTAATGACAAAACGACCTACGAAATAGATGACAAGTGCAATAAGCAGGCTCTTGCCAAATTCCATGGCATAGCCTAATGCTTGATCAGCGAGTTTGGAAAAATCAACACCGCCATTGACACTTTCTACAACTTCCTTTACCACATTTGTGGATTCTTCTGTAGCCTCTTGGGCTTGTAAGGGAATAAAATGAAACATAAAAATTAAGCATTAAAAAAGTACCCTGAGACTCAACGAGCTCAGGGCACATTCATATTAAACAATAGGATTATTTCTTAGTTGTCTTCTTGGCTGCCTTGGGAGCAGCCTCCTTCTTGGTAGCGGGCTTCTTAGCAGGAGCTTTTTTTGCGGGAACCTTCTTGGCAGGTGCCTCTACAGGAGCGGGCGCCTCTACTACGGGAGCAGGTGTTTCCACAGGAGCAGCTACGGGAGCCACTTCCTCTTTAGGAGCGGGAGCAGCCTTCTTGGCAGGAGCAGTCTTCTTGGCGGGAGCCTTCTTAGGAGCAACCTTCTCCTCCTCAGCAGCAGCGCCTTCGAGTTTAGCCAGACGAGCCTGCAGACGGCTGATCTCATTATCCTTCACGGCAATCTCAGCACCCTGGTTGTGGATGGTGGTGTAAAGAGCGTTGAGCTCATCGTTCTCCACCTCGATGGGGAAGAGATCCTGTACGCGCTTGATGAAGTCGCCAAGGATGTTCATATAGTTGGTGAATGCATCGTATGGGCTGTCATAGAAGCTGCGATACATGTTCACGCTCATAGGCTTGGTAGTCATGAAGCGGAAGTTATTGCTGGCCTGGATGCGATCCCAGTCCTGCTTGATGCGACGATCCTGACATGCCAGGATACGGCCAGCCTCCTGATAGAGCTTGTTGAAAGCCTCACGCTGCATACCGTTACCCAACCAGCAGCTAGTGTCACGCTCCTCATCATTCCAGCTCACGGGCTCAGGCATATCCATAGCGGCTACTGCCTTGGTCTTACCGATAATCTCGCTGGGAGTAGCGAACTCGATGCCGCGCTCCTTGCAAGCAGCGGGCAGAGCCTTGAAGAACTCGAGGATGTTGCTGCTGAGGGGCTGGAATATACCGAGAGCACAGAGCTCCATGAAGATATTCACTACCTGCTCCTCCTGAGGAAGCTGAGCAATCCAGTCAGCGTAGCGCTCGCTCATCAGAGGATACTCATTCCAGCTGGTATCGCTGAAACGCAATGAGATATCGTCAGAAAGCTTGTAATCGCGGAGCAAGAGGCTCACCTTGGGATTGTGAGCGCAACTGTACACGAAATGGGGGCTCTTCCAACCGAGAACGTGCTTTGCACCCTCGGCAATCATACCCTTGAAGCCCATCTGGCCAGCCAAAGCACCAATCTCATCACTGTAGATCAAGCTGCTGTTACGCAACACTTTGGGAGTCTGACCAAACATCTCCTTGATCTTCTTGCACTGACGCTTAACCTCTTCGGTGAAAACTTCCTCGTTAGCCAATGAAGAAAGACCATGGCTATAGGGCTCAGCCAAGAACTCTACGCAACCAGTCTTTGAGAGCTCCTGAAGGAGTTCGATAACCTCGGGAGCATAGTCCTCGAGCAACTCAATGGCAACACCAGAGAGTGAGAATGCCACCTTGAAGTACTTACCATAGGTTTCGGTCATCTCCAACATTGCCTTCAATGCAGGGATGTAGCTGCGCTCTGCAGTCTCAGTGATGCTACGCTCGTTCTCGTAGTCATCATAATAATAGTGATCTGTACCAATATCAAAGAAACGATATCTCTTCAGATGAACGGGCTGATGTATCTCGAAATATAAACAAATTGTTTTCATGATTTTGCTTATTCTTAATTCTTAATTTTTAATTCTAAATTCACTTGATGTCCTTTACTGCATTGAGGTATTCATCATTGTTGAACCATCCACGCTGCATGAGCTGGTTGTAGCACTCGCGAATGCGAAGACCTACCTTCTCCCAGGTGATGCGGTCAACCTCCTTGATACCTTCCTCGCTCAGCTGCTTCCACATCTCCTCATTGGTACAGAGTGAATACATAGCATCAGCCATGGCATCAATATCCCAATAGTCTACCTTGATGACATTGTCGAGAATCTCACCGCAACCAGACTGCTTTGAGATGATGGAAGGACAGCCACACTGCATAGCCTCAAGAGGAGCGATACCAAAGGGTTCACTCACAGAGGGCATCACGAAGACATCACTGCGCTTGTAGCACTCGTACACCTGCTTACCACGCTGGAAACCGGGGAAGTGGCAACGATCTGCGATACCATAGCTTGCAGCCAGATTGATCATAGCGTTCATCATATCGCCAGAACCGGCAAAGCAGAAGCGGATGTTATGGGTACGGTCGAGCACACGCTTGGCAGCCTCGATGAAGTACTCGGGACCCTTCTGCATGGTGATACGACCCAGATAGGTAACCACCTTCTCCTCAGGACGACGGGTAGAGGGAATGTCGAGATACTCCTGACTGAGGGGATACACAGCATTATGCATAGCCACACACTTCTTGGGATCCTGATGATACTGGTTGATGACAGTCTGGCGGGTCAGCTCGCTCACACACATGATACAGTCTGCATGGTCCATACCATTCTTCTCGATGCTGTAGACGGTGGGGTTCACCTTACCACGAGAGCGGTCGAAGTCGGTAGCATGTACGTGGATGCAGAGAGGCTTACCACTGACCATCTTGGCATGTACACCAGCGGGATAGGTCAGCCAGTCATGGGCATGGATGAGGTCGAACTCCTCGCTACGCGCCAGCACGCCGGCAATGATAGAGAAGTTGTTGATCTCATCGTGCAGGTTACTGGGGTAGCCACCAGCGAAACCAATGCAACCCATGTCATCAAGACCCTGCATATAGTTGAAGTCAGCATAGATGTGATCACGGAAACGATAGTAATCCTCAGCCGTGTGACCAATCATGCGATCCTTGATGTTGTCATACTGCACGTCGCGCCATGCTACGGGCACCTGACTCATATTCACAATCTTCAAGAAACCCTCCTCCTCGCCGGTAGGCTTAGGCATACAGAAAGTTGTCTCAACATCGCCCTGCAAACTCAAGCCCTTGGTAATACCGTAAGAAGCTACTGCAAGACCACCATAAATCTTGGGAGGAAATTCCCATCCGAACATTAAAACTTTCATCTTACTTTCCTCCTTATTTAATATTCATTATACTTATCCAACAGTTTCACAACACGCATAATCTCGGCCACATTCATAGCGAAAGAGATAGCACCACGTCCGTGGAATGGAGGGTTACCATCAAACAATTCAGGAATAGTACCGATGCAATGGTAGAAGAGTTCCTCCTCGTAACCTACAAGCTGGCGCTCAATGAAACCTACCTTGCTGCGACCATACACCTTGAGGCAAGCCTCCATGTAGAAACCGCCCAACCAAGGCCATGCAGTACCCTGATGATAAGCATAGTCACGCTGAGCCTGAGGACCTACATACATGGGGTTGTAGCCACCACTCTTGGGAGAGAGCGAACGAAGACCCTTGGGAGTCAGCAACTCCTTGGTGCAAAGGTCGAGGATGACCTTCTTCTGCTTCTGGTCGAGAGGTGAGTAGTCGAATGCTACAGGGAAAATCATGTTGGGACGAACGCTCCAATCCATCATAGGACCATCCACGTAGTCAAGCAGATAGCCATGCTGGTTCATGAAGACATCCAGGAAGCCCTGCTTTGCCTTATCTGCCGCAGCGGCAATAATGGCAGCGCTATCCTCGTCCTTATTGAAGAGGCTCAGTTCCTCGGCAAACTTCAAGCAGTTGTACCACAAGGCATTCACCTCAACAATGTAACCAGAACGTGGAACAATAGGACGACCGTTAGCCTGGCTGTTCATCCAAGTAATAGCACGATCCTGACCACCGGCAGCGTAGAGCAGACCGTTCTCATGAACAGCGAGACCGGGATGATTGCCCAGATGGATATACTCCATGATGTCGCGTACTAGTTTGCCGTACTTCTTGAAAGCGGTAGACATATCGGTGAGCTTACCGTACTGCTGAATACACCATACGGCCCACAACAGCACGTCGGGCTGATTCATCTCATAGATCTTGACTGTGAGAGGCTCGCCCTCTATGAACTCACGGATACCCTTCTCAGCAGTAGCCATGACAGCCTCGAACTTGTCGAACTCGCCATTGGTAATGGTCAAACCGGGAAGAGAGATGAACATATCGCGTGCACGGCACTTAAACCAAGGATAACCAGCCAAAACGTAGGTCTCACCACCCTGATTTACAATGAACTGATGTGCGCTGTTCACCAAGTTGTGATAGAAATTGTCGCGAGGAGTACGCACGTTCACCTCAAACTCTGCCAACTCTGGCAACATCTTGGGATCAGCTTCCTCAATACCTGCGCTGAATACTACGCTCTCACCCTTCTCGATGGTGAACTCGAAATATCCGGGTACATAAAGATCCTCGGTGCCTGCGTAGCCACGCTCCTGCTCCTTAGGATATTCGATGCCACGCCACCAGTCAGGCTGGAATACGAATTCGTTCTCCTTGCTGCACTGCATGTATAGGTCGGGATAACCCTGGTACATGCAAGTCTTGATACCATTCTTTACCTCCTGATACTCACGGCTGGCGACACCATTCTCATGGGTGAACTCACGCACGCTGCGGAATGCCAGGAAGGGAGTCAGACGCAGTGTGGTAGCACTGTGAGCCTCCATCAAGGTGTAACGGATGATCAAGCGGTTCTCGAAGTGCTGGAACACCTCCTCACGCTTCAGTACCACGCCACCCACACGATAGATGGTGGTAGGTACCTTAAGACTGTCGAACTCGCGGATGTACTTATGGCCACGAGGTGCAAAGTTATTACCCTGGTACTTGTGCAGACCTAAATTGAACTCGGCCCCGTGCTGAATCACCGTTGCATCAAGCGAGCTGAGCAACACATGATTCTCGTCATCGAGACCGGGAACAGGTACCACCAAGAGACCATGGTATTTTCTCGTGTTACAATCCACAAGCGTGGTGCACGAGTAGGCTCCAGAACGATTACTTCTCAGGATCTCCTTCTTCAGAGAGTCCTCAAGGTTCGTCATCTGAGTCTTGTCAAAACGTAAATAACTCATAGTCGAATATGTTTTTAATGGTTTTGTATTTTGGTTAATTTCAATGCTTGCACTATAAATGCTTTCAAAATTACAAACTTTTTGCGAAATAATGAAATATTTCTTGCACTTTTTACGCAAAAACTATCATTTTTCCAATATTTATTTGTTCACGACAAAGAAAAGCACTATTTTTGTGCCAAAGAACATAAAAATCGGTTATTGTACTTAAAATGGCACATCAAGAGTTAACGATAGATTTCATAGAACAGAATCTGTCTATGCTAATCGATCCACTCACCGAACTGGAAAAGCAATTGCTCCTTGAGCACATCAAAATACAGCACCTCCAGAAAAACGAAATCGCATACAAGGACGGGGACATACCTCGCGACATGCTATGCGTCATTTCAGGAAAGCTTAAAATATATAAGGAGGGAGTCAGTGGGCGCAGCCAACTCATTCGCGTCCTGAAGCCTACCTCCTTTACTGGGCACAGAGCTTACTTTGCACGGGAGTCACACCAGACATCTGCCGTTGCCCTGGAGCCCACTACCCTCATACGCATTTCTCTCAACGTGCTTACCGACATCATACAGCACAACGCACGCCTGGCATGGTTCTTCATTCAGGACTTGTCCGTTCGTCTCGGCACTGCCAACGAGCGTACCGTCAACCTGACACAGAAGCATGTGCGTGGACGCTTGGCAGAAGCCATACTCTTCCTGCGCGACACGTACGGGCTGGAGAGCGATGGATGCACACTGAGCATCTACCTTTCACGCGAAGACATGGCCAACATGTCCAACATGACGACAAGCAATGCCATACGCACGCTGAGTGCCTTTGCACAGGAGAAACTCGTTGCCATCGACGGACGTAAGATCAAGCTCATAGACGTCGATGGATTGGAAAGAGTCAGCAAATTTGGGTAAGGGCGGAGAGGGCCTGTTCCACCTTCTCATCAATAGGAAGTGAAGCGTCAATCCAATGGATGTGCGTTCCACGCTTTTCCATGCCGCGGAACCAGGTCATCTGACGCTTAGCAAACTGATGAATGGCAATCTCAAGTTGACGTACCATTTCGTCATACGTCAGTTCACCTAATATATATAATGTAAGAAACTTGTACTCCAACCCGTAGTACAAGAGATTTTCTGCAGGAACTGTTTCCAGCAGATGACGCACCTCATCCACCATGCCTTCGTCCAAACGACGATGCAAGCGATCAGAAATCTTCTGACGTCGAAGTTCACGGTCGATATTCACACCTATGGTGAGACTACGAAGCTGAGGAAAATCGCGTTCCTCAATCTTATGCTCACGATAGTAGGCTTGTATCTCAATGGCACGGATAGCACGCTTGGCCGTATCAACATCCGTGGTGTTGTGCAGCGTCTTGTAGGTCTGCAGGATTGTCGTAAGTTCCTCGATGCTTTTCCCTTCAAGGCTCTTACGGAGCTCAGGATTCTCAGGTACTGGCATCATCTTATAGCTTTTCAGAATGGATTCGACGTAGAGTCCTGTTCCACCACAAAGGATGGGTGTCTTCCCGCGTGACACAATATCGTTATATGCCTTCCAGAAATCCTGCTGATACTGGAAGAGGTTATACTTCTCACCGGCATCCATGATGTCGATAAGGTGATAGGGAATCTCTACCCCATCCACGGTGTAGTCGGCCAAATCTTTCCCGGTGCCAATATCCATTCCGCGATACACCTGACGGCTGTCGGCACTGATAATCTCGGCATTGCCAAGACGCACTGCAAGGTGAGCGGCAAGGTCAGTTTTGCCACTGGCAGTAGGGCCAAGGATGGTAATCAAGTCATAATCCATAATGCATAGAGCATAATGCATAATTCATAATGCATAATTCATAATTCATAATTGGGCTAGCGCCGTGATAATTCATAATGCATAATGCAATAAGGATGGAGAGAAAATTATGAATTGTGAATTATGAATTATGAATTATGAAGTGCGAATTGTGAATTGTGAATTGTGAATTTAAAAAGAGCCGCCCCTGGCATAGAGTCAAGGGCGGCCATGTATTTACCTTTAGAGTAATTCCCTTTGATTAGATCTCAGAGAAGTACTTGATGGTGCGAACCATCTGAGAGGTGTAGCTGTTCTCGTTGTCATACCAAGAAACAACCTGTACCTGATAGGTCTCCTCGTCGATCTTGCTAACCATGGTCTGGGTAGCGTCGAAGAGTGAACCGAACTTCATGCCGATGATGTCACTAGAAACGATCTGATCCTCGGTGTAGCCGAAGCTCTCGGTAGAAGCAGCCTTCATAGCAGCGTTGATGCCCTCAACGGTAACGTCCTTAGCCTTAACTACAGCTACGAGGATGGTGGTAGAACCAGTTGGGGTTGGAACACGCTGAGCAGAGCCGATGAGCTTGCCGTTGAGCTCTGGGATAACGAGACCGATAGCCTTAGCAGCGCCGGTTGAGTTAGGAACGATGTTCTGAGCACCTGCACGTGAACGACGGAGATCGCCCTTGCGCTGTGGGCCGTCGAGGATCATCTGGTCGCCAGTGTAAGCGTGGATGGTGCTCATGATGCCTGAAGCGATAGGAGCGTAGTTGTTGAGGGCAGCTGCCATAGGAGCGAGGCAGTTGGTGGTGCAAGAGGCAGCAGAGATAACCTTATCCTCAGCGGTGAGGGTGGTGTGGTTAACGTTGTAAACGATGGTTGGGAGGTCCTTGCCAGCAGGAGCAGAGATAACGACCTTCTTAGCACCAGCAGCGAGGTGAGCAGAAGCCTTCTCCTTTGAGGTATAGAAACCGGTGCACTCGAGAACAACGTCAACGTCGTTAGCAGCCCATGGGCAGTTAGCAGCATCCTTCTCAGCAGAGATCTTGATCTCCTTGCCGTCAACGATGATTGAGTTCTCAGTTGCCTCTACAGTGTGCTTGCCCTCGCCGAACTTGCCAGCGAAACCACCCTGAGCGGTGTCATACTTGAGGAGGTGAGCGAGCATTGCAGGAGAGGTAAGGTCGTTGATTGCTACAACCTCATAACCCTCAGCCTCGAACATCTGACGGAATGCGAGACGGCCGATACGACCGAAACCATTGATAGCTACTTTAGTCATCTTTAAATCTTAGTTTTTGGATTTGTGAATATTGAGTTAAAATAACACTGTTACGTCTTTTTTGACAGTGCAAAGATACAACATTTTGTACAATTGTGTATCGTTTCAGTGCAAAAGTTGCGAAAAAAAATTGTTTGACAATAAGTTTGACAAATAGAGTTTACTATTTATCTGTCCTTTTTTTCTTATTTGCATTTGAAGAGCAACGACGAGTCACCATAACTGAGGAAACGGAAGTCGTTTTGAAGGGCATAATTATAAATACGGTGCCAATTTTCTCCCTTGAGGCTCTCTCCATCGACGAATGCGCTGACCAATAGTAACAAAGTGCTCTGTGGCATGTGGAAGTTGGTGACGATGGCCTCAACCAGTCGGAAACGGAATCCTGGAGCAATGAGAATCTGTGTTGCCGTGACTAGTTGCTCCTGGCCGATGGCATCGAGGTAGCGCAAAATCTGTGCAAGCGAATCGAAGAGGGGCAAGGTGTGCTCCGTATCGTAAGGTTCCCACTGATGTACAATAAGGTCCTCGGGATGCACTTGTGTATAATCGGAGACCATAGAAAGCTTTTCGCCGATGTAATAAAGACTCTCGAGAGTGCGAACACTGGTAGTGCCGGTGGCTACAAGGAGTGGAGTGTTGAGTTCTGAGAGTTGACAGGAGGCTGATGCTTGTGCATCTCTGGCTGCTACGAAGTCGGCTATGCGCTGGATGACCGAACGTGGCACAGAGATGAATTCGGTATGCATGTCGTGCCCCTCGATGGTCTCGCTCTTGACTGGCTTGAATGTGCCAGCACCGACGTGAAGTGTAAGGTACTGGAGGTCGATGTGCTTGTCTTGTAACTCTTTGAGCACTTCGGGAGTATAGTGCAACCCGGCAGTAGGAGCAGCCACACTGCCCTTGATGCGCGAATAGACGGTCTGGTAGGTCTCTTTGTCCTTCTCTTCGGTTGCACGATTCAAGTAGGGAGGAATGGGCAGTTCGCCCATTGCATCGAGCAGTTGCGCAAAGCTGACGGGGCTCTCCGTACCAGGCTGATCCCAATAGAAATGGATGAGCTGGCTGGGACCAAGGCTGCCTGCACGTTCGCAATAGAGGGTGACGAGGCGACCATCGGGCATAGTGACCGATAGTGACAAGGATCCCTCCTTCCACTTCTTCGAGTTGCCGACAAGGCAGGTCCAGGTGCACTCATATTCGCTAGCAAACGACTGCTGATAGTCTTTCGGTGCTTCTGGCTCAAGGCAGAACACCTCGACTATACCACCAGTGGGCTTGTGGAAGTGCAGACGTGCCTGAATGACCTTGGTATTATTAAATACCACCATCGAGCCCTCGGGCAGGAATTGGGGCAGCTGACAGAAATGATGCTGCTGAATGGAGCATGATTCTTCGGCTGCTGGGTGATTGAAGACCAAAAGCTTAGACTGGTCGCGCTGCGTCAGTGGGTATTTGGCAATTCGCTCGTCTGGAAGCGGATAGTCGTAATCTTTTATTTCGAGATGACGTGGATTAATCATTTTCGAACTCTTATTTTTATATAATGTGCTATGTACATTTGAATGTTTGGGGTGCAAAGATAGGACAAAAACGAATATTTCCCAAATAAATTTGGCAAATTATGCAAAATGCACTATCTTTGCAGCCAAAATAAAACAAAAATGAAAATCGGAGATAAAGTTAGATTCCTAGATGCCCAAGGCGGCGGCATCGTAAAAAGCTTTGGCGACAAGGGCCTTGTGATGGTCGAGGACGAAGATGGGTTCGAGATCCCAACTTTGGCCTCGCAATGTGTTGTGGTGAGCGAAGAGGAAGACCAGCGTCAGGCAGGTCACGCTCCCGTACATCAGGCGCCATTGACCCGTGCCCAGATGGCAGCCCGTCAGGCTATGACCGAGGTGGACAAGCTGAAGGAGGAGAACCGCCAGCTGAAAGAGAAACTGCACGCCATGGAGGCAGAGATGAATACGCTGAAACTTCAGCTGCTGAAGTTGCAATATCAGAGCAACAATGCCAGCAAGAGTGGCAAGAACGCCCCCAATATGGCCACCAGCCCCTACGAGACGCTGCGCAATGGCGTTGTGGAGGTGGATCTGCACATCGACAAGTTGGTCGAGACTACTGCGGGCATGAACAATGCCTCGATTCTGCAGCACCAGTTGGGCATCTTCAAGCAGACGATGGAGTCTTATCGCGCTGCCAAGGGACAGAAGGTGGTCTTCATTCACGGCAAGGGCGAGGGAGTATTGCGGAAGGCGATCATCGACGAACTAAAGCTGCGCTACGCTAAATGTGAGTGGCAGGATGCCTCATTCCAGCAGTATGGCTTCGGTGCTACTATGGTCACTATTAAGTGATGAGTGAAATGTGTAGTGTGTAAAGTGTAGAGTGAAGAACTAAGAGATAAGAAGCAAAAATAAAAAAGCAAAGAGCTGTGAGTGAGTTACGGCTTGAGCATTTATAAATCTTATGGAATCAAAATTCGGAAAAATTGTACAGAAACGCCAGCTGATGCAATTGGTCAAGGACTATATTTTTATCTTTCTGGGCGTTTGTCTATATGGCATTGGCTATTGCGGGTTTATCCTGCCAGAACAATTAGTAATGGGTGGTGTGACGGGTATTTCGACCCTCTGCTACTATGCATTTGGCTGGAACCCTGCTATCTCGATCTGGATCATCAACGTGGCATTGCTAGCCATTGCTTTCAAGTTTATCAGCAAGGAGTTCACCTTCCGTACCATCGTGGGTGTAACAATGCTCTCGTTTGTCATCGGTGTGATGAAACCACTGTTCGAGGCCTATCCGCTCATCACCCCGGGCGAAGATAAGTTTATGCATGTTCTGATAGGTGGCGTACTGGGCGGCAGCTGTCTGGGCATCGTCTTTACGCACAACGGATCGACTGGTGGCACCGATATCATTGTGGCACTGATCAACCGTTTCTCACGTATGTCGTTGGGACGTGCCTTACAATTTGTCGATATCTGCATTATCAGTTCCTCATATGTATTGTTCCATTCGTTCGAGGTCATCGTCTATGGTATAGTTTTCACGCTGTTTGCCTCGTATATGATAGACTATATCGTCAATGGTTCTCGCCAGACGGTGCAATTTATGATTGTCTCGAAGCGATATGAACAGATTGCCGACGCGGTGAACAAGCAGCTAGACCGTGGCGTAACTATCATGCACGGCCAGGGCTGGTACTCGAAGAAGGATGTCGAAGTAGTGATGGTCTTGTGCCGTCGCTACGAGAGCCAAGGACTCTTCAACCTGATCAAGGCACTCGATCCTAATGCTATCGTCAGCCAGCAGTTCTGCCACGGCGTGTTCGGCGAGGGATTTGATAAGATCAAGTGAGTTGTGGGTGTAGTGTGTAGTGTAAAGAGTAAAGAGTAATGTGTAAAGAGTAAAGTGTATAAAGTAAAGGTTACCCCCTACCGAAAGCAATTAGGCACAATCTATGACCGCCAGACACGAGGGCGGAGCCTGACTTCGCTCGATGGCAGATATCGGTTCTACATCGACGAGCCTTGTCCCGATCCAGACTTCTGGGTGGTACAGGGCAAGGGTGTACGCCATGGCGAGACCTGCCTCGTGGCACCACAGAACACCATCGTGCTGACCACCGAACCTCGCTCGGTACTGATCTATCCCGACCAATACCTACGTCAGTTTGGTACGGTCTGCACCTGCCAGGAACCAACGCAGCATCCACATGTGGTTTATGGTCCTGCCATCTTGCCATGGTTTGTGGGATATACCGAAGACCGTGATGACAACATCACCTCCTGTACACTCGACTACGACAAGCTCAAGTCGATGCCCTTGCCGACCAAGACCAAGCTGCTCTCGGTAATTACGAGCAACAAAGCCTTTACGCAAGGTCACATAGACCGTCTGCACTTTGTCGAAAAGCTTAAGCAACATTACGGAGATCAAATCGACGTCTTCGGACGTGGTTTTAAGGACTTCGACGACAAGTGGGATGTACTCTCGCCCTATAAGTACCACATCGTGATCGAAAACTCCAGTCAGCGCTATTACTGGACCGAGAAGATGAGCGACTGTCTGTTAGCTGGCACCTTCCCGTTCTATTATGGATGCACAAACATGGCCGATTATATCGAGCGTGACGCTTTCCTCCCCATCGACATCAAGCGACCCGAAGAGGCTATCCGAATCATCGATCAGGCATTGGCCGAAGATCGCTATGAGCAATCGCTCGAGGCTCTGCAGAAGAGCCGTATGCAGATGCTCGACGAATATAATATGTTCGAGTATATTGCCATGCTCTGTGACCAGCTCGACCCTACCCTACCCAAACAAGAGGTCACTCTGTTGCCCTGCAAATCGAGCCAGAACTGGCGCAACTTGTGGCGCTACACAGTGGGACGCAAATGGTATGAAATGAAATACAAATGGCTGAAATGAGAAAGATCCAATGGGTCAACCCTGCCTATCAAAATGACGAACGACTGACGAAGCTACTGGCAGCCCTGCCTGAGAGTTTCGACAACCGGGGCACGCTGATCTGGAATGGTCGCAATAAGATCCGAGACATTGAGGGTCTGATCGTGAAGCGCTTCAAGCACCCCAGCCTCTTGCAACAAGTGGGCTACTGGTTCCGCCGGCACAAGGCACAAAAAGCCTTCGAAAACGGCATGGAGCTCACACGTCGCGGATTCGACACCCCCACTCCTATCGCCGCAGCCGAGCTTCGGTCGAGTCTGTCTCTGCAATTTGCCTATTATATCTGCGAAGCTCTGCCCCCCAAAGCAGAACCGATCGAGAAACTCATTGACCGTGACGATTGGGACCACACTTTGGCCAAGGCCTTTGCCCAATTTGTGGCGCAGCTGCACAAGGCGGGCATACTGCACAACGATCTGAACGATACGAATGTACTCTACGAGCTGCGAGAGGATGGTCAATATCACTTCACACTGATCGACATCAACCGCATGAAGTTCTTTGCACAAGGCGAGGAGATTCCGACGTGGGATTGGATTGAAAACATGACTCGCTTCACAGGACGATTGGACCTCTTCGAATTCGTGATTCGCGAATATGCCAAGGCACGTAACATGGACGAAGAGGCGATTGCTCAACGCGGCGTGGCACAGAAACGAACGCACGACAAGAACTGGTATCGACGCAAGCGATTCCTACATTTATTCAAGCAAAAAAGAAAAGGATAACCCCTCTCTGGAGATAGAAAAAAACAGACGAGACGAATCCTGCAACCAACAATATTTTTTTGAAATAATAAAAACAAACGATATGAATTACTTAGATAGAAACGAATTCAACTTCAAGCCTTCGCAGAAGGTGATTGAGGCTGTCAAGAATTTTGATCCCGAACTGCTCTGCTTCTACACCCGAATTTACGACGAGGGCAAGAAGAGCATTGTTTCAGTATATCTTTCTGGTCTTTATGGCGTGCCCGAGAAGCAGGTGCTCATTGGCTACGGAGGAGAGGACATTCTCAAGAATGCCGTACACTATTACCTAGGCAAGGGCGACAACCGTACCATCCTGATTCCAGAGTTCTCATGGTGGTATTACAACCGTATTGCTGGCGAGTGCGGTGGCAACTTCGAGATGTACCCTCTGCACGAGACGGGAGATACTTTCGCGTACGACGTTGAGGAGGTCATCGAGTACACCAACCGTGTACATCCTCGCATGCTGCTTCTGGCTTCGCCTAACAACCCAACCGGCAACTGCCTGACCAGCGAGGAGATTGGTCGCATCATGGAGAATATCCCTTCAGACACGATGGTACTGATCGACGAGGCTTATGCTTCGTTCATCACCTCAGACATCGACTATATTGCTCCATTGGTCAATAAGTATTCGAATCTCATCATCTCGCGCACCCTCTCGAAGTTCTATGGTCTGCCAGGTCTGCGCATGGGCTTCGGCTTCATGGGCGCTGGTCATGATGGTTTCTTGAACTACGCCAACAAGTATTTGGGCTACAACCGCTTCAGCGAGCACGTTGCCCTGGCTGCTCTGCAGAGCGAGGCTCACTATCGTGATGTAGCCAACCAGATGGAGTGGGATCGTCAACTCTTCAAGAAGGAACTCGGTTCACTGCCTGGGTTCAAGGTGTATAAGTCGGTAGCTAACTTCATCCTCATCAAATATCCTATCGAGATCAAGGAGCGCCTGCAGCAGGCTCTCGTTGCTCAGAACTACAAGATCAAGTTTATGAGCGACAAGGGTCTGGAATCTACCCTCCGTATTACTCTGGGCCGTCCTGAGCAGATTCAGGTGGTAGTCGATACTATCAAGCGTGTTGCTCTCTCATGAAAGCTGTAATACTTGCCGCTGGTACGGCATCTCGCCTGCGTCCGCTTACCAGTCACACCCCCAAGTGTCTGCTGAAGATTGGCGAGCGCTGCCTGTTACAACGTTCGATGGATGCACTCATCCAGAATGGCGTCTGTGACTTCGTCATTGTCACGGGTTATCTGCACGAGCAAATCGAGGAGTTCGTGGCTCAGCAATACGGAACTTCGATCACCGTGAAGTTTATATATAATAATGTATATGAATCGACCAACAACATCTACTCGTTGTGGTTGGCTCGTCCTGAGGTCGAGGGGCAGGAGATGCTGTTGCTCGATAGCGACTTGCTCTACGATGCTCGTATTGTGACGCGTGTGCTCGACGAGGAGGCTGCCAACGTGCTGACCCTGATTCGTCACGAACTGGGCGAGGAGGAGATGAAGGTTGTGACCGATGCCGAGGGACATATCACCGAGATTTCGAAGACCTGCAACCCTGCCTTGGCCGCTGGCGAGAGTCTGGGCATCGAAAAGATGGGGCCTGACTACACCTGTGCTCTCTATCATGAGCTGGAAGGTATGATGAACGTGGAGCATCTCGAGAACAAGTTCTACGAGCTTGCATTCGAACGTCTCATCCCTCAGGGCCACTCTTATCGTGTAATCGATGCTACCGACCTCTTCTCTTGTGAACTCGATACGGTTGAGGACTTCGAGAATGCCAAGGAGCGCATCCCTGCCGAACTTTACTAAGCCTCTCGGCTGATTTGCTAAGACCCATACAATCCCTGACCGACAATGAAAATCTGTCTGTTCTGCGAAAATAAATATGCCATCAGCATCCTCGAACCGATCCAGATCGAAGCCGACCGTGAGGGTGGCAACGAGGTGCTATGGTATGTACACCAGAAGCGCATTCCCGACTTCCCCCTGAAGGACAAGGTGCGTTATACCAACTCTATCCACGACATCCAGCAGTTCCTTCCCGATGCTGTCTTTGTCCCTGGCAATATCGTGCCTTACTATCTGAGTGGCGTCAAGATTCAGGTCTTCCACGGCTATGCTGCCGAGAAGAAGGACCACTGGATCATCCGTCGTTACTTCGATACCTATTTCACCCAAGGTCCATTCTTTACCCGTGGCTTCGAGGCATTGGCCAAGAAATACAAGGACTTCGAGGTACTCGAGACTGGCTGGCCTCGTCAGGACTGGATCTTTGCCAACCTGCACACATTCGATGCTGAGCGACAGGCCTACCTCGACAAATACGGCAAGAGCCGCATCTTCCTCTACGCCCCTACTTTCAGTCCTTCGCTGACCTCACTCCCGTATATGAAAGAGGAGCTTCGCAAATTTGCCCAGACCGAGGATGTAGTGATTTTGATGAAATTCCACCCACTGACGGCTCAAGAGCACATCGATGCCTACAAGCAACTGGCCCAGGAGGTAGAAAATATCATTTGGATTGACGACATCAACGTAACCAAGTACATGCTGATGAGCGACGTGATGCTGAGCGACACGTCATCGACCATCTACGAGGAACTTCTGCTCGACAAGCCCGTAATCACACTGCGTGCTGCTACCAAGCCAGAGGATCTGCATTGGCGCAATATGCAGAATCCCGGTGAACTCGCCGAGGCCTATCATGAGGTGATGGACCATAGCGGCAAGTACACCGAGATGCGCAAATGGATTATCGAAAATTACGATCCTTACCTCGATGGTAAGGTGGCACACCGAATGCTTGAAGGTGCGCGCGACTTCATTGCTCGCAAGGGCGTGCCTGAGAAGCGCAAGTTGAACATCTGGCGCAAATACACCAGCATCATGACTTTTGGGTGGCCGTTGAAGAGTTGAGAGTTTAGTGTTAAGTGATTAGAGTAGCTTTATGGCGGAGGCAAAAGCTTCCTTGAAATAGTAGCCGTTGGCCAGTTTCTGGCTGACGGCTTTTGCATTGTTGCACATTGTCTCATATTGTGCCGGTGTCAGAGCCGCAAGCGCAGTACCGATCTCGCGCAGGGAGCTGACGGCAATTCCGTAGCCCTCCCTCAATACGAATGGGGTCAATGCAGCCTCGCTCCACATGATTACGGGTTTGCCAGAACGGAGGTAGAATGAGGTCTTGTGTGGATTATTGACGCGCAGATATACGCCCCAATCGCCAGCACATTCGTCAATCGACGAGCCATCCCACACCAAACCGAAATGGCCAATAGATTGCTTTATAAAGTCGTCAGACTTTATAAAGCCACAAGGAGTGATATTCTTCCAATCTTTGGTAAATTCCTCGTCAAGGCCCTTGCCATGAATATTGAAATGCCATCCTTGGATGTGCTCGTCGAGCAAATATAGGAAAGTATTCTTTCGCTTAGCCAGACCGCCGGCATAAACTACTTGCCAAGGTTCATTTGCCTCCTTGACAGGAGTGTTGCCTGGAGTTGGAGCCAAGTAATCGAAGATACCGAGAGTGACAATAGGCTTCTTGAAACCATGCTCTACGAGAAACTGCTGCATAGCCTCGTTATGAACGATGAGAACATCGGTATGACAGAGGCGTACATTCTCCTGCTCAACGGTCAGTTTCTTACGGCGGAAACTACCCAAGTCATGAATCAGGGTAATGACCTTGCCTCCCTTGAGGTGCGTCAGCTGGCAAACCAACGAATAATACTTCTTGAAAGGATATTGCACCAAGAGCACATCACCCTTATGCACACGCAATACCAACAAAAGTACGCTGAGAAGTTTGCTGATGAATCGTGCTACCGCATTGTGCGATGAAAGGCTCACTGCCACATTACGGAAGCCCTCTTGGGCCATAATCACATCGATATCCTCCTTGGCCTTATTGCCCGAGGGAATCTGCAGATAGAGGTTGCTCATTATTATCTGTTCTGTAATAGTATGAAGACTGGAGGCTTAATGCCCCTTCATATAGTGGGTGTAACTCTTTTCGGTATCGAAGGCCAACGTGCCATGCTCGGAAGGAGCCTGTCGTGGCGTCATGTAGTCTGGCCCGTATTGCAGGGCCAACAGGCGATCGGGGTTCTGAGCCAACGGAATCTGAGTGTATTCGAAGGACACCATGCGAGGTTCACCGAAGTCTTCGCACTGTGCTACAATGCTACCACGCTGAAAGGCCATCTCGCAGACGGCACCCAACGGATTGTACTTTACACTTCGCATCACATTTTCGTAATGCTGATAACGCACCTTGTCGCTGAAGAATCGAGTCTTGTTTCGCATCCATTGGTAGATGGGTTCGGGCATGGCATTGGCCAGCTTGCAGACGAAGCGGAACTTCTGTCGGGCCACACCCTCCTTCTTGTAGTGATGCGAGAAGGCGCGTGCCGTAGTGGGCATGTTGTCGGCAGGGAAAATATCTACCCAGATGCCCTGGTTATATTTGTAAGGACAGCTGCCTGCATGTGCTGGCCAGCAGGCCGTCTCGCTGTTGCGCAATTGGGCATGACGATGCGTATAGTGATCGTCGGTATAGACATTCTGCAGGAAGTAGGGATGCTTGAATTCATCGCCCAGCTGCATCAGTTTGTCATAGTCTTCGCGCATCATCACCATATCGATGTCATCGTCCCATGGTATGAAACCTTTGTGACGAACAGCGCCAAGCATCGTACCGCCATCGGCATAGATGCGCAAGCCATGACGCTGGCACACTTCGACGAGCTCGAGCATCAGGTCTATTTGCACAGCCCAGACATGTTTCATTTGGGCCGATATCTTGTATCCACCCCTCTCCTCTTCTACCAGAAACGATTCGGGGCATGGGTGTTTGAGTGTCATAAAGAATTGATTTAGGATTTGTCGAGACTTCGAGTTTTAGTTTTGCAGAGTTTCGAAGATACGATTATTCGATTGTCTGTTTTCTTGTGATACACACACTATCCACCAGCTGCTGCGTCGTTGCCTCGTATGCTTTCAGGGTCACAGCATCGGCATCGACCGTGACGAGCTGATAGAAGCGGCCTTCGCGCAGCACAGGTGCAAAACGATCTGTAGGATGAATCGAGTAGTTCTTAGGGGAACAATGGCTGACGACATAAAGTGGTGGATTAGTGCAGTCATGGCCCAACAATGGCTCCTCGGACGAAGTACAATGTGTATAGGCATGCTCATGCCCCTGCAGCACCAAGTCCACTTTGGCATTCTGCAGCAGCTCGTTGAACATCCAGCGAACCTCCAGATTGTTGTTCTTGCGCTTCACCGAGTAGAGCGGATGATGTAGTAGAGCTATACGGTGGGCAGACTGGCTCTTCTGCAACTCTTGTTCTAACCATTTTTTCTGTCCCATCAAGAAACCCAGACCACGATCGGAATCGAGCAAGAAGAAGTCGGTGTTGTGATAGGTGAACGAGAAGAGATGATTGGCATCGTCACGCTGCTCCATACCCTCTATGAAGTAGGGGAAGACCAACGAGAATCGACGTTCACACTTACGGATGATGTATTTCAGATAGTCATGATTACCCGTAATATTGACAATAGGCATGGCTGTACAGACACTGTCAATGCTGCGGAATGTCTCGGCCCAATACTTATCCATAGGTCGCTCGATGAGGTCACCACCGAATGCCACAAACTCAGCCTCGGGATGTCTCCTCACGGCTTCGCGCAATAGCTGATTGGCTATACCACCAATCGTATCTTGCACATCACCCAGATAGAGGAACGAGAAACGATCGGCCTTAGGATCGGAGGTTTGGAAACGATACCAAGGCGAACAACCATTCTGGTTCTCTACGCGATATGTATATTCCATTTGGGGCTGTAAGTCTGTCAACTGTACACGATAATAGACTGCATGGCCGGCACGCGATTCGAAAACCTCGCCAATAGCATCGACATAGAGCGTATCACCAAGGGTATCAGCCAGACAGAGCCGAGCCGAAGCATCGACCTCCTGGCCACACATCCACGATACCCAACGAGATTGCTCACCCTTATTGCCGAATGTCAAAAGCACACGTGAGGGCTGATCCGAGACCTCGTATGGCTCTTCGGCAGGATTGCCGAACCAAGCCTCCCAACGTACATACAGCAGGATGCCCAAACCTAAGATGAGGATCGTAGCAATCGAAAGTTTGACGCCCTTATTCTTGTTTCTCTTTTTCATGAGGTTATGTTTTGGGGGAGTTCGAGCTCCCATCCTTATTATTTACAGATCAGCTGATTGTGATTCATCCGATACATATACTGCTGAATGAGACTCTGCAGACGAGTCAGATACTCGGCAGGACATTGTTCTTTTTGGTCCTGAGTGAGCAAGGGATCTTCCTTGAAACGATAGGCATGTACCAAAGTCTCGCCATCGTATTGCAGCATCCAGTCCCCCTGTATCAGCTGATAATAGCCATTACCTGGCAGGTAGTTGACCGCCAACGATGCCTCTGCCGAAGTATTCGTCTTGTCTTGACCGAAGGCGATGTATGGACGATCGTAACCCAACAGTCCTAACAGCGTAGGCATAATGTCGGCCTGGCTCATAATTGTGGTGCTATCTACGCCACAGAGCTCGGGCATGCCAGGAGCAAAGAAAACGATGGGCACTTTGTAACGGCCAAGATCGTGCGTATATTCAGGATCGATCGACTCTGAAGTATGATCGGCCGTAAGCACAAAGATGGTATTCTGGTACCAGGGTTGCTGGCTGGCCTTCTCGAAGAAGAGACGAACGGCATTGTCCGAATAGGCTACAGAACCGAAAATTCGAGGCTCGGTAGGACGGAAACGCTCCTTGTATCGCTCTGGAATGGCAAAAGGCGGATGCGACGAGGCGGTAAAGACAGAAGTGACAAAAGGCTCCTCCATTTCGCTCATCTTGTCGCAATAGAACTGCAGGAACTCTTCATCCCAGATAGCCCAGGTGCCATCGAAGTCGTCGTCACCATGGTAACGTGGATCCTGATTGTACTCTGTTCTACCCAGATATTGCTCAAAGCCTGTCGCCGTTGAGAATGCCTGGAAACCCATCGAACCATTCTCGGCGCCATGGAAGAACGCTGAATGATAACCCTTGTATCGAGACAATTCGCCAGCAATGCCCGACAAATCATTGAGTGCAGCCGATGTGAGGAAGAATGGCTCGACGAAACTTGGTATCGACGAGAGAACAGAAGGCATGCCATCGATACTCTTGCGTCCGCTGGCAAAACTGTATTCGTACGAACGACCGACATGAGCCAACGAATCGACAAAGGGCATATAACCTCTGGCCATAGCCTGTTTGCCAAAGCTCTCGAGAATGAGTATCACGACATTGCGTGGCTCGAACTGGACACTATCGGCAGGTTGATGCAGAGGCGAGTAGAGTTGCAGAGCCTCCTCTTCGCTCATATATTCACGCTCCACGAAAGCTTTCTTGCCAATAGTACGCATGATGCTGAATGGCGTATTGAGCACAATGCCTGCATCGATAGAATGTTCGATATACTGATTAGCATTCGAGAGGGTAATAGGTCGCACCGCTGTGGTAAATCCGCCACGCATACCACCGATGGTTAATCCTACAGCCAATGCCAAGGAGAGGGTTTGACCGATGTAGTAGCGTGTCAATACCTTACCACCTTGCAACCGCTGAGACTCAGGTGTGACGAAGCATCGCCACAAGAGCCAACCCAGAACGAAGGCAAGCGGGAAGAGATACCAATAGGGCAAACATTCGTGTAGGATGATGGTCACGAAATTGCTCTCACCTCCGAACTCCTGCAGCACATTCCAGGTGGTACGGCGACCGGTGAATGGGAAATAGGCGCAGTCGCAGAGGTTGGCTATCAGGCCCACCATATTCACTACGACGAATAATATGCGTAGAATGGTGTAATAGCGAGTGCTCCGCTCCTTGTAGTGCAATGGCAGCAAGTAGCACAGAATCATCCAGCAGTTCAAGTAGAGGAGGGCCGTGGTATCGAAGCGCAAGCCAGCCAGGCAGAGATGCCAGAGGTAGCCAGCCGTCAAGTGGTCGGCATATAGTGCACTATTGCTCCACACAAACACCAGACGCGTCAGCGTGAACAGTAGATATACCAGCAGCAGATTACAAATCAGAGCTGGTAGCGGTTTCTTTATCCAGTTTTTCATTATTTTTTATTTTTCACAGAGAGTCTCATGAGCACAATTCTTACGACGATAGACTCATCACTCTCAACTCTAATCTCTACACATTACTCATTACACACTACACATTACACACTACACATTACTCATTACACATTACTCATTACACACTACCGCCCCGCCAGATCGTCATAGAGCAATTGCAAATATGCCTTACCCCAACGCTCTGCTTTTCCGTCGGGATCGTTAGTTCCTGGCTGCAGTCCCTCGCCATTGCGATTATTATCCTGCACATACTGGCAGCTATCGGTCAAGAGGCCAAAACCATCGCTAAAGGCATAAAAGGCGTAGTGGCCTATCTGGCTATCGAACAAATCTTTCGAGAAGTTAAAGTCCGAATGGTCAATGCCTAACTGTCCTAACAAAGTGGCAGACAAATCGGTCTGCTGTCCCAATACCGAAATATCGGCATGTTCTCGGACAGCGCCACCCGTCCAGAACATCGGTATATGATAGCGTAAAGGATCGTGCTGCTGGATATCGGCCGGGAAACGTGCAAAGCAATGGTCTGGCAAAGCTATCAGCAGCAGATTATCCCATACCTCAGGTACAGCCTTGAGACGATCTATGAAGCTGCCCAGACATGAGTCGGTATAGGCGACAGAATTAAGATAGGGATCGTCTAGGTGATGGTAAGGCACCTCGAAAGGTTCGTGGCTCGACAGAGTCAAGAAACTCTTGAACCAAGGCTTATCTTTCGGGCTCTGTACTATCTGGTCAAACAGGTAGTCGAACATCCTATCATCACGTACACCCCATTTGTCCAAGCGTTCGCTGACGGGGAAGTCGCTATCACCCACAATTTGAGTTATGCCACCCGAACGAAGGAAGCCCTGCATGTTGGTAAAGTTCACGTCACCTCCATGAACGAATTGCAGATCATATCCTACCTCGCCCAGTCGTTTGCTCAGATATTGCAGATGGTCGCACTTCGACTGATCCTTCATTACCGAATTGGTAGGCTGACCCGGATAGGAAGCCATGATGGCTGCCATGCCACGGTCGGTACGAAAAGAATTGGCATAGAAGCGGGTGAAGGCTAAACCCTCGCGCATAGCACGGTTCACATGGGTCATCCATGCCTCATCGGCCGTTGGGGTCAAGTATCTGCAGGCACTGCCGCTGAAACTCTCGAGCGCAATAAGCACAATGTTTGGCCTATCCGAACGAAGCCAAGACAAACTATCTGCCAGAGTGGTGTCACGTGTTGCCTCGCACAATTCCTGATAAGCGGCGTGTGCCTCCTCTTTGCTCATAAACCGATATTGTTTGTCGAAGCGCTGGTTCTTGCCCAAGGAATAGAGGAAGTTGAAGACCGGATCGACAGCAGCGTGATTAAGCGGCATGGCATTGCTGAAATAGGCACGTCCTGGATTCATCGTGGCGGGTGTCCAACCACCACGAATGGCCAGAAAATCCAAGCCACACAACAACAAAACCAAGCCCGTTGCCCCCAACTTTTTGCCGAGCGAAGAGGCGGTCTGTGTCTGCGGACGGAACCATTGGCCCATAATCCGAACCACAAGCCATGCCACCACTGCCAGCAGGACCACCAAGAGCAGCACTGCCCATAGAGGCGATTCGGCCAAAGCATCTGCCGGATTGTCGAGCAGATAAATTAGTGCCGTGCCATCGAGCACAATGCCCCAATAGCCATAGAGCACCACATTGACGCTCCAGCCCAGCAACAGCAGACAGATCATCACTGACATATAGATCTGCATGAAACGCGTGTGCCAGTCAGTTTTCTTGGGCACCTCACGTCGGGTCTCCCAGATACGGACAAGGCTCAGCAGCAAAGGTAGAGCCATCACATAACCTGCCACGGTGAGATGCTGAGGGAGGCAATGCCAGATTACAGCCCACCAATCACCCATGCTAAAAGAGGCAAACGTAGCGTGATGGTAGGTCATAAAGAGCACAGTACCGACGCAGGCCAAAAGTACAAGGCCCAGATAGAGGGCGATCTTCTTTAGCGTTTCCATCGGTCGTGAGTCCAAAGCCACAGTTCGGGCCGTTCTTTGATTTGCTGCTCCAGCAAGGTCATGTAGCGACGCGTATAGGCAAATTCATCGGCCTTCAACTCCTCGTCGCTCACCTCGATAGGATAGAAAGTACACTCATAATGTCCACGACTCGGCATCGTGATATAGGAGTACCATACAGTCATACCCAGCTTTCGAATCAGTCGTTCCGAACCGCTGAATACTGCTGTGCTCTGGTTCAGAAAAGGCACACGCAGATGGATGTTCTCGCGCTTGGGCAACTGGTCTGCTATCGATCCCAGCATCCATCCACAGATGGTCTGGCCATTGGGCAGTTTCTTGCTTCCTTCCTTGGCCTCTTGGCGTAGCGTCAACAAGCGACGTAGAGTATCTTTCATCTTGATATTCTCAGCTCCGAACTTTCCACGGTTACCCACAAACCACTCGTCCATGGCGTCATTGCGCAGCGGATGATAGATCTGAGACATACCCAATGCATTCTGCCAGAAGGGCAACCCCACAGCCAGCTCCCAGTTGCAATAATGCGAAAGATAACAGCAGGCAAAGACTTTGCCTGCTCTGAGCGTTGCGTCTTCCACCTCGCTCACGTTATGCCAGACGAAGCGCTCCATAATCTCCTCGCGACCGATACTATGCACTCTGATTGTCTCCACTGCCAAATCACAGAACCAGTGATAGAACTTTCGCTCTATGTCACGACGCTCTGCCTCGCTCTTCTCAGGGAAAGCCAAAGCGAGGTTCTTACGGACCAACTTACGGCGATAGAAGAGGTGAACCAATGGATAGAGGACATAGTCACTCAGGACATACAACGTCTTGAGTTGCAGTCCCGACAACCATGAGATGAAACTTACTAACAAATTCTTATTTGATGTCATCAATTTCCTGTTTGTAAGTGTACTCTCGCGAGTACATTATTTATTTTATGGGGCAAAGATACAAAAAAAACTGATACCATTACCTCTTCGTGAGGATTTTTCGCCATCTTCACAAGAAATTGACCCACATTTGAAACGAATTGACGGTTTTATCCGACAAAAAACAAGCCGATAAACATTCTGCATCACGAGTTGCCCGACTCACGAACACTGTTCAACCAGTCACTTGGTGTCATATTCTCGAACTTCTTGAAATTACGATAGAAAGACTGTTCGCTGGCAAAACCCGATTCTTCGGCAATTCGTACCAACTTAGTACTACTCGTAGCAGACAGCAGGAGTTGTTTTGCATATTCTATACGATGACGGTTCATATAGTCCGAAAAGGAGCAATGATAAACTCGATTGATGTAGTTAGATACATAGGTTCGATTTGAGCCGATTTTTCTTACGACATCGCCTATCTTAAGGTCCTTCTTCAAGAAGTAATGCTGCTCATTCATTAGTGCCTCGATCTTCTTGCCTATGAGTTCTGCATCCTCATTCTGAGCCGAATCTTGCATCATCTCTCCATCCTTCTCATCGAGGGTGAGTTGATCAATGGTAAATTGCTTATGATAACAGATGTAGCTGAGCGAAAACAACATACCAGAAAAAGCCAACGAGATAGGTATCAGCAACCATAAGCTCTCACCAAAGAACTGTCGGCCTACTGAATTGGCTAAGCCAGACAACAGACTAACGATGATAATGGCAATGAGCAGATGGTGAACTGCTCTGGTATCACGCCCTTCGGTATCGGCGTAAATTGACTGCAATTTTAGGTCAAATGCCTTCAACTTACGGATACCGAAATAGCAGACGCCTGCAATCTGGCACATAAAGAGTAAGAAGCGCAAGCTATCGATGCCTGCCTCGGGGAAAAGGTATTTGCACAATGCCACCACCAAGCCTGGCAAAAGGAATAGAAATAACTTACGATAGTTGTAGTCGAGCGACGTCAGTCTGCAAAGATAGCCATAAAACAGAGGATAGACCGAGAGTGAGCAGAGGGTCCAAACGCACTCCAGGATGTATGGCAAACCTATGGTGAAGAAAAGAGCATGGCACAAATATAGCACAACACATGTGGCAAGATACACCATAAAGATTCGTCTGGAGGCATCGCTCTTGTTGTATTTCAACAAAAAGCCAACCCACCAGAATAGGCATACCACGAAGGGCAGAAAGCTGAAAATGTCGTGCAGTATCTTCTGAATTATCATATCGAAGTCCGATGTGTTTCTTATTTGGTGCAAAGATACAGATTATCTGCAAGAAAAGGCAAGTTATGCCCTCGAAAATTAATAAAGAGATTATAATTAGTATTTTTGGGCGAAAATCTACAACACGAGATTACAATCCCAAACGAAGACTACCGTTGTTACGTAGCCAGATTGTACAATTTTCCACATTTCCGTATCTACCTAACAATCAACGATACGTACGATTTGTTAGTCTTTTTTTACAATATATTAGGCAAAAACATCCCCATTTCTGTTCTATTTACAAAAATTTTATGTATCTTTGCGCAACAATTCACAACCATTCCGAAAACAATTTTATCAAATAATTATAGTTTATGAAAAATACCATGTATTTGATTCTTGCCATATTTATGGCATTGTCTTTGGGAGCCTGCGGTTCAACCTCTGAAGACAAACTGGAAGACAAGCCCTCCAATCCCTTAACACCTACCAATCCTGCCTTTGCTCAAGTGCCAGATAATCTGGGTATGCCAGCCAATGCACAATCCCAGATCGATCAAGATCTGCTCGAATCGCTATCAGATGCCTTAGTCGTCATGTCGATGGAGATGGCCTATGCTCCGGAGTCGAGCAAGGCCAAGGAATTCAGCGAGACCTACATCGACGTTTTACAGCAGGTCGGCTATATTCAGAAATTCTACCCGAATGCCATCAGCACACGTGGCATCTGGTCTATCGGCAAGTCTTCAATCGACTTCTATAAGGCTTGCAAGAATACAGAAACCGTTTATCGTACGGCTCTCATTGGCGCCATGACTGCCAATTCGTATAACAAGAGCAAGATGACCGAACTCTATAACGAACTGATGAAGAATAAGTCCTCTATCTTCAAATCTTGCTATGGACTGAAGGACTGGACCAAGGATGCTGAGTTTTACAATACTTATCTTGATACCCCAGGCAAGTTCTGGTACCATTTCTCGAAGGGTGATCTCGACTCGTTTGCCCCCAATATCTACAAAACCATCTGCAATCCAACGACATTGGGCGATTCGTTCGTCAAGACCGACGCACTACACGAATTGGCGCTCGACATCGTGAACGAACGCCTCGATCCCAACCGACTGATGTTATCGGCTGCGGGTCCGCTCATCGAACAGGGATTCAACATTGTTTTTGCAACAGACGACATTGCAGGATCTGCCAAATTGGGCTATGACCTACTGAACGACAATACGAAGCTGATCGTGGACTTCAAGAATGGCGACCTAAATGTCGAGACGTTCATGACTGCGGCCAATACCAATCTGAAGGCGATGGCTACTGCCATCAAAAGCATCCTCGATATTGCTGGCAAACCGCTGGACGACTACACTGGTGTCAAGGATACAGACGACCTCTTTGGTCTGATTCTCGATTTCGTCAAGGATCCCGACGAGGCAAAGCGTACTGCCAAGTTCCTGAGTAAAGAAATCACAGAAGTGCTGAATGAAATGGGCACTGCCACTTTGAAGCAGAACAGCGTGACCTTCAAGTTATTCGAGAACCGCGTGAAGGATATCCTCAACATCCATGAAGGTCTGACCGATGAGGCTGTCTGTCTGATTGGCACTTGGCTGCCCGACACCTTCGTTCAGAGCGGTAACGCTGCGAAAAACAAAGTTATCTTCGACCAGACGACTGTCACACTCGAAACTGCAAGCACCAAGCGTAGCTACCCCATTCACCGTGTCAGAGAACTTAAGCAAACCACCATCGATGACGCTACGGTATATGATGTCGAGCTCAGCCTGTATAACGGCAGCTATTACGACGACATGATGGTTCGTCTGGAGCAACACAACAACTTCTCTGTGCTTACCTATTCGCGTAATGAAGGGGCACAGAGCGACAAGTTCTACCTTAAGGGGCAGACCTGGGTCCACAAAAAGGGCAATCAGCTCGTGGACATGCTGAGCAAACATAGCTGGGAGCAGAAGATATCGCCCTCACAGGAGCATCCGCGTGGCAAAGATGCTTTTTCATACAGTTTCTACGAACATGATGGCTACGATGTATTATATCGCATTCAGTACATCGACTATAAATCAAAGATACTGAAGGGACAACTGAAATACGTGGACAATAAGAAAAATGAATTGGTTTACGAAATCACCGACAAGAAAGACTATCCTAATCTGAACGACAATAAGCTGACGCTCACCATCTCGATAAATGGCTCGGACATTAAAATCAAAGATTCGACGACCGGCTACGAAAGAACCTACAACGAATTGGGCGATTAATGGTCATGGACGTACTATACAGACTTGCTTTTATCTTCTCATTGATAGCCTGTCCCACCGTGGGACGGGCTTTATCTCCTCTCTGCCCAGCGGCTAAGGCTCATGTCTATATGAGCGAATACAAGGACGAAGCCGAACGTGCACTAAAGATCCTCGATGACAGTGTGCAGATCGGCCAAGTGCTTCAGGCGTCGCTGCACGACGACTTCCTGATAAGAGTGGCACAGGCCGTGGTTCTGCCCGAGATCAGCCAGTTCTCGTACATAGAAGATGTCTTGATGAAAGAGCCTTTCAAACCTCTCTATATCGACTATGAAGTAGATCGCGTCAGCTTTGGGTTGCTACAGATGAGACCTAACTTTGCTGTCGATGTGGAGCAACGGCTACAAGAGCATCCTCAACTGGCCCGTCAATTCTCCGACCTGTGCTCATACGGTGTGAAAGAGCCAGAGCAGATAAGGAAAAGACGCATCGAGCGACTCGAAAATCTCAGGTATCAGACACGTTATCTGGCGGCATTCATGTTATTGGCTCAAGAGAGGATCAAACGCTGGGGTATAACGTCGCCTCAGCTACAAGCACGATATTATGCCACTCTTTACAATGGTGGTCTCAAGCTGGATCAAAACGATGTCAAACTACTTTTCGACAAAAAACAGTTT
The DNA here is from genome assembly GCA_045629085.1 of Bacteroidaceae bacterium. GTDB lineage: Bacteria > Bacteroidota > Bacteroidia > Bacteroidales > Bacteroidaceae > Physcousia. The sequence continues at coordinate 43,688 of JAZQQO010000042.1, forward strand.
CCGCACGGCAAAATGACACAGTATAACTATTCCTCCATTACGCTTGAGTTTTTCGAACATCTTTCCAATAGATAAAAACGAAAGTATCATAGTCGTATCGTAGTCGCATTCATGCGACTACGCATAACAGACTGATATTCAAACGGAAGCACCATAGTTAGTATCGAGTTAGTCGCATTTCTCCTTACCAGCCGTTTTTTTGTGTTCTCACTACCCTGCGCTCGCTGTTTTCGTCATTAATTTGCTTTCCACATGGTCGGAAGCACATTATTTTCATCATTCATGCTTCCCACATTATCGGAAGCACAATATTTTCATCATTCATGCTTCCCATATTGTCGGAAGCACATTATTTTCGTCATTCAAGCTTCCCACATTGTCGGAAGCACATTATTTTCGTCGTTCATGCTTCCCACATTGTCGGAAGCGCATTGTTTTCGTTGCTGATGCTTCCCACATTGTCGGAAGCGCATTATTTTCGTCGTTCATGCTTCCCACATTGTCGGAAGCAAATTATTTTCGTCATTCATGCTTCCCACATCGTCGGAAGCACATTGTTTTCGTCGATAGTATTGCCCATTTCTATTCCCCAAGAAAGTGGCCGATAGAGCAAAATGCGACTAACTCGACACTACAGACGATATGAATTGCTGATTTTCAAACATTTGGCATTAGTCGCATCGATGCGACTATCATGCGACTAATGATACTATAAATATATTGACTTGCATTTGAATTCTCAATATGCTCAACCTGCTTGTAGCGGAAATAATCTACACTATCGCCTCTATCAACGTGCGACCATTCAATTCTGCTGGTGGCAGCACGCCTGACTTCTTTGTCTTGTTGAAACAGAAACTTACCATATAACCGGTTTGCAGGTTGTATCTTTCAAGGTATTCGGCAAGCTGTTTCTCGCCTCGCTCGTTGTATGATTGTCCTCGCCATATCTTTAACTCCACGATGTACTGCTGACCAAGATAATCTATGATGATGTCGGTTCGCGTAAGGTCTCGTGTCTGGGCTTCGCAGTAGTAATTGCCTATGCCGTTGATAATAGGGCGCAGGTAGGTAAGGAAAATCTTTCTGCCGTTTTCCTCAACGAACTGATCATCGTGTCCAGGGCGATAGATTTCGTTGAAATGAACGCAGAAACGCTCCATAAGAAGACGCATGTCAATAAAGCCATCATGGACGAACTGATTCTTTTCGTATTCGCCCAACTGATAGATGTGGGATGGCTTGTCAAGAGAAATGTAATAGTTGTAAAGCCATGTCTCGAATATGCGACAAGCTATCTTTGTGGCACCCTGTTCTTCCTTCACGAAGTTGAACATAACGGCGATGTTGATGTCACGATCGTAATAGTTGAAAGATACACGTTTACCACCAAAGATGATGGATTTCATCATGTCAGAAAGCCCTGGATACTGGGTCAGTTTCTTCTGCATATCATCAAAGAGCGTATTACTCTCTTTGAGTAGGTTATTGACGGCTTTCAGCACACCATCCTTGTCCCATGTGTATTGCTCAGCATCGATAATCTGACAGATACGGCTCACGAGGAATGGGTAGCCAGCGGTATAGTCTCGAATCATCTGACCTACGAATACTTCATCAAAAGTCAGATTATGATCAGCCTTATATTCAGCGAGCATATCGGCAATGCCCGTGGCAGAAAGGCTCATATCGACATCGAAGGGAACGGCTATATTCCATGGCGAGTTATACTGATGATCATCTTCGGTGCGTATCTTCAGTTTCAGATTCTTGATGTCATAGACACCAGCGAGAATGACTGATTGGAAGGTTGGGAAAGTTTCGCGTGACAGGAACATGTTGCGAAGCACGCCCAAAAATTTGATGAAACCATCATTGTTACTGGCTTGATCCACCTCGTCAATCAATATGACTATTGGCTTATCTGACAGCGTACATAATTCATCTATAATTTCTGTAAAGTCTGTGCTTGCAATTTCTTTAACCCCCAAGGGCGCGACTTCTTTAAGAAGCGACTGCATCGCCTTTGACGATCCGTTGACCCTCGAGTATCTTTTCAGTATTTTGAGAAAATCGGCACAAACATTCTCTACAGCAACGAATGAACTGTCACCGAGTCCTTCAAAACTGATGTTGAAAACACAATAATCGTTCTTTAGGTAATTAGATAAAGCGGCAAGTGTGGTAGTCTTGCCATACTGCCTACCACGATTGATACAGAAATAATCACCCCTGGCAACCATCCCACGGATGATTACCAAGCGCTCGGTGATGTCCACCATATAGTGTTCGTTGGGGCGACAAGTACCCGTTGTATTGAATCTTTTCATGCTTGCTGTGGCGAAAGTACATCGCTCGGCACTTGTGTCGCTTGCCAAGCAAGAACTTTTGCTTTGCAAATTTATGAAAAATTTCTCAAGAACCGACAAAAAAGCGCTCGAAAAGGGCGTTTTTTATAAAACTTTATATCTTATGTTATACCAAACTGACATTTTTGCATGTATTTCACGATAAACAAAGACCAATATTGGGTTGCTGGGTAGTTACGCATAATGATATGTGTTGAAATAGCAATAAGAGAAGTATCGCACCTTGAATAACACTTTTTTGACGAAATAATGCCGTAATATTTGGGAATTTGCAAAATAAAACATAACTTTGCGGCCAATTATGGAACAGAATTACATGGACAGCCTCAACAATAGGCAGAGGGAAGCAGTAGAGGCCACCGAGGGTCGTATCCGCGTGGTGGCTGGAGCGGGGTCGGGCAAGACCAAGGCGCTCACTTGTCGCTATGCCTATCTGGTCAATGTATTGGGCGTAGATCCTGCCAATATCCTTTGCTTAACCTTCACAAACAAGGCGGCACAGGAGATGCGCCAGCGTATTCATCAGTTGGTGAATAGCGGCGACTACAACGACTTTGTCTGCACCATCCATGGCTTCTGTGTGAAGTTCCTGCGCCAGGAGATTTATCGTTTGGGCTACCCTAAATCATTCACGATCCTCGACGAAGAAGATCAGAAGCAACTGGCCAAACAGGTGATGGAGGAATTAGGATTGAACCGCACCGTCGAGACCGTGGGACAATTCCTCGATGCAGCTGCCGCCAAGAAAGTGGCGCTCTTCCTCGAACAGCCCAATTACATCGACCGCATGATGCTTACTGAGGGGCTGAGCGAAGCATTCGACAAGGAAGCTCAAGATCCTGAACAGTGTCAGGAGATGGCCTTTGTGCGCTACCTACAGCTTCAGAAGAAGACGCTGGGTCTGGACTTCCAGGACCTGATCTTCTTCACTATCCATATCCTCAAGCGCTTCCCCGACGCCTGCGAATATTGGCAGAACGAGATGGAGTACATCATGCTCGACGAGGCGCAAGACTGCAACAAGAGCGACTGGACCATCGTTGAGACACTACAAGGCATCCATCACAACCTCTTCATCGTGGGAGATCCAGACCAGGCCATCTACGAGTGGCGTGGAGCACGACCCAAGATGTTTATCGAGTTCAAGAACGACCGCACCATCGTGCTCGACCAGAACTATCGCTCCACCTCCCCCATCCTATCAGTTGCCAATTCGGTGATCAGCCGCAATCGTAACCGATTGCCCAAGAACCTCTTCACCACCCGCAATGGCGGCACCAAGGTCACCCACTTCCATGCGCTGAGCGATGCCGAAGAGGCCAAGTGGATTGCAAAAAAGATTCTCTCTTTGCGGAGCGAGCAAGACTCTCAATCCTCGACTCTAAATTCTTCTACAGAGACTACTCAAAACTCTCAACTCAAAACTCAAAACTCATCCACCGCCATCCTCTATCGCGCCAGCTACCTCAGCCGCACCATCGAGCAGGCGCTGGTCAATGCCGGCATTGAGTATGTAATCTGGGGAGGTGTACGCTTCTTCGACCGTGCAGAGATCAAAGATGCCCTGTCGTATCTGCGTCTCATCGACCAAGGGGATGACCTCTCGTTCCTGCGCATCTGCAATGTACCAAGTCGCAAAGTAGGCAAAGTCTATCTGAGCAAACTCAAGGCCATCGCCGACCGCGAAAACAGCACGCTCTACGAAACACTGAAGCGACACATAGCCGAACGTGAGCTATATAAAGAATCGATGGTTCACTTCATCGACATGATCGAGGAGTGCCGTCAGTTCATCGAGGAGCGAATGTCGCTGCCCGTATATCTGGACGAACATGGCACGGTGGTAAGCACCCAGCGTCGTGACCACTTGATCAGCGACGTGCTCGACAATGTATTGGAACGGAGCGGCTACAAACAGTTGCTTCGCGAAGACGACGACACTGACAGACTCGAGAACCTGACAGAACTGCTGCAAAGTGTACATACCTACGAGGAGGCTCATCTGCAGGATGACAGCATCTCGGTAGCCAATTATCTGCAGGAGATTGCCCTCTATACCAACCTGGACAGACCCCCTCGTTCCCCCATAAAGGGACAGACCGATGCTGGCGAAAGCAATAATGGTGCGACAACCAATCCTCCTTCTCAAGGGGGGACAAAGGAGTCTGTCAAGCTCATGACCATTCACCAGTCAAAGGGCCTGGAGTTCCCCTACGTCTTTGTCACCGGACTGAGCGAAGGCATCTTCCCCAGCATGAAGACGCTGCGTGAACGCAAAGGCGATGGCGAGGAGGAGGAGCGTCGCCTGATGTATGTAGCTGTGACCCGAGCAGAACGAGAACTCTTCCTGACCGAGAGCGAAGGCTTCAGCGCTGCTGCCCGCATGTCGAAGTACCCCAGCCGCTTCCTTCGCGAGATACAGCGCAATCTATTTGTAACCGAGGGAGATATGGACGAGACGCTCTGGCAGCAATCCCAGAAGCTCGTCACCCAGCTCGGTCTCGACTTCACCCCTACGTCTTCCGACGCCAGCACCCTTCCTACAGGGAGGACGGGGGGAGAGGCTATTTTCCCCAACGGCACCCGTGTGCGGCACGAGGTTCTGGGCGAAGGTGTCATTGTGGCGTACAACGAAGCCCGTGGCTCGTACACCGTCTCGTTCGGCAATGGCACACGCAACATCCGAGGTTCATTTCTCACAGTAATCGACAATTGATATTCACTCATCTATGGCCAAAGAGCAATCCGATATCCGCGAGCGCACACGCCTCCGCCACGACTATCCACGCATGTACCACGTCATCATGCACAACGATGATTTCACCCCGATGGATTTCGTAGTCATGGTGCTCAAGACAGTCTTTCACAAGGGCGACGGCGAGGCCGAGCGCCTTATGCTCGATGTCCACCAGAAGGGGCAGGCCGTCGTGGGTCAATACACACTTGACGTAGCCGTCAGCAAGAGCCAGAAGGCCATGCGCATGGCTCGTGAACAAGGATTCCCCTTCAAGCTTTCGTGGGAGCCCATGGAGGATCTACCATTCTAAATAATAGGAGAATCACTGCAATGAAGAAAACCCCACGCCTCACAGCTGCCTACGAGCATGCCTCGGCCACAGCCTGGCAGTCGCGTCACGAATTCGTCACCCCAGAGCATCTGCTGCTGGCCATTTTCCAGAAGGTCGAAGAATTCCAACCCTTATTCGCTAGTTATCAGGTCGATCGCGAACATATCACAGATATTCTCAATGGTTATATCGACATGTCGGTCGATACCATCCCTGAGGAGGACGGCGATTACGAACTGTTAGCCTCTGCTCAGCTCGTACAGGTCATCACGCTCAGCGAAGCCATGGCCAAAGGTGCAGGTCGCAAGGTCATTGACGTGCCTCACGTGCTCAATGCCATCATGCAGCTCGACGAATCTTATGCGCTCTATTGCCTTGCCCATTATTTTACCGACGACCAGGGAGAGTTCCTCTCGTGCATTGACAAGGCCATGAATGGTGAGGAGCTGCCGCTACACATCACCAGCGATGACAAAGAGGATTACTATACATACGAGGATGTGCCCTCGGCTGATACGAGAGATGACCAAGTCTCCTCCTGGCGCAAGCTGGTCACTTGCATCAACGACCTGTTGTCCAATCACAATCCCCTCATCGGACGCGAAGCCGAACTCGACCGCACCATCCAGGTGCTCTGTCGTTGCGAGAAGAACAATCCACTGCACGTAGGTGAGCCAGGCGTAGGCAAGACGGCGCTGGTCTATGGTCTGGCTGCCCGCATTGAGCGTGGCGAAGTGCCAGAGCGACTGAAAGGCTGCCGTATCTATCAGATGGACATGGGTTCGATGGTAGCAGGCACCACCTATCGTGGCGACTTCGAGAAGCGCATCAAGGCGGTAATGGAGGGTGCACTGAAGGAGGGCAACGCCATCATCTACATCGACGAGATACACACGCTGGTCGGTTCGGGTGCCAGCAGCGACGGTTCGCTCGATGGCTCGAACATGCTCAAGCCCTACCTCGAAGGCGGACAGCTACGCTTCATCGGCTCGACCACCTATCAGGAGTACAACCGCTATTTCCAGAAGAGCCACGGACTGGTGCGTCGCTTCCAGCAGATCGATATCCCTGAACCCTCGATCGAAGAGACCATCCACATCCTGGAGGGTCTGCAAGCCAAATACGAAGCCTACCATGGCGTGAAGTATGCCGAGGGGGTACTGCGTTATGCCGTCGAGGCGGCCGCCCATCACATCAACGAGCGTTTCTTGCCCGACAAGGCCATAGACCTCATTGACGAGGCGGGCGCCTATCGTGAGCTGCACCCCATCATGCGTAAAGCCCGCAAGAGCAAGGCCACCACCGTTCCCGAAGCCACCGTTCCCACCACCACCGTTCCCACCGCCACCGTTCCCACCGCCACCGTTCCCAAGGCCACCGTTCCCGGCGCATCTCCGTCGGGCTTCATCCCCCAGAAGACCCAGTGGGTCACCCGCGAGCTCATCAACGACGTACTGGCACGTATCTGCAAGATCGACCCCAAGGCACTCAAGGAGGAGGACAACCAGCACCTCGAGGACCTGGCCCAACGTCTGCAAGCTCAGATCTATGGACAGGACTTAGCCATACAGCGCGTCGTCGAGGCGGTGCAGATGGGCAAAGCCGGTCTGCTGGACGATCAGAAGCCTGTAGCCTCGCTCCTCTTCGTTGGCCCAACGGGTGTAGGCAAGACCGAAGTATGCAAGGTGCTGGCCCAGGAGCTGGGCATCGGACTGGTGCGTTTCGATATGTCGGAATACACCGAGAAGCATACCGTAGCAAAGCTCATCGGCTCACCCGCTGGCTATGTGGGCTACGAAGATGGTGGCTTGCTCACCGATGCCATCCGCAAGACCCCTAACTGTGTATTGCTACTGGACGAGATAGAGAAGGCGCACGCCGACATCTACAACATCTTGCTGCAGGTGATGGACTATGCCCGTCTGACCGACAACAAGGGGCAGAAGGCCGACTTCCGCCACGTCATCTTGGTCATGACCTCCAATGCCGGTGCTCAGTATGCCCATCAGGCACAGATTGGCTTCGGCAGCAACGTCACGGCAGGTCAGGCCATGCTCGGCACGGTCAAGAAAACCTTCAAGCCTGAGTTTCTGGCCCGTCTGTCCGACACCGTGGTCTTCAACGACATGGACCAAACCATGGCCGGACTCATCCTTGACAAGAAGCTGCGCCAGCTGCAGAGTCGTCTGGACCAGCGCCACGTCACCCTCCAGCTCACTCCCGCCGCCCACGACTTCCTCCTGGAGCGAGGCTTCACCCGTCAGCTTGGTGCCCGCGAGATGGACCGACAGATCAATCAGCTGCTCTCGCCGCTCTTGATGCGCCAGATCCTCTTCGGCTCGCTCAAGCAGGGAGGCATTGCCTGTGTCGATGTCAATGCGAACAAAGAACTCTGTATAAACGGCAAATAATAGGGACTCATTATCAACAACTAATATTAAATTTTATGAAGAAACACATGCTTTCTCTCCTGACCACCGCCACACTCTCGGCCATGGTCGCAAGCTGTAGCACATCCAGCACCGAAACCTCGAACGCTCCCCACAATCCGCTGATGGATCATGAAGAGGAGATTACCCAAATCATCGCCAGCATGACGCTGGAGGAGAAGGTTGAGATGCTGCACGGCAAAAACATGTTCTCCTCAGCCGGCATCGAGCGTCTGGGTATAGCCGACATCGAGTATGCCGACGGACCATTCGGCATCCGTGAGGAGATGGAACCTCACAGCTGGAATTCGATCCACCTGAGCACCGACTCGGCCACCTTCTTCCCCACCGGTTCGGCCCTGGCTGCCACCTGGAGCCCAGAACTGGCTTATCAGTATGGTCGTGGCATGGCGCTCGAAGCTCGCCGTCGTGGCAAGGATATGATCCTCGGCCCCGCCATCAACATCCAACGTCTCCCCACCGGTGGCCGCACTTACGAGTATCTGAGCGAAGATCCTTTCCTCTCGGCCGAACTCTCAGTGGGTTATACCCAGGGTGTGCAGGACAATGACGTGGCCGTCTGCCTGAAGCACTATGCCCTCAACAACCAAGAGAATATGCGTGGCTTCGTGAGCTCGAATGCCTCAGAGCGTGTTATGCACGAGATCTATTTGCTCCCCTTCGAGGCTGCTGTACGCCGTGCCAATGCCTACGGTGTGATGGCTGCGTATAATAAGGTGAATGGCACTTGGTGCTCGGAGAACGACCTGCTGCAGAACAAGATTCTGCGCGACGATTGGGGCTTCCGTGGCATCATCATCAGCGACTGGGGTGGCACTCACTCTACCGTCGGCGCAGCCATGGGTGGTCTGGATGTCGAGATGCCCGGTGCCAACTATCTGGGCCAAGCGCTCATCGATTCGGTCAATGCCGGGGTTGTACCTGTCGAGGTAATCGATGCCAAGGTTCGCAACCTGCTACGTGTACGCTTCACCATCCCAGCCATTGCCAAGGAGGAAGCCAACCGCGAGATGGCTTCGCAGCCTGAGACCCAGCAGATCGCCTATCAGGTGGCCTCGAAGAGCATCGTCATGCTCCGCAACGAGCCGCTGGCCAATGGCCGTGCCCTGCTCCCACTCGATCTGACCCAAGTGAAGCGTCTGGCTGTGATCGGCGACAATGCCACCAAGACCATGGCTCTGGGCGGTGTTGGAGCTGGCGTGAAGACCCTCTATGAGATCACCCCACTCGCCGGACTCCAGCAAGCGCTGCAAGGCACCGATACCGAAATTCTCTACGCTCAGGGCTACGCTTCACGTCCACAGCAGTGGGGCGGCAAGCCAGTGATTGACGAGAAGGCCGAGGCTCGCAAGGCTCAGCAACTCAAGGCCGAGGCACTGAAGGTGGCTCAGCAAGCCGATGTCGTAATCTTCGTAGGTGGCGACAACCGTATTGTCGAGACCGAAGGCTCTGACCGTCAGAACATGCAGCTGCCTTTCGGACAGAACGAACTGCTCCAGGCGCTGGCCCAGGTCAATCCGAATATTGTCACCATTATGGTAGCGGGTGCGCCTGTAGATCTGCAAGTGGTCAACAGCCTCTCGCCTGCCCTGCTCTACACCTGGTTCAATGGTTCTGAGGGTGGTCATGCTCTGGCCGATATCCTCACAGGCAAGCTCTCGCCTTCGGGCCGTCTGCCTTTCACCCTGCCTATCAAGCTCGAAGACTCGCCAGCCTACGCCCTCGGTGTCTATCCACAGAAGGAGGAATCGACCGACGATGTCTTCGTGGATCTGGTCAACAAGGATAAGTTCCGTGCACAGCGCAAGGCCGAGGCTGACTATGGCGAAGGTCTGCTGGTCGGTTATCGTTGGTTCACGACCAAGAATCTGCCTACCCTCTATCCATTTGGCTACGGTCTGACCTATGGGCAGTTCACCTATGCCGATGCCCAGGCTACTGCCAAGAAGGATGTCATCGAGGTAACCTTCACCCTGACGAATGAGGGTGCAGCCCAGGCCGAGGAGGTAGCTCAGGTCTATGTCTCTCGTCCAGCCTCGAAGGTTGAACGTCCTGCCTACGAGCTCAAGGGCTTCAAGCGCGTCAATCTGGCTGCTGGTGCCTCTGAGCAGGTCACCATCGCCGTCCCACGCTCTGCACTGAGCCATTGGGACGAAGCCACCCACGCCTGGGCCATCGAGCCAGGTACTGCCATCTTCCGCATCGGTAGCTCGTCTCAAGACTTGCCTATCCATGTGGAAATCAAAGATATCTAATTAGTATAGACCCTTCCGAGGGTCTATACTAATCTTTTCATACTCTATTTCATGTCACGTCTTTACCTCACTTCGTTTCTACTCTTCATCACGCAATTGCTCTTCGCGCAGACCGATTCGTTGCTGGTGGGCACTCCCATAGGCACCAACAGCGCCAGCGCAGCCAATGCCTTCGACGGGAACTTCGGCACCTACTACAAGGCCTCTACCGCCTCTTACGGTTGGGTGGGCCTCGACTTAGGCACCTTGCCCGATGGTCAAGACCGTCGTTGCGTCATCACCCGTCTGGGTTGGGTGTCACGCGTAGGCAATTACGCCACGTTGGGTCTCATCGAGGGTGCCAACACCCCCGACTTCACCGACGCTGTGCCCCTCTACCTCATTCCTGAGAGTGGTTCGGGCACCGAGTGGAACGATGTGGAGGTTCCCGTCTCGCGCGCCTTCCGCTACCTGCGTTATGTTAGTCCATTGAACCAATATTGTCGCATCACCGACTTGCGTTTCTTTGGCTATGAGTCTGAGGGCAGCGATTCGCTCTTCTATCAGCCCACCAATCTGCCGGTCATCTCTATCCATACCCATTCGGGCAAAGAGCCACAGGACAAGGTCACCGAGATTCCCGCCACCATCAGCGTTTCGCACCGCGATGGCACTAAGCACTTCGACATGGAGTGTACCGTGCGCTACCGAGGCAACGGTTCGTACCAGTTCCCCAAGAAGGGCTATCGCATCAAGCTGGCAGAGAAGCATAAGATGGCCGGCTCGCCCGCCAAAGCCAAGAAGTGGACCCTCATTCCGAGTTATGGCGATAAAACCTTGATGCGCAATATCTTGGCCTTCGATGTCAGCCGCCGCATGGAGATGGCTTATACCCCCTTCTGCCAGCCGGTCGATGTATTCGTCAATGGCGAATACAAGGGCAACTTCGAACTTTGCGATCAGCTCACCGTCGATAAGCAGCGCGTCAATATCACCGAAATCAAGGCTGACGAACCCATCGACGACGAGAGCCTATCGGGTGGCTACCTCTTCGAGATAGATGCCAACTATAACTCCTCGCAGGGCGATGTCGGTTTTCATTCTGCACGCGCTGGCAAGAGTATCAACGTCAAATCGCCCGACAAGGATGCCTTCTCGCCTCAGCACAAGAGTTGGCTCCGTCGCTATTTCGACGACATGGAGAGCTTCATCTATCAGCGCAACTATGAGGCCTACAGCCGCTACCTCGATATTGAGAGCTTCCTCCGATATTTCCTCATCAACGAGTATTGCTCCAATACCGACACCTTCTGGGAGATGTACCTTTACAAGGACCGCAACGACTCGCTCATACACTCAGGTCCTGTCTGGGACGTGGACCTTGGTTTCGACAATGACAATCGCACACACCAATGCCTCTGGAACAGTTACTGGCTCTATTCCATGGACACCTACTACAACTGGCAGTGGCAAGGCAGTTCGTGCTATAGCGACATGCGCACCGTCGTAGGCTACATTCTTCAGAATCAGCATGTCAAGCAGCGTCTGGCCGAGATATGGGCATACTACCGTGCATCGGGAGCCATGCACGCCGCTCAGCTTGAGGCAGTCCTCGAAGAGACCCGCGAGTTGCTCAATGCCTCGCAGCACCTCAATTTCAAGCGCTGGAATATCCTCAACCAGCAGGTGCATCAGAACTACCAGGCCCTTGGCAGCTACGACAACGAGGTGGATTACGTCAAGGCCTTCCTCTCCAAACGCATCGGCTGGATGGATCATCGTGCCGGTGTCAATGCTACCACACTTACCCTCACCCTGCCCGAGTCGCGCTGGACCACCCTCTTCGTCCCCACAGCCTTCACCGTTCCCGAGGGGCTCACTCTCTATCAGGTCACCCCTGGCACTGAGGCAGAGCAGCCTTTAGGTCTTTTGGCTGTTTCGGTTGCCCAGGCCAATCGCCCCTACCTGCTCTACGGAGAGCCGGGCACCTACACACTGCAGCGCAACGACGAACTGTCGTTCGATACCCCTGCCACCGACGGCGACACCCTCGGTCTGCTCACTGGCTCGCGATACGCTACCAATGCGCCCCTCGGATCTTACTATCTCCAGACCAATGCTGACGGTCAGATAGGCTTCCAGCGCGTCACCACGAACAATGCCTCGCTCTCTGCCAAGAGCGCCTACCTCACCCTCACTGACGCAGCCTCGTCCCCCTCGTTTATTCCCCTCAGCGAGTCATTAAGCATCGAGGGTCTCACCCCCGATGCCCCATTCGATGCACAACTCCGCATCTATTCGCTCTCTGGCGCCCTGCTTCTCACCCTGCCCGATGCCGCCCTCACCCCCGCCGATCTCCGCCAGTACCTATCGCCCGGCCTGTATTTGCTACAGACCTCAGACACAAGTGATCCAAAGAAAATCTGGGTAGAATAAGCCAGCCTTAGCCGAGGTGCCAGAGCAAGACTATGAATTAGAGGTGGCCAGCCCTATCTATTCGTCGATGTTGCCTCCCTTATTGTAGAAACCAACAGATACTTTACAAACGTGAAGCCTCTAATGCAAAGCCTCTATCGCGAAGCCATTAACACGAAGCCTCACGGTTCTCCCAGATACTCAAAGATCAGCGCTGTCTGTTCCCGCGTATAATGTTTCTGCTGTGGGCGATAGCCCGTAGTGAGCAAGGCCTGATAGAGAGCAGTATTGCAGCGGATCCAGCGCGTCAAGCGATGGACCGACGACGCTATGGCACAAGTCGACACTGGGAAGTAGGCCTGTGCCAATTCGCATTTATAATAGAACTTAGGCTGCATCATTGAACTTCGTTGTGATATAAGGTCAAAGGGCATTGACACCACGTTCTTTTGTCTATTCGTAGCGTCATACGAACATAAGGACAAAGGCTCTTCTGTTCTTTTGTCAGTATTCGTATTCCTCAACTGATGCAGCAAAGATCGGAAGAATCCTTCTCATAACAGCAGCTTGTTAAGAAGGTGGCCCAGAAGATAGCCAAGAAGCTGGAGGGCACTGACCTGGTGATGCCATTCAACCTGGTGCCTGTAGATGTGCTCGAGGAGCTCGTCAAGATGGGTGTGCCTGTATCGACTGCCAACGTCGGTTCTGTTAGTGCTGAGGACAAGTCTGACTTCATGAGGCGCAAGGCTGAGTGGGAGAAAAAGTATCCTGGTGCGAGATTCACTGACCTGAAGATGACCAAGGATGAGTATGCCAAGTGGGGCAAGGATGCGAAGAAGGCAGTGAAGGTGCTGTATGCAAATCAGGGTGGAGATGTCATTGCCGCTCTGCATCACCCAAATGTTGGTGATATAGACCTCGTTTGGGGGTATGAAGGGACCGGCAAGAGCGACGGATATGGTCTGTCGAAACTTGTCAAATATCATCCAGAAGTAGTTGAAGATTTGCAGGGGATGCTGGATAGTATGCGTGTGAAGAAGGCCGGTAAAAACAGAATAAGACTGGAGAATGATACGCATGAGTCTGCGATTAGCCTTGATTGGTATGGAGAAAGAAAAACCTGGCTGCTTACTGCATATAGAAAAAGAGAAGAGGCTGGAACCAAGACGATGAACACTGGAACCAATCAGAAAGATGACTTGCAGAGTGACACGGCTCTTCCGCAAACCTCTTTTCTCGGCAGCAAAGATAGCAATAAATTGCTAATGCGGAAGAAGATGCTGATAAAAATGTTAATTCTGTAGAAAATAATAGTGTGAATGCGCAGAGTGTAAGGTCGGGGAAGCAGAATAACGCAAGAAAATCGATCAGCGAGGATGCTGTTTTTTCGCCTTGAGTTCAAAGTGTTGTTTGGTGACTGGGAGAAAGATCGGGAGAATGCCTCGAAGGTGGTGGATGACCAGGGACGACCATTGGTTGTTCGTTATACAACGCATGATGAATTCACGGTCTTTGACAAAAACGAACCTAGCAGATGGACAGACTTTAATGCAAGTGACGAAAAATATGCAAAGACAGCGTACGTTGGCTTTGGTTCAATATTGGCATCCTAAGAATGAGACAATGCAAAATTTATGAACTTCCTGGTTGGGCTGTTTATCCGTCCGACTGTAGGCGGAACGACGCTTGAAATAAACAGTATCAGGAGCGTATTCCCGAGGATTACTCAGGACTGGGTATTGTGGATACTGCAGGGTAAGCTGATTGGCGGTAACACAAAAAAATTCAGGCCCTGATAGACAAACAGCGAAAGACTCTCGCTGACGTTGACTACCTGGACCTAAACACAGTTGCAAATATAGAGAGTTCTGGCAAATATGTGAAATTTGATGATGAAAATAAAGTTTCTGATTTAGATAATAGCGGTGAAACACAAGGCATTGCAAACTGCAGTGAGCAAAACAGAATATCGATAAGTAAGGATCCGATGGATATCTACGAGTACATGACGGAGGACGAGCGCAGGGAGGTGGCTGATGATGCTGCTGAGAATGGCTGGGACTTCGGCGGTGCGGTGCGCAGGTATGTAGAGAAGAATGGCATGCCGGTGAGCGCTGCCATTCTCCATTTTGCTCCAATCCCACGCTGAGTCCCGTCCCGGCAACTATCTTCCCGCCGCCACCACCCTCGACCAGTTCCATTGCGGGTTGAAGAAGAGGAAATAGAATGAATCCCCATAACTAACTAGAGACAACAAAAATCCCGAAGCTGAAGGATATATTACTGCTTCGGGATTTAAATTTTGAAATGATATGGATATTAGCCTCTATAATCATAAATCCATACCCCTCACATGAGAGGCGACTTTTAGTTCTGATGGTGTTAAGCATCGAGTTAGTTTCAATCCACGCCCCTCACATGAGAGGCGACGTTTGATGTTGGGCGAATTCAGTTCCTTGTTGAGTTTCAATCCACGCCCCTCACATGAGAGGCGACCGGACAGACGGCATCGACAATAAACCGCTCGCTGTCGTTTCAATCCACGCCCCTCACATGAGAGGCGACATTGGTGGTCGCTGGAATGAGATGTTTTCCTACGTTTCAATCCACGCCCCTCACATGAGAGGCGACGCCTGAGAGCTCTACGCTCTGGAGGGTGGGCACGTGTTTCAATCCACGCCCCTCACATGAGAGGCGACGCGGGCGGCCACGCTCTATCGACCCATCGAGATGTTTCAATCCACGCCCCTCACATGAGAGGCGACAGTAACCGACACATTCATGTTTGAGCCATTAGAGTTTCAATCCACGCCCCTCACATGAGAGGCGACGATAGTAGCGGTTAAACTTGCGGCAGAGAGCGTGTTTCAATCCACGCCCCTCACATGAGAGGCGACTTAAAAGGTATAGATGCTCGTGTAACCGATGTAGAGTTTCAATCCACGCCCCTCACATGAGAGGCGACGGTACAATTTTGGGTATAACATCCGCGTAAAAGGTGTTTCAATCCACGCCCCTCACATGAGAGGCGACGCAGGATGTTTTATCGGTCCGTCTTCTGTCGATACAGTTTCAATCCACGCCCCTCACATGAGAGGCGACCAATGGCCGACACGCCTATAATCATGCCCCAGGTGTTTCAATCCACGCCCCTCACATGAGAGGCGACGTATCCCCGTTTCAGAGTGCTTTGTGCCAAAAGGTTTCAATCCACGCCCCTCACATGAGAGGCGACTCTTTGTCAATAGTTGTATAGTTACCTACCGAAAGTTTCAATCCACGCCCCTCACATGAGAGGCGACGATGATGATAGCGGGGGTGGCGCCTGCGGGGTGTTTCAATCCACGCCCCTCACATGAGAGGCGACATTGATGCCCGAGCAGATGGCTGCAGTAATGCCAGTTTCAATCCACGCCCCTCACATGAGAGGCGACTTTGTGTAGCTCATTTATGATTATGTAATAAAAGTTTCAATCCACGCCCCTCACATGAGAGGCGACGAGGATTTCCGTCGAGGTCGTATATGCCTTGCGTGTTTCAATCCACGCCCCTCACATGAGAGGCGACACACATAATCTGGTAACTCGCCTCCGTCTCGCATAGTTTCAATCCACGCCCCTCACATGAGAGGCGACCGTTTACAGATCCAAAATGTTGAATACGGATTGTTTCAATCCACGCCCCTCACATGAGAGGCGACGGGGTGTAGTTGGGGTCTGCGGCCGAGCCGTCAGGTTTCAATCCACGCCCCTCACATGAGAGGCGACTAAAGTCCTTCTTTAGATTACCTTGCAAAAGCAGTTTCAATCCACGCCCCTCACATGAGAGGCGACAAATAACCATTCAAACCCACTTGGACACCACTTGTTTCAATCCACGCCCCTCACATGAGAGGCGACAGTTCCCATTCTCAAGATTCATAGTTGATGTTGTTTCAATCCACGCCCCTCACATGAGAGGCGACAGCCCTGTAACCCCAAACGGGGCCTGCGTGGCCTGTTTCAATCCACGCCCCTCACATGAGAGGCGACATAAACGAGCCCTTACCGAGGATTGGCAAGTTGTTTCAATCCACGCCCCTCACATGAGAGGCGACCAGTAACCCAACGTGGTCTTCCTTTGTACCACTTGTTTCAATCCACGCCCCTCACATGAGAGGCGACTTGATGTGCATTTTCTGCATGTTGCTGCAGCAAGTTTCAATCCACGCCCCTCACATGAGAGGCGACCGCTGACGCTGCGGCCGCGCCTGGGTTATACGGGTTTCAATCCACGCCCCTCACATGAGAGGCGACGCAGTGGTGGAAGTGTGGCACCGTGAATTGTTCAGTTTCAATCCACGCCCCTCACATGAGAGGCGACTTTCGACTGGGAGGGCAATGTGGAATTTGTCATAGTTTCAATCCACGCCCCTCACATGAGAGGCGACGTGGATAGCGAAGGCACCATCGCAGCCGAGGTTGTTTCAATCCACGCCCCTCACATGAGAGGCGACATTGTCCCAACGCCAAGTACGGTGACTTTATGGTGTTTCAATCCACGCCCCTCACATGAGAGGCGACTAACG
>JAZQQO010000043.1:0-119109 GCA_045629085.1 Bacteroidaceae bacterium
CAATTTCTCAGAGATAAGCAAACTTTTTGCACTGCTTCTGTTGCAAGTTCCGGTGTAACATAGCAATAGTTGTATGTACTTGTACCTTTGGTGTCCAACTTATGTCCAAGAATGAAGTCTATGATGTTGGTTGATATTCCAAGTTCGAGTGCGTGTTGTGAGAATGACTTTCGTGCAGAGTAGAAGATGAGCCTCTTGATTCCGAGTTCTTCAGCGATGCGTCTCATGTTATAGTCAAAAACTTGGTGGAAGTTTCTATCCCTGGCACCACACTTCTTGAACAAGTAGCCATCCTCACGCTTATACTTGTTGATGAGTTCAAGAGCCTCATCTGGCATATCGAACTCAACGTACTTGTTTACCTTGACTCTATTCTCTGTCTTTGAGCGTTCGTACACAAGATGAGTTTTGTTCTCGTTGAAATTGATACGAAGAAGATCTATCACGTTAATACCACCGAGATAGTACGACAGCATAAACACGTCTCTTGTTAGGCTGCGGCTCTTTGTATGGAAGGTATGGTCGCGAATCCTCGCTACTTCTTCGACACTCAACCATGAGTCACGTACTTGCTGTTCAGGGAACTGGTAGCCAAACCAAGGGTCAGCCTTGAACGGAATGTACATACACTTTTGTGCGAAGAAGTATAGCATCATCAGGAATATCTGCTTACTGCGTATTGTAGATGACGAATTACCGAGTTCTGATAGATGCTTGTCAAGCCCAATAATGGTAGAATAGCTGACGTTCTCCATCAGGAACGAGTCACCGAGATAGTTGAGTATGCTCCTCATCTTTGCGTCATAGTTTACAAGTGATGAGGCTTTGATTGTCTTGACAGACTTGTATTCCTCGTAGATCGAGCGAACAGTGCGATGGTGGAACCTGTCATGGTCTTTGAGTTGCGCCACCAGTTCTTCACACGTTAGCGACTCTACGAAGCCGAGGTTATCGAGTGCCCCCTGGTACTTATCGAGCAAGCCTCTCAACTTGACGTTCTTGATTGCTGCGTCTGGACGCTTCACTATGCGTCCGTCCTTAAACTCCTTGTCGGAGTCGATAGTGATGTCTGTTACTATGTATCGTGTCTTTGAGTTATGAGATACAGCGATACGAATCTTGTGTTTGCCCCCCTTTAGAACCTTTGCAGGGACAATAACTGCGCTAAGATTTGCCATAATTTTGCGACAATAAAAAGTAAATGTTTTCGGGAAAAGGACTATTTTTCGACAATACGAGAAAGTCACTTTTGACCCAGTTTTGTTAATGGTTACTCTCTAAAGTCCCTGATGTTGCGCATGTTTCAGTTAATTAGGGCAGATTTTATTGCAGATATACGGAATTTTTATTAATTTTGCAGCCACACAACCGAAATATTTTCGAGAAATGACAAAATTAAGTGTTAATATCAATAAAGTGGCTACAATTCGCAATGCGAGAGGAGCCAATAATCCTGATGTCGTGAAGGTGGCTTTGGACTGCGAGCGTTTTGGTGCTCAGGGCATCACGGTTCATCCTCGTCCCGATGAGCGCCACATCCGTCATAAGGATGTTTTCGACCTGAAACCCCGTTTGACGACGGAGTTCAACATAGAGGGTAATCCCGAACCAGAATTTGTGGAACTGGTGCTGCAGACCGTGCCGGCTCAAGTAACTCTGGTGCCCGATACCCATGAGCAGATTACGAGCAACAGCGGTTGGGACACGAAGACCCACATCGACTTTCTCACTGAGGTGACAGAACGTTTCCATTCGAAGGGCATCCGTGTGAGCATCTTCGTGGATGCTGATCCCGAGATGGTTGAATGGGCTGCCAAAGCAGGTGCAGACCGTGTGGAACTGTACACTGAACCCTACGCCACCAACTATCCCAAGGATCGTGAGGCTGCCATTGCCCCCTTTGTGGCAGCTGGTGAGAAAGCCAAAAGCTTGGGCTTGGGCTTGAACTGCGGTCATGACCTTAGCCTTGAGAATCTCGCGTATATGCACGAGCGTATGCCATATATTAATGAGGTAAGCATTGGTCATGCCCTCATTTGCGATGCCCTCTACCTCGGCCTCGAGGAGACTATCCATCGTTATCTCGATTGCCTCAAAACCTTATAACCTCAAACCTTATAACCTCAACAATATGATTTACCTTTTCCTTGCAGAAGGCTTTGAAGAGATTGAAGCCCTTGCCGTAGTAGATATTCTCCGCCGTGCTGAGATAAAAGTGGAGACCGTGTCCATCACCGACAATCAGGTGGTAATGGGTGCTCATGGCATTCCCGTGCTGGCTGAGCGCATTCTTCCTGCCATCGATTTTGATGATGCAGAGATGATCATCCTTCCCGGTGGTCTGCCAGGCTCTACCAACCTCGATGCTTGCGAGGATTTGCGTAAGGGCATCCAGCAACTTTACGATCAGGGCAAACCGCTTGCAGCCATCTGCGCAGCTCCCATGGTGTTTGGCCACATGGGCTTGCTGAAGGGTCTCAAGGCTACTTGCTATCCTGGTTGCGAAGGTAACCTGAAAGGTGCCACTTATACTGGCGCCATCGTTGAGCAAGATGGTCAGTTCATTACTGCTAAGGGTCCTGCTGCTGCCTTTGAGTTTGGCTATGCCATTGCAGAGAAATATGTGGGCAAGGAGAAGGTGCAGGCTCTGCGCGATGGCATGATCTATAGCGAGATTTCTTGAACACCTCTACCGACATAACCTATCTTACCGGCGTTGGCCCTGCACGGGCCAAACTGCTGGGAGATGAAATGAATATTCATACTTGTGGGGATTTGTTGGAATACTTTCCCTTCAAGCACATTGATCGTACCCGTATCTATTACATCCATGAACTGAGCGGCGACATGCCTTTTGTGCAACTTAAAGGCAAGATTCTCAGTTTTGAGGTCGAAGGAAAGGGGCACAAGCAACGCCTTGTAGCCCACTTCACCGACGGACATGGGATGGTCGACCTGGTGTGGTTTCACGGTGTGAAATGGGTTCGTGAGGCGTATCAGGAAGAGAAGGAGTACATTGTCTTTGGTAAACCCACCTATTTCAATGCTTCAGGGCGCTTTAACATCACGCATCCTGACATCGATGATGCCAAGACCATCACTCTTAGCACCATGGGCATGCAACCCTATTATAGCATTCCTGTCAAGGCAGCCAAGCGTGGCATCAATTCGCGTACGATAGAGAAACTCACTAACACCTTGTTCCGTCAACTGACGTCGAAGTTGCACGAGACGCTCCCACCATGGTTTGTGGAGCGCTACATGCTCATGAGCCGTGATGAGGCTATACGCACCATGCACTATCCGCCGAATGCCGATGCGTTGAGTCGTGCCACGTACAGATTGAAGCTGGAGGAACTGTTCTATATCCAACTCAACATCCTGAAGTTCACACACGACAGGCAGAAGGAGGTGCATGGCATTCCGTGTCCTCGTGTGGGGGCTATGTTTATGGATTTCTACCACAATCATTTGCCTTTCACCCTGACCGGCGCACAGCAGCGTGTCGTCAAGGAGATGCAGGCTGACATGAAGAGCGGACGCCAGATGAACCGTCTCCTTCAAGGTGATGTGGGCAGTGGCAAGACGCTCGTGGCTCTGCTCGTCATGCTGCTGGCCATCGACAATGGACTGCAAGCTTGCATCATGGCTCCTACGGAGATCCTGGCAGAACAGCATCTTGAGACGTTCCGCAGTTTTTTGGGCGATATGCCCTTGCGTGTGGAACTCCTTACCGGTATGGTGAAGGGCAAGCGACGTAAGGCTGTGTTGGAGGCCCTCGCCGCTGGTGAGATTAATATCCTCGTGGGTACGCACGCGGTAATAGAAGATAATGTGGAGTTCCGCAATCTGGGTCTTGTTGTCATCGACGAGCAGCATCGTTTCGGTGTGGCACAGCGTGCACGTATGTGGCGTAAGAACGTCATCCCTCCCCATGTGCTGGTCATGACGGCAACGCCTATTCCCCGTACCTTGGCCATGACGCTTTACGGCGACCTCGATGTGTCCATCATCAATGAATTGCCTCCTGGACGCAAGCCTATTGCTACGGTACACCACTATGATAACCACCGTTTTACACTTTACGATGGTATACGCCAGCAGGTCAATCTGGGGCGTCAGGTCTACGTCGTGTATCCTCTTATTCAGGAGAGCGAGAAACTTGACATGAAGAACCTGGAGGATGGGTATGAGACACTCTGTCAGGCCTTTCCTGATTACAAGATAAGCCGTGTGCATGGCAAGATGAAAGCTGCCGACAAGGATGCCGAGATGCAGCGTTTTGCCAGTGGCGAGACACAGATTCTCGTGGCCACCACGGTGATTGAGGTGGGCGTGAATGTGCCGAATGCCAGTGTGATGGTGATTGAGAATGCTGAGCGATTTGGTTTGGCGCAGCTTCATCAGTTACGTGGTCGCGTAGGACGTGGTGCAGAACAGTCGTATTGCATCCTCGTGACGAAACACGACCTGAGTCAGGAGACACGTAAGCGCATCCAGATTATGACGGAGACAAATGATGGCTTTGAGATTGCCGAGGCCGACCTGAAGTTCCGTGGTCCCGGTGACCTTGAAGGTACGCAGCAGAGCGGTACTGCTTTTGAACTGCGCGTGGCTAATTTGGCACGCGATGGGCAGATTGTACAGCAGGCCCGTGACATGGCGCGTGAGGTGTTGGAGGCCGATCCCGAACAGTCTAAACCTGAGTATGCCCTCTTTTGGCATCGCCTCTCCCTATTGGGTAAAGATCAGCAGGACTGGTCCTCTATTTCGTAATATCGGTTTAGCAAATAAGTCCTTAAAGATCAAAAAAATCATTAATTTCTGCGGCATTTTTGGAAAAATGTCGTAACTTTGCAGCGACTTCGGGGTAAAGTGTACCTCGTTCTTTTATAATTATGAAAAATTAATTTAGAAAAACATAAACCAATGGAAAGGACTCTTGTACTGCTCAAACCGGGCATTGTTCAGCGAATGCTGATGGGTGAGATTATTAACCGATTTGAGAAGCGCGGACTTCGCATCGTAGGTATGAAGATGATGCAACTCAATGATGAGATTTTGGATGACCACTACTCTCATCTTAAGGAGAAGCCCTTCTTCCAGTCTCTGAAGGATTCTATGACCGCTACTCCTGTAGTGGCATTGGCATTGGAAGGTGTGGATGCCATCCGTGTCGTACGTATGATGGCAGGTACCACCAATGGCCGTAACGCTGCTCCCGGTACCATTCGTGGTGACTATTGTGTGAGCAACCAGCAGAATGTCGTTCATGCCAGCGATGGCCCTCATACGGCATACGATGAGTTGAAGCGTTTCTTCAAGGAGGGTGAGATCTTTGATTTCGGTGCTTGCAACCTCGATCGTCTCTATGCTCCCGATGAGTACAACCGCGACTAAATAACCACCATGAAAGTAAAGATAAGAACAGTAATTGCAGCCGTAGTTGTGGCGTTGGCCTGCATCCCAACTCAGGCGCAGGACCTGTTGGCTCGACAGGCTCCTATCGATAAGAAGATGCGTGCCATCGACTCCATTAGTCTACACCGCATGTTGCCCGGTTCTGGTATCCTGCCGATGTCTGACTACAGCAGCGAGGCACCCAGTGCTGGTTTGTATCCTGAGTGGAACAACAAGCATGGTCGCAACTACGGTGTGAATTTGCCTTCTGAGTATAAGATTGATCTTCGCAACTTCTGCATGCCTTGCGACAGCCGTCTCGTAACCTCTCACTTCGGCTACCGTAAGCAGTTCGGACGCAACCATTATGGTACGGACATCAAGCTCTATGTGGGTGACACCGTGCGTGCTGCCTTCAGTGGTAAGATCCGTATCGTGGCATACGAGCCCAAGGGCTATGGTAACTACGTGATCATTCGTCATGAAAATGGTCTGGAAACCGTCTATGGCCACATGTCCAAGCATCTGGTGAAGGAAAATCAGAGCGTACGTGCCGGTGAACCCATTGGTTTGGGTGGTAACACCGGACGTTCTACCGGTTCGCATCTTCATTTCGAGACACGTCTCTTGGGCGAGTACATCGACCCAGAGCTTCTCTTCGATTTCCAGGCTCAGGATGCCAAGGGTGACTTCTATGTCTATCGTTCCAGTGGCAAGGGCAGCCTGCTGGGCAATCCTCACCACGCTGCCACACCTGCTCCCATGATGGCACAGGAGAATATCGGACACGTGTCACAGGACGTGGCTTTAGCTCCCGTGGAAGAACCCATGGTGGAGGTTCCTGCTGCGAAGGTTGAGCGTGTAGCCAAGCCTAAGGCAGAGAAGAAGGAGAAAGCTTCGAAGAAGAAAGTTCACTCGGTCAAGAAGGGTGACACGCTTTATAGCATTGCACATAAGTACAACACCACCGTGGACAAACTTTGCAAGATGAACCATATCAGCGAGAAGGCTACATTGCGTCCCGGACAGGTACTCAAGTGCTCTTAATCTAATCATAATTCGGATAATTTCCGCTGATTTTTTCAGACACGAATTTACACGAATTTACACGAAATAAGCTTGCTCTAGTTAAATGAGTGACAAAATCTGTGTAAATTCGTGTAAATTCGTGTCTGATTTTTGTTATTAAGCGGATTTTTTTGTAATTTTGCCCATTGAATATGACTTCATTCAAGATATATGACCACACAAGAACAATTCCAGCAAATCATGACCGAGTGCCGTACGCTCTTCTCTAAGAAACTTCATGACTATGGAGCCGCTTGGCGCATCATGCGTCCCAGCAGTGTCACCGACCAGATTTTCATCAAGGCCAACCGTATCCGTAGCATCGAGACGAAGGGTGTGACGATGGTCGATGAGGGCATCCGTCCCGAGTTTATTGGAATTGTGAATTATGCAGTCATTGGTCTTATTCAGTTGGAATTGGGCTTTGCCGACACCGCTGATGTCATGAATGCAGAACAGGCACTGGAGTGCTACGACCGTCATGCCAATGAGGCCTTGCAGTTGATGCTGCGTAAGAATCATGACTACGATGAGGCTTGGCGCTCGATGCGTGTGAGCAGTTATACGGATCTCATCTTGATGAAGATATTCAGAACAAAGCAAATAGAATCTCTCGAAGGAGGGACATTGGTGTCAGAGGGCATCGATGCAAACTATATGGACATGATGAATTATGCTGTCTTTGGCTTGATCAAACTAACGTTCGGGGAAGATTGAAAATTGGATGTTGAAAATTGAAGATTGGGAATTGAAGGTTGAAGATCGTCAAATCGTCAAGTAAATCGTTGTGAAGGGAAAGGTACTATGGATAGCCGTAAACGTATGCCGCTTGTTGGTGGCAGTGGCTTTCATTTTCTCTGGCGTGACGAAGATGATTGACCCACATGGCACGGAGTACAAACTCCAGGACTATGCCGAATCTTTTGGACTGGGTGGATGGGTTTCTGGTACGGTGGCGATTATAGCGGGTATGCTGCTGGCACTCTTTGAGTTCCGTTTAGGCCTATGTACCTTGTTTGGCATCTACCGCAAGGTCACCTCACGTTTCGTACTCGCCTTTATGGCCGTCTTCACGCCGCTGACGCTCTATCTGGCCTTGGTCAATCCCGTTTCTGACTGCGGGTGTTTTGGCGATGCATGGGTGTTGACGAACTGGCAGACCTTCATAAAGAATGTCATTCTGCTCCTCAGTGCGTGCGTTCTGGTGAAGTGGCACCAGAAGGAGCTGCGCATCATCAGTGAAGGCCGTCAGTGGATTATCCTTCTGTATTCTCAGTTCTTCGTGTTGTGCATTGGCTTGTACGGATTGTGGCGCTTACCGCTCATCGATTTCCGTCCGTTCCGGCTCGGTTCGAACATAGTTGAACAGATGCAGCCCCGGGGTGATGTGGAGTTTGTAACCACTTTCCTGATGGAGAAAGACGGGCGTCAGGAGTGGTTCAGTCTGGAGGATTATCCCGATAGCACATGGACCTTTGTGGACAGCAAGACTGAGCAGACTGGTGAGTTCATCCCTGCTGCAATCGATAACCTTCAGATGTATACTTGGCCTGAGGGTGAAGATATCGTCGATGAGGTGCTGGCCGATGAGGGTTATACCTTCCTGTTGTCGGCTCCCTCACTGGAGGAGGCTGATGATGGATATATGGATGCCTATAACCGCATCTATGATTATTCGCAGGAGAAGGGCTACCGTTTCTACTGTCTTACCAGCAGTGGTGATGAGGGTATCTTGCATTGGCAAGACCTGACGGGTGCGGAATATCCCTTCTGCCATACCGACGAACTCACGTTGAAGACGATGATACGCTCCAATCCTGGACTTCTCCTGCTCAAGGGAGGCGTAGTGATTGGCAAGTGGCCGTTTACGGATATGCCGGAACTCTATGAGGACTCTCCTTCCTTGGATAAGACGGAACTCGGGGCCCTCCATGTGGAAAGCCATGCTCGTGTGGCCACAAAGTTCCTCTTGTGGTTTATCATCCCACTCATCATCATCACCTTCCTCGACCGTACTTGGTGGGGAGTGTCCATCATGTTGAATAGAAGAAGAAAAAGAAAAAATAATATTGTTAAACAATTAAACAAAAAAACAATGAGAAAGAAAATCGTAGCAGGTAACTGGAAGATGAACCTGAACCTGCAGGAAGGTGTAGCATTGGCTACCGAGTTGAAGGACGCACTGGCTGCTGAGAAGCCCAACTGCGACGTGATCATCTGTACTCCTTTCATCCACTTGGCTACCGTAGCAGGTATCACCGAGGGTACCGTTATCGGCCTGGGTGCTGAGAACTGCGCTGACAAGGAAAAGGGTGCTTACACCGGTGAGGTAAGTGCTGCTCAGGTGAAGAGCACTGGTGCTCAGTATGTCATCCTGGGTCACTCAGAGCGTCGTGCTTACTATGGTGAGACCGCTGAGATCCTTAAGGAGAAGACCAACTTGGCTCTCGCTAACGGTCTGAAGGTAATCTTCTGCATCGGTGAGGTGCTCGAGGAGCGTGAGGCTAACAAGCAGAACGAGGTAGTAGGTGCTCAGCTCGCTGATTCTCTCTTCGACCTGACCGAGGAGCAGCTCGCTAATGTTATCTTGGCTTACGAGCCCGTATGGGCTATCGGTACCGGCAAGACCGCTACTGCTGAGCAGGCTCAGGATATGCATGCATTCATCCGTGGCGTCATCGCTGGCCGTTTCGGTGAGAAGGCTGCTGAGGAGATTTCTATCCTCTACGGTGGTTCTTGCAAGCCCAGCAACGCTAAGGAGATCTTCTCAAAGCCCGATGTGGATGGTGGTCTGATTGGTGGCGCTGCTCTCAAGTGCGCTGACTTCAAGGGCATCATTGACGCTTGGAACTAATGAAATATTTGAAACTCATACTCTTACTTCTCTTTGTGTCTTGTCCCTTTGTGGGCAAGGCACAGGAGAAGTATACTGACCAACTCAAGAGACAGGGCTCGTCAGGTGCTGTCGTCGTGGTGCATCAAGATGCCGAGATTGAGGAACTGGTGAATGGCACAGCTGCCCCCGTGGTTAGTCGCGATACGGTGACTACTACAGTGGAGAATGTCGTGAAGAAAAACGAGAAAACCTCAGGTCCTCACACCAAGGTGAACGGCTACCGTGTACAGATCTATATGGCAGGTAATACTGCACAGGATAAGGCTACGGTCAAGAGTTGGGCACGCCGCTTCAAGAACTACTTCCCTGCAGTCAATGCCTACGTCTACTTTAATGCACCCCATTGGGTGTGCAGCGTAGGTGACTATAAGTCGCATGAGGAAGCCAGCGAGATGCTCTCGCAGATACGTGCCACCTCTGCTTTCAGCAGTGCCAGTATCGTAAGGAGTAAGATCAATAATTTCTACTAATAATTTAATATTAAAAAAACACAAAAATGGCTGTTAAATTTTACCAGAGTGAAAATCAGGTGCCTTTGGAAATGCACAAGGTACGCATGATTCAGAAGTTGTCATTGCTTCCCGTTGAGGATCGTTTGAAGAAGATCCAGGAGGCAGGTAACAATACCTTCCTGTTGCAGAACAAGGACGTTTATCTCGACATGTTGACCGATTCAGGTGTCAACTGTATGTCTGATAATCAGTTCGCAGCAAGCTTCCAGGCAGATGATTCTTATGCAGGTTCTGCAACTTTCCTCCGCGTGCAGAAGGCTATCAAGGACGTATTTGGCTGTGACTACGTACTTCCCTGTCACCAGGGCCGTGCTGCAGAGAACATCCTTGCCGAGGCTTACTGCGCTCCTGGCAAGGTGGCTATCATGAATTTCCACTTTACCACCACCAAGGCTCATGCCACCCGTTGCGGTGCTACCGTTGAGGAACTCGTTCAGCCCAAGGGGCTCATCCCTCAGAGCGACGATCCATTCAAGGGTGATTATGACTTGGAGTTGCTGAAGAAGCGCATCGATGAGATTGGTAAGGACAATGTGGCTTACGTTCGTGTAGAGGCTGGTACCAACTTGATTGGCGGTCAACCCGTTAGTCTTGAGAATATGCTTGCTGTTACTGACATCTGTCACGACAAGGGTGTGAAGTCAGTTCTCGATGCATCTCTCTTGCAGGACAACATCTACTTCATGAAGACCCGCGAGGCTCGTTGCAAGTATATGGAGGTTGGCGAAATTTACAAGCTTTTGGCTGATCGTTTCGATATCATTTACTTCTCGGCTCGTAAGCTCAGCTTCTCTAAGGGTGGTATTATCTGCTCTAAGGATGAGAAGTGGTACAAGGAACTCCAGACCTACATTCCCCTCTACGAAGGTTTCCTTACCTATGGTGGTATTGACGTTCGCACCATGGAGTCTATGGCTGTAGGTCTCTATGAGTCTCTCGACATGGATTACATCTCTCATGGCCCTGAGTTCATCAACTATTTGGCAAAGGAACTGGATGACTACGGCGTGCCTGTCATCCTTCCTCCCGGTGGTCTGGGTTGTCACTTGAATGCTGGTGCTTTCGTGCCTGATATGCCTCACAACCAGTATCCTGCTGCTGCAGTGGGCGCCGCTCTCTACATTGCCGGTGGTATTCGTGGTATGGAGCGTGGTACCGTGTCTGAGCAGCGCGAGCCCGATGGCACTGAGCGTTACGCAGAGCTCGAGTTGCAGCGTCTGGCTGTTCCCCGTCGTGTCTACACACTCTCTCAACTCAAGTATGTGGCTGACCGCGTGAAGTGGTTGTGGGACAATCGCGAACTCATCGGTGGTCTCGAGTGGGTTGAGGAGCCCGCAGTGCTTCGCTTCTTCTTCGGCCGCATGAAGGAGATTGGCTTCTGGCAGGAGAAGTTGGCTGAGAAGTTCCGTAAGGACTTCGGTGAGAGCCTGTAATTTTGATTTAGCATCCTATTTTTTATAAGCTGCTGTCCGTTTGGATGGCAGCTCTTTTTTTGAGAGTTGAGTCACACGTCTGTTGCGACTCAACTCTCATTTCGTTTTTTAGACATTTTGTGTTGTAGAGGAGATGATTGGTAAGCGTCCAATTTTGGTTTCTATACCAGACGGAGGGCGCCCCTCATGAAATTAGACATGAGGGGAAACAGGCAGTTAGCGTAGTATCTTCTTGCCACCTTGCAGGTAGATGCCCTTCTTTATAGCTGCGCGGCGTCCACTGAGGTCGTAAAGAGTATTGTCTGTCTTGTGAGACCTGTGAGCGGCAATGCCTGTGAGTGTCTCCTGACTGAGGATCTGCACAGTGGTGAAGGGGCTGGCTGCATAGTTGTAGCTGACAGCCTGTACACCGATAATGTAGTCTTCGTCGGGGAAGTTGCGCAGCACGTATGTAGGCTGCTCCTCAGGACTGAGGAAGTAGGTGGAGAAGGCTGCATATCCCTTCTGCGCACCGGTACTGTCGACTGCAGCCACGAGCATGCGTGTATCATCCGTCTTGATATTCTTGATGTAGAGGTTATACATGGGCTTGCCTCCTGTCTTGGCCAACTGAGAGGCTGTCCAAGAGATGGTGATCGTGCCGTCCTCTGAGCGTTCGGCAGATACTTGCTGTGGAGCCTCAGGGGCTACTACGGTGGTGTTCTTCGTGGTGTTGTAGAACACTTCTGCATTCTCACCACGACTGGTATATCCCACAGCGGCGAGGTCGAGGAGACCGTCACCGTTGAAGTCGCCAAACGACATGGTGCCTGCATCCTGGAACGTGCCACCTATCTTGGAATTACCTTCCTCGTCAGTACTGAAGAGCGTACTTTTATAGCTGTTCAATGAACCGTTTGTGTAGCTTACAGCATAGCGCCAGTCACGGGCCTGGCAAGTCCATCCCTGCTGAATGGCATCCACGTAGTCGTCACCATTGAGGTCGACAAGTGAGAAAAGGCGGTCACTGGCCAAGCAGATAGGTGTAATGCCACTGGACATCTTACGGAACGAGAAGGCTTCTGCCTCAGGAGCGGTATGGTTGATGAGGACGATGGACTGTTTGTTCCAGGCGTCCTTGCCGGTGCCATTGAAGAAGAGGTCGATAACACCATTCTGGTCGTAGTCGAGTGCCACGATGCTGGTCTCGTACGTCCCCCAATGGCTATGGAAGGCATCCTCACTGGCAAAACCACATGCCTCAGCTACTTCCTTGGTAATCTCGATGAAGGGAGTTTCTGCATTGCCTGTGCCGCGGTAGAAACGTAGTTCCATGATGCCGCTGTTACCCTTTCCTGCTGAGGCGATGTCAAGCAGACCGTCGGCGTTGAAGTCGGCAAACGTTACTCCACCTTCGCCTTGTGGAGTCAGTTGCTGTGCTAATTCGAAGCCCTGTCCCTGCTTGTTGTGCAGCACTTTGACAAAACGCGTATCGCCATTCATACCCTGCAGGACAATGTCGGGATAACCGTCTGCGTCATAGTCGCCCACGTTCAGCGTAGTGGCCTTACGTCCGTTGTTCCACTCCATATCTGCTCCTAACTTGAAACCGATGTTGCGGAGCGTCTCGTCTGGTATGACTTGGAAAGTACCATCCCCATTGTTGCGTACAAGGAGCAGTTCGCCCATCTCGGTACGTTCACCCGTAAAATAATCCTCATGCCAACTATTGTTACCGCCGCGATTGAGGAAGAGGAAGTCGACGTTGCCGTCCTGATCGTAGTCGAGGGTGGTAGAGCCCATGCCGTAGGCACCTACAGGCAAACCGTTGTTCTCGTAGGAATAGGTGAGGTTGCCACCTCCCTGGTTCCAAACCATCGAGGGATAGTTTGTCCAGCCATGGCATTGACTGGTACCGCTATAGTAGAAGTCCATCATGCCATCACCATTGAAGTCACCCCAGATAGGGTAGCCACGGTGCTCGGGCATGAGACGGTTGGCTGCAGGCATGGCCGAGGTCTTGACGCCACTCTTGATACTGCTGTACTTGCTGAATGCGATAGGTAGGGTGCTCGTGTAGGTGGGCAGCGTGAGCTGTTGCTCGGTACATCGGAAGTTGTTGTCGACGACAGCCTCTACCACCTGCTTGCCATATGTCTTGTTGCCGTTGGTGCTGTAGCGGTTGCTGTTGAACTTTGTCTCGTCCACGCAGACATAGTCCATCATCAGAATACCAGTGGGACCAGGCACATAGTTGTCAGCCGTGAGGTAGTCGAGGATGAGTTTGTTGGTGTAAGTGGCATTGTCACGATAGCCATCGCTCAGCGAGACACCAAGTAAGGTCTGCGAATATGCCGAAGCGAAATTGATACTCCAGACTATCTGACTGCTCTGGCTCACGGTGTGGCCCGTGCTGAAGTCCAGTAGGTCACGCATGAGGCGTAGTTTTTCCCCTACACCTCCATTTTCGGGTGTGGTGTTAGAGAAGTCCTGCACATAGATGGCTGCAGAACTCAAATAGTTCCAGTCGTAGTTGTTGGCTCCGTTGGCATTGATGTAGGAGTCGCGGTTGGTGTCATATCCCTTCTCGTTCCACCAGCGGAGGTAACCGCCCTTCCATGCGGTGCCAGCATGGTCGTGACGGTAGAGGAAGAGCATCTTTCCGCGCATGTCCTTTACGGTCAGTGTCTTCTTGAACGAAGCGAGATAGTTCTTGTATTTGTCTTGCGTGATGAGCTTGCCAAATGCCTCACCTTCCCAATCGCTACCGCCCTTAAAGACGTGGAAGATGAAGAACTCCGTGGGGTTCTCGTTGAGGAAAGCAACCATTTCATCGAGCAGCGACTCTACGGTCTTGTTGAGGCGCGTCTGGCCGTGTGAGTTGTAGAGTACATTGTTGTAAAGCGAGGGACGTATGTCGAAGACGCGTACGCCATTGGCATACATCTCTTCCACTTTTACATCTTGTGTCTGGGAGTTTGTCCTTCCGGCCTGGTTGATAATTCCACTGGCCCAACCTTCGCCCGTAGCCGCATCATGGGCACCGGGCAGAGAGAGCTGTGATACGAGAGCCGCATCGGGAAGCAGGCTCATCCAGTTCTTGCCTTCCCATTCCACTCCGGAACGATGCTGCGCATGGAGGGTTGTGCATGTGAGGAAGGAGAAAAAGAGTAGAAGTTTTTTCATAGTTGTTAGAAAATATAAAACAGAAATTACGAAATTACGAAAACATTATTCACTTTCCTTGTGAATTAGAGTTTTTCGTAATTTCGTAATTTCAGTTAAGAACAATTATTACTTAGCCATCATCTTCTTAGCCTTAGCAACAGCCTTCTGGTATGCCTTGACAGCCTTGGCATTGCCAACCTTCTGCGCATCGTAGAGAGCCCAGAGGTTGCAAGCAGCAGTAGCATCCTTCTGTGCCTTGGTAATCTTGGCAGCCTTAGCCTCCTGAGCAGCCTCGTCCTCGGGGCTTGCGTATGCGTGACGGAAGCCCTTCACCTTGTTCCACTCACCACGAGTGAAGTCGGGGAACTCTACAGCTGCGCAGTTGTGATCCATAGAGATGCTACCTAACTCTGCCAGACAGCACCACTCTGCAAGGTCGTAAACGTCCATGTCGAGCTGCAAACCATTCTGCAAGCAGTATACGAGACGGCTATCCATCATGAAGTCCATACCGCCGTGACCCATCTCACGACCCAGCTCGCCATACTTGGTGAGGATGGGGTGATAGTACTTCTTCACCAATGCCTCATGCTGAGCGCGGGGAAGGAAACTGTGGGTAGAGAGGTTGTCAACCTGAGGTGCGCCGGTGTTTGCCATAGCCGAAGCTTCTACAGCAAAGTGCTCTTCGGGATACTTGGTGGCATAACCCTTAGTACCGGTGAGCTTGAACAATCGGTTGTAAGGCTGAGGATTCATTACGTTGTGCTGGATTTCAACCACCTTGCCGTTAGCAGTGCGCATGAGGGTAGTAGTGTGGTCACCATTGCGATACTCCACGTCCTTGCCAGTCTTGTTCTTGACATACTCCTTACCATGAACGCTCTTGGTGTCCATAGCCACGAGGGTAGTGAAGCGGTCACCACGATGGATGTCGAGACACTGTGCCACGGGGCCGAGGCCGTGGGTAGCATAGACATCACCACGGTTCTCCATGTTGTACTTCATACGCCAACCCAACTTGTCGGGGTCGTTAGAGGGGTTCTTCCAGTAGTAGTCCCAGAAATCGTCCAGGTTGTGGATGTAGGCACCTTCTGCGCGGAGCACCTCACCGAAAACGCCAGCCTGGGCCATAGCCAGAGCGTTGAGCTCATAGTAGTCGTAGCAGCAGTTCTCGAGAATCATACAGTGCTTGCGGGTCTTCTCTGAAAGGTTGATGAGCTCCCAGCACTGCTCCAGATTCATAGCCGAGGGAACCTCGATAGCGGTATGCTTACCATTCAGAAGAGCGCACTTGGCAACGGGGAAGTGGTGATCCCAGTCGGTGGCAACGTACACGAGGTCGATGTCGGGACGCTTGCACAGCTCCTCGTAACCCTTCTCGCCGCTGTAGATAGTAGCAGGAGCCAAACCTGCCTGACGCAGATACTTCTGGCATGCCTCAGCATTCTTTTCAACATAGTCGCAGAGGGCTACGATCTCCACGCCGGGGATGTGACAGAAACGGTTCACTGCACCAGGGCCACGCATACCCAAACCGACGAAGCCCACGCGAACGTTGTCGATCTTGGGGACGGTCAGTCCAAGAGCACTCTGCTGTCCGGCAGGACGCTTGGGCGAGTCAATCACGATGGTACCCTCTTGCCAGTGCCACTTGGTGCTGGGAGAAAGGCTCTGTGCGTAGCTGAATGCTACGCTGCACAATGTAAGTGCTAAAACAATCAGTCTTTTCATGTGTTTTTGTTTTTAGTTTTTAATGGTATATTTTGTGCAAAAGTAGGCAATTATTTTTTAATTACCAAATGTAAGAGGGGTATTTTGCACTCAAAGTGTTATTTTTATGGTATATATTCTTTGTCTATAAATAAATAATGTGTACTTTTGTCATGCGAAATATGCGCTATTCCCCAAATCGGTGGTGTAATCTTCATTAATTTGATAATTATCTGTAAGGATATGTACTAATACAATAAACTTATGAAGAAGATTTTTACTATTTTCAGTTTGCTGTTTGTCGCCCTCGTCGCCTTTGCCGACCAGGTTACTTACGATTTCAGCACGTCAATCCCAAGTCCTTGGAGTACATCTGTAGCTCCTAATGGCTTCGAAACTACAAATCTCACTCGTGGTGCTCAATTTACCAAGAGTGCTGAACTCACTCTCAAAGGGGCCAGCAACGTGACCAAAATCGTCGTTGTGTGCAGTTGTAACATTGCCAGCGGCAATAGCATGGCTGTCAGCGTAGGCGGTAAGTCATTCGGTAGTGAGGAACTGACCAAGGAGAACGATATGGTGAAGACTTTCAGCGGTGCTGCTGCTAGTGGTGACATTGTCATCAGCCTGACACGTTCAGATAAGTCTATCTACATCAAGTCGATCACCGTAGAAGGTTCCGTAGACGGTGGCAACACTGGTGGCGGCGAAGGTGGTGAAGGAGGTAACACTGGTGGCGGTACTACTACTGGCCCCACAGAGAAGGACCTCAATACCCGCTACATCTACTCTGAGCCTACTACCATCAAGGCTACCGATGTTACTGCTGCTCCAGGTAACAACATGCCCTACGCCTTCATCGTGAACAACATCCTGGTGCAGACCTCCACTGGTGCTATCACCAACACTTATTTTGGCTGCAACGCAGGCAATACCATCACTTTCACTGCTACTAAGCCTATCAAGGGCTTGACAATCAATGGTATGGTAAAGAAAGGATTCGAGGCAGATTGCGACCACGGCGAGATATTGTATGCAACTGATGATGAAGAGGACATAGAACTGGATCCTGTCCTGGCGATTCTTGACATCGACAGTAAGAGCGTCACCATTAACTGTCTTAAGCAGATGCGCTGCTACAGCGTGGACTTCTTCTTCGATGAGAATCCAGAAATCGAGACCGGCGGCGGTGATTACAATTTCGATTGGGAGCCCGACGAGGCAACGAACCTCACCATCGCCTTTGATGAACTTGAGTTTGAAGACTATACAGAGTACTTGGGTTTCCCTTGCACCGACATGATATTCTCTTGCGATGACTTCGAGATGGAGGTTGAAGCGTTCATGAGTGCCGTAGAGGGCACCGTACTGCCGGTAGGCACATATGAATTCAATGATACCTACGAGGATGGTACACTGCAGGCCTCTCCCGGAGGTGATGACGAGTATGACTACCCTGCTTATATTTCTACTGACTTTGAGTACTACGAGGAATACGATGCTTGGCTGTATAATACTGCCTACTACATCGTTAGCGGTACGATGAAGGTTGAGAAGGATCCCGCAGGTGTGAAGATCACCATAGATGCCAAGACAGCTAAGGGCAGTACCGTGAAGGCAAGTTTCGTAGGTAAGGCAGAGGGTGAGGTTCTCGATGCCATTAACGATGTTGCCGTTACTGATAAGGCTAAGAACGGTAAGTTCATGCAGGATGGTCGCATCACGATCCGCAAGGACGGTAAGACCTATACCACTGCAGGCTTGAAACTTGTCAAGAAGTGATATTTTCAACTTTCGCAAGCTTCGCATGCTTCAGTATTAGGGAGTTAAAGGAGTTAAGGAAGTAAAAGGAGTTAACTTCCTCTAACTTCTTTAACTTCCAAACTTTACTTACATTTAGATAGATGGGAAAAAGTATTTTTCAGCAACCACTCTGGGTATCGTTGTTTGCGCTCACTGCTGCCGTGGTGTGGGGATGGGCCTATCCGCTCATCAAGTTAGGCTTTGAGGAATTTGGCATCACAAGCGATATGACAGGCAGTAAGATGCTTTTTGCCGGTATTCGCTTCTTTTTGTCGGGTGTAATCATCTTGGCATGTGCCCGTCATACACATAAGATTTTTGCCGTTCGTAAGGCAAGCGATTGGTGGTACATCTTGCTCTTCTCGCTACTTAACACCACGTTGCATTATGCTTTCTTCTATCTCGGCCTTTCGCATAGCGAGGGCTCAAGAGCCGCTATCCTCAATTCGTTGAGTGTCTTTTCTGTGGTGATTCTCGCTTGTGTCTTCTTCAAGAGCGACAAGATGACCATGCGTAAGGTGATAGGGTGCGTCTTAGGATTTACTGGTATCTTGGCCTTAAATGTTGGCGGTGGAGAGAGTGGCACTTTCACATGGTTGGGCGATGGCATGATCATCATGAATGCCCTATGCGGTGCTTCGGCTTCATTGCTTACGCGTGGTTTGAGCCAGCGTGTCGATGTGTTTGTTGGTACGGGCTATTCGCTTGCCTTGGGTGGTTTGCTCCTTCTCGTTCCGAGTCTATTTGTGGGAGGTGTTTTACCGCATGTCACGCTCTATGGTGCCGTTCTCCTTCTGCTGCTTATCGGCATCTCCACTATTGGTTTCTCGCTCTACAACAAACTGCTGAGTTGTAATCCGGTGGGTAAAGTCACCATCTACAACTCGCTGATACCGGTGGTAGGAGCCGTCACCTCATGCCTTTGCTTGCATGAGACGTTCTATTGGAAGTATGTCGTAGCAGGAGTCTTGGCTACGGCAGGCATTTACATTATTAATAAAGGAAAGAAGTGAACTATTCCGGTTCTACTTCTGGTTGAATCTTTCGGATGTCATTATAGGCATCGTCCATCATGCTGTTTGTCAGTGTGAAGGATCGATTTACCTCACGCTTGGGATCCTTGGTGGAATGGCTGAAGAGCCAGTCGTAAGGCAGCGTCATGTAGAAGATGCGAGCCAGACGACCATGGTCAACACCCGGCAGGCGTGAATAGATAAGGCGAGAGGAGTCGCCCGTACGCTTGATGGCCTCCACCACGCGGTCTGATGCGTTTACGGATACTGCCTTGTCGGCTGTACCATGTATGATCCAAAGTGGCAGGCGGTTGAGGTCACCCAGATTTTTTGCTGTGGCACCACCACACATGGCCATGGCAGCAGCAATCTTGTCAGGATAGGCGGCAGCCATGTCAAGCGTGCCGTAGCCACCTAAACTCATTCCATAAACGTAGATGCGTGTGGTATCTACCGCATAGTGCTGCTTGGCCCATTCCACGATTTTCCATATCTTCTCAGGTTTCCATGAACCACCTGGGTTCTGTGGAGCCATGATGTAACTGTCGATAATACGCCCCTTGGCCACCGCGCTAATGGAACCATACTTCTTCACGCGGTCGAGATTGTTGCCGCAGAGGCTGGCTCCGTGCAGGAAGATGAGTAGGGGGAAGTGAGCATTGGGATCATGGATAGTCTGTGGGTCATAGAACCAGTAGTTGTAACTGTCCTTGATGTTGCCACGGTGTGCCACAAAGTCTTGAGCCGTAACGGTGAGTGGCAGCAAAAGCATTAATGTGATTATTAGTTTCTTCATCTTGTCTGTTGTTTCTTGCTGTTCAAATGAATAGTGTTATTTCATCAAACCATGTCGGTAGGCGTAGAGGAGCTCTTGCAGTTCCTTGATCTGCTCCATCATGATGCGACCTTTGTCCGTGTCGCGAACCATCATGCGTTGTCCTGTCATCTCTACGATTTGCTTGCTACTCTTGATGTCAGTTCCTGTGCGCACGGCTTCCTTGGTACTGGTGAATGGCTCATGCTGAATGAGTTCGAAACCACGGCTGTGGTAGACGAGAGTGTAGCCTGCTATGCCAGTGGTGTGGTGGTAGGGCTCCGCAAAACCGCCATCGATAACCATAAGTCTTCCTTCGGCCTTGATGGGATTCTCTCCCTGTGCCACGTGTACAGGTACGTGACCGTTGATGATGTGGCGATGTTCTCCCTCCACGCCAAAGGCATCAAGGATGTTGTCGCAGATCTGTGCATTGTCACGCATCAGGTAGTAGTGCCCCTTCTCCTCGGTGTGAGTACTCTTGTCGACAATGAAATAGCGTTCGAAAGTTGTCATCTTTGACTTGTCGAAAAGAGGAGAGTCCTTACCACACCACAGATACCAGAAGTAGTCTTTGGCAAACTGTCGTTTGTCAGTTGGTGTGTCGGCAGTAAAGGCAGAACGTACCACCATGCCAATCTGGTGCATGAGTTTGCGTCCGCTGTAATGGTGTCCCATGAGTTCCACCTCACGCAGTGTGCCGTCAGCATTCAAGGGCACTGAGGCGTGGAAGAGGAGGTTGCTGTTGCAGATGGCATACATGCAGCCATGCTGCAGGATGCATTTGATGTGTTTCTGCAGTTTGGCAGAGATGCGGAAGGAATGATGCAGTTTGCGTACCAACTCCTGTTCCTCTTGAGTGAGTTCGTATGGATTCTCTGGGTTGATGGTGGGGAAGTTGCTGTCGAGCAATGGATACTCCTTTCCCTCGAAGACCCATGCCTGACGTGTGAAATCAATGGAAGATAGCACCTTGCGGTCCTGCATCTGCCATTCGGGACGCTGGTCGATCAGTTGCCCCTCAAGTTTGAACTGCAGGATGGTGACAGCCTTGTGCATCTTGGCAATGAGGCGTATCTGCTTCTCGCTATAGACGTTGTTGCGTGGGTCGAGTTTAGGCATGAAGAGAGAGCAGTCATCGTTGCCGTACGCCTCCATGGCAAAGGTGGCCAAGGGGAGGAGGTTGATGCCGTATCCGTCTTCAAGCGTAGCCATATTGCCGAAACGAAGGGATAGGCGCAGCACATTGGCGATACAGGCATCGTTGCCGGATGCTGCTCCCATCCACAAGGCATCATGGTTGCCCCATTGGAAGTCGAAGTTGTGATAACCCAGGAGATGATCCATGATGATGTGGGCTCCGGGGCCGCGATCGAATACATCGCCAAGGATGTGCAACTGCTCCACAGAGAGGCGTTGGATGACGTAGCAGATGGCGATGATGAACGAATCGCTCTGTCCTGTTTCCATTATACTCTCAAGGATAGAGTCCCAATATGCCTGCTTGTTGAGGTCGCTGGGTGATTCATGCAGTAGTTCCTCGATGATATAGGCGTACTCATGCGGCAAGGCCTTGCGAACACGGCTACGGGTGTACTTTGCACTGACTACCTGGCAGATGGGAATGAGTCGTTTGAGCGTGGTGGCGTAGAAGGCAGTCATGTCCTCCTCGCTGGCCTTGATGATTTCAAGTTTCTTCTCGGGGTAGTAGATGAGGGTACACAGCTCACGTATCTCATCGCGCGTGAGCGTACCTTCATATAACTCCTTTACCTTTCGCTTGATGTTGCCAGACGCATTACGCAGAATATGCAGGAAGGCTTCGTGCTCTCCATGAATGTCGGCCATAAAGTGCTCGGTACCTTTAGGAAGGTTGAGGATGGCCTTCAGATTGATGATTTCGGTGCTGGCTGCCTCTGGCGTTGGAAAGCTCTGCGACAGCAGTTGCAGCACACGCATATCTGCATTTATTTGTTCTTCAGTGATCATTTAGAATAGGGTTGTAGTCTTTTATTCCACAAAATTAGTTAAAATATCCTATTGTACCAAAACTATGGCTCGATTTTACCAAATTGTTAGTTGTATATGACAAATTTTACTTAACTTTGCAGCCGAATTTGAAAACTATCATTATAAGTATAAAAATGCAACTTAGAAAAATCTTAATGGCTGGTGCACTCGCATTGTTTTGTGCCCCTGCCTTTGCACAAGAGGAATTGATCAAATTTGGTGATTTTGAACAGTGGGTGACTCGCCATATTAAGGAGAGTGGTATCTTAGGAGGTAAAACCAAGACACTCGAGGAAGTAGGTCCTACTGCGACCATTGATAAGAACGAGGCTTACAAGAACCGTGGCGGTTCACCTTGGGCAACCAGTAACGTGTACGCTAAGGTGATGGGTGTTGTGAAGACCAATACCAGTGTCTACAAGGATAGCCACAACGGTGGTTCATGCGCTAAACTGACTACCCACATCGAGACCTGTAAGGCCATCGGTATCATCAATATCAAGGTGCTTGCCGCTGGCTCACTCTACACGGGCGAGACCCTGGAACCCATCACGGGCACCAGCAATCCTATGAGCAAGTTGTCGTTTGGTATGCCTTTCACCAAGCGTCCCAAGGCCATCAAGTTTGACTACAAGGTGGAACTGACCGATGAGCCTAATCGTATCCGCGAGACGGGTTTCAGCAAGGTGAAGGAGATTGCCGGTAAGGATTATCCTAACCTCGTGTGCATCCTGCAGAAGCGTTGGGAGGATGAGAAGGGTAATATTCACGCCCTCCGCATCGGTACTGCCATCCATCGCTTTAAGGAGTCTACCGGTTGGAAGGAAGGTCAGAGCTTCACCATCAACTACGGTGACATCACCGGTGAGTCATACTTCAAGTCATGGATGGGCTTGGTAAATGGTGAGACCCAGTACTATGCACTCAACAGCAAGGGCAAGAACGTTCCTATCATCGAGGAGGGTTGGGCCGACGCTAATGAGACTCCCACTCATGCCATTGTGAAGTTTGACTCAAGCTTTGGTGGTGCTTATATTGGTACACCCGGTACCACACTTTGGGTAGATAACGTGAAATTCGTATATTGATTCTATGCAGACACCTGTATATATTATGGAAGAGAGGTTGCTTAGACGCAACCTTTCTTTGATTAAGGACGTGGCCGATAGGAGTGGGGTAGAGATCATCTTGGCGTTCAAGGCTTTTGCCTTATGGAAAACGTTCCCCATCTTCCGTGAGTATATCCGTCACACTACAGCCAGTTCACCCTACGAGGCTCGTCTCGCGTTCGAGGAGTTTGGCTCTCCGGCCCATACCTATTCTCCTGCCTATACAGAGCAGGATTTTCCCACTATCCTGCAGTGCAGCAGTCACATTACCTTCAATTCGCTCTCTCAGTACGAGCGTTTTTCCGAGGAGGTTAAGACCTACAATGCGGCTCATCCGGAAAAGCCTGTCAGCATTGGTGTACGCGTCAATCCTGAGCATAGTGCCATTGAGACGGCTTTGTATGACCCTTGTGCTCCCGGTTCGCGTTTCGGCATATTGTCTGCCGACCTTCCTGAGACCTTGCCAGCTGATATCGAAGGCTTTCATTGCCATTGCCATTGCGAGAGTAGCGCAGAGGATCTTTGCGACACATTATTGTATATAGAGGAGCGTTTTGGCAAATGGCTTCCCAGACTGAAGTGGCTCAATCTGGGTGGTGGCCACCTGATGACGCGTAAGGACTACAATGTAGAACTCCTTGTTGAAACCTTGCGTCACCTTCGCGAACGCCATCCTAACCTACGTGTCATCTTGGAACCCGGTAGTGCCTTTGCCTGGCAGACGGGGCCTCTCGTGGCCAGTGTAGTAGACATCGTGAAGAATAAAGGCATCGAGACCGCCATTCTTGATGTCAGCTTTACGTGCCACATGCCTGATTGCCTCGAAATGCCATATTGGCCCAAGGTGCGTGGTGCTGAGACGTTGGAGGACTATACTCCCAACGAGAGGGATGAGCATGTCTATCGCTTGGGGGGCAACAGTTGCCTCAGTGGTGACTATATGGGTTCATGGCGTTTCGACCATGCCTTGCAGATTGGCGAGCACATCATTCTTGAGGACATGATTCACTATACTACCGTCAAGACCACCATGTTCAACGGTATACATCATCCCTCGATTGCCCTGCAGCGTGAAGACGGAACTCTTGAGATGCTCCGCCAGTTCCGCTACGAGGACTATCGTGACAGGATGGACTAGGGTGCTGAGAATTCAACTTTCGCTCCGGTTGTTCGGTTATAAGGTTTTGAGGTCGGTCTAAAGACCTTTTACGGTTTTGAGGATTATACCAGATGCTTTTCAAAGGCGATCTGTCAAAGTGTAATTTCCTTATAACCTTATTTCTTTTTCTGGCAGATAGTCACTTTTGTAGTGGTAACATTTCATTTGCATAGGTCGAAAAAATTTGCGTCCCCGAATTTGCGTTCAATTTATGTCTCGAAATTTGTGTCTGCGAAGCGAAAAATATCGATTGCCAAGACGCAGAGCCGCAAAGTTTTTTTGACGCAGATTCATGCGAATTAACACGAAAAATCATCATTGAATTAGATAGCTAGCTGCTGGCAACCCTCGGTGTGTCATCGGTATGCACTCGGCAAATGATAGCTACTGGGTGCATAGGGCTGTAAAGGAAAAAAGCACGAATAACGTCCAAATCTCGCAAAAAAACATAGATTTGGACATTATTCTCACTTTTCTCTTATTTTTCCCATTTTTTAATCGATTGCGAATGGCTGATACGATGAGAGGGTGGCGCTGTGATTCGCTAGAGGAGAGATTCTGCGAATACTGCTCGGAGTGATTTTTTTCCGCCGATAGCGGAAAAATAAATCCTGCAGCGACATTTTATTTTCCGCCGATGGCGGAAAAACAAAACTCCGAGCGGCAATTCGTGTCACTGACGCCAGAGAATGCAACCGCCCCCTAGAAGGTACAAAGCCACTGCACCCATGTAACATTTATAACAAAGAAAGAGGTACGCAAAAAAAATTTTAAAGGCCAAAAAGCACAAAGGTTCCGCCAAATGTTACCTACAAAACTAATACTCAATAAGATATATGCGTCGAACCCCGCGTCGAACCCCACTTTAGGGTTCGACAGGGTTCGACGTAGATTGCCAGTTCTGTTTTCCATTTCACCACAATGCCCATGTCGAACCCTGTCGAACCTTAAAGAGGGGTTCGACGTAGGGTTCGACGGGCATAGTGAACTAATATCCAACTATTTAACCCATGCTAATCGGAACCCTTGAGTCTTTTTCTGCTAAAAAAATATGATCATGCCTTGCCTAATTGTATATCGCATCCTTTTTTTGTGCAAACCATACACCTAGGATGGTGAGGATGCAACCGATGATGGCGAGCCAGGTAATGTGTTCGCCGAGAACCCAATGCGCCACGATGAGGGTGGTGACTGGCGGGAAATACAAGTAGTTGTTGGAAGCAATGATGCCAATCTTATGGATGGCGATGTTCCAAAGCAGAAAGCAACCAAGGGACGCAATGACAGCAAGGAAGAGAAGGTTGCCCAGGACGGCAGGGGTGAGAAGGGTGTCGAGGCTGACTTGATTCGTCTCGAAGAGACATACGGGCAACATCGTGATGACACCCCAGAAGAATACTTTGCGCGTGATATAGAAGGTGGTGTAGCGACCTTCTGTTTTGCGCAGCACAAGGCTGTAGATGCCCCACATTAGGGCGGCTCCAATGGATAGGAAGATGACGAGGGGATCGTCATCGAGTACAAAGACACCATTGAAGACAACGAGTGAGACTCCGGCCAACGCCACGAGGGATCCACACAGGAAACGCATGGAGAGTTTCTCGTTAGGATGTACGAGGCGGTTCATGAGAGCCGAGATGATGGGCGTCGTACTGACGAGGAGTGCCACGGTAGAGGTATAGGAGGTGAGTTGTACTGCCGTATTCTCGGCAAGGAAATAGATTGAACCACCTGATAGACCTAAGAGAACAAACCATCC
The DNA here is from genome assembly GCA_045629085.1 of Bacteroidaceae bacterium. Lineage (GTDB taxonomy): Bacteria > Bacteroidota > Bacteroidia > Bacteroidales > Bacteroidaceae > Physcousia. The sequence goes on from JAZQQO010000043.1 coordinate 25,834, forward strand.
TTCGTCGCGTGTGAATCGTATGTTTCCCCAGAAGAGCATGACCAACCATGCGAGTGCGAAACGCAGGCACATGATGTCGGCTGGGGTGAGACCTGCATTGAGCAGCACTTTACTTGAGACAAAAGTGCTACCCCAGATACATGCTACGAGTAGCGCTGAAAGATGCCATTTGAACATGATGAGGTTTTGAGGTTTTTAGGTTATGGGGTTATGAGGTTATGAGGTTTTTAGGTTTTGGTTAGCGTACAAGACTGCGGTTCTGCCAACGCTTGCTGTACCAACGCCATACGAAGATGGCACCACGAATGCCTTCGTCGAGGAAGAGGGCGCACCACATGCCGATGAGCCCCCACCCGAAGACGAGTCCGAAGAGCCAACCGAAGAGGACTCCGACGAGCCACTGAATGGTGATGCCGACGTAGAAGGGGAAGTTGATGTCACCCACGCTGCGCAGGACATTGGTGTAGTAGATATTGCTGACCTTGCCCACCTCGACGGCTATGTCTATGAAGAAGATGGTGGTGCCGAGAGCGATGATGTCGGTATTGTCGGTGAGCACGTGCATGATGCCACTGCCGGCAGAGGCGAAGATGACGCTGAGCACCATGGTGATGATGATGGCCAAGCGTAGGGCATACCATCCGAGCTTGTAGCTGGCCTGGTAGCGTTCGCGACCGATGAGATGGCCTATGACGATGCTGGCTGACTGGGCTACGCAGATGCAGAAGACGTAGACGAAGAGGACACTGTTGACGACATACATGCGCGTAGTGAGGGCATCGTTTCCGAGTTGATTGATGAAATAGGTGAGTACGACTTGCTGAGCGTTGTAGGACATGTTCTCACCGGCTGAAGGCAGTCCTATTTTGAGTAGTTTCATCATCTCTGCCTTGAGCTTGCTCCAACGCGTGCGGCAGGATTCTATGAGGCGGCGAAGGGGTATGTGTTTGGTAAAGAGGATGATGAAGAGGGTAACCATGGCCGTACCGCGTGAGATATTGGTGGCAATGGCGGCTCCCTCAACGCCAAGCGAGGGCATACCGAAGTGGCCAAAGATGAGGGCATAGTTGCCGATGATGTTGACCACATTGACGAGTATCACGACGAGCATGGGATAAATGGCTTTGTGGTCGGCACGTAGGGAGGCTGATATGGTCATGTGCAGGGCCTGGAAGATGGCAAAGGCTCCTGCAATCTGCATGTAGGGCAGGCCGTACTGCATGAGGTCGGGCTTTAGTCCCATCCAGCCCAGAAGTAGGGGAGCACCGAGTGAGAGGATGAGTGACATCGCGGCTCCGAATACGACGTTCATGCCCAGGGCAAGGGCAGTGACGCGCTCCATCTTGTCGCGTCGTCCGGCACCGATGTACTGCGAACAGAGCACGGTGGTACCGATATTGATGATCTGGAAGATGAGGAAGGCAAAGGAAACGAGTTGGTTGGCAACGCCTACAGCAGCCACACTCTCGTCGGCATACTGGGAGAGCATGAAGGTATCGGTGGCTCCCATCATGGTGACCAGCAGCAGTTCGATGAAAATGGGTAGGGTGAGCTGACGTACTTCCTTTCTTAGATTGATCATAGATAAGTGGATATTCAAAAAGAATAGGGGAGCGGTGTTTCCGGCTTCCCTATCCTTATTCATTTCTTACTTGTTGATTACGATTACTTTACAGGAATATCATCGATGCGTGTCTGATGACGGCCTCCGGCAAACTCGGTGCCAAAGAATTCGTCGAGACACTGACGGCATGTTTCCTCGGTGATGAAGCGGCCAGGGAAAACGATGACATTGGCATTGTTGTGCTCACGGATGAGGTGAGCAATCTCGGGCTGCCAAACAAGTCCGGCACGGATGCTCTGGTGCTTGTTCAGGGTCATAGAGATGCCCTCACCGCTACCGCACATGGCAATGCCGGGATATACCTCGCCCTTCTCGATGCCTTCGGCCAGTGCATGGCCGTAGGTGGCATAGTTGCAAGAGTCCTCGGTATAGGTACCGTAGTCCTTATATTCAATACCTTTCTCCTCAAGATACTTCTTTACGAACTGCTTCAAAGGAAAAGCAGCGTGATCGCTGGCAAGTCCTACTGTCTTTATTTCCATTTCTGTAAAATTAAAAGGTTCTAGAAATCCTAGAATTACTAGAAAATCTAGAACCTATATTTAATAATTCAGGGATAGTCGTATTTTACAGCATTGACTTAACCTGCTCGTAAACATTTTCAGCGGTGTAGCCCAGCTTCTCGTCGAGCACCTTGTAGGGAGCAGAGAAACCGAAGGTCTCGAGACCCCAAACCTTTGACTTGGGATCAGCACCGATGAGGAATGCCTGGAGGTTAACGGGAAGACCTGCGGTCATACCGAATACCTTGGCACCTACGGGAACAACGCTCTGCTGATACTCAACGGGCTGGCAGCGGAATACGCCCTCAGAGGGAACGCTGACGATGCGAACCTTAACGCCATCCTTGCGGAGGAGCTCGGCACCAGCAACGAGGGTAGATACCTCAGAACCGGTAGCTACGCATACTACATCGGGATTCTCGTCTGAGCCAGCTACGATGTAACCACCCTTGCGAGCCAGCTCGTAGTCGTTGCCCTCGGGCAGGTTGTTGATGTTCTGGCGAGAGAGGATGAGAGCAGTGGGGCTCTCCATGTTCTCCATTGCCATAGCCCAAGCGGTAGTGGTCTCCTTGGCATCTGCGGGACGGAGTACGAGGCAAGAGTTCTTGCCGTCGTGGCGCTTCAGCTTCTCCATCAGGCGGATCTGTGCCTCGTGCTCAACGGGCTCATGGGTAGGACCATCCTCACCCACGCGGAATGCATCGTGGGTCCAGATGAACTTAACGGGCAACTGCATGAGGGCAGCCATACGTACAACGGGCAGCATGTACTGTGAGAATACGAAGAAGGTACCGCAAGCGGGGATGACACCACCGTGCAGAGCCATACCTACGCAGCAGCAAGCCATGGTGAACTCAGCCACACCAGCCTGGAAGAAGGCGCCGCTGAAGTCGCCAGCGGTAAGAGCCTTGGTCTGCTTCAGGAAGCCGTCGGTCTTGTCAGAGTTAGAGAGGTCGGCAGAAGCGCAGATCATGTTGGGAACCTGCTGTGCCAGTACGCTCAAGCAAGCAGCTGATGCATTACGGGTAGCGTCGTTGTCCTTCTGGGTGCAAGCGCTCCAGTCGATCTTGGGAGCCTTACCGCTGAACCACTCAGCCTGCTGTGCAGCCTTCTCGGGATTAGCGTCAGCCCATGCCTTCTCCTCAGCGTAACGCTCAGCGCAGATTGCCTCGAGCTCCTTAGCACGGTTAGCATACAGCTCCTGTACCTCGGGGAAGATCTGGAATGGATTCTCGGGATCACCACCGAGGTTCTTTACAGTGTTGATATAAGCGTCGCCGCCGAGAGGAGCACCGTGGGTCTTGCAGTTAGCCTCGTAAGAGGTACCGTCAGCCTTCAATGCACCCTTACCCATGATACACTTACCGATGATCAAGGTGGGCTTGCCTGTTACAGCCTTTGCCTTCTCGATAGCCTCGCGGATCTGCTGAGCGTCGTTACCGTTGATCTCGATAACCTCCCAGCCCTGAGCACGATACTTAGCAGCAGTGTCCTCGTTCATGACCTCCTTGGTCTCGGTAGAGAGCTGGATGTCGTTGCAGTCGTAGAACATAATGAGGTTGTCCAGACCGAGGTTACCAGCGATACGAGCACCGCCCTGTGAAACCTCCTCTTGGATACCACCGTCAGAGATGTAAGCGTAGATGGTCTCCTTTGCGAAGGTGGGGTTGCCAGTGTGAGCAGCCAGGAACTTGGCAGCGATGGCAGCACCGATAGCGTAGGCATGACCCTGACCAAGAGGACCTGAGGTGTTCTCAATGCCACGTGCTACCTCATACTCGGGGTGACCGGTGGTGGGAGAACCCCACTGACGGAGCTGTGCCAACTCGTCGAGGCTGAACTTGCCAGCCAGGCAGAGCTGTGAGTAGAGCATGGGAGCCATGTGACCGGGATCGAGGAAGAAACGGTCGCGACCAACCCACTCAGGGTTCTTGGGATCGTAGTTCAGATACTCGCTATAGAGCACGTTGATGAAGTCTGCGCCACCCATAGCACCACCGGGGTGACCGCTCTTTGCCTTCTCAACGGCGCTGGCAGCCAAGATACGAATGTTATTTGCTGCCTTGTTCAATACTTCAATTGAATTTGCCATATTGTTATGAATTATTTACTTCTTGTTTGCAACGGCGGCTGCTTCGATGGGCAGACATGCCTTATAGTTCTCAATGTACTTGTTGAAGCCTTCTACATCATCGGCAGTGGGAGCAATCTCAACACCGGTGTTACCAGCGAAGACTACATCCTCCAGCCAATCTGCCAAGTTGCGGCTGCCCTTGTTCACGAGGTAGCTTGCCAAGAGGGCAATACCCCATGCACCACCTTCACCAGCGGTCTCCATAACAGAGATGGGTGAGTTGAGAGCAGCAGCCAACATGCGTTGACCTACACCTGCGGTCTTGAAGTAACCACCGTGACCGGTGATGCGATCGATCTTGATCTTCTCCTCGTTCAAGAGGATGTCATTACCAATCTTCAACACTGCGATAGCACCATAGAGGTGAGCACGCATGAGGTTGGCGAGGTTGAACTTGTCGTTGGCAGAACGAACTACCATAGGACGACCTTCCTGCATACCGGTGATAGGTTCACCAGAGATGTAGTTGTATGCCATCACGCCACCGCAGTCAGCGTCGCCAGTGAGGGCTGCGTTGAAGAGCTTACCATAGAGCTCATTCATGTCAACGGGTACACCGAGCAACTGCTGGTACTCCTTGAAGAGACCTACCCAAGCGTTGATGTCGCTGGTACAGTTGTTGCAGTGAACCATAGCCACGAGTGAACCGTCGGGAGTGGTTACCATATCGATGGGCTCGTAGGGCTTTGAAAGGGGCTTCTCGAGAACGATCATAGAGAAGCTTGAAGTACCTGCGCTGACGTTACCAGTGCGCTGCTTTACAGCGTTGGTAGCCACCATACCGGTACCTGCATCACCCTCGGGAGGACAGATGGGGCAACCGGGCTTCAAGTGACCAGAGATGTCGAGACGCTCAGCACCATGCTCGGTCAGGCAACCTGCATCTTCACCTGCTGAAAGGCTCTCGGGCAGAATGTCCTCGAGTTTCCAGTCGTAACCCTTGGGAGCGATAAGTGCATTGAACTTGCTTACCATGTCGGCATCGTAGGTCTTGGTAGCGGGATCAACAGGAATCATACCTGAAGCATCGCCTACACCGAGTACCTTCTTACCGGTCAGACGCCAGTGGATATAACCAGCGAGGGTGGTGAGATAAGTAATCTCCTTTACGTGCTCGTCGCCATTGAGGATGCACTGATAGAGGTGAGAAATTGACCAACGCAAGGGGATGTTGTAGTTGAAAAGTTCTGACAACTCAGCAGCTGCAGCACCTGTGTTGGTGTTACGCCATGTGCGGAAGGGTACGAGGATCTTCTCGTCCTTGCCGAATGCCATATAACCGTGCATCATAGCACTGATACCGATGGCAGCGAGAGTCTCAATTTCACAGTCGTACTCTGCATTAACATTCTTGCGGAGGTCTGCATAGCAGTCCTGCAAACCGTACCAGATGCGGTCGATGCTGTAGGTCCACAGGCCGTCAACGAGTTGGTTCTCCCACTCGTGGCTTCCCTGTGCTATTGGCTTATTGTCCTGATCGATGAGGACAGCCTTGATACGGGTAGAGCCAAACTCGATACCGAGAATGGCCTTACCAGCGATGATAGTTTCTTTTGCAGTCATTTTTTCTTTGTTTTAGGAAGTTATATAGAAGTTAGAGGGAAGTTATAAAGAAGTAATAAGGACGATACATATTTCTCTCTAATCTATAACTTTGTTTTGTACAATGGCTTCACAGTATGCGTTTAGCATTTTGCTTGTTCCATTGACAAGATATTCAAGTTGATTAAAATCTTCTATCGATATGTATGAAAGATCTTTGGATAATAGATTATAGCAACGACATTCATCAATGCTTCCTTGAGCAATGTTGAAAAATCGCAATTTATCAGCCTTGCTAAGCTTTCCATATCCTTCTGCTATATTAGCAGGGATTGAAACTGCTGCACGCGTAAACTGAGATCTTAATCCATATTTCTCGAAATCAGGAAAGTGAGAAGTAACTTGATAGACAAATAGACAATACTTATATGCATTTTGCCATGCAATAAGTTCTTTGAATGTCTTTGTCATATAATTTGAGTTTACAAACCTATCGTCCTTATAACTTCCTAATAACTTCTCTATAACTTCATTATAACTTCTTGAATTACTTCAATGCTTTTGAAAGCATGTAATATACCTCGTTGTTGCGGAGATCCTGCTTGAAGCCAGCGATTGTGGTCTGCTTGTTGATCTTAGCATACTCGATACCGGTAATCTCTGCGAAGTCATCCCAGTACTCCTCGGTGAGGTCGTAAGAGAATGCGCTGTGGTGAGTACCACCGGCGAGGATCCATGCACCAGCACCGATCTCGAAGGTGGGCTGGGGAACCCAAAGTGCAGAAGCAACGGGCAGCTTAGGCATCTTCTCGGGCTCGATGCACTCTACCTCCTGAGTGATCAAACGGAAGCGGTTGCCAAGGTCAACAACGGTTGCCTTGATACCAGAACCGATCTTAGAGGTGAACACGAGACGTGCGGTGTACTGGCTACGGATACCGATACCCAGCATGTGAACCTCGAGGGTTGGCTTGTCAACAGCAATCATAGGACAAACCTCCAACATGTGAGACTGCAGGATAGAAGTCTGGTTCTCAGCGAAGTTCAGAGTGTAGTCCTCCAGGAATGAGCAACCCTTAGCGAGACCCTGGTTCATGATCCACATAGTGCGGCAGAGACAAGCGGTCTTCCAGTCACCCTCAGCACCGAAACCGATACCCTCAGCCATCAAACGCTGTGAAGCGAGGCCAGGAATCTGATCGAAACCAGTGAAGTTAGGATCGTTGATGTCAGCATCACCGAGGTCATCGAAGTTGGTGGTGAAAGCGGTAGCGCCCTCGTCAGCGAGTACGCGACGGATAGCAATCTCAGCCTTAGCTGCATTCTTAACCTTCTCCCAGTAGATCTCCTCACCGCTCTCATCGATCTTGATGGTGTACTCCTTCTTGTACTCCTCAACCAAAGCATCTGCCTCAGCATCGGTAACCTTCTTCCAGTAGTCCATCAAAGAAGAAACGGGGTAGTAGTCTACGTGGTAGCCCAGACGCTGCTCGAACTCAACGCGGTCACCATCGGTTACAGATACATTGTTCATGTTCATACCGAACATCAAGCAACGGGTGTTGTGAGCGTCAGCCACACCAGCAGCTACACGTGCCCAAACGCCAATCTGCTTCTGAGCCTCCTCGCTCTTCCAGTAACCTACAACAACCTTGCGGGGAACACGCATACGGGTGCAAGCGTGACCGAACTCGATGTCACCGTGAGCTGACTGGTTGAGGTTCATGAAGTCCATGTCAATCTCATTCCAGGGTATCTCAGCGTTGAACTGAGTGTGGAAGTGCAGCATAGGCTTCTGCAGAGCCTGCAGACCCTTGATCCACATCTTAGCGGGTGAGAATGTGTGCATCCAGGTGATAACACCAGCACACTTGTCGCATGCAGTTGCCTCCTTCATCAAGCGCTCAGCCTCCTCGGAAGACTTAACAGTGCCCTTATATACAATCTTAACGGGTACGTTGCCGCTTGCGTTGATGCCAGCGATCATCTCGGTAGAGTGTGCGTCTACCTGACCCAGTACTTGCTCTCCATACAGCAGCTGTGTACCTGACAGCCACCAAATTTCCAAATCTTTAAACATGGTAATAATTTAATTAACAATTAACAATTAACAATTAACATTGCATGTCGCAAAGCTTTTACTCAAAATGGCAAAGAATTGCATGCGATATGGAATATAATAAGTCAATCATTAATTTAAAGTTAGTGATTAGTTAATTTTTTTATAATCGATATTAAAAGTTTTAGTAGTTCTTTACAATCAATAATTAAGCTATTGTATTGCTCCTCGGTAATGTATTCACATTGGTAGAGAATATCAAGCCAATACTCTGTTTCGTTGGTTTCCTTCAAGGCAATCCTTAGTTTATGGACAAAATCATCTGGGCTTTCTGCATATTCACTTTCTCTAATATTAGCTCCTATGCTTGTTCCTGATTTTATGATTTGTGTGATGATTTTGTGCTCAGGGTAGGATGTTTGTTTTAAAAGGTATTGTGCCATCTTGACAATACGTACAGAGAATAAAAAGCTTTTTACTTTTATTGCATTATCCTCTTTCATAATTGTCGTCCGAAGCAATGTTAATTGTTAATTATTAATTGTTAATTGAACACCTTAGTGCTTCTGTCCCTTCTGACCATAGTAAGCATTAGGACCGTGCTTACGGTTGTAGTGCTTCTCGATGAGCAGAGGATTCATGGTCAGGGCGGGATTTACGCTGAAGGCAACGAAAGCCATCTTAGCGCACTGCTCCATGACCTTAGCATTGTAGACTGCATTGTCGGGAGAGGTACCCCAGCTGAAGGGACCATGGTTCTTGACCAATACGGCAGGAGTGTGATCGGGATTGATCTTGCGGATGTTCAGGATCTCGTCCACGATGACGTTACCAGTCTCCAACTCATACTGACCCTCTACCTCCTCCTTGGTCATGTCGCGAGTGCAAGGGATAGCCTTGTAGAAGTAGTCTGCGTGGGTTGTACCGATGTTGGGGATATCCTTTCCAGCCTGAGCAAATGCGGTTGCATAGGTTGAATGGGTGTGAACAACACCCTGGATGTTGGGGAATGCCTTATATAATACAAGGTGTGTGGGAGTATCGCTTGAGGGATTCAGTTCACCCTCTACCACCTTACCTGTTTCAAGGTCAACGACAACCATGTCGCTTGCCTTCATGTCGTCGTAACTAACGCCACTAGGCTTGATGACAACGAGACCCTTCTCGCGATCTATACCGCTTACGTTACCCCAAGTAAATATTACAAGACCCTGCTTTACAAGGTCCAAGTTAGCCTTAAAGACTTTTTCTTTGAGTTCTTCGAGCATAATATTAGATAATGTATGTTACCTCTTCGCGTAAAAGCGAAGAGGTAACGGTTTAATTTAGAAGAAGTACCAGTAGAATGTACCGCAGAGACCGAATACGAGGAGGGTACCTACGATATCCCACATATCCCAGCTTGCTGCGATAGACTTCTTAAAGTCCTTGGTGAAGGTGATAGCATCGATCTGCTGCTGGCTTGGTTTGGGAGTAAACATAGAAACTACTACCATGAAGATCAGCAGGAAGACGAGCAACCAGCACTCGAATACGAGCCAGTTGGTCTGCCAGAACCATGCGGTGTATTCCCAGAATGCACCTTCCATTACGTCGTGGCCAGTGTTGGTCATTACGTTGGTAACGAGACGGATCATACCAATTGCGAAACCTACGATCATGGTGTACTCACCAGCCTTGGGTGTGATACGCTTGCTGAAGATACCCATAGCAAATACAGCCACCATAGCGGGAGCCAGCAGTGACTGGATACCCTGCAGATAGTCATACAAGCTACCGAGGCTCATCATGATGGGCAACCATGCGAAGCCGAGGATAACGACGATGACAGTAGCCACACGACCTACGAATACGTAGTGCTCCTCAGTCTTACCAGCCTTCATGGGCTTGTAGAAGTCCTCGGTGAAGAGGGTAGCGCAGCTGTTGAAGAATGCTGCCAGAGATGCTACGAGAGCGCAAACGAAACCAATGGTAACGATACCCTTAACACCAGCGGGAAGAACGGTCTTAACCATCACGGCGAATGCAGAGTCGGTATCCTCGAGCTGGATGTCACCGCGTGCTGCCAAAGCAGCGCAGATCATACCGGGGATAAGGAACATGAAGCAAGGAAGCACCTTGAAGAAACCGGCAGCGATAGTACCGCGACGAGCACGCTTCATAACCTCCTCATTGCTCTCACCAGGAGTCTGACCGAGTACACGCTGTACAATGTGCTGGTCGGTACACCAGTACCAAAAACCGATGATAGAAGCACCAATGAATACTACGAAACCAGGATAATCCTGATACAGGGTGTCAGTCTCTTCCCAGTGGAACATGTGGGTAGTACCATGACCGTTGTTGAGCTTACCGCAGAACTCCATCATTGAAGTCCAACCTTCGCTGATGCTACCACCGCCCAACATAGCCAGACCAAGGAACAATACTGCGAATGAACCTACGATAAGGATAGGAGTCTGGATGGTAGAAAGCTTCATTACACCCTTCATGCCACCGAATACGGTAAATACGCAGGTGATAAGGATAAGGCCAATAGCACCTACCCAGAAGTTCAGACCCCAGAGATACTTGAAGAACACACCACCGGTAAGAGCGGTAACGCTGACCTTAGTCAATACGTAAGCAACGAGGGTGATGATTGACAGCCAAGAACCTGTAGCCTTGGTGTAACGGAACTTCAAGAAATCGGGCATCGTAATGATCTTACCCATCTTGTTGATAAGCAGCTGATAGAAAGGAACGAACAACCAACCGAGGATCAGGATCATCCAACCCTGCATCTCCCAGTGGGCCATACCTACACCACTCTTGGCACCGGTACCAGCCAAACCTACGAGGTGCTCAGAACCGATATTGGCAGCAAAAATAGCCATACCGATTACATACCAAGGCTCGCCCTTACCGAAAAGATAAGCAGATGAGTCCTCGCCCTGCTGAGACTTTTTGTCTTGAACAACGGCGCGCCATACGATCCAAACGACTCCTAACAAGCCGAGTGCAAGCACCGCCCAGTCAAGCCATACAAATTCTGTTGAAAACCAATTCATTTTGTTTGTTTGATAATTAGTTAGTAATTATTAGAGTTAGTCAAAATTACTTTTTTGAATATGTTCTTTATTACTTGTGAATAGAGAACTTATACACACAACGGTGGTAGTACTCCTCACCGGGGTTCAGAGAACAGCTGGGCCATGTGGGCTTGTTGGGAGCATCGGGATACTTCTGTGTCTCGAGGCAGAATGCTGCGTTCTTGGGATATACAAGTCCCTTCTTACCAACTACAGTGCCGTCCTGGAAGTTGCCACTATAGAACTGTACACCGGGCTCGCTTGTGTAAACGTCGAGTTGAATGCCTGTAGAGGGGCAGTAAGCTGTACAAGCCACTGTGGTCTCGTCACCCTTACCATCCTTATAGGTGTTCAGACACCAGTTGTGATCGTAACCGCTGTGAGTGTAAGCACCATCCTTCATCTCACCGTCACCGATAAGAGCGGGATCAACAGTCTCACCAGCGAAGTCCTGACCGATGACCTTGGGAGTGCGGAAGTCGAAGGCAGTACCCTCTACCTTTGCAATCTCACCTGTAGTCATATAGGTAGAATCGGTGGGAGTATAGGTGTCAGCGTTGATGTACATGACGTGGTCAGTGATAGGCTTGGTGGGATCACCACTCAAGTTGAAGTAACTGTGGTTGGTCATGTTCAGGATAGTGGGAGCATCGGTAGTACCATTGTAGGTGATATCGATGGCATTATCCTCGGTCAGCTTCATTGTTACGGTTACATTAACCTTGCCAGGGAAGTGACCCTCGCCATCGGGTGACTCAAGCTTCAGGATAACAGTCTGGCTGTCTGGCTGCTCAGCATCGTAAGGAACGTACTGCCAGGGAGCATCATAACCATGCAACATGTGGCCATAGTTGTTGGTTGCCAACTGGATGATGCTGTCGCCGAGGGGGAACTGGCCCTTGTTGATACGGTTTGCATAGCGACCAATGCTAGCACCAAAGTCACTTCCATTAACCTCTGGGAAGAAATCCTTTGCGGTGGGGTAGCTCAATACTACGTCCTGCATGTTGCCATCCTTGTCGGGCACCATGACACTGACGATACGGCCTCCCATATTAGTAATACACACCTCCATACCATTCTGGTTTGTAAGTGTGTAGAGTGCCACTTTCTTCTCGCCACGGGTTGCGTCGACGTATGTGGTGTCAAAATCTGCAGGGTTAAGGCCAGATAAGGTCAGGCCTGCTGCGGGGGTAGTCTTGTCCTTATTTGAACAAGCCGCTATCATAGCTGCTCCAGCTACGAATAGCGCGGTCTTAATGATTTTCTTCATATAGTCATGTCTGTTGGGAAACTGTTCCCTGCTAAAAATGATTATAACAACGGAAAGAACGGAACTTTAATTAACAATTATCAATCAATAATTAACAATCAGTATTCCGTTTTTTCCGTTGTTTATTAAATAGTTAAATTAGCAGAGCTTGCGTGAGCCGTCACCGATAACTACGTCGATGATGATGGGCTCCTTGCCATACTTCTCTGCGAACTTCTTCTTTACTACGGTTACGAAATTGTTATACAACTCGTCAGCAACCAGGTTGATGGTGCAACCACCGAAGCCACCACCCATGATGCGAGAACCAGTAACACCCTCTTCCTTAGCGATCTCATTCAGGAAGTCGAGCTCCTCGCAAGATACTTCATACTCCTTGCTCAGACCATAGTGGGTCTCATACATCATCTGACCAACGGTCTCATAGTCACCTGCTTCGAGAGCATCGCAAACCTTCAGCACGCGATCAACCTCACCGATGACATACTTAGCACGCTTGTAGTCCTCCTCAGAAACCTCAGGCTTAACCTCCTCGAGCATTTCGTAGTTGGCGTCGCGAAGAGTCTCAACCTCAGCATGATGCTTAGCGATAACTGCAGCTACACGCTCGCAGCTCAGACGACGATCGTTGTAGGGAGAACCTGCCAAGGTGTGCTTAACGCAGCTGTTAACCAAAACGAGCTTGTAGCCCTTCGGATCCCAGGGGAAGTATGCGAACTCACCGCTGCGGCAATCCAGACGCATCAGGCTACCAGCCTTACCGTGAACGCTGGCGAACTGGTCCATGATACCACAGTTGCAACCGATATACTTGTGCTCAGTACGCTGACCAACCTTAGCGAGCTCCATCTTCTCGATCTTGTTCTCACCCCACAGGTCGTTGAGTGCGAAAGCGAAGCAGCTCTCAAGAGCAGCTGAAGAAGACATACCTGCACCGAGGGGTACATCACCTGCAAAAGCGGTGTTGAAGCCTTCTACGGGAACGCCCAACTCCATCATCTCACGGCATACACCGAAGATGTAGCGAGCCCAGCTTGCATTGGGACCCTTGGGGTCATCGAGTGAGAAGGTAACCTTGTCCTTCAGGTCGATGCTATATGCGTTAACGTTGCGAGTGCCGTTAGGCTTGATCTCTGCGATCATACCCTGCTGAACAGCACCGGGGAAAACGAATCCATTATTATAATCGGTATGCTCACCAATCAGGTTGATACGACCAGGTGAAGCATATACTGAACCGGTTGTGCCATCGAAATGCTTAATAAAGCGGCTTCTTACATCATCAATTGTTAGTCTCATAAGTATTGAATTTAAAAGTTAAATGTTTATGAAAAAAGGTGAAGATGAATATGGTTTCTTTTTATCGACCTTTATCCAACTCCACCGTAATTGTTATTAATCTACTTTAATATCTTTGTTTACATTCTTTGAACCGATCAAAGAATACCAGAGGATGTAAACTGCACCAGCCAGAGGTACGAAGAAGCTGGTCAGGTAGCTGCCGGTAACATCGGCAACCCATCCCTGGATAGCCATCATGATAGCGAAACCTACTACCATGGTCATGAAGATACCTGATGCCATTGCAGTGTACTTGCCGAGGCCCTCAGTAGCGAGGTTGAAGATGCCACCCCACATGACTGATGCACAGAGACCTACGAGCAGGAAGCAGAAGACACCTACGGGTACGTCTCCCCATACGAGGCTCATCTCAACATAGTCGATACCAGGAACGCTAACGGTGATGTCGGTGGGAAGGAAGATACCGAGAGCCACCAAGACAATTGCCATGCTACTTACGAAGGTCATCATGGCCTTGGTTGAAACCTTAGCACCCACAGCAGCACCTGCGAAACGACCAATCAACATAAGGATGAAGAATACGGCGCCGAGAGTACCAGCATAACCAGCATCCATACCCAAACCAGGAGTTGCTGCGTCGGGAGCAGCGGTCAAGTACTGCAGGATAAATCCTGGAGGGCCCATCTCAACGCTACCGTAGATACCGATAGCCAATGCACCGAGTACGAAGTGACGGAATGACCATGCACTGTGCTTGTCCTTCTCAGTAGTAACCTCCTTGGCAGGCTGCTGAGGCTCTTCAATCTTGGTGAAGAGGATTACGATGAATGCGATTACGAAGATAGCCAATGCGATGAACAGGGCGGGAGTAGCATCAGAGATTTTTGCCTTGGCAGCGTCGCCAATCAAAGCACCCATGATAATGTAAACTGCTACTGCTGCAGAAGAGTTGAACACGCCACCAGTCTGGATCAACTGGTTACCAGTGTTACCACCACCACCGAGGATGTTCAGCATAGGGTTAACAACAGTGTTCAAGATACACATACAGCCACCGGCAATAAGGGCACCAATCAGGTAAACCATGAAGCCGCCCCAGCCGCTAAGCCACTGGACGAGAATACCTACGATACCTACGACGAGGCCAATCAAAGCGGTCTTCTTATAGCCGAACTTGGTAATCATGATACCTGAGGGGATACCCATAATCAGGTATGCACCGAAGTTGCCGTAGTTTCCGATCATAGCCTCGAAATTGCTACAGCCAAACTGATTCTTTACAATGACACCCATGGGCGAACACAAGTTCGTCACGAAGGCAATCATTGCAAACAGGGCAATCATTACAATAATGGCACCCCATTGTTTTTGCTTGTTACTCATATTTTTATAATAGTTAAATTAGATTTTCTTTTACTAAGGCTTATTCGCCGTCGATACCGAAAGCATAGATGGTTGTCTGGCTGTAAGTCTCACCAGGACGAAGTACTACGCTGGGGAAGTGTGAACGGTTGGGAGTGTCGGGGAAGTGCTGAGCCTCGAAGCAAACAGCCGAGCGCTTGGGGAAGGTGCAACCACACTGGCCAGAAACGCCACTCAGGAAGTTACCTGTGTAGAGCTGTACGCCAGGCTCGGTGGTGTAGACTTCCATCGAACGACCGCTCTTAGGATCTACGATGCGAGCAGCAAAGCTCAACTCGTCAGCCTCGTCCTTATTCAATATGTAGCAATGGTCGTAGCCTGTACCGTTCTTGATCTGCAGGTCATCAGCCTCGATGTCCTGACCAAAGGTCTTGGGCTCGCGGAAGTCGAAGGGAGTACCTTCTACCTTGTCAACGGTACCGAAAGGAATGCTGGTCTCGTCGATGGGCAGGTAGAAATCTGCGTTGATCTCGCAAACCTGGTCAAGGATGTCTGAGGTGGGGGTGTCGATACCCTGGATTGAGAAGAAACCGTGGTTGGTGAGGTTAACGATGGTAGGCTTGTTGGTATTAGCCTCGTATTCAATAACCAACTCGTTGTCATCAGTCCACTGATAAACCACAGTGATTGCGAGGTCACCGGGGAAGCCCTCTTCCATGTCGTTGCAAGTGTACTGCAACTGGAGGGTCTGCTCGTCGAGCTGCTCTGCATCCCAAACGCGGGCATGAATGCCGGTAGGACCACCATGCAGATGGTTTACACCATTGTTGATGGCGAGGTTATACTCAACGCCGTCAAGGATGAACTTACCCTTGCAGATGCGGTTGCCAAAACGACCGATCAAGGTTGAAAGGAAAGGCTCGGGAGCATTTACATAATCGTTAATGCTGTTGTAGCCCTGGATGACATTGGCATACTTGCCATTCTTGTCGGGTACCATGATGGCAGCGATGGCGCCACCGTAGTTTGTAATTTGCACTTGTGCACCGCTTTCATTGGTAAGGGTGTAGAGGTCAGTCTGCTTGCCTTGTACTGTAGCCTGGAAGTCTTCACGCTTCAGGCCTGATAAACTTGTCTTTTCCATCTTTTCTTTGATTTAAAGTTTTCAGTTCGTGTTGCAAACTTAATAAAAAACTTTCAATCTCGCAAAGATTTCAAAGAAAAAGTGCTAAAAAGACATTAAAAAAATGTATTTCGCAGAAAGTCTGCTACTACAAAACTACTTCCTCCGATGTAAATCATGTCATTCGCATTCGCATTTTCGCGAGCTGCTTCGTATGCTTTCACAACATCGGGATAGTATGTGCCATTTAGTCCAAGCTCGTTTCCAAGCTGGCAAATCTGCTCTGCGTCCATGGCTCTTTTCACAGTGGCTTGTGTGAAATAATAGGTAGCATCTTTGGGGAGTAGCGAAAGGCTTCCACGTACATCCTTGTCACCTACCATGCCAATCACCATGTGCAACTTGTCGTGAGGTGTGGCATGTAGTTGGGCTGCGATGTACTGCAGACCTCCTACGTTATGCCCCGTGTCGCAAATCGTCAATGGATTTTCTGATACACGTTGCCATCTGCCCATAAGACCAGTCGTTTGGCAAACATCGCAGAATCCATTTCTCACATTGTCATCAGAAATTGTATAGCCTTGTCTTCTGAGTACCTTTATCCCATTGAGTATTGTGCTGGTGTTGAATACCTGGCAATCACCTCCCAACGCACCTTCGATATGGCCAAAAGTGCGCGTTTCGTAGGCTTTAATTCCAGTAGATATTGTATGATATTCTGACACTTCATCCGTTTCTTCTGCAAAAACGATTGAAGTATTGGCTTTCAATGCATTATTAAGGAATACATCTTTGACTTCTGGATGTCCGTTTGTCTCTCCAATGACCACAGGAACCCCCTCTTTGATGATGCCAGCTTTCTCACTTGCAATCTGCGCTAAAGTGTTGCCAAGAAACTGGGTGTGATCGAAGCTGATATTGGTGATAACCGAGAGGTCTGGATGGATAATGTTGGTGCAGTCCAGACGACCTCCGAGCCCTACTTCAATGACTGCCACATCCACCTCTTGCTCTTTGAAATAGAGCAATGCCAAGGCTGTAGCCAGTTCGAAGAAAGAGGGGTAAAGTGGCTCAAAGAAGGCACGCTCTTTTTCTACGAAATCGATGACTCGCTGCTCGCTGATCATCTCTCCATTTACGCGGATTCGTTCGCGGAAATCCACCAGATGTGGTGATGTGTAGAGACCAACCTTATATCCTGCGTCTTGCAGAATGGCAGCTATAGTATGGCTGCAGGAACCCTTGCCGTTGGTTCCTGCTACGTGAATGGTACGATACGCCTTGTGTGGATGTCCAAAGTGCTCGTCCAACAGATGTGTATTGCTCAGTCCTTCCTTGTAGGCTCCCTGTCCTATGTTTTGGAACAGAGGAGCTACGTTGAAGAGGTACTCGGTTGTTTCTGCGTAAGTCAATGTGGGAGTGTTTTAGTCAAACATGCTCTTGAAGCGGTTGAAGATCTTATCCTTAATGCTTGTGGTAGGAGCAAAGCCCTCCTTTTCGCGCATCTTTTCAATAAGTTCCTTCTCATCCTTCTTAAGATTCTCGGGCACGTAGATACTGATGTGTACAATCAAGTCACCATTGCCATAACCATAGCCTTGTACGGCAGGCATACCCTTGCCACGCAAACGCATTACCTTGCCAGGCTGTGTTCCTGGTTCAATCTTGATCTTTGCCTTGCCCTCAAGTGTGGGAATCTCTACCGTACCACCGAGTGCTGCTGTGGGGAAGTCGAGTAACAAGTTGTAGATGAGGTTGGTATCTTCGCGGAGGAAATCCTTGTGAGGCTCAATCTCCACATATACTTGGATGTCTCCAGGAATACCATTGCGACGTCCTGCATCACCCTTTCCAGGCACGTTGACAACCATGCCATTGTCTACACCTGCGGGGATATTAACCTCAATAGTTTCTTGACCTGAAACTACACCCTCGCCGTTACAATGAGGACACTTGTTCTTGATGATCTTACCCTCGCCACCGCAATGGGTACAAGGAGATTGCGTCTGCATGCGTCCGAAGAGTGAGTTGACAGTCTTCATCACTACACCCGAACCACCGCAATGTGGACAGGTCTCAGTCTGACCATCAGCGCTGCCGCTTCCGTGGCAATGCTCACAGTTCACTTGCTTCTTGATACTGAAGCGCTTAGTGGTGCCCTTGGCAGCCTCCTCAAGTGTGAGCTTTACCTTCAGACGCAAGTTACGACCCTTGCTCTTTGCTGCTCCACCACCGAAGCCACTGCTAAAACCACTGAAACCGCCACCGCCAAAGTTAAAGCCAGAACCGAATACGCTATTGAGAATGTCATTGATGTCGAAGCCAGGTCCACCAAAGCCACCACCACCGAAACCACTGGGGCCATCAACTCCTTCGGGTCCAAACTGGTCGTATCTTCTGCGCTTTTCTTCATCGCTCAATACGCTGTAAGCCTCTGCAGCCTCCTTGAACTTCTCCTCGGCTTCCTTGTCGCCAGGGTTACGGTCAGGGTGGTATTTCAAGGCCAACTTTCGGTATGCTGCCTTTATTTCTTTAGCATCAGCAGTCTTGCTAACGCCCAGAACTTCGTAGAAATCTCTTTTTGCCATTTTATTTAAAGGTTTTTAAGGGGAGTGAAAGGGTGAATTAAATGCCAACAACTACTTTTGCATAGCGCAATACGGAGTCATTAAGCATATAGCCCTTTTCGGTGCAGTCAATCACCTTGCCTTTCAGCTCGTCTGTAGGAGCGGGGAACTGGGTTACTGCCTCATGGAAATCGGTGTTGAAGTCAGCACCTTGTGCTTCCATGGGTGTAACACCTTGACCCTTTAGCGTAGTGAGGAACTTCTTGTATATCAAGTCCACACCATCCTTTACAGCCTGAATGTCCTCAGCCTTGTCCATGTGAGCGAGAGCACGCTCCAAATCATCAACAACAGGCAACATAGCCTCAAGCACCTTACGTCCACCATTCAGGATGAGCTCAGCCTTCTCGGTAATGACACGCTTGCGGAAATTCTCAAACTCAGCTTGCTTGTACAGCTGCTTGGTCTTGAGTTCCTCAATCTCAGCCTGAGCTTCAGCCAGCAGTTCCTCAGTAGTCTTCTCCTTGGGAGCCTCTTCGGTCTGCTCCTGGCTGTTCTCTTCTGCGTTTACTTCCTGCTGTGTGGTATCGTTGGAAACGTTTTCCTCGTTGATTTCCTGTTCCTTCTTAACTTCTTCTTCGTTCTTACTCATGGTTGCTTTCTTTTTGTTTGAAAAGCGTCGTGCAAACTCTTTGCCAAATTTCATTTTCTGACAAAATTACAATTACCCTTCGTACATCTTTGCACGCAGTTCCTTGATCTTCTCGTCATGGATGTACTCGTCGTACTCCATCAACTTGTCGATGCAACCATTAGGAGTAAGCTCTATGATACGGTCTGCGATGGTCTGAATAAACTCGTGGTCATGGCTGGCAAAAAGCACATTGCCCTTATAGAGCTTCAGGTTGTTGTTGAAGGCCTGGATGCTCTCCAAGTCGAGGTGGTTGGTAGGAGTGTCGAGCACAAGGCAGTTAGCATTGTTGAGCTGCATACGGGCAATCATACAGCGCATCTTCTCACCTCCGGAGAGTACGTTCACCTTCTTTAATACATCCTCGCCGCTGAACAACATACGGCCAAGGAAACTCTTGAAATACACCTCATTACCCTCGCCATACTGGCTCAGCCAGTCTACGAGGTTCATCTGGCTCTGGAAGAAGTTGGTGTTGTCAACAGGCAGATAGGCAGAGGTGATGGTTACGCCCCAACTGTAGGTACCCTTGTCTGCCTCACGGTTGCCGTTGATAATCTCAAAGAGAGCTGTCATGGCACGTGGGTCGTGGCTCAGGAATACCACCTTCTGTCCCTTCTCGATGTTGAACTCCACATTGTCAAACAGTACGGTTCCATCCTCCATTGTCGCCTTCAGATCGTGTACCTCCAGAATCTGATTACCGGGTTCACGGTCCATAGTGAAGATGATGCCAGGATATTTGCGGGTAGAGGGTTTGATCTCCTCCACATTGAGCTTCTCCAACATCTTTTTGCGACTTGTTGTCTGCTTGCTCTTTGCCACATTGGCAGAAAAACGGCGGATGAACTCCTCCAACTCCTTACGCTTCTCCTCAGCCTTAGCTTTCTGGTTCTGTGCCTGACGGAGCGCCAACTGACTACTCTGATACCAGAACGAGTAGTTACCAGCGAAGAGCGTTACCTTGCCGAAGTCAATATCTACGGTGTGGGTTGATACAGCATCGAGGAAGTGACGGTCATGGCTTACCACCAGTACGGTGTGCTCAAAGTTAGCCAGATAGTCCTCAAGCCATTCCACGGTTTCGAGGTCAAGGTCATTGGTAGGCTCATCGAGCAAGAGGTTGTCAGGATTACCAAACAAAGCCTTTGCCAACATGACGCGTACCTTTTCCTTACCCGAGAGCTCACCCATCAGTTGATAGTGCTTATCTTCCTTGATGCCTAAGCCGCTCAAGAGGGCTGCTGCATCACTCTCAGCCGTATAGCCACCCATCTCAGCAAACTTATCCTCAAGTTCTGCTACACGGATACCATCCTCATCGCTGAAGTCAGGCTTAGAATAGAGGGCCTCACGCTCACGCATTACTTCCCACATGGTGGAATGGCCCATCAGTACGGTATTCAGTACTGTTTCTGCATCATACTTGAAGTGGTCCTGCTCCAATACGCTGAGGCGCTCACCGGGACCCAGTTCGATGGTTCCCTTTGTGGCATCCAACTCGCCACTGATGGCGCGGAGCAAGGTAGACTTACCTGCACCGTTGGCACCTATGACACCATAGATATTGCCATTTGTGAATTTGATATTAACGTCCTTGTAGAGTACTTGTTTGCCAAACTGAATGGCTAAATTCGAAACTGTAATCATTATCTTTGTTTAATTTTCAATTTTCAATCTTCAATCTTCAATCTTCAATTTTCAATTCACCATGCTTTCAGCCACGAACTGCAGCGGGAGCAGGTCCTTGATGCTATCCACCACATGAATGCCATTTTCGCAAGCCAGCAGTATGCGGATGGGCTGTTTGAAGCGCTCTTCCGTCTCAAGTAATACTTGCCGGCAAGAACCACAAGGCGGAATAACCTCTTTCATAAAACCCTCATCATTGCGAGCCGCTATGGCTAACTTCATGACAGGCTCTTTGGGGTATTGAGCCCCTGCTCCGAAGATGGCACTGCGCTCTGCACATAAAGATGAAGGCGAAGCAGCATTCTCTTGGTTGCAACCTGGTATCAGCATACCATTCTTAAGCCTCAGTGCAGCACCCACATAGAAGTGGGAGTAAGGAGCATAGCTGCTGTATGTGGCTTGACGCGCAGCATCTACCAACTCCCTCTCGTCAGCTGGCAATTCTTCGTAATCGTAGACGCATATCTGCGTTACAATAGCATACTCTCTCATGTTCTTTTAGCTAAAAGCGCACAAAATTACTGCATTTTTTCGGCATTTGCTAATTTTTCGCCGTTATTTCTGCTTTTTATCCGCTTCTTTTTTCATTTCCTCAAGTTGCTTGCTGATTTTCTTCAGTTTTTCCATTATCTCGTCATTGTTGTCGGCAGCCATGGAGTCAACAAAGATGGAGTTGATGAGCGACATGCCCAAGATACCTCCGCAGAAGAGCAGAATGGAGAAGTAGAAACGTGCAAAGATGCCAAATTCCACAGAACTGTTGGCTGCTATGGCATCAGGCATTTCATACCATCCCTCGACTGTAAAGAGGCGGAAAGTGTTGTAGATACTGATGCCTGGATTACCAAAATACTCAGGTGCAGCGCTTCCGAAAAGTGCACTTGTCATGATGCCAAAAATCAGTAAGAGTGTCATGAAGGCTACACAAACCAGGAAAGAGGACTTCAGAGCCATTTTCATGCCATTGAACAACTGCTCGGCATTGGGAATAAAACGGAAAATCCTGAATGACTTGAAGATTCTCAGCGTTCTCAGCGACAGCAGAACGTTGTATTCCAAAGCCTGATGCATGAAGGGGTCGGCAAGAGAGGGTAGGGCAAGCAGTAGGATGATGAAGTCGAAGCGGTTCCAGCCTTTCTTCCAATACCCTTTCCAACCGTATGTGCGTATCTTTACCACAGCCTCCGCAATAAAGAAAAGAGTAAAGCCAAAGTCCAGATTGATCACCCAAAAGTTATGGGGGAAGAATCCACTCACGAAGATGGCCAACGTATTGAGTACGATGACAATCATCATGGTTCTGTCGTCACAAAACAGTCTTCTTAGCATCTTTTATCTGGTTCTTTTTTCTACTCTTTCACTCCCCCCTAAGTATTTCGGTGCAAATTTACGCATTTTCTGCAAATCCTCAAAATAAAGTAAGGAAAAATAGTCTTCAATGTCCCTGTTTTCAGAAATGATTTTTAAAATGGTTTTTACCTCTCTTAAAAAACTCTTAAAAACCATTTAAAAAACCTCTAAAAATACCCCGAAAACCATTTCCCGTTTTTGAAAAGGGGTTTTTGTGTTTTTGGTGTCTAAAAAACTAATCGCTTGAAAGCGAGTGCATTGCGATTGCTGAAAATCAAAGTGTGACATTTGTGACACTTCTATATAGAGTATATAGAGGAAAAAATAAAAAATACCCCTAAAAATTTATTTAGGGGTGTTTTTTTCCCTATATGCTCCATAAGCATGTGTCACAAATGTCACACGTTAATATTTTTCTTTTTGTATATTCTTTGTATATTATTGTCTATCAGTGTTGTGACACATCTTCAAGTTTTCTGATATAGTTTTATTTTCTTTTTCGTTCATTCCATTGGATCGTTGCAATCACTCCATTGGATCGACACGCGCCATCCATGGGTTTTTCATGCGCCATCCATGGGTTTTTCGCGTTCGATCCTATAGGTTCGAATCGTTTGATCCGATGGAGTAAATCGTATTTTTCTGCAAAGATACGAAAAAAAACAATAAGCCCCACCAATATATTCAAAAAAATGCAGTCATACAACTTGTGAAACATGTATTTGACAATATTTCCCAACTTATGAGATAAGCGCGAGAGTTAAAAACCGTATTTTCTTTCCGTATTTGCGATTTTTTTTGTATTTTTGCAGCGTCAATTACTTTACGACATGAAGACGAATGCCTTATTACGCAGTTTCTGCTACCTTTTTATATTTATATGTGCGTGTACACGCGTAGATGCACAGAAACTGAATTCTACATATCTGGATTATATCAGCCGATATGAGGGTATGGCTGTTGATCAGATGAACCGATATGGCATACCAGCCAGCATAACGCTGTCGCAAGGACTGCTGGAGAGTGCTGCGGGACAGAGTACGCTTGCTACTAAGGCTAATAATCACTTTGGCATCAAGACGGGAGGGACATGGAATGGTCCATACATCCTGCGGGATGATGACAGGGCTAATGAGAAGTTTCGTAAGTATAGTTCTGTGGCTGAGAGTTTCGAGGATCACTCGCTTTTCCTGAAGAAACCTCGCTATGCGCAGCTCTTCAAACTGAAGATGACTGATTACAAAGGGTGGGCAAAGGGGCTGAAGGCTTGTGGCTATGCCACCTCGCCCACATACGCTGAGAAGCTGATCAATATCATTGAGTTGTACAGGTTGTATGAATATGACACGAAGAAGCGTAATGTTGCTTCGACGACTACGGTGACGCATCATTCTGCCCACAACCCAACGGATAAATATACCTCGCATGGTGATGCTGACTTCTTTGCCTCTCATCCCGTTGGCGAGAACAACAAGAACTTCTACATTCGTGTCCTTCCTGGCGATGATTTGGAAACCATCTCAAAGGAGGTGGGTGTGAGCAAGCGTAAGTTGTGTAAGTACAATGAATTGCCTAAGGACATAGAGCAACTGAAGCCTGGTACTATTCTCTACTTCAAGAGTAAGCGCTCACATGCCGACAAGGGCTTCAAGCATCATCCTCACGTTGTGGTGGCTGAACAGTCGCTTTATGACATTGCTCAGATGTATGGCATCAAGCTGAAGAGTCTCTACAAGATGAACAAACTCTATCCCGACTATGTGCCACGTATTGGCGATCAGCTTCGTGTTTATTAGTATTTAAATGAAAGGATTACAATGGAAATTAACTTTATAGGCATCATCATAGGCCTTGTGACTTTTCTGACCATAGGCTTGTTTCACCCCATCGTCATTAAGATGGAGTATTACTTCGGAAAGCGCCGCTGGTGGGTTTTCCTTGTGGCTGGCATCATCTTCACTGCTGCCTCGCTACTGGTAAGCCACATCTATCTCAGCATCATCCTTGGCGTGATAGCATTCAGTTCATTCTGGAGCATCCTGGAGATGTTTGAACAGCATGAACGTGTACGAAAAGGATGGTTCCCAATGAACCCCAAACGTAAAAAAGAGTACGAATAGCATTATTTCTTGTGTTTTTTTTGCAGAAACAAGATAGAATGTGTATCTTTGCGGAGAGATTTTTACCTAATAACAAAAACAAAAATAGAAGATTATGAAAGCAAATCCTTTAGGTTTCCTCGCATCATTGATTTTTGGCGGATTGATTGGTGGCTTGATCGTAGGGCTCAGCTCTGTTCCAGTTAGTGAAAGCATCATCTTTGCCTCCATGGTTGGTGTGGCTGCATTCGCATGTGGCTTGGGTATGTTTGGGTTCTCTTTCCGTGAGGGAGATCGTTCTGCAAACATACGCACGGTGGCTGTTTGCTTTCTTGTCATCTTTGCCATTGCATTCACCATACTGGGTTTATGTGATGCCAGCATACTCGTCATGGGATGCACATCAGGACTTGTCCTGCTTATCTATATAATGTTATTGGCAAAAATCTCACGCATAGAAATGTAAATGCCTGGTAAGCCATTGTAAGTCATAATATTAGTAATGAAAAACATATTCCTTTCAGCCTTAACGCTGGCTGCTGCTGCCATCTTCACGGTAGATGCACAAGCACAGCTTAACTCGAATCCTGACAAGTTTCTTGGCAACATCACGACTTGGGGCTCACCCAATGGTGGTGGCTATGAGTTTGCCACACTCTGGGATCAGATGACGTGTGAGAACGAATGTAAATGGGCCTCGTGCGAAGGCAACCGCAATAACTTCTCATGGGGTGGTGCAGACCAGGCTTACAACTACTGCAAGAGTCACAAGATTCCCTTCAAGTGGCATGCACTGATATGGGGCGCACAATATCCGGGTTGGATTGAGTCGTTGACACCCGAGCAGCGATTCAAAGAGATTGACGAGTGGATGAAGGCTATCAAGAAGCGATATCCCGACCTGGAAATCATTGATGTAGCCAATGAGTGCATAGAGGGTCATCAGAAAGGTACTCCTTATTTTATTGAAGCATTGGGAGGCAAAGGACAGACAGGCTGGGACTGGCTGATAAAGGCTTTTGAGATGGCTCATGAGTTGTGGCCAAATGCTATCCTCATTTATAATGACTTCAACACATTCCAGTGGAACACCGACCAATTCATCGAACTGGTAACTGCCTTGCGTGATGCTGGTGCTCCCGTTGATGCCTACGGTTGCCAGAGCCATGACCTGACGGGTTATAGCCTCAACAACTTCAAGAACTCGATGAACAAATTACAGAATGCACTAAAGATGCCTATGTTCAGTACGGAGTATGACATCGGTACGGAAGATGACAATCTGCAGAAGACCAACTACAGCGAGCAATTAAAATACATGTGGGAGCAAGACTATGTGGCTGGTGTCACCTTGTGGGGCTACATCTATGGTCGTACGTGGACAGAAGATGGTAATTCGGGTATTATCAAGGATGGCAAGGATCGTCCTGCCATGACATGGCTGCGTGAGTACATGAAGACGGATGCTGCCAAGAAGGCCAAGAGCCCCTTCCCCGGCATGAAGAAGGAGTGCTCGCTCTACATTCGTCCTTCGGCTCCTATGATTTCAACAGGAGAAGCTTCGCCCATTGAGTTGCGTGCCCATATGCGTACTAAGACAATCGATCATATTGACTTCTATGCCAATAACAAGCTTGTGGAGACCGTCACCGAGGCTCCCTATGTCGTGAATTATACTCCTTCATCGCAGGGTAAAGTAAGCCTGAAGGCTGTACTGACGGCAACGGATGGTTCTACATATGAACGCTATGGAGCCGTAAGTGTAGGTCCCAAGCGTGGTACATACGGTATTAGTCCTATCAGCTTGCCTGGTACATTGCAGGCAGAAAACTTCGACAAGGGTATCGAGGGCGTATCATATCATGATTCTGACAACAAGAACCAGGGTAGTGGTGCATTCCGTACCAACGAGGGTGGTGTGGACATCGATAATGGTGCCAGCGGTAAGGTCATCAGCTACACTGAGGACGGTGAATGGTTGGAATACACGATCAACGTAAAGACTCCTGGTCTGTACAGCTACGAGGCATACGCAGTTGCTGCTGCTGCAGGATCTGCTTTCTCACTCGCACTGCACACTGAGGAGGGGCTTGTTCCTTTGACAGAAAGTATCAAGGTGCCTGTTTATAAGGAAGGCTCGTGGACTACATACAAGGGTCTATGGGGACGCACGATGATTCCTCTGCCCGAAGGCAAGCAGATACTGCGTGTAACCTTCGATAAGGGTGGTTGCAATCTGGACCGCATCGTCTTCAAGCAGGTAGAGGTGAATGAGGAAATGGCAGTAGATGTCGAGGCGGCTGAGGAACCTCTCTATGTAGGTGAGAATAACCTAATTAAACTCATCCCCAACGTCGATGAGGGTGCTGTCAAGGATGTTGTGGTGTACATCGATGAACTGACGAAGAAGACCGTTTCTTCGGCTCCCTTTGAGTTTGAGTATAAACCCACAGCCGTAGGTGACATCGTATTCAAGGCCATTGCAACAGATACTGCTGGTGTGCAGTCGAAGATTGTCTACAAGACCATCCATGCCACCAAGCGTCGTTCTCCCTACTCAGGAACGTATGCTGAACTGCCAGGCGCTATTGAGTTTGAGAACTTCGACGTGTGTGGTGAAGGTCTTTCATTCCATGATTCGGATACAAAGGATGAGGGTAAGGTGAAGTACCGTACCGACAATGAAGGTATTGACATCTTTAAAGGAAATGAAGGCTATGTGGTAGGCAATAACGCTGTGGGCGAATGGTTGGAGTACACCGTCGACGTGAAGGTGGCTGGTACTTACAGCTACGAAATGATAATGGCAACCGATGCCTCAACGGTAAGATTACGTCTTTCGATGACGAAAGCTGATGGTTCGGAAAAGACGCAGAACAGCACCAAGAGCTGTGCAGCAAAGAAGAACCTTGATCAGTACAACTCGGTAAAGAGTACTTCAACCTACTTCAATCTGACCGAAGGCCTCTACATCTTCCGCATCGAAGTGCTGAGTAACTCTGGTCCCTGCAATCTCGACAAGGTCATCTTCACCTGTCCCGAGGCTGACGCAGTTGAAAGCATTGAGGCAAGTCCTGTGAACACATACGATGTCTATAATGTGAATGGCATCTACGTGGGTCAGATTCGTGTTCCTAGCAGCAGTGCAGGCTCAGATGCTTTGTATAACCTTACACGTCGACATGGCATCTATATTATGAAGAATGTAAAGACGGGTGAAACAAAGAGCGTAAAGGGATAATAGGATTATTATCATCATCATATATGTGGCTTTTTGTGTCATATGATACAAAAAGCCTTTTTTTTATTCTAATTGTCTATTTTTCTTAGAAAAAAGTTGTGTGATAATTCAAAAAACACTATTTTTGCAGAAATAAATCTTAAAAGGATAACGTGATTATGAAAACAAATCAATTCGTATTAGGCATTATGCTTGCTTCGATGGGAATTTCATTGAATTCTTGTCAAAATCGTGAGGAATTTTTTTCTAATAATTTGAAAGTTGATTGGGAAAAACAAATGGGTAGTCCTGTTGCTGCTGATCAGAATTGGAACATGGCATGTGACTATTCAATTAATGTTGATGTCCCAATGAGTAGTACAATTAAAATTTATGCTCCAATGAATGGCGCATATAATCTTGTTGGACGTTACGATAATGTTGAAGGCATTAAAGAGCTGAAATTTACAGCAGTCAAAGGTCTTGAAGAAGTTGTTGTTAGCAATGGTGTTAAAAGCCAGAAGGTAAAGGTTGGTGGCACTTTTTCTGATTTAGAAACGAGAGCGACAAAACATGATATTGAGGTTACTCAGGCTAGCGATAAGGGTGTTGCAGATTACCAGACCGTTTTGGAAATGCTTCCAGAGGAGATTGATAATATGGATAAACCTGGTCTTCACTTTGACTTCTCTTTCTGTTTCCCCGATCGCGAAGGTTTTACGCTCTATCCTATTTATTCCTACACTTCGACTGGTTGTACCATAGGTATCTACTTCTATGACGAACAGGGCAAGAAGGTTCATGTTGACTTGTATAATATGGATTCTTCTGTCAAGGATGGTGATATTTATGCAATCCAGAACCATCTTCCCAACGGCATTCATGTGTCACTGCCTGTTGGAACTGAGTTTGGCTTGTATATTGGTGCTCATGGTCATCGTTTCTATTCTGAGAAGAGCGAGAATGCATGTGGTAAGTCGCATGTTGCAAGTTTTCAAGCAAATGGCGTCACATATTTGGGATTTGACGATTGGTGCTATGCAACTTCTGATTTGAACGATGTGGTTTGCTACATTGAACCTGATCCTGAAATTCATGACAATTTACCCGTAAGATGGGCAATCGCATGTGAGGACTTAGGGTCTGTAGGTGACTATGACTTTAACGATGTTGTGTTTGAGGTTTCTCATATTAGTGGAACGACTAAAGCAACTTTTGTGCCTCTCGCAGCTGGTGGTTTTCTCAAGTCAACTGTATATCGCAATGGGGAAGAAATAGGCGAAATACATTCTTTACTGCATGCACCTGTTAGTTCGTTGATAAATACTTCGGCGATTACTTTCCATGGAGATACACTTGAACTGGATGTCCCGTCTGATTGGAGTTTGGCAGAAGATATGGGAGGCTTTAGTATTATTTCTGAGTCTACTGGTGCAGCTCAGGTTATTAAAGCTCCTACTCTAGGGTCGGTTCCTCAGATGCTGTTAATTCCTAGTGATCCTGTTTTATGGCGTTGGCCATTAGAGAAGGTTAACATTCAAGATGCTTATCCTCTCTTCCGTGATTGGAATGAGAATGCTAAAAATACAGATTGGATAAATCAAATTGTTGTTGAAAAATTAATAAAACGATAAATTTATAATAAACATTGAGGAGTTGGTTGTTAGAATTAACTCCTCTATGTTTTTACTATTTGGAATGTTTTATAGAATTACAAAGAATCGATTTGCGAATACATTAAGAATCCAACATGTTTTTATATTTGTTCAGATTCTTTTTGTATCTTTATTGAATGTCTCTTGTACTCATGAATTATATTATGAGGGGCGTCAGGAACTTTTGAAAACGTATTATTTTGAATCGTTTGTGTTAGAAGCAAAGAACAATCCTGGATTAAAGGAAGATGTTGTCTTTGATGTCTCAAATCAAACTTCTCTTTTTGCTGTACTTAACTCTGAGTTTGATGCTTCAAATGCTATTGTTACTTTCCGTGTTCGTGCTGGTAATGTAAAGATAGGCAATGTGGATCAAAAAAGTGGTAAATCTGTTGTAAATCTGAATCGACCACAGAAGTATACAATATATTATGATAGTTATACCAAAAAGGATATTTTTGTTAATCTAATTCCATATACGGGTTTACCTGTTGTTATGGTAAATGTTCAAGATGACAAACAAATCTTAGATAGAGAAACTTGGATGCAATCCTGTATTCAAGTCTTTGGAGTCGGCCAGTTTGATGATTTCACTGATTCCGTTTTTATTCGAGGCCGTGGTCATGCGAGTTGGACTGAGTTCCCTAAAAAAGGGTATAACCTGAAGTTTCCTCAACGCACAAAAGTGCTTGGGATGAAAAAACATAAAAGATGGTGCTTAATTGCAAATTGGCACGATAGAACGAGGTTGCGTAATGATGTGACATTTGAGATAGGGCGCTTGTCTTACGCTTTGGATTGGACACCAAAAGGAAATTTTGTGGAATTATACGTTAATGGCAAGCATGAAGGTATGTATTACTTATGTGAGGCGATTAGGGTTGATAAAAATAGAATTGATATAGATGAATTATCACATGATGTGACTGATTCCATCCAAATTACAGGCGGTTATCTTTATGAAGTTGATAGTTATGGTACACAAGACAACTTCTTTTCTACTCCTGCAAAACGATGGCCTGTAGGAATTCATACTCCAGATAGAGATGAGTGTAATGATATTCAGAAGCAATATGCTTTGAATTTTATAACAGAATTAGAGACGGATTTGGTAAACAGAAAGTTTACTTTTTCACATGAGAATTTAGACTATAATTCCTTTGCAGATTATTTTATTATTCAGAATTTCACGGGGAATGAGGATTTTAAATTAGTTAAGAGTCAATATTATTATAAAGCTCGTTGTGGAAAATTATATGCAGGTCCTTTATGGGATTTTGACTATATGACTTATATCAATGCGGAGAAACCTTTAATTTGGCCTTTTGTATATGATTGTCTCAGGTATGATCCCGTTTTTATCGATTCATTGAGAAACCGATGGGCATTATTATCATCTTCAATCGTAAATCATATTAATTCACATATTGATAGTCGTGAAAAATATTTAGAGAAGTCTGAGGTCATTAATGGTAAAATGTGGCCAACGCCATTAATGAATGGTGATGAGTTGTATTCATTCCATGATGCTGTTGTTAATATGAAGATTTATATCGAAAAACGTAAGGCTTATCTTGACCAGATTTTCTTTTCGTTAAAGGCAAGCAAATAATCACTATCCCAACTTGTATTATTATGTGCTGGTATTCTAAATATCTAGAAGCTTACGAAGTTCCTTATGAAGAGATTCGTAAAGATGTGTTTGCTCAGGTGAAGGCTGGTATAACATCCCTCCAGAGTGAGAACCCGCTCGTTACGGTGTCGATAATCGCATATAATGAAGAGAAACATCTGGCAGCATGCCTCTGGAGCCTATCCGAGCAGCAATGTAAGTATCCGATGGAAATCATCGGAGTTGACAATGAGTCAAAGGATCATACAGCAGAGATCTATGAACGTTGTGGTGTTACATGTTATACGGAAACACAGCACAGTTGTGGATGGGCACGCTTGAGAGGATTGAAGAATGCCAGGGGCAAGTACCATCTTAATATCGATAGTGACACGATGTATCCTCCCAAGTATGTGGAGATGATGGTTGATATGCTTGAAATACCTGGTACAGTGGGTGTGTCAAGTCTATGGAGCTACATACCTGATGCTACGCACTCTGCATTTGGCTTGAAGATATTTGAGTTCTGCCGTGACACACACATCTGGCTACAGCATTTCAAGCGTCCTGAATTGAGTATTCGTGGTCTTGTCTTTGGCTACGACACCAAACTTGCTCAAAAGCTTGGTATTCGCACTGATATTATTCGTGGTGAAGATGGCTACCTTGCTTTCCAACTCAAGGATTATGGCAAGCTGCGTTTTCTCCGCAAGCGTAAAGCTCGTGCAGTGACGGGATATGGCACAGTTGGCAATGATGGCGGCCTATGGCAAAGTTTCTGGTTCCGTATAAAAAAGTATACCAAGAGTATTGGAAATATCTTTGTGAAAGAAACGAAATACGAGGATAAGGATGATAATTTAGTAGCAAAGAAAAAGAAGATATAAATATGATACCTAAGATTCTACATTTGTGTTGGTTGAGCGGTGATGCTTATCCATCAAAGATTCAAAGATGCATCGACTCATGGAAGAAGGTATTGCCTGAGTATGAAATAATGCTTTGGGATACTAATCGCTTTCCTTTGGAACAATCTTTGTGGGTAAAGCAAGCTTTTGAGAAAAAGAAGTATGCTTTCGCCGCAGATTATATCAGGTTCTATGCTTTATACCATTTTGGAGGCATTTATCTGGACTCTGACGTGGAGGTGTTAAAAAGTTTTGATGCATTACTTGAATTACCATATTTTATTGGACAAGAGAAAGCCGGTACGATGGAGGCTGCCATTATCGGTGCAGAAAAAGGTAATTCATGGATAAAGCATTGTCTTGATTATTATCAAGATAGAATGTTTATTAAGGAGGATGGACAGATGGATATCCGTAAATTGCCAGAAATAATGAATGATGAGATATCTAAGATAAAACCAATTCTTAACGTAGATAAAGGTTCGATCTCTGACTTCAAATTATTGGATTTTGACAAGCAGGTTGTTGTGCTGCCAAGTGAGTATTTCTCGCCTAAGGTATTTGATTCACGTGAAGTCATCCTTACGCCTAATACACATGCTATTCATCATTACCAGAACTCTTGGTTTTCGCATAAGGCCAAGACATATTACCGTGCTCGTACCATAATGATCCGGATTATTGGCTATAAGACTACAGTGTGGATAGAGAAAAAGTTGTTTCCTAGTAGATTTAAGTCATGAAGATAGCTTATTGTATTCCTTCTCTACATATTAATGGTGGTATGGAACGTGTTCTAAGCATAAAGGCTAATTATTTTGCCGATGTGCTTGGATACGATGTTAGTGTCATTATGACGGATGCAAAGGATAAGGGACCTTTCTTCCCTTTATCTAATAAGATCCGTCTTATTCAGTTGGACGTTGACTTTGAGGAATTGTGGAACAAACCGCTTTTCAAGAAGATATATTTGTATTCGAAGAAAATGAGGGAATACAAACGCAAGTTGCGTGAATGTTTGATGAATCTTCGACCTGATATCACTATATCTATGCTTCGTCGTGAGATTAATTTTCTTACAAAAATTGAAGATGGAAGTTTAAAAATTGGTGAGATGCACATGAACCGTAATCAGTATCGCAATTTGAATCAGGATTCTGGTGCTGTTTGGATAAAGAGACTAATCGTAAAATATTGGAATCATCAGTTGCTAACTCAACTTAAGAGGCTGGATAAGTTTGTCGTTCTTACTGATCATGATAAAGCAGAATGGGTTGAACTTGACAACGTGATTACTATCGGAAATCCTGTTGCTTTTTATCTTGATAATCCTTCTGATTGTACGCAACATTCAGTTGTTAGTGTAGGCCGCTATTGTTATCAAAAGGGATTTGATTTGTTACTTGATTCATGGAAGATAGTGTCTGAAAAACATCCAGATTGGTCACTGAATATTTATGGAGATGATGGTGAAAAAATTAAAAAGCACATTGAGCGTAATCATATCACTTCCTCTGTGAACATTCATGGCATAACTTCCAATATTCAGGAGCGCTTGCGCGAGAATTCCATTTTCGTGTTAAGTTCTCGTTTTGAGGGTTTTGGAATGGTCATTACTGAGGCTATGGCATGCGGCTTACCGCCTGTTGCTTTCAACTGCAAGTATGGACCTGCGGAGATTATCAAGGATGGTGAGGACGGCATTCTTGTCGAACCAGAAAATGTACAGGCATTGGCAGATACCGTGTGCGAGTTGATTGAGGATGAAGAGCGTCGCAAAAGGCTTGGTCAAGCTGCTCATGAGAATGTAAAACGCTACACCATAGAGAGGGTAGGGCAGAAGTGGAATGATCTTTTTTGCACACTATGCAGTACAAAGTAGCATACGTATATCATAGTCTATCAACGCGTGGTGGATTGGAGCGTGTATTGACAGATAAGATGAATTATATGGCAGATATGCTTGAATATGAGGTGTATCTGTTTACTACAGATCAGTTTGATGATTTGCCCGCTTATCCTGTTTCACCAAAAATTCATTGGATTAATTTCCGTGAAATGCGTTATCATAATATCTATAAAGTTAGGTATCCCAAACGATATTTTTTATTAAAGCGTTTTAATCGTTACTTAAAGAAAAAATTAGAGGCATCATTAGCAGATATTCAACCAGACTTTTTGATTTCAACGACTTCTTTTGCTATGGAGGTGGTTGCAGAATTGAAGACCTCTGCTTATAAGATTTGTGAGAGTCATATATCTTATCCTTATATCATGAAGGCTGGCCCTAAACATCGTTATATGCCGAAGTTGGAGTATTGTTTTAAGTCTTTATATGATATTCAGTTTCGTAGGATTATTCGGAAGTATGATGAGTTAGTTGTGTTGACAAACGATGACTTTCGTTATTGGGCTCCTTATCGTAGTAGTGTTGTTATCCCTAATCCTGTTACGCTATATCCAGAGACATTTTCCGAGACTACTTCTCAGTCGATAATTTCTGTCGGTCGTTTACACGGGCAAAAAGGGTATGATTTGCTGATTTCTGCTTGGAAACAGATTGCTGCAAAATATCCCCAATGGCATATCAATATATTTGGTGATGGAACAGAACGCCAAAAATACCTGGATATGATTCAAAAATCGGGATTGTCAAATTCAATCTTCATTCATCCATCTTCAGCTAATATTTACTCCGAATATGATAAAGCAGGTTTCCT
This sequence comes from Bacteroidaceae bacterium, assembly GCA_045629085.1. Lineage (GTDB taxonomy): Bacteria > Bacteroidota > Bacteroidia > Bacteroidales > Bacteroidaceae > Physcousia. Next base: position 60,341 of record JAZQQO010000043.1, read on the forward strand.
TGTGCTTAGTTCTCGTGCAGAAGGATTCGGTCTTGTTCTTGCAGAAGCCATGTCATGTGGGCGTCCCTGTGTTTCATATAATTGTGAGAGTGGCCCTGCCGATATTATCCAAGATGGTGTTGATGGGCTGCTTGTTCAGCCTGAGAGTATTAGCGAACTTGCAGAAAAGATAGAATGGATGATAACGCATGAGTCTGAGAGAAAGTATATGGGACGTAAAGCACGAGAGAGTTCTGCTCGATTCTCTATTTCGTCAATTATGCCGATGTGGGTCTCTCTCTTCAATCGTATTACTCATACAGATTGTTAATGACCTTTTCCATTTGATTTTTCCAGCTTAGATGCTTAATTGATTCTCGTATTTCTGTTTCTGAAAATTTGTTTCTGGTTATAAAGTCTATAATTGTTTCAATATTAATAGGACTTTCATCTGCAGGAGCTTTGACGGTATATTCCATGTTCTCAAAGTCTTCGTCGTGTTCACTATAGATGAAAGGGATTCCTCTCGCCGCATATTCTCTGTTTTTTAGTGTCTTGATGTCTGTAATGCCAGAGCGGTGGCGTGCTAATGAGCCAATTGCAAAATCTGCTATGTTAAAATAGTTGTTTAGTTCGTTACCATACATTGCACCATGGAATATGATATGCTTTGCAATATTATATTTGTCTATTAATTGTTGAAAGCCAGGTGCATGTTGGCTGTTGTGCATTTCGCTAGGGCCTACTCCTCCGATGATGTGCAGCATAATGTTGCGTTTCCCACCATTATTATAGTACTCTCCAATGCCACTGATGATTCTGTCATAACCATGCCAGTAATGTACTTCTGCTACTCCAATAAAGTGTATGGTGTCGTCAGTCTTTTGTAGTATTTGTCGTAAGGGTATCTCTTCAAAACTAATACCATTGCTAATTCTGATTGTTTTTTGCCCAAAAATACTTTCATCGCTAGAGAATGTCACTATTGCCTGAAGCTCTTTCGCTAGCTTGTGACGAAACAGTTTATCTACAAGTAGTTCCATTCTTGTTGTAAATGGAAACCCCACATATTCCTGGTCATAGGGATATGTTGGTATTTCCATAACTGCTTTTATGCCAGCTTTTTTGAATTTGCGAAACAGACTGATGGTCCATGGATTTGCGTTATGGAAAGAGCGGCAGTATACACTCTCAACACCTTTTTCTATGCAAAACTTGAAAACAGAATCATAGCATGTTCTTTTCTTCAATGGCGCAAATTTACTTGCTCCAAAGTCCTGTAATATTTGGTCATCTATCATTCTGCATCTGTGTCCATCTTCTCGGATAGTATATGTGCAGACATACACCTTATGTCCGTTCTGACGCAGTCCTTCAACTTGAGCTTTAATCTTTTTCGTTATTCCACTGTGGTTGGAAAAACCATGAAAGATCAGGAATAAGATATTCATGTTAGTTTGTTATATTTTGATACGGTTTCTTTGAATAATTCTTCCCACTTTTGCATGATTACTTCGGGGGAGTACTTCTCTGCAGCTTGTTTGGCCTTCTTTCCCATCTCTTTTCTTAACTCGGATTTTTCCATTAGTTTCTCAAGATGAGAGATATAGGATTCTACGTTGTCATTCTCAATGAGATATCCATTTTCATTATTTGAAATAATTGTCCTTGGCCCATGAGGACAATCAAATGAAACACATGGTAATCCACATGACATAGCTTCAATCAAAACCATACCAAAACCTTCAAATCGCGAACAAAGTGCATAGATGTCACTTAGGAGATATTTTTCTTTGATCTGTTGTACGGGTGCATTGATGTGGAACGAGTTTTCAAGGTGCTGTTCCTTTATGATTTGTGTGATCTTGTCTTGTAATGGGCCATGACCATACCATTCAATCGACCAATCTGGGTGCTTTTGTGAAATCCTACCCCATATTTCAACCATTCTGTCTACTCCTTTTTCTACAGAAAGTCTTCCTACAGAAATGATTCTCTTATTGTTCTGCTTGCTAGTCTCTTCTGTTTTGAATGGTAGAGAGTTCGGTATTATCTTAGTCGTACGAATTGAACTCCAACTTTCTGCATCGTGCTCGTTGAGAACAACAAACTCTTTTAGTTTTTTGATGGATTGTTCCATCTTTTTACGCCAATATTTGGCTACCACATTATACGGGAATCCTTTTTCTTTCATCAGATAAAAGTTCCGCATATATTCTTTTGTTGTATGTGATTCTCCGATTTTTATACTTCCATCTTTCAGGTCGTTCAGAAAATCAAGATCTCTTCCGCAGGTGGAGATTGTGATTTGTGGTTTTATTTTGCGGAGCGTTTCCTCTAATCTGGATTTGTATTGTTTCATTAATCTTCGATAGCAAAAGAACCTTTTTACAATACTATAATGATATTGTTCATCAAAGTCTATTTCTAAATCTATATGATGGACTTTTGATGATAATGGAAATACCGGGGCTTTTTTCGCCTGAGAATCAGTAATAATGTAGATTTCATGCCCCATTTCATCTGCCAGATAGTTGGCTTTTTCTGTAAGAACGCGGTCAACTCCACCGAAAGTGGTAAGTGCAGTGTATATGTATGCAATAGTCATAGAGTTTTTTGTTATCAGGCCATGAGATTAATATCTGGATTCTCGTTTTTCTGTTTTTTATACAAATATAGTGGCATTCTCGGTATTATCCAAATTTTTCTATTATTTTTTGGGATTTCTTTCTTAATAATTTGTTTATTTCGTTACTTATCTATACTTTTGTGACATGAAAATAGCAGTAGTGACATCGGGCATACTTCCTGTTCCTGCCGTTGAAGGTGGGGCCGTAGAACATTTAACAGAGTACTTTCTTAGAGCAAACGAACTGAGTGGACAGCATAATGTTACTGTCTACAGTGTGGCTCCACACCATCCTGTTTCTGTTGATTCTTTTGAGCATTCAAGTTTTCGTTTTGTGAATGTCACCTCCTTCTTCTCCCGAGTTAGGAGAGTATTGTTCTGCAAATACCACAAGTGCTACTACTATCATCCCTACGTCGAGTACTTTCTGGCACGCATCAAACGCCACATCAAATGTGCGGATTACGATGTGATTGTTCTTGAGAATCGACCTGCCTTTGCAGTAGAGTTAAGAAAGATTTCGAAAGCACGTATTATCACCCACCTTCACACCGATACCATTAATCCCTCACAACCTCTGGCCTTAGAATGGCTAAATGCCATGGATGGTGTTATCGCTATATCTGACTATATTCGCAGGCAAGTGCTTTCCGTGAAATCAGATATGCCTGTTTGCATTGCCTATAACGGCATTGATTTGGAACATTTTGAAGATGCAGAACCCATTTCGCGTGCCCAGCTTGGTTTCCATGAAGATGATTTCGTTATGGTGTATTGTGGCCGTGTCATTCCCGAGAAAGGCATTGAACATGTAATTCGAGCTCTTTTAAAACTGTCGCATCTTAAGCAACTGAAATTGTTGGTTATTGGTTCCTCGTTTTATGGATCTGACAAACATCTTGATGCCTTTGTTGCTAAGATGCAGAGTCTTTCAGAGCCTGTAAAAGATATGATTCGTTTTACGGGGTACGTTGATTATGATAAGGTGGCTTCCTATCTCAAGGCTTGCGATGTGGCTGTACTTCCCTCATTGTGCGAAGAGGCTTTTGGCCTTACTATGTTGGAAAGTATGGCTTGTGGTTTGCCTCTTGTCACCACCAATGCTGGAGGCATTCCAGAGGTGTGTGAGGGTAGTTCGGTGGTTCTTCATCGCAATGACACTCTTGTTGATACGATTGCCTCTTCTGTCGAGCATTGGATGACTGACAATTCATCGTTTCAGGAGGCTCGTCAGCGTGCTTTCCTTCGTAGCAAGCATTTCTCTTTGAACTCATACACAGAGTCCATATTTATGGCTTTAGAAAGGTTGTCATGAAAATAGTGTTCTGATTTTTATCAAAAGTTTGGCGAATCTAATGATACTTTTATATATACCAGGGTATTTGTATATTTGTGGTATTAGTTCTAGAGCATCGTAGTCAAGCATTATGAATTTTTCATAGTCTTTACAGACTCTTGGTGGTAACATCTTGGCCATTTCCTTGCTTCGCTCTTCTTTGTAAAGTTGTTTGTGCGTAGAACTAAATCCTGTTGTGTCATAAACTGCTACAATAGTATCTACTCTCTTGAATGTACAGTTCTCAAGTACTATTTTCTGTACAAAGAATTTCCAATCTGACACGATTTTCAAATTCTCATCGTAAAGTGTGTGCTCAAATAACTTGCGTCTAATGAATGCTGCTTGGTGATTTAATGTGCCTTTGTATAGGTCATACATTGTAATCTCTTCTGTAGGAAGATACCATGCAACTGGCTCAGATGTCTTTTTGTATTTCCCATAGATAATGTCCGCATCTGTGTGTTCGTTAATTGCCTCTAACACTCTCTCGCTATGGAAAAGATCCCCGGAGTTCATGAAATTGAGAAACTTTCCTGTAGCCTTTTGTATTCCTTTGTTTAAAGCGTTATATATACCTTTGTCTTTTTCGCTAACCCAATACGTGATGTTTTTTTCGTATTTCTTGATAATGTCTACACTTCCGTCAGTCGATCCACCGTCGATGATAATATATTCGTAGTCTTTGTTGGTTTGCGATGTGACACTCAGGATGGTCTTCTCTAGTCCTTCCTTGTTGTTGTAATTGATGGTAATGATTGAAAACTTTGGCATACTGTTTCTTTTAAATCTTTTTCTTAAGGAATCGCTTTGCTACATCTTTAGGGCCTTTAGCGAATAGAAATAGTCCGGTTAAGTTGAGTAACAAGTAGATAGTGATGCTAGTAGCAGCATAGAGTATCCATGTGCCATAATTTTGCTCGGCATCAATGCTCACAAGGCTTGTGCAATATGATGCTCCAATGAAAGATACGGCAAAGATGAGATAGTATCTTATGGTTCCATTCCAAAATATACTATATGGTAGTTTTACGCCGCACTTGAATAAGTAATATGGTTTCCAAAAGATTACTATAAAGAACACGCTGACTATTTTGCCAAGTAGTATTCCTGCAATGCCCCAAAGCGAACCAGCAATGATTGTTGTTGTTATATTCACGATTAGCTCAACCCAGGCTGACCATGTGTCTGCGTATAAACCGTATGCGTGATTATACATGTCTACTACACCTCGACTGTTACTGATGTAGGTGTAAATGACAAGTAGGATGAGTATCCAACGATCGAGTATATATTCGCTCCCTAGCCATAAACATATAAAAGGTTCAATAAGATGGACGATTGCAAAGCACATAAGTCCTGCGATGAAGTGGCGTATGGCCTGCATTTCCCAAAACACTTTCATGATGTTATTTTTTTCACCTTCTGCAACAAGGTTGCCAATACCTGCTCCAACTGCATCTAGCACGGATTTGAAGAGTACGGATACCTTTGTCACCACCATAGTATAGTTACCATAGTATGCAACCATTTTTAGTGAAACGAAAGCAAAGACAAATAACTCGTCACTCTTACTAAGTAGGAAATCCTTTATTTGGTGAATAAAGATTTGCTTGGTGTTTTTTAATACGTCAGGATATTTTTTCCTCAGTTCTGCACCTTTGTTTTTGTCGGTCTTTAACCAGGGATATTCTTTGTTAATCTTCCAGTTGAGAATAATACAGCCAATTATGCTAAATAAGAATTCTATAATAACCCACACGTAAGGGTTCTTGTATGTGTATGCCAGATATATTTGAAGCGCTGTTTTTATCAAGCCGGCACTCTGAAAATAAATACTGACAATATAGTTCTTCTGATCTGCACTTAGCAATATTTGTCGGTAATTGATAAAATATCCGATGAGCGATGAACCAAGAAATGAATAGAATGCTATATAGATAAGAGCATAGCTGAGTTGTTCGTCTTGAAAGAAGAGAGGGAAGAATAAACTGATTATAATACCAATCCCAAAGATAATACGTCCTATCCACCGATATAAGTAGCCAAAGAGCGACATAATCTCATTTATCTTTTCTCGGTTGCCTTCTTGGATTGGTTTGAATAAGAAAAAACTGATGCAGCTACCTATACCTAATTCTGCAAGATTGAGATAGCCTAGGATATTACCTAATGTACCACTTAGACCGATAAACTCCGTGCCAAGACAATCCAGAAATGTCTTTCGTGAAAAGAAAGCAAAGAATAGCCCCAGAAAGTAAAACAACAAATTTACTTCTGCATTAATAATACTTTTTTTTACTCTTCCTGCCATTTTTTATGTTATCCTAAGATAAAATTATTTTAATAGAAATCTTGCCCAATTCTTTGCACTTACAAAGTTAGTATATTTTTTTTGAATCATCAACTTTGTGAAGTGCATTTTTTGCATAAATGGTAATACGTGAGCCGTGTAGAATACTATGTCGAGCGTGTAGCGTGCATATTTCTTGATGAGAAGAAGGTGCTCGGGATGGCTGTTTGCCCATCGGAAGAGTTCGTCGACAACGACAAGGTAGCAGTCCACGTTGCGGCGTGAATAGTGGTTTGTCATGGTGCTGTTGGCACGCACACGATGGCGCACAAAGGATTGCTTTAGGCAACCGATGCGACTTGACTGAATGGTGAGCAGGGTAGTGTATAGTTCGTCTTCGTGGATGATGCCAGGATAGAAACTAAGGGAAAGGTTCTTAATCTGCTCATGGCGAACGAAGAGCAGCCAAGGTACGGCGCGATGGGTGAAGTTGTCGAGCAATGACTGCATCAACTGTGGTCCCTCATACGCTTTGCCTTCCTCGTAAATGCCGGTGCGGTCATACCCCCATCCAAGCGAGGGTGTACCTTCCTCGCAGAACACCTCACCATCGAAGAAAACGAAGTCAAAGCCATGCTTCTCGATGTAGTTGAGACAAGTCTTGAAGCAGCCTGGCTTCAGGAGGTCATCGCTGTCCATGAAGTAGATGTAGGTGCCAGTGGCATGTGCCATGGCCGTGTTGCGAGCCACGCTCTGTCCTTGGTTCTCTTGACTGTAGATCTTGATGCGGCTGTCTTCTCGGGCCATGTCCTCCAAGATGGAAAGACTATCATCCGTTGAACCATCGTTGACACAGATGATTTCCATGTCCTGAATGTCCTGCTGGATGACACTCTGCAAGGCATCTCGTAGGTATTTTCCTGTATTGTATACGGGTACTATGACGCTGAGAATAGGCATGTTGTCTCTTCGATTTTTATTGTCTGAAACGTTGCAGAATCGTTCTCTTGTATATCTTCGTCACCGTGTCAGCCACGCGTTGGGCATTGAAGCGCTGCTCAACCATCATGTGTGCTGCTTCGCCATGGGATGCCATGTCCTCGGGATGAGTGGCATAGTGCTGGAAGGCACCAGCAATGGCTGTGGGATCGTTGAAAGGAATAATCGTACCATTCTTTCCGTCCTCGATGAGTTCCTTGGTGCCATCGGTCGGAGTCACCACGACGGGTTTCTTCATGGCCAAAGCCTCCAATAGAGCAATGCTGAGTCCCTCCCAAAGACTTGGAAGTGCATATACGTCAATGGCTTGCAGTACGGCGGGCACATCAGTTCGGAAGGGTGACGTCACGAGATATGACTCCATGTTGTGCTCCTTGATGTAGGCCTCTGTCTCGGCTTGCATGTCACCCTCGCCCACCAAGAGTCCCTTGATGCGTGGATTCTCCGCATGTGCTATCTCCACAGCCTTGAGGAAGTCAAGGGGTGCCTTCTGCAGGGTGATGCGGCATATCTCTGCCACGATAAAGTCGTTGGCGGAGAATCCGAGTTCCTTCCTCACGTCCGCGTATTGCTTGTCGCAGTCGAACCGGTGCAGGTTGATACCATTCTCTATCACCTCGCAGTTTTTCAGACCGAATGTCTCGATGCCCGTCTGTCGGTTACTTTCCGACACGCAGATGACCTGTTTGCAGCAGTTGCAGATGAGTTTCTCACTCCATCCCCTCAGTTTTCGTATGATCCACGACTGATCTTGATGGAAACTCCACCCATGTACCGTATAGATAAGAGGCTTGTGCAGTTTGCGTGCTGTAGTAAGCATGTTCGATGCGGCACGACTGCCATGAGCATGGATGATGTCGATGCCTTCCTCCTCTACCACTTTGCGTATCTTTTGCTGAACTTTGGGGTCGAACGCCTTTTGTGTCTCAATGACATAGCAAGTGATGCCCTGCTCGCGTAGGGTGTCGATCATGTGTCCTCCCGTGAATGCCATGGCTATGGGTGTCACCTTTTGCTTGTCAAGACATTGTATGAGGTCGAGTACGTGTGACTCGCCACCGCCAATCTGTCCTTGTCGAATGACTTCAAGTACCTTAATCCTCTTCTCTTGTGCCATATCTGATGGTTCTATTATTCTTTTTCTGTTGTACTGTGGCCTTGATGCAGAGCACGTTCTCAGTATCCTGTGAAATGGGGTAGAGGGCTGATGCTCTACGGTTTACCACCCATAATATCTGCCCTTCGCCATCGATGAGTACATACTGCTGCTCCTTCTCGAAGCGGTTGAGTTTGAGGTCTGTCAGCAGATCGCTCACGAGTTTCCTTCCCTTCATACCAAAGGGTTGAAAACTGTCGCCTTGCTCTGCCTTGCGTAACGAAAGAGGGCCATGTATCTTGTTGTTGTCGAGGTAGAGTATGCCACCTTCCATCTTTGTCAGTTCTGCGCGGGGAGTGACCCTCGTTTCAAGCGTGGGTGGTATGTCCTCGTCACCCTTCTTGCATAGGATGAAATGGGTACGGTCTTTCAGCAGTCGATGCGTGTCCGATTCGACGATGCTGCCTACCTTGGCCTTCCATATATTCTCCTCCTGCGTGGAGTTGAACCCGCAGCCTTGCAGTGCCTCGTGTAGTTCAGTAAGGCTATTGGCTTTGTCGTTCTGCAAGCCTCTCTCATAGATGGGGAGGGCTTCCTGAATGTGCTTGGCGGCATCGGCCATGTTGCTGATGGCTTGTGGATTGACTTGCTGCAGTATCGGCAGAATGTCGAGCCTGATGATGTTGCGCAGGGCATCCCTCTCGGCATTCGTACTGTCGTTCACCCATGCTTGTTGCCTCTGTTTCAGGTATTCCTCGATGTCTTGTCTGCTGGAATCGAGTAAGGGACGAACCACGTGCCCATTTCTGTAATGCATTCCAGCCAAGCCTCTTATGCCAGTTCCCCTAACAAGGTTCAGTAGCAGTGTCTCTGCTTGATCCTGCTTGTGGTGGGCCACACAGAGTGAGGTGGTTCGCCTTTCCCTCAACATCTCCTCAAACCACTGGTAGCGAAGATCTCTTGCTGCCATCTCGATGCTGATGCCCTTCTCCTTGCTGTATGTCGTGGTGTCAAAGTGCTTGACCCACAACTTAATACCTTTCTCTTGACACAGCGCCCTTACAAACTCCTCATCCCTGTCTGATTCCTTTCCTCTTAGGTGGAAATTGCAATGCAACGCCTCTGTGTCATAGCCAAGACTTGTCATCAAGAGCAATAGTGCCACGGAGTCTGCTCCTCCACTCACAGCCACAAGCGTCTTCTCACCATCCTTCAGCAGATGGTGCTCTTCTATCGTCCGTACTACTGTGTCCTTGAGATTGCTCTTCATGACATGTTTTTCTCTACAAAATACAAAATTACGAAAAAAAACGTATTCTTTGGCATGAAATGGTAGAAAACTCAATTTTTTTGTGTAATTTTGCACCATTAAATTTGAACTATGAATAAATTATATCCACTTCTTTTTAAGAATAACCTGCACAAAATCGTATGGGGAGGTCGTCGCCTTAAGCCTATGAAAGGTATAACTCCCGATAGTGAGCCCATTGGTGAAAGTTGGGAAATAAGCGCTATATCAGGAGATGAGAGCGTAGTTGAGAACGGTCCGTTGAAGGGAATGTCGCTCAATCAACTTATCAGCGAGTTCGGAGCCGACTTCCTGGGCAAGAAGGAGATGGCAGAAAATGGACTTGATTTTCCCCTACTCATCAAGTTTATCGATGCGCAGCAGAACCTCAGTATTCAGGTACACCCCAACGATGAGATCTCACGTGAGCGTCATGGCAAGAAGGGGAAGACCGAAATGTGGTATATCATTGATGCAGAGGAAGGTGCTTGCCTCTACTCTGGTTTTAGTAAGAATATTACAAAGGAAGAGTATGTACAAAAGGTGAAGGATGGAACCATTACGGATGTATTGGCTAAGCATGAGGTTCATCCCGGCGATGTGTTCTTCCTACCTGCCGGACGTGTTCATGCCATCGGTGCCGGAGTACTCTTGGCAGAGGTACAACAGTCGAGTGATGTCACCTATCGCATATTCGACTACAACCGTAAGGGTCTTGACGGAAAGCCTCGCGAACTGCATACCGATCTTGCAGTCGATGTCGTCGATCGTAAAGTGCATGCTGAGTACCGCTCCTATTATACACCTGTTGAGAATGATGCAGTCAATGTAGTTAATTGTCAATATTTCACCACCAATGTGTTGGAACTGAACTCAAAAGCGCATCGCAACTTATTAGACAAGCAGTCCTTCGTCATCTACATGTGCCTTGAGGGAGCCTGTACGCTTCGTATGTGTGATGCCGATGGTGGCACCTCATTGTCCGATGGTCAGACAGAGCACGTCGTCGAACTGTTTGCGGGGCACAGTTGCCTGGTTCCTGCCTCGGTGGCCAACCTCGATTTGGTGTCCTTCTCCTCGAATGGCAGGACACGTCTGCTTGAGGTGTATTGCAACTGATTTTTACTTTCCTATGGCACTCTTGATGCCCTTGATGAGACCCTCAATGCCACTGACGGTGTTGGTGACCCTCCCGACTACGTTGGAGGCTACGCTCGTGGCAAAGTAGCCGAGGCACTGGCCGTTGAGTTCGCCAATTTCCTCCGATTCGGCTGCCGTGTAGCGGTATTTGGCAATACGCTTGTTGATCTTTAGATACTCATAGGCCGTACGTTTCCAGTCATCGACGTCGTAGTTGATGCCGTTGGTCTGAATCTCGTAGGAGAGGTCGCGCAGTTGGTTGATGGCCTTCTGCTTCGTGCCGCATGACTGCAATACGAAGACGAGGAGTAGAATGCTCATGCTGCAGGTTCGCAGCATGAGTTTGAGGATATTCTTTTTCATACTTTCTTACAGTTTCTTGTTATGCACGATGGTCCAACCCTGACGCTTCAGGATTTCGGGCTTCTTACCACGGAACATCTTGGCAGCCTTCTTGTCACCCTTTAACTGCCAATTGAGCCATGCGGTAGCAGGGATAGAGAACTCGCCACCATGGGGCTGACGGTAGGTGCCGCCATGACCTACGGGCAGGTTGATAGCCACGGCAGGTACGTGCTGGATACGGTGGAAATCGTCCATGCCGTTATCGTAGGCTATGTCCTCCTTACCACCCAGCATATACATGATGGGACCGTGTACGCTTTCCAGTTGCGACTTACCGGGCATGGGCATGTTGGGCATGGCAATGGAGGAGTCGATGAAGAGACCGCTGTTGCAGATCATATAGGTGGTGATGCGGGGATCGGCACAGTTGTAGAGCGTCTGCAGACCGCCGCACGACATGCCCGAGGCACAGATGGCCTTGGTGTCGATCTTGCCAAAGAGAGGGCTGTCGGGGTTACTGTTCTGCTCGATGGCCCAGTCGATAGAGGCTATCTGCTGCTGAGGAGTCGACATGGGACCCTGATAGGGCTTGTCGTCCTTGGGGAAGAAGCCGGTGGCCACTACGAGGTAGCCGTGTGATGCTATCTCGTTGAGGAAGAGATAATGCTCCCAGGGTGAGTTGGTGCAGGCACCGTTGCCCCAAACGAGGACGGGAAGGGGATTCTTCTTGTTGAAAGCCGAAAGGTCTTGGGGCATGAAGACGGTGTGCTCGGGCAGGTCGGCGGCCTCGGTCATGATAGCCTTATACTTGCCGGTACCGCCTTCTTCAACGATACGTTTCTTGGGGGCAAAGAGTTGAGGATCAGACTTGCGAAGCAGGTTCAGCATGGTCTCGGCATAGCGGCGACCCAGTATGCGGTAGCCCTCGGCCGTGAAGTGCAGGTGGTCGCGTGCGCCAGGGCATCCTGCAGCCGAGATGGGATGGGCAGTGGGGATGGTCTCCTGAATCTTGTTGATGATGCCGTTGTGGAGCCAGCATGCGCCGCCTTCCTCCTTGGTCATCAGTTCGCCTACGAGCAGGGGCACATCCTCAGCCTTGAGGTTGAGTTCCTTGAGCATACGTTCGTAGATGACGTTGACGCGTGCAGGCCAGTCCTGCTGACCGTTGTTGGTGCAGCCCTGATGCAGCAGTATGCCCTTGATGACACCCACCTTCTGTGCCTGCTTGGCCAGCTCTACGAGTTCGCGGTAGGGGTTGTTGTTGTAACTCTTGCAGAAGTTCTTGTACCAGTCGGCAGCCTTGGCGATGTCGTCGGCACAGAGGTCCTCGTTGAAGAGGTTGATGTTGGCGCCACCAACGGCTACGTGTACGATGCCCACCTTGACCTGTTCGGGCAACTCATCCACGAGGGTGCGGCCAAAATAGTCGGCAGGCGTGAGGCCCGTCCACTCGCGGCACAAGGGCGGCACAGCGGCATACCAGGTACCCTTCTTGCGGCCGATGCCCGGCATGTCTACGGCAGAAAGCATACGGAAACGCGTGCTGATGCCCTTGCGATCCTGTGCCTCGATACGGGCGTTACCCTCCATATTGCTCTGGCCGAAGCAGAGGTAGATGTGGAAGTTGGGGTCGAAGCCTTCGGGCTGTGGAATGTCGCCGGCAGCCTTCTCGCCATCGCTATAATTCAATACGGTGTTCTGCTCATAGAACTTCTCTACGTCTTGGGCGCTGGCCGTGAGGCAAGCGGCACCCAGCAAAGCGGTTAATACAATTCTTTTCATGTTATTTCGTTTTAAGTTTTTCTGTTAGTTTTTGCCTTTCTCACTTTCACAGCGTTGGCCCTACATAGGTTGGCTTTAGTCCACCCCAATCCACGATGAGGCGTTCTATCATCTGGCCGTCGTCAACGCCATGGAGGCGCAGCGTGTGGCGGCTCTTGCTGCGGTCGATGGGCAGCGTCACTACGGAGTGCTTGCCATTCTGCATGACTTGGTCCTTCCAACTCTCGCCGTATTCCACAAACTTGTTCTCCACCTTCACCATCTTGCCACCGTCGAGGCTGATGCCATAGGCGTTGCCCTTGCCGGCATAGACGGGGAAGAAGGGGAGGGCGTAGATGTGGAGCGTCACGCTGTCGGCCTCTATCTTGCCAAGCGTGAAGTCGTGGGTGTCGCCCTGCATGAGTTGCAGTACGTGCCAGTCGTAGCCCACACCGCGCACGATGCCTTTGTTGGCTTTGGTCAGGTCAACGAGGGTGCAACCCTCCAGCCTGTCCTTCTTCTTGTCAATGCGCAAGTCTACGGCTTTGGCCTGTACGCCCGCCGTGCGGAACAGTTGGGGCAGGAGATGCTGCTTGGACATATAGGCGGTGGAGATGCGCATCATCTCGTTCCACTTTCCATCGAGCAGTGTGTTGTAGGTATGCTGCAACGCCTCGATGCTGTCGTAGGCCTCCTGACTGCGGTCGGCGGCCCAGTTGGCCTCTGCCTCTAGTCCTGCTGCATGTTTTTCGTGGTTGAGTTGCGCCATGAGGAACTTACGGTTCATCTGTTCGGCAGCCATAATCTGGAAGGCCATCAACTCGTAGAAGGCAGGGCGTTGCACCTCGGGCAACTGCTGCATAATGCTCTTTGCCTTTGTGGCAATGCGCTGGTAGTCAGCCAGTCGGCGCTGTGCATCGTTGTAGTGCTGGAACGAGAATTCGGTGTCGTGCAGCAGTTCCTTGTCTTTTCGGTCCCACATACGGTCCCAGCCCATGTATTCGGGCTTGCGGCTCCATGCCAACCTATAGTATTCGCCGAGCATAAATTGGAAATCCTTGCGATATTTCTCGCCAAAGATGCTGGCCAGGTAGGTGGCTTGATGGCTGTTAATCTTCTCAAAGTCGAAAGCCTCTACGTTGTCGGCCAGTTCGAAGAAGGTCTGCATACCCAACTCCATGGGCTTGATGTCGCCCACGTTGAGCAACCAGTATCGGTCGGCCCCTGTACGATAGGCCTTGATCAGTTCCTCGTACATCAACACGGGTGCCGTGGTGTTGAGCCAGAGATAGTCGTGCGGTGCGCCCAGATAGCTGAGGTGATAGTATACGCCCGAACGTCCGCTACGCTTCTGCTCTTCGGGGGTGGAGAGGCGTTTCATGTAGCCATAATTGTCGTCCACCCAAATGAGCGTGATGTCGTCGGGCACCTGCAGACCAGCCAGATAGACGTCGAGCGCCTCCTTGTAGGGCACGAATATCTGTGGGACCTCGTTGGCGGGCTTCTTTGTGAAGAGTTCGAGTAGGTTGCGCTGATCCTTGATGACCTCGGTGAGCACGGCAACGCGTTCCTGAGGCGTTCTGGCTCCGTGCATACCCTCGTCGTGCACACCTCGCATGGCGGTAGTGTAGATGTTGTCGTAGGTGCATGCCTCGGCCACACGATTGGCAAACTTGCCAAGGATGGTGTTGCGGTTGGTGCGATAGTCCCATGCACCGTCGCGCTTTCCATCCCATTCGTCAAGACTGGCATTGTTGAAGAGCATGGGTTCGCAGTGACTTGTGGTGATGATCACGCCGAGACGGTCGGCCACTACCTTGCTTTCGGGATGGCTGTAGAAAGCACCCGTACAGGTGTGCATGGCTGGTGCCAGCATATTGCCGCCCAAACGGAGAATGAGTTCGCAGACACGCTCGTAGGTCTTCGGACCGATGTCGTCCAGTTCCTTCTCGTAGTTGAGGGAGGCCCATGGCTTCAGACCCCAATCCTCGTCGTTGATGAAGATGCCACGATAGCGTATCGAGGGACTGGCCTTGACAAAGCGCTTTGCATCGATGGTCAGCAACTTCTGCTGCTTGACGGGCACGTCGGCCCACCAAGTCCAGGGCGTCACACCGATGCGTCGGCTCAGTTCATAGATACCGTAGATCGTACCTCGGCGGTCGCTGCCGGCAATGACGAGATTGTCGCCGCATCCCTCTATGATAAAACGCTCCCATCCATCCTTGATGTCACGTACATCTATCTTTTGGTTGCGCACAAGCGAGTCGATGAGGGCACTGTGTCCGATGGTGCCGATGATGACTCTTCGTCCGTTCGACGTGGTGATTTGTCCGTCGTACGCCAGTCGGATGTCGTTGTGCAGATTCTGAGCCGCTATTTTCACGCCCTCGTAGTCGTCGGTCGCTACGCAAATATCGGCCGCATTCCCCCTGTCTGCCAAGGTGAAGGTCTGCGCTGTTGCCGCCTGTGCCGTGGCAAAAAGCAGGAAGGGGAGTGCGAATGCGGATAAAAATGTTCGTGACAGGTAAACTTTCATGTTATCTTAAACCTTTACTCGCAGATAACTACGCCACCGTTCTTGGGGATGGTGACGGTGATTTCGTTCTTCTTGTTGGTCTTGACGGTCTTCTTGCAACCCTGCAGCTGTGCATCGTCGCTGTAGACGGTCACCTCCTGGCCGGGCTTGAACATACCGTCGAGGTTGTAGGTCACGGTCATGGTAGCGTCCTGTGCGTTGATGCCAGCCACGTACCACTTGCCATTGGCGGCCTGGCGTGCCAGTTCCACATACTTGCCGGGATAGCCGCTGATGAACTTCATATCCTGCCACATCACGGGCACCTTCTTCATAAAGTCGATGGCCCAGGCAGGGGCGTCGGTCAGGTTGTTGGGAGCCACGGCAAAGTTCTGTACGGGAGTCTGGAAGAGCACGGCAGTGGCCAGTGCGTATACATCGCTCGTCTTGCGGGTTGTGCCGCGGTCGTTGCCCTTTGAATAGCGCTTGTTGAGTGCCGAACCACCAAAGTCCATGTTGCCCACAGCGTTACGCAGCACGGGATGGATGGTAGCAGCCAGTGCCTCGATGTCGTTGTCGTTCTGACCGAAGGCCAGGTTCTCGCTGGCACGTACTGCCTCGCAAGAGATGAAGTTGGGGTACATGCGCTCCCAACCACGGGGCAGTGTGCAACCATGGAAGATGACCATGATGCCACACTCGTTGGCATCTGCCAGGATGTCCTCGTACATCTGCATCGTCTGCTGCTTGTCGCTACCAACGAAGTCAACCTTGATACCCTTGATGCCAGCCTTCTGCATCCACTGCATCTCCTTGCGGCGGTCGATCATACGATGCATCTTGCCACGGGGACCCTGAGGAGCGTCGTTCCAATAACCGTTTGAATTATACCAGAGGAAGAGCTCAACACCCTTGCTCTGAGCGTATTTGCTGAGCTGCTCCATGCGCTCGTAGCCGATGTTGGTGTCCCAAAGAGCATCCACGAGCAGGTACTCCCAACCCATAGCGGCAGCAAAGTCTACGTATTCCTTCTGCTCGTCATAGTTGCAGCTGGCATCCATACGGATAATCCAGCTCCATGCCGAACGACCATACTTATAATCATACTTGGCCTCGTACTGAGGCTTCACGAGGTCCCACTGGATGGTGGTCTCGGCGAGGGGAGCAAGGGTGCGACCTACGGTAATGGTGCGCCAGGGGGTAGATGCCAGTTCACGGTTGTCCAGCATCAAGCCGGGAGCAGAGGTGCCTACACCGCCGAATTCAGTTGCCTCGGGATAGGCCAATGTGTAGACATTATTCTTGCACTCCAGACGACCGCCGCAGTAGTTGCCGCCAATGTTGGTTTCGTTGAGCATTACCCAGATGGCCTGCTGAACAGGAACCTGTGCCTTCTTTCCCTTGGAAGCGCTCTTCTTGCTGGCAACAGCAGGTTTTTGTGCCTGTACCTTGAACATAGCAGGGAAGGTAAAGCCACGGCCGTGACCATTCTTACCCATGGGAGCGTCATACTCGTAGAACGTCTCATAACTGGGAGCCGTACGAGCAAAACCCGTTTGAGGGGTCATGGCAGGACAGAGGAAAGTCGTGGTACCAGTTGGGAAAGTGTAGGCGGTCAACTCGTTCTCCACCAAGCACGACTTTCGGTCACCTTGTATATAGAGCACGTACTTGAATGCTACGTTGTTATTGTCGATGTGGAAGACCACGTCGAAGACGTTTGCATCGCGGGTTTGTGGCTGTTGTTGCTGTCCGGGACGCTGGCGAACACGCTGCTCCTGAGTGAAGGTAAAGGTGTACTCGTTAGCCGTATAACTGATGTTGGCTATTTTGGATTGGGGGAGCGAGTAATTCTCGCTGACAACCTTTGGCTCGGCAGTAGCGCTTTTCAGTTTCAGTTTCTCGGTATAGTTACCAATACTTGTTTTCAAGCCTAGGGGCGACTTGCAGATTACTGTGTCCTGATCGAGTACTACAGTGTAGTTGGCGACTCCGTTTTCGCAACCCAAAGTTACCTTGAGCTGGCCATTGGGGCTTGTCATCTCTTGTGCCTGCATTGTTGCGCAGGTGCCCATCATAAGGAGGGCAGAAAGCATTTTTTTCATTGTTATGATTAGGTTTTGATTTTAATAATCTAATACTTTTCGGATTTTCACATCTTCCGGCTCTCTTATTATTTCACCATGACCTTGCGGTAGGTGTTATTGGGCATTCTGATAATGTTCAAACCACGCTGTGGCTTGGCAAGGCGTGCACCAGAAGTAGAGAAGTACTGGCGAATGGCTACGCCTGTCTTTTCGCCCTCATCGTTCCACTGGTTGTTGTCCATCACAACGTCCTCGATGCCTGTGAAGATGTCCAATTCGATGGGCGAGAACGTCACGTTGTCGATGTAGCAGTCCTTGCCGCCCGAGTTCACCAACGTGAATACGTTACTGCCTTCTTTTGCCTCTGACTCGAAAGTGGCATACTTCCACTCGTTGGTGGCGCAAGCCTCAAGGGCAAGCGTTGTCTTGTCGGTGGTGTTGAAACTTACTGTGATGTTGCTTGCTGCGGTAGCATGGTACTTTATTTTAATAAGGTATTTGCCAGAGAAGTTGAACTTCGTGGGGTTGCGGAGACTTCCTGTCTTGTTTGTTCCCATTCGGGCAAAACCCATGGCAGAGTGCCCACGTACCGAGCGGTACTCAGCCCAACCATACTGATCGGTGACGCATGCGTTGATGCCCTGGTAGTCCATGTCCTCGGCCTCGATGATGAGGTCGCCGTAGTAGTCCTCGGGCTGCTTGATGTCTTCGGGATCAAGAGGAGTGACCTCGATGATGTCGGTAAGAAGTTCCTTCTCGCTGCTGCCCACGCAGTTGAGCGTGATGTCGAGGGGACCGAGGTGGTTTACGACCAAACGGTAGGTCTTTGCCTCCTCGTTCCATGAAGCAGCCACTGAAGACGTGGCTTGTGCACGCTTCTTGATTGAATAGGTTGGTTTCTCGCTGCAGCCCTTGATCAGGATGGTGTCCTTGACGGAAGTGGTAGTGTCGGTACGATAATTGTTGAGATAGAATGTCATGTGGTCAGCGTACTCATGTGCCAGAATGGTACTGAATTTGCCTAAGCCCAGATGCAGTGTGTCGCACGAATTATAAAGCAGAGGAATCTCTGCTGATGCTGAGCGGAGTGAGTTGAAGTAAGAATAGGGATAGTAGCAGGTCAACTCGTTGTGGTGACGTGCCACGAAGGCATCACCCTTGCTTACTTCGGGGTAGTACTTGTTGAAATCCGACACTTTCTTTGTCTTCGTTGACCAAGTGGAAGAGTAGTTCGTTGCGGTCACCTTCTTCGTAATGGTCTTACACAGACTGTCCTGATAGGTAGCCGACATAATCAGAGGAATGGTTTGGTAGCGTCCTGTCTTCTTGAGGAAGAGACGGTTACTCATATAGTTACCCTTGCTGTGACTGAAGGATGAACCCGCGTTGAGGGGATCCTTGTCCTGCAGGTAGAGTCCATCGTACAAACCATTTGGTGTGGCGTATTTGTCCTGGTCGTTGCCCGATGTGTTGTTGGCAATCAAGGCTACCTTGGTGCGCTGTACTACCTCCTCACGTGTAGGGATATAGATGGTGCCGTCAATGACTTTACGCCACATGTCCACCCATATCTTGTCGAAGGTGGGGTAAGTGGCCCAATTGCGACGAGTGTGATTGCTGACGGTTGTTGTGTTGGTAGCTTTGAAGTCCTCCGTCCAGATGAGTTCGGGACCGTCCCACACACAGGCGCCGTTGAGTGTCATCTGCTCTAAAACGGCTGCGATACCTACGGCAGCGGGATACTTCTTGCCGTGGTTGCTGCCCAGCGCATCATCTACGGCTCCGTTGTATCCGCAGTTGTCGTAGCGCACACCATAGTTCTTGGCCAAGCCTGAGATGAAGGGACCAATGCAGGCGCTTTCGTTGTTGTGCCAACATGATGAGGTGGTGTATTTGTAGAGCCATAGAATAGCCTCAGGGTACTCTTTGCAAGCCTTTAATAGATTGGAGTTACGCTTCATCATGCCGATGGGGTTGAGCGGATGACTCCAGATGTTGCCGCAGAACGAGATGGTGAGGAAACCACCATACTTGTGGTGCATGGGCACGAGTTTTGAGAAGAGCGTGATGCGGGCCGTCTGCGTACTGCTGCTGGCGTCGTTGGGTTCATCAAAGCCCCAAAACTGCTCAGCATAGTTCCATCCAAGGAAGTTCTTGTAGTCGATGAAGAACGACTCGAAGGTGTCGAGGTCTGTATCCTTGATGTGTGTGTGGCCACCCGATGCTGGCTGGCAGGTGAACCACATGTTGTTGCGGCAGCATACCGAGGCCCACGAGCGGTAGGTCTGTATGGCATCCTGAGGTTTCTTGTAAATCTTCAGGTCGGTGTCATAAGAGCATGACATCGAAAGGTTCATGCAGACGTATGGCTTAATGTCATTGGGTATGAGGTCAATGATTTTTTGTGGATCGGCGTTGTTCCAAACGTCAATGTGAACTAGCCACAAGGGGTGTTTGTTGTCGATGGGACGACGTTCCTGTGCATTGATGTGGAAAGTGCAACAGAGTGTAGCAAAAAGAATAAGGATGATGCGTTTCATCATTCAAAATAGTTTTATTGGTTAGTTGTTCTTGTTAAGTTTGGCGCAAAGTTAATAAAAACCGCTCATTATTCCTATAGTGGATGATACAAAAGTTTTAAATAATTCAATTTGTGTGGATAAAAAGACGCAGATTACTCGGATTTGCTTGATTCCCGTTGTAATCTGCGTCAGAAATTCTTGTGTAACTATGTACCCAATTACTTATAGTAATTATGTGCCCTGTTATTCTACGGTTACTGATTTTGCCAAGTTGCGTGGTTGGTCGACGTTGAGCCCCTTGGCTACGGCTACGTGGTAACTAAGCAACTGCATGGGGATGACACTGAGCAGTGGGGCGAGGCATGCCAACGTTGAGGGCACCTCAATCACCTCGTCTACCATCTTCTTAACCTGCTCATCGCCTTCAGTGACGATAGCCAGGATATGACCATTGCGTGAGATGACCTCTTGCATGTTCGAGATAATCTTCTGATAGAGTTGGTGGTGTGTGGCGATGAATACTACGGGCATCTCGGCATCGATCAGCGCGATGGGACCATGCTTCATCTCGGCTGCAGGATAACCTTCTGCATGGATGTAGGATATTTCCTTGAGTTTCAATGCTCCCTCCAATGCCACAGGATAGTTCCATCCGCGTCCCAGATACAAGAAGTTATGGGCATACTTATAAGTCTGTGCAATGCGCTCAATCTTCTCGTTTTGCAGGAGCACCTTCTCTATCTTCTCGGGTATCTGTACCAGTTCGTGTAGTACCTCGTCGTACTCCTTCTGCTCTACCGTACCCTTAGCCATGCCTAATGCCAGTGCCAGCATGACGAGCACGGTGACCTGCCCAGTGAATGCTTTCGTAGACGCTACACCAATTTCAGGACCAACGTGGATGTAAACGCCTGTGTCGGAAATGCGTGCAATGGATGAACCAACGCCATTCACGATGCCGAATACGAGGGCACCGGCTTGCTTGGCCTTCTCCATGGCAGCCAGTGTGTCGGCTGTCTCTCCGCTTTGTGAGATGGCCATGACGACGTCGTCGTGTTCGATGACTGAATCTGAGTAGCGGAACTCGCTGGCGTATGCCACTTCTGTGGGTATCTTGCAGAAATGCTCCAGCAACTGCTTGCCGATAAGACCGGCATGCCAACTCGTACCGCATGACACGATGACGATGCGTTTGGCACGAAGCAGTTCGCGGCGATGGTTGGTCACTGCGCTCAGGATAACGCTCAATGGATTGGTACCCATGTCTTCCTGAGGTGCCCAAGGACGAGAATAGGGAGCATTCACCACGCGACCTCGCATACAATCCTTCAGTACGTTAGGCTGGTCGAATATCTCCTTGAGCATGAAGTGTGGGAAGCCGCCTTTGGTCAGCATGTTGAGGTCAAGATTTACCTCCTTGACCAAAACGTCAGCCTCCTCGCCGTCAAGGTTGAAGAGTTGCATGTCCTGGCCTCGTTGTAGGAGAGCGACTTGCTCATCATCGAGGTAGCACATGTTCTTGGTATACTCGGCAATAGGTGTGGCATCGCTGGCCACGAAGAACTCACAGTTTTCTTCACCAAATCCCACAACCATGGGTGATGACTTGCGAGCACAGACAAGTTGGTCGGGATGACGCTTGTCGATGACGCAGATGGCATAGGCACCGATGACCATCTTCAGGGCAATGCGTACAGAGGTGATGAGGTCATCGCCACGCAGGCTCATGGTGTACTCTATTAGTTGTACGAGCACCTCCGTGTCCGTCTCTGAATGGAAAGTATAGCCACGCTTGGTCAACTGATCACGCAGTGTAGCGTAGTTCTCGATGATGCCGTTGTGCACCAAGGTCAGATTACCCGATTCCGAGAGGTGTGGATGGGCATTCGATTCGCTGGGAACACCATGTGTCGCCCATCGCGTGTGGGCAATGCCGAGCGTACCGCTGCAATCCTTGCCTTGACTTGCATTTTCCAAGTCGGCCACCTTTCCTTTTGCTTTATAAATGTTTAGGATGGCATCGTTGTTTTCCTTCGTTTCTTCGCTTATGAGTGCACAGCCTGCACTGTCATAACCACGGTACTCCAGTTTGTGGAGACCTTCTATAAGAATAGGATAAGCCTGTCGCTTACCGATGTAACCTACAATTCCGCACATAGTAGTCTCTGTTTTTGTTGATTGTCTTTTTTCCTTAAAAATCGTTTTTTTGTTTGCAAAATTACGCAAATTTTCTTATATAACGCATGACTTGTGTTATTTATTGTGTAAATTTGTTACATAATGATTGCTTTGCGCGTATTTTTGGCGGGTAGATGATGACAAAACGTCAGGAAATGTTTGCTAAATTCAGAAAATTGTCGTTATTTTGCATTTGCTAAAACTTATGGATAGTATGGATACAATCAGAGATTATAATGTGGAGTTGGGGGAACGTGCTCAGCGTGTCGTAACCTATTTGAATGAACATGGCATAAACTACTCCATGTATACGCATCCCGAGGGTAAAACCATCGAGGAGGCAAAGCGGTGGTGGAAAAACGATGGCAGTGTGCATTGCAAGAACATTTTTCTGCGCAACCATAAAGGGAATCGTCATTATTTAGTGTGCTTTCATTGCGATCATGATTTGGCAATCCACGACCTGGAGCATCTCTTGAAGGAGGCACTGACTCAACGTGGATTGCCTGCTCCTGGTAAGTTGTCATTTGCTTCACCCGAACGAATGATGCGTTATCTGGGATTAGAACCTGGATCGGTATCGCCGTTTGGTCTTATCAACGATGCTGAGCATCATGTACATCTTTTTCTTGATGAGGCATTGCAGAAGGCAGAGTCGCTGAGTTTTCATCCCAATGATTGCCGAGGTACGGTAGTCATTGCGCGTGAGGAATTCGAACGCTATCTCACGCTCGTAGGAAATACTTATGAATATTTGAAATTGTATTAGGGAATTATGATTAGAGTTATTAGATACGTTTTCATGACAGCCGTGTTACTGTTGTCATTCACTGGGTGTAATGAACTGATGCAGGAGATTGAGGGTAAGTGTCAAGCAGTCAAGCAAGATGGTACACGATGCCAGAACAAAGCCACTGCCCGTAGTAAATACTGTCGTGTGCATCAAAAGAGTAAGAAGACCAAACGCTCAACCGGCACCAAGCGTTCATCGACAAATCGATCCAAGCGATCTTCGGGCACTTCAACCACCAAACGCTCTGGCAGATGTAAAGCCACCACGCAGAGTGGTAAGAGATGTTCCCGTACCGCTACGCGTGGTGGCTATTGTACGCAGCACTACGAGATGCGATAGTGCTGCTTGTTGTTGATTTTTAATATTTCATGCCTGCTTTCGGGCGAGCCTTACCTTCGTCAATGACCTGCTGTGCGCGCTGCACGGTGGGGTCGTAGAGGTTGAGGAACTCTCGGTATTCCTGTGTACTCTTGGCATTGTAGATGATTGAACCGATAATATAGCGGTCAAAGAGGGTACGGCTCTGCTGCAGCATCAGGTTGCGTCGCTGAAGGCCACGCTGGGCAGCATGCTGTGCAAACTTCTCCAAGAGGTTCTGCTTGCGTAGATACTTCTCCATGTCGGCAGTCTTCGTGAAGTGTGCGAGTTTGTCACGGTTCTGATCCGTGTAGTCGAAAGCAAACTGGCGGATGTAGCCGTTGATGACTGCTTCTTTATAATAAGAGGTCATGTTGGTGGTGTCCTCCGGCACGAAGATGTCGGGTGTGATGCCACCACCACCATAAACGGCGCGTCCCAATGTCGTGTGGAACTCCTCGCCCTCTTGCTTGATGCTGTCGCCCGAAAAGTATTCGCCACGCTCGTAGCGTTCAATCAACTCCATCTCGTACTCCTCGTCGTGTCCGGGTACATAGGGTTTCTGGATGCAACGTCCTGAGGGGGAGTAATAGCGGGCGATGGTGAGGCGGATGGAAGATCCATCCTTGAAGTCCATGGGTTGCTGCACGAGTCCCTTGCCGAATGAGCGGCGGCCGAGAATGGTAGCGCGGTCGTTGTCCTGCATGGCTCCGGCAAAGATCTCGCTGGCCGATGCTGAACCTTCGTCAATGAGAACTACGAGGGGTAACTTCTGGAACGCCCCCGTGCCGTCGCTGTAGTAGTCCTCGCGTTGGCTGTGCTTGCCTTCGGTGTAGACGATGAGGCGATTTTTGGGTAGGAACTCGTTGGCCATTTGAATGGCGATGTGCATGTAACCTCCACGATTGCCTCGCAGGTCGACGATGAGGCTCTCCATACCCTCCATATTGAGTTCTGTCAAGGCAATGAGGAACTCCGAGTATGTTTGCTCGCCAAACTGCTCAACGCTGATGTAACCTGTCTTCTCATTCATCATGTAACTGACATCGACGCTGTGTACGGGGATGTCTCCACGTGTGATAGTGAAGTAGATGGGTTCCTTCTCGCTGCGGCGTAGGATGCCGAGTTTCACCTTCGATCCCTTAGGCCCTTTCAGTTTCTTCATGACGGCCGTGTTCTCCATTCCTACGAGGGTATCCTTGTCTGCCGTAAGAATGCGGTCGCCGGGCAGAAGACCGACCTTCTCCGAGGGGCCTCCCTTGATGACTTGCATGATGGTGACTGTGTCTTTCTGCATGGAGAAACTAACACCGATACCGCTAAAGGAACCGCGTAACTCGTCGTTGACGTCATCGGCTTCGGCCGCACTGATGTAACTGGAGTGTGGGTCAAGTTCCTTGAGGATGAGAGGGATGGCGTCCTCGATGATAGTGTCGAGACTTACGTCATCAACGTAGTTGTTCTGTATTGCCTCCAAGAGGTTGCCCAGTTTGTTGGCTCCGCCGTTGATGATCTTCAGTTTGCCTCCAGCAAAGTGATTGGAATAGAACATTCCCAGCAGGATGCCTATCACTACGCAGATGGCCATGATGAGGGGGCTAAATCTATGCTTGTTCATAATCTTCAACTTTTAATTTTCAATCTTCAACTTCCATCTTTATCACCTCGATGCCTGCTCGGCGAAGCAAGTCGACACCCTCGGTAAGTCGATATTCGCGCTTGTAGATAACACGCTTGATGCCCGCCTGAATGATGAGTTTTGAACACTCTATGCAAGGTGAGTCGGTGACATAGAGCGTGGCACCGTCGCTGTTGTTGTTCGAGCGTGCTATCTTTGTGATGGCATTGGCCTCAGCGTGTAGCACGTAGGGTTTGCTGACGTTATTCTCGTCCTCGCAAACATTCTCAAAGCCTGTCGGTGTGCCGTTGTAGCCGTCGCTGATGATCATCTTGTCCTTGACAATGAGCGCGCCCACCTTGCGTCGTTCGCAGTAACTGTTCTCGCTCCATATTGTGGCCATGCGCAGATAGCGACTGTCCAGTTCTCTCTGTTTCTGATCCATATAATCTTCAACTTTCAATCTTCAATCTTCAACTTTCAATTATTCCGTTTCTCCGGAGCAACGCATCAATGGTTGGTTCGCCGCCTCGGAAGCGCTTGTAGAGCGTCATGGGGTGCTCGGTGCCACCGCGAGAGAGTACCTCGTTGCGGAAGCGCGCTGCAGTCTCTTTGTTAAATATACCTTCCTGTTGGAACACGCTGAAAGCATCAGCATCGAGTACCTCTGCCCATTTATAACTGTAGTATCCAGCCGAATACCCGCCGTTCATGATGTGGCTGAACTGCACTGACATGCAGGTGCCGGGTACCGTGGGTAGGAGTTGCGTGCGTTCCCATGCCTTCTTTTCGAACGTCTCCACATCGGCGTCGAAGGGTGTCTCGAGTGTGTAGTACGCCATGTCGAGCAGGCCGAAACTTACTTGGCGGATGCAAGCGTATGCCACGTTGAAGTTGCGGCTCTTGCGGATGCGCTCGATCAATTCGTCGGGGATGGGCTCGTCCGTCTGGTAGTGGCGGGCAAAGGTGTGGAGGAACTCAGGCTCTACTGCATAGTTCTCCATGAATTGTGAGGGCAACTCTACAAAGTCCCAGTATACGTTTGTGCCGCTGAGCGACTCAAATCTTACCTTCGAGAACATGCCGTGCAAGGCATGACCGAACTCGTGCAGGAAGGTCTCCACCTCGCCCAATGTGAGCAGGGCGGGAGCCTTTTCGGTAGGTTTGGTGAAGTTCATCGTCACGCTCACGATGGGGCGACTGTCGTGCCCGTCCGTCTTGTCGATCCATTGCTCCTTGTAACTCGTCATCCAGGCACCTCCCTGCTTTGACTTGCGGGGATGGAAGTCGGTGTAGAGTATGGCGAGGAATTCACCTTGCTCGTCGCGCACCTCCCATGCCTCCACCTCGGGATGGTACACTTGTATGTCGTCACGCTTGTGAAAGGTGATGCCATAGAGACGTGTGGCGAGACCAAAGACGCCCTCCTTGACGCGGCTCAGTTCAAGGTACGGACGCAGCATCTCGGCATCGATGTTGTAGCGCTCCATCTTGAGCAGATGGCTGTAGTGGGCAAAGTCCCAAGGCATCAGTTCGAAGTCCTCGCCCTCCATGCGTTTGGCCAGTTCGGCTACCTCCTTCACTTCTTTTTGTGCGGTGGGTAGGTAGGCGTTGAGTAGTTTCTCGAGCAGATTGTTGACATTTTCTGTGCTTTCTGCCATGCGGCGTTTCAGTACGTACTCTGCCCAATTCCTGTAACCGAGGAGTTGTGCTATCTCGCGGCGCAGGTTAACGATGCGCTTGACGTTCTCCTCGTTGCTGTATGGATTGGCGGAAGACGCTGCGTCTTTTTCTGAGAGACGCTGCGTCTTTTCTTGAGAGACGCTGCGTCCCTTTTGGGTACATAGCGTGTTGCGCGCCATGTACATCTGGCGACGCAGTTCGCGGTTCTCGCAGTAGGTCAGGAAGGGCGTGAAGGAAGGGGCGTGGAGCGTAAACAGGAATCCCTCTTTTCCTGCCTCCTTGGCAGCCAGTGAAGCAGCGTCGAGTGCCGTCTGTGGGAGGCCTTTCAGTTCTGCCTCATCTGTGATGTGCAGTGAGAACTCGTTGGTATCCTTCAGTTCATTCTGGGCATATTGCAGCGTCAGTATGGATAGTTCCTGATTCAGTTTGCGGAAAACCTGCTTCTTGTCCTCCGGCAGTGTGGCGCCGTTGCGCTCAAAGCCTTCGTAGATGTTGTCGAGAAGTCGCTGCTCCTCGGTTGTGAGTTCGAGGTTCTTGTCCTTCAATGCCTTGACGCGGGCAAAGTACTTCTCGTTGAGCACGATATTCTGCTGGTGCTCGGTGAGTAAGGGCGACATCTTCTGCGCCAGCTCGTCCATGGCATCGTTGGTGTCGGCGCTTAGCAAGTTGAAGAACGTCGTGGTAACGCGACTCAGGGTCTTGTCATCCTCCACGTCGATGGTGTTCTCAAACGTCGGTTCTTCGGGATTATTGATGAGGCGTTGCAGGTCCTCGTCCTCTCGGCGCATACCCTCCATCATGGCCTCTTCGTAATCCTCAAACTTGATGTCTGCGAAAGGCACTGTCTCGTATGGTGTTTTGTATTTCTCTAAAAATATATTCATTGTCTTGTAATTCCTATTTTTTAATTCCTAATTCCTCATTAAACTCTATCAGGTTGGGATGCAATGTCACCTTACCCTCGCTCTCCAGTTCGTGCAGCACGTTGGAGATGGTGCGGCGTGCAGCTCCAAGGTAACGGCCGAGGTCCTCCATGCGTATGCGTATGCTGAGAGGTCGTTCAGCACCAAAATGCAGTACCATTTCCTTGAGGTTGTAGGGCTTTTGCTCGCTCGACGCTTGCAGTTTGGTGTACTTTGCCGCCAGATGGTTGAGCAGGTTGATGCGCCATACGGGTATGTTGAGCAGTGTCTTCCGTATGTCATCCTTTGAGATGAGCAACATCTTGCAGGATGTGCGTGCGCGGTAGCTGCTGCGGTAGCGTGTGGTAAGACCGTAGAGTTGCTCCGGCTCGATGATGTGTACGCCCTTGACGATGTCCTTCACAGTGTAGGTGTTGTTGTCGTAGTGCGTGGTACGTACCAACTCGCCCTCGGTGAGAATGGTGAGGTGATAGCAGGGCTCGTCGGCTTGAATGACGGATTGGTCAATGCCCACATTTACCCATCGCAGGTGTACCCTGTCAGCAATGAGTGCCAGATCCTCACCGCTCACTCCTTTGAAGAGTGGTATGGTGGTCAATTTGTCGTAAAGTTGGGCAATGGTCATAGGTGATTCTTAAATTGTGCGATACACTTTGTTCTTCTCGCCATCAGCATAGATGAGGAACACCTTGAGTTGCTTCTGCTTCTTGAGCACCTCCTTAGCTTTCTCCAACCCCATTACCATGAACGAGGTGGCAAAGGCGTCTGCCTCGGCACAAGTGGGAGCCAGTACCGTGGCGCTCAGGATGGAGTGCTGCACAGGGTATCCCGTGTGTGGGTCGATGGTGTGGGCAATGCGTCGTCCATCCTCTGTAGTGTAGAAGTTACGATAGTTGCCGCTCGTGGCCATGGCCTGGTTGGTCAGCTCGAGCACGTCCTCCAGTTCGTTGTTGACGCTGGTAGAGTCCTCGATGGGTTTGTTCACACCCACACGCCATGCGTTACCCTTGTGGTTCTGGCCTTCCACGACCACCTCACCGCCGATCTCGATCATGAAGTTCTTAATGCCGTGACGACGGAATGTCTCGGCTACCACATCGCAACCGAAACCTTTGGCAATGGCACTGAAGTCCATTACGATGTTGGGGTCTTCCTTCTCTACCATGCCGTCCTTGATGCTTACACGCTGCCAACCAATCAGTTGTCGTAGACTGTCTACCTGCACAGAGTCTGGCAAGATGCCATTCTTGTAGCCGAACCCCCATGCATTGACTAGAGGTGCTACGGTGACGTCGAACGAGCCGTCGGTGATTTGGCTGACCTGCTGTGCCAGTGTGAATACGACTTCGAATAGCGAGTCTGTCTTCATGTCGGTACCGGCATTCACCTTGCTGATGGTCGAAGCAGGATTGAACATCGAGAGGGAAGCGTCCACCTCATTGAGTGCGGCTTCCATCTCTTCCTTCATGTCCTTGTCGCTCTGATAGATGGCATGATAGATGGTGCCAAAAACTGCACCTTCGTTGCGGAACCACTTGCCCTCGTCCTGCCCCTTGTGTCGGTTAATGGCCCATATCGAGCCGCCAATCAGCAGCATCAGGAAGGGTATACGCCATGTCCAAGGTTTCTCTTTCAGTATCATGTTCGTTTTCTTTCTTTTGTCGGGTAAATAAAATCTTTGTTTCTTCTATCCTTCGTGTGATTCTTAAATGTCGAACATCAGGTTAACGCTGCCGCCCCACGTTGTGTTGTCGTTCTTTCCGAATCCCGGAACGAACCACGGATCACCATGCTCGCTGAAACTCTTGTAGATGCGGGGCTTGAAGCGTAGTGTCCACCCCAATCGCACGAATTTCCAGATGCGAGTCTCCACACCCACGCAAACTTCCAACCAGTGCATTTTTCCCTTCATGTCGCGGAAGTCGAGTGGCGCCGGCACGTGGTACACCTCGTCTTCGAAGTCGGGATTGCTTAGGTCATAGTTGAAACTGCTGAAAGCATAGCGCAGACCCACAAGCAGTCGGTTGCCATTACGCTTCTTCGTGAAACAGTAGTCGGCTCCCACGCGGAAATAGGGTGCTCGGGTGTGGAACTTGGTACTCTGCTCATTGCCTTCGCGGTCGCATTGACCGATACCCAGTTCCACTACGGGAAAGTATTTCTCCAGTAGGTTGATGCGTCCCAGCACCTCCATATTGGCAAAGCGTGCACCTGTGAGCATCATGCCGAATCCTACGCCGTCCACGCCTACGCCAAATCCGTTGAAGAACTTGGCTGGCGGCATCTCGGGTTCGATTCGGTACTTGCTTTTCTTTGCCGTCGATGGCAGGGCCACTAATAGGCTAATCAGCAGTATGCAGGTATATCTTAATGTTCTCTCCATTGTTGTAAATCACTAAAGGTGAGGCGATGCTTACAGAGTCAATGATTTCGTGTGTCGACTCTACGCCAGTGATGGTGTGAAACATTTTCACCGGACAGTCAAGACTCTCGAAGTGCTCGTAACTCCTTTTCTCGATGATGAGTTTCTCCTTCACAACATAGTCCTCACCGTAGATGGTCAGCATCAGCGTGTCCTTGTCCTTGTAGTAACTCAGGGGCAGTGCTACATGACTTGTGCCCACGCCACGGTTGAAGAGTACGCTGTCGGTGCCTGCTGCCGTGATGGTGAGTGTGTCTCTGATTCCTACGGATTCACCATCTGATCCGTAGAAGGCCAACTTGCATTCAACCGTGTTCTCCAGTGAGCAGTCAATGCTGTCGCATGCCGTCAGCATGGCAACTACAAATGATAGTATATATGTTGTCTTTTTCAATTGTGAATTATGCATTGTGAATTATGCATTGTTAATTGTGCATTGTGAATTGCCTCAGAATTCCTCTGCAATGTGATACTTGTTGCGCTCTTGTGAGTTACGGCTGATGAGTTCACCGATAAATCCTGCTAGGAAGAGTTGTGTGCCAAGCAGCATCATCGTCAAGGCGATGTAGAAATAGGGCGATGACGTCACGAGGGGGTGGGGTATGCCCTTGCACAGGCAATAGAGTTTCGTTCCGCCCACTACACATACCGCGATGAAGCCGATGATGAACATAATTGAGCCGAGGAAACCGAATACGTGCATGGGTTTTTTGCCAAACGTGCTCAGGAACCACAGCGTGATCAGATCTAAGTAGCCGTTGACGAAGCGGTTCCATCCCATGAACTTCGACTTGCCGTGTTTGCGTGCCTGGTGATGCACCATCTTCTCGCCGATGCGGTTGAAACCTGCCTCTTTGGCCAGGTAGGGGATGTAGCGGTGCATCTCGCCGAACACCTCGATGTTCTTCACCACCTCGTTGCGGTAAGCCTTTAGGCCGCAGTTGAAGTCGTGCAGGTTCTTGATGCCGCTCACCTTGCGTGCCGTGGCGTTGAACAGTTTCGTAGGAATCGTCTTCGACAATGGGTCGCCCTGCTTGCGGTTCATCTTGTAACCGCTCACTAGGTCGTAGCCGTCCTCGATGATCATGCGTCGCAACTCGGGTATCTCGTCGGGTGAGTCTTGCAGGTCGGCATCCATCGTGATGACAACGTCACCCTTGGCACGGGCAAAGCCGCAGAACAGTGCAGGGCTCTTGCCGTAATTGCGGCGGAAGCGTATGGCGTGCACCTCAGGGTGCTCCTTCTGTAAGTCCTGCAATACCTTCCATGAGTTGTCGGTCGATCCGTCGTTGACGAAGATGATTTCATACGTCAATCCGTTCTCGTCCATCACTCTCTTTATCCATTCGTGCAGTTCCTTCAGCGATTCTTCCTCGTTGTATAACGGAACTAATACTGTTATGTCCATATCTTTTGTTGCTTGTTTTTTCTACTGCTTGTGTTTTAATTCCTCGAGTGTTTCTCTCATTTCCTCATTCTTCCATTCTCTCATTTCCCTTCTCTCCGGGTTGACTGCCAATCAGGCAGAGTAGCGTGAGGATGGAGAAAATCAATCCTAGGATCATGTTAGTCGACATGAGACTCATCACCAACTCTTTTACCGGTAGGGCAGCCATTTCCTCCACGGCTCGCTGTAGGTTTTCCAGAAGGTCGGTGGCTTGCATTTGCGTGTAGACCTCCCTTATCTCGTCAGATGCTAGTAGATTAGCCATGCTGCCCATCAATCGTCCTTGGTCAAACCAGGCAAAGTAGATGTATTGTGCTGCTGTGGTGAGCAATGCGCAACACATATAGGTAAACCACGAAACCCACCAACATCTCAGCATCGTCAAGCTCTTCTCTTGCTGCCGGTAACGTCTGATCTGAATGCCTGCCAGGGCTATTGATGACAAGCCTACCAGGTATGCAAGTTGTGAAACCATTGATGGGAATAGGTAAACAAACATCAGGAAGCTGATGATCCACGTCCCAGCTACCTTCAGTCCTAACTGCATGGCATAGCGTCGTGCCTCTCTATAGTCGAACATTTCCATAATTGGGCACAAAGATACAAAAAAAAGATAGTTTCGCGCGCGCAAACGTAAATTAATTATGTTTTTTTATAAAAACACACTGCCTCTGCCTCCTTTTTTTCGCTCTTGTTTCAAAAAAATGCGCAAAAAATTTGGTGGATTCGAAAAAACGCTGTAACTTTGCACTCGCAAAATGGGAAAGTCCTGTACGGCATGCTCCCTCGGAATCCTCCAGGGCTTGATCGCAGCAAAGGTACTTGGTTGTAGCGGCGCGATATAGTTCGCTTTCCCACCCGCCTCTTTAGCTCAGTTGGCCAGAGCACGTGATTTGTAATCTCGGGGTCGTTGGTTCGAATCCGACAAGAGGCTCAGAAAACGCATTTAGAGAGTTCTGTTAAGGACTCTCTTTTTGTTTACAGTTACCTCGATGTTTCTCATCGTGTCGAATTGGAAACTGTAGTGTTTTTGCAATCGCTTGATGAGTCTGCGCATATTGGCTCGTTCTGACTCTTTGCGATTCCAGTCAATGGTTCTTTTTAGTTAATGCATACGACAGGCTCCAGGATGTCCTCTCCAGCAAACTGACGTTCGTAGAACATTGGGTAGCCAAGTGATCCTGGTGGTGTAGTGGTGTCGATGCGCTTCAGGCAAGAGAACTCAGGAGCACCGAAATCAAAGCTACGGCCTGAGAGAATGACACAACCACGCTGGTTGTCAATCCTCCAGAACCCACCACCATGACAAGTATCATCCCCATCGGGGATAAGGTCACGATGTAGCTTTACATCACCAAACACCATCGTGCCATCTTCTGTTATAATGAATTTCTGCATTGTGTTTATTCCCAATAATCATATTCGTATTGTTCGTCTGTAGCATCCTCATCACGATACCATTTGTCATTGTTGTCCTCATCTTCGTCATTCAAGCGAACAGATCATCCAATGAAACAACGTTCGTAAAGTCGCCACTATACTCATTGTGTTTCAATCCGTATGTGGTAACCAGAGTAGTATGGATGGCTGTACGTCTATCCACATGTTCCAGCAGTATCCTCATCGCCACGTAGGCTCCATGCCGACTGTGCAGTCGTTACACCTGTGATGCCTAATGCACGCTTTATCTGCATGATGTGCTTGAAACAGACTTCCTCGAAAGCTATCCCTCGCCAACTGACAACACTCTGCGAACAATGGTTCCTTGTCCAGAAATCTGTCTCCATACTATGCTGGTCACGGACAAATTTCTGGTAAAAATAGCAAAACGGATCAACCAACTTGTAATGGACGTTACGTTTGTTCTCGCCAAAGGGAACGCCTTTTAATTTTCGGCAAAGGTAGTAAAATTATTGTTCACCGAAAAATTTAAATGGGAAAATGTTGGTATAATATTGCAATTTTAGCATATCAGATCACTCCAATCCGTGAACTTTTTTGATATCTCTAGCCTATTTCCCTATCCCGATAGTTTATTAGTTCATCTATCTTCATGAACATCGGTTCTCCTGGGGTGAATGAGCCTTGTTCTGCTAGGAGGCGGGCCTTTTGCTCTCGAAGTAAATCGCCTATGCGGATAGGACCGATGTTGATCTCTTCGGCAAATCGATAGAAGAAATAATTGCCCTTCACATCGCCCGGATACCACGTGCTGCGCATACGCTCTTCAGTCACCTTTGCGGCAGTGTCCTTCACGAAGAACACACGATAGTTACCCGTTTGCTCTGCATCGTTGGTGTAGAGTATGGCTATCTGCACGCCTTGCTTCTGATAGAAGTTGGCGGTGTGCGAACCGGCACGCGGCTCTTCATCCTCTTTTGTGCGTAGGCGCAGGTTATAGACCAGTGTGCCACGATCGTTGTTGCCCATTATCCAGCGCAACTGCTCATCGTTCTTGTAATATCCGAGCAATACGCCATTATGTTCGGCATCCACATAGCGCTCCAGATAGTGGAATGTGAGCCACTGCAGGGCTGCCACCTGCGGAGCCTGCATCTCTTGCGAAACTTGTGTCTGCAACACCTCTTGTGGGTCATTGCCCATATTGCAATGCTCCACATGGAAATACTTACGCAGCTCGCACAACTTACGCAATCCGGCTTCCGTACCCTCCATCCGGCTAGGCATGGCAAAAGCATAATACACTTCTCGATCCTGACCGTATGGACGGAATACACGGCCGTTCAGCTGGTAGAAGTTCTGCTTCAGATAGAACTCTGCATCCACACCCAGGCGGGCACGCATGGCATAGATGGAGAAGTCACGCTGGATGACGTCTCGTATCTCTTCGCGGAAGAGTTTGCGCACATCCTTTCGCCATGCCAGTTTCTCGTCCGACTTGTTGCGGGCATACAGATATAATATGTACAGGAAGTTAACGTCGTATTGCGAGAGGAACAGCGTGTCGCGATCAAACAGACGGTCGGGGAACTGGAACTGCACCTTCGTGCAATGTTTGCCGCCCTTGTCTGTATGCTTGCGTATGTTGTTCGCTCCGTCATCAAACGCGCGATCGTCATACACAAAGCCGCTGATGAAGAAGTTGGGGATGACGTCGTAACCCTCGGTGAGGTCGGTGTCCTGCAACTTGATGTTTTTGAACGGCTCGTCTTTGTGGCGCTTCTGCAAGTCCTCATCGTCCAGTGCCGTGCTGTCCGACAAGAAGAGGTTGACGTTCCACTGCACCACGTTGCGTGCGTAGGTATATTGCTTGTAGATGCTCTCGGAGGTCAACTGATGTCCGTTCTTGTAGTACTTCGAGTCGCCGATGTAGTACACCTCTCGCTTCAAGTCGCCGTTGACCGATGTTAGGGCCAGGTCGCGGTACATGTGGTCAACGAGCTTTCCGTCCTGTTGGTCAGCCAGTCCTTTCGGAATCTGTTTGTGCGGTGTGCCGATAAGCTCGTCTATCATCGCCTCGAAGACATTCTCGAAACTGCGCACCAAGAGGAAGTCGTGCTGTGCCGTATTGACATTGATGACCATATTGGCATCGAAGAAGGCCGAGCAGAGATCCCACAACTGTAGAGCCTTGTCCGAGAAGTATTTGTATTTGATCTGGCGCAAACGCTTACGTCCCATTCCTCTCAGATACTGATCGAAGCGACTGCCCGTGATGAGTTCGTAGTGTGCGCAGATGGGTGTGTTGAAACCGTAGCGCTTGTTGATGTGGTTGAGTATGCTGAAGAAGATGACCAGCAATTCCTCATCGAAGTTTATCTGCCTGCGCTTGTTAGCCGGATCCACGTAGATGGGTGCGCCGCCTTGTATCATGGCTTGTGTGCGGGCCACCGTGCGTGTCCAGTTTATCTTGTTCATGCCCGAGTGCATATTCTTGACATGGAACATCACGAAGTTCTCATTCTCGCGGTTGAAGCGGATGAGCGAGAGGATGATGTCCAGCAGTGTCTCAGCCTCGTGGCGCTTGCCTCGGCCTTCGCTTGGCAGATGCCTGCAGTACACCGATGTCTGTTCTGGCACCTGTATGCGATACATGTTAATGGCACGGTAAACCCACACCGAAAACTCGTAGATGAACTTGCGGTACTCCTTGTCGAGCAGGCGGTTCTGTCCCTCGGGATGTATGATGTCTTCGGGCGTGACGGCATGCTCGCGTCCGTCCTCATCATTGTGTTTGATGCCGGCTATCACCTCGCGCGTTATCGTCTTTCCGTCAACCACCGTCTTCTCGTCCTTCAGCAGCACCTTGGGCAGGATGAAGACACAGTCCTTCAAGGCAGGGCAATAGAAATAGCCCACCCAGTCGAGGCTCACACGCTGTGTGATGAGGTCTCGATCCTCCATGCCGTGCACATCGCGGAAGATTGTCTCGACAAGGCTGAGATCATACTGATGTTGCTCGAAGAGTATGCGCATAGGTTATTTATTAATCGACGGACTCTGCCTTAACCTTGAGGTCGTCCAGCAGTTTTGCTACAGATTCGTGCTTAGCATTGCCTTCTTCGTTGAAGAAAGAGGAGAATTCACGTTTAACCTCGTCCTCCCCCAGTTTGGTGCTGAGGAGTGACAGGTCATCCTCTCCGTAATGGAACTTTGCATCGCCCACTTCGTAGTCCTTGAACACATCGTTCCACAGGTAGAAGACCACCTTACCTACGAATGTGTCAGCGGTGATGATGCTCGGTTCCTTGTCCGTCTCAGCAGCCTTTTTGCTTGCCTTGCAGAAGAAGTAGCCCAGTTTCTTGTCCTCGCTCGATGTGGCTTTGCCGATGGCAGTGTTGACACGGTCGAGGAATTCCCACCAATCGTAGCGGTAGACGCCGTCCTCCTTCTTCACCTCTATCTTGTAGTTGGCACTCTTCTTGCTGATGGGCACGTACTTCCAGTCCCAGCGACGCTTGAAGGCAGAGTCGATGGGGAACAGGCTCTGGTCACTGGTGTTCATGGTAGCCCAAATGTAGAGGTTGTTGGGCAGCAGTAGGATGTCGCCAGAGAGCACCTCACTAATAACATCCATGCCATTATAGAGTTGGTTAATGCTTTGCTTGTCTGAATCCTGCATAAAGATTTGCTTCTCTGGCTCATCCATACGAGCAAACGCTTTACGCAAATGCTTACGCATATCGCTATCTGCATGTATGGGATAAACACTATAACCGGAACTGTTTCGGTCCAGCAATTGGAACAAGTCACCAAATATCTGTGCGCAGTTACCTCGGTTGATCTCCTCAATGATGAGATACTGAGGTTGTCCGTTATTGAAGATGAGGTTCTTCCAAGCTTTGATGTATGCCTTTAGGAATGCTTGTTCAACGAACTCATATACGATACGCTCTTCCTTCAACTCGACACCATCTTCAACAACTTTATGTCCAGACAAGTCACGTAGAACCACCTCTTTGGTAGTTGGTTTGTAAGCACCAACAAACGTAGAATAGTCGCTGTCGGGGTGGAAAGTGGTGCGAATCACACTTTGCCCTTTTGTCTGCTCATTTATGCCATGTGATTTGCCAGTTCCTGGAGCTCCGTAGTAGATTTGTTGGAGAGGGAGCGTTAAATCGTGATTATTGAAAATATTGTCAATCGATGCAATCAAATGAGTAGTTTCATTAATCGCTCCACTTCTTGAACCGAACAATTTAAGCGCATGATCATATCCGGAGAATTCATTATCTGTTCTCTTAATGACATGAAATCTAAATTGAGTATTGCTTCTTGTGGAACTAAAAACGACAATATCTCCAAAATCGCAATTCTGCTTTACGAAAGAGAAAATATCTCCAGTAATTGTAGTTGAATGACCAGATTTTTTAATACTTCCTGAATAGCTAGCATTAGTGGATTCATCAAGAAATACTAAACTTCTTTGGGATACAACATCTGGATCAAATGCAAAAAACGAACTTGCTGTTTCCTTTGTCAAATCAATCTGTCGTGTTATATCAGCATTGGTGATTCTTTTTATGTAGATCATGGCTATATTCTTTTATTGAAATGTAAAAAATATAAAAGAATTTGTATTCATTAATTCTGGGGTATCATACTTCATTCTTCAACATCTACTCGTTCATCATCAATATTATGACCTGGTAATTTCCTCTTTTCTTCAAGTTCTTGGAATTTTTTATAATGACGTTCTATATATTTTAATCTATGGTCATTAAGTATTACAGATGATATAGAGCTACGTTCTAATTTTAATTCATCAAGTAATTCACTTTTGTTCTTCAGATAATATGATGTTTCAATTTTTCTAGTTTTAGGATTTATACTAATCAAATGTTTGTCAAATAGTGCATCGGCATTTGCGCATAAGAGTAGACCATTATACAAATCATATTTTTGTAGTGGTTTGCTTTCTGAATATGGCACGATATGTGATGCTCTGAATAGTGTTTTTATTGAATTATAATTGGCACGTATATTTGTCAAAGGACATTTGATGGTGTCTTCCTGATTGATGTAATGCATCATTTCAAAAGCCAGATTATCTTTCCATCTTGCTTGAGGCCCTCTGCCATCAAAATCTTCTATTGGATTCTGTGCTCTTAATAAATTCTCGTATTTTTCTCTTGATGAAATAAGATATCTACACCACGAATCATTCGATTGTCCAGATATAGAGTAGAATAAAGGAAACTTTTCAAGTAAAATAAATATATTATTTTTGGCTCCGTTCTCTTCTAGAAGAAAATATATTCTATCTTGAACAAAAACATTCTTTCTGATTTCCTGGAATAACTTATCATTCTGCGTACCTATACCATGAGGACCTTTTGATATTGATAATTGGGTCACCCAGTTGTCCTCGTCTATTGTGTATTGATTAAAGCATTTCTCGGAATCTTTACCTAATTTTTTAATTACAAGTTCTGTATATTCATAAGTAAAATATTTGAGAGTTTCGTTCACTACAAAAAAATTAGCATAGTCACTCAAGTCCAGATTCACTGCATTATCTTTGATTCCAAGTTTCTCTAAAAGTGGTGTTATATAAATGTTTGACTGGTGATTAGTAGAAATCTTGGTTTTTGATTTTGTCATTTGTTCAACAGTAAAATAATTAAGACTGTTCTTGGAATATTTTATAACAGGTCTTTTTATTTTTACCGTACGCCCCTTAACTTTCTTGCTTGTTTGAGGGCGAAATTTTCCACAAGACATTAAATCTGCATGTTTAATATCTTTATACCACAATATAAAGTTGCTATTTGTGTTTTCGGATATGTAAGCATTCATCTTGGGAGATAACACAGACACCATATCTTTAATAATGTCTACATTTCTTGTAGAGAATATTCTTTTATCCATCGTTAATCTATTTAAGGTTTTCGTTTATAAACTCTACAACTTTACATGCCACAGCATAAGCAACATTAACGGTAACAGCATTACCGAATTGCTTGTATGCATACATGTCAGAAACTACTTGCTTCCAATCGCTTGGGAACCCTTGCAGCTGTCGGCACTCGTTGGGAGTAAGCTTACGGATGTTTATGCGCTTAACCTTGTCACTTACGTTGCGTTCGTAATTGTCTTGGTCAGTCACATAGTTATCTTGGCTTGCTCTATGCATCTTGTGCATGGTGGCGGTTAATGTCTTGGAGATCGGAAGGTCTATCGTTGGTTTTACTATATAACCCTTTGTTCCGCACCCAAGAATAGTATGCGAAATCTTCTCAGTTAGGAAGTATTTCTCTTCTACATCCTTGTCAAGAATGTCTTGTGTGGTTACATTCAGTTTTTGCTTCTTTGGGTATTCGAAAGGAGCGGTCTTGAAATACTTACGGTTGAAAGCCACAATGAAAACACGGTTTCTTCGCTGAGGAACCCCATAATCTTGGGAGTTCAGCACTTGATGGTGAACATCATAGCCTGCTTCATCCATCTCACGAAGAATGCGAGCAAATGTCTGTCCTTTATCATGGGTTACAATGTTCTTGACATTCTCCAACACTATTACCTTAGTATCATGCTTCTGAGCAATATCCATGATTTCGAAGAAAAGTGTTCCTCGTTGTTGCTCGTCCTCAAATCCTTGCAGTTTACCCAATGTGCTGAATGGCTGGCAAGGGAATCCGCCAACTAATACGTCATGAGAAGGAATCTGATCTTTAACCAATCGAATATCACCTTCCACAATCTGGTCGCCAACATTTGCACGATAGGTTTGGCAAGCAAACTTGTCAAAATCATTTGCCCAAATACAATCGAAACCAGCAAACTCAAAACCTAAATCAATTCCACCAATACCAGCAAATAGGCTTACCAGTTTATATTTCTTTTCTGTGTTCTTTATGCGCTCCATATTACCAGTTCATTGCTTTAATTATTTGTTTTTCAATGTTCATCATCACATCAACTACGATAGAGTTTCCCGCTTGTTTATAAGCTTGTGCTTTGCTCACAACAATCTTATAAGAATCGGGATAACCCATTAAGCGATGAACTTCGCGCATAGTAAGATGGCGCAATTTGCCATGGGTATGAACATAATTGTTCACGCTGGCTCGATATGAATTTCCCATATTCTTCACCAATGCTCTTGCAATTGGCAAATCGGTTTTCGCATCATGATGCATAAAGTTTTTGGTACCAGGGGACAATACGTACTTCTCAAGTTTCTCTGATAGATAATAGCGCTCATCGGGTTCTCCTTTGCGCTCATCAATTCTTGATAACACTCCATCGACACTTTGCATGCTTCCAATAGCAAGATTCTCTTCAAGCATATCTTGCATAGTCGGTAATGGACGTTCTTCAAGCTTTGTCTTCTCTGGGAAACTGAACCTTTCGGAAGCTTCTTTGCTCTTGAAACCAACAACAAAAAGACGTCTTCTTCCTTGGGGTATGCCGTAATCTCTTGCATCAAGAATTTGCCAAGAGAAATGATAGCCCAACTCAGAGAATACATTTTGCATGGTTTCCCATGTCTTGCCTTTGTCATGTGTGAGTACGCCATAGACATTCTCGTAAATGAAAACTTCTGGTTGAATCTCTTTTACAAGTCGGCAATATTCAAAAAACAGAGTACCTCGTGTGTCCTCAAAACCACCTCTGGCACCAGCAATGGAGAAGCTCTGGCAAGGGCTTCCTCCTACAAACAAATCTACTTTGTTCTCAAAATCAGTTCCATCAAGAAGGATTACATCTTGATAGAAATTATTATCCTCTACTGGATAGTTTGCTAAATACGACTGCTGAACATAGTTCGTTTGTCTTGTTCGTTCAACATATAACTGATCAACATATTCTCTCTTCTCTTTTGCCGAGGATAGAGATTTGATCTTTGCTAACTCTTCCTTGTAATCACAAGTGATCATTCGTTCGCCATTGTCGCAAGCAAACAACACCTTGTGCGGATGCCCGAGACGCATCAATGCTTGTTCTGGAGAACCAATGCCGCTGAAAACAGTACCTATGGAAATTTCCTTCACTTCGCTTTATCGTTTTTAAAAAGCGTGGAGGCTAAAGCAAAAAAGCCGTTCAGGTTCTGACCAACCCTTTAGAATTTAATGCAATAGACCCCCACGCTGTGATTAGTAATTCTTTCACAACGGGACGTCGATGCATCATCTCCTTCTAAAGCTTTGATTGGTCAGATCTGAACGGCGAAGAATGACGTCTTACTCTCTGTCGAGTAATGCTGCCTATAGGAGCAGCGGCCTTATTTCTATTTTATTTGGTGCTTTTGGGTATTCGCCAAAATAACTGTTGTCCGTCAATACCCTAATGCGGACAGGGTTTGTATGGTTCTCTTGCAGTACAAACAAAAAAAGCGCAGGTATTGCATCTTAACTCGTCCATAATTCCAGGCCGTAGGAAGTGCCTTTACCAGTAGACGAGCAGATACAGATACCCACGCAAGAGTTGATATTAGCATACCCGTAAAGTGTGCCATGAGGGTACAATGCACCCTCAGACACACTACGGGACTTGTCTATGCAACTCACCCGTGGCATCTTCTCTGCAATGTACTTGACTGGTGAATTCTGAATTTCCTACGTTCGGAATTATCAAGTGACAAAGCGTTGATGACGCCTTTTATGAATGTAGCACCTATGCTTCGTATGAAGCCAGGATTTCAATGAGCACTCGCTTGTACTCAGGTTTGCTCAAACAGTTTTGCGCCATGATGAGCGTTGGGCGTATATGTTAGCGGATGTTACTCCGATTGTGTCATTTCTGACTTGACCGCAAAATTAATCATTTTCTTGTAGAAAACAAAGGGATTTGCTTGTTGAATGATAATATTCGCTTTCTTTTTATTCGGAAATCATTCGAAGATTTGCCTTTAACTGTCTATCTCTGCTTCCAACTCCTCAATGCTTGGCAATGTGTCGTTGAAGTTCTCTGGCAGAATCTGGATGCCTTCGTATGCCGTGATTGCTATGGGTTGGTTGTAGCCTTCTAAGCAGTACTGAGCAAAGACGTTGTTCTTGCTGCGACAGATGAGAAGGCCTATTGTCGGACGGTCTATTTCTTCTTTTAGAAGGTATTGCAAAGATATTAAGCGGCATACTGCCGTCATTTTCAGGCAATGGGTGCAACGGCTTAAATATTTCCCCGACTTGGGGAACAATTTGTTTTTCTGCTGAAATAATGCCCTTCTCTTGCCTGTCGTGAAATATTTCCCCAACTTGGGGAACTTTTTCAAAAAGCTGATTGTAAAGCAAATAGAATCGTTTGCAATAGTACAAGTTGCCAGGCGTAAGTCCCTTGGCTTCATCTGTCGCAAGACGCAGGTCTTCGCTTAACTGCTTGATGACAGATTCGCCCCAACGCTCCTCAACGTGCATCTCGCAGATGTCACGACCAAGGCTCCAGTAGAACTCAATCTTACTGGAGTTGACCTGCACAGCAGCCTTTATCTGCTGCTCTCGGAATCGCTTTTCTATGTTGCTAATCCATTGCTTGTACTCAGGATCAGTTATTGCTAATTTGATATTGCACATATCTTTAATCTGTCAGTTACTGACGTTTTTGCTTTATTTAGGACTTGTCTATGCAACTCACCCGTGGCATCCTCTCTGCAATGTACTTGACAAGTAATTCGGAATTTCTCAGGTTCGGAATTATCAAGTGACAAAGCGTTGATGACGCCTTTTATGTATGTGTAGCACCTATGCTTCGTATGAAGCCAGGATTTCAATGAGCACTCGCTTGTACTCAGGTCTTGCTCAAGAGTTTTGTGCCATGATGAGCGTTGGGCGTGTATGATTACATCAATTTGCTCCTAATAATTCCTCAGTTCTTCCAGAAAACGATGAATGTCTATGACTTCGACATGTGGGAAGGGGATGAATTTTAATACATTGAAGTGCTTGTCGTTGGAGACAATATACTTTGCACCTGCTTTTATTGCACAGTCAACGAATTTGTTGTCATCCTTATCCGCTTGAATGAGTTCAAAATGGTAATACACTTCGATGTGCCTTGTGTTACTTCTGTTTTGAATAGCAGAAATAACATTGCGAGCTATCTCGGCAGAACCTGTTCGCTCTTCTATTATCTCTTGATATTCATTCAATATATCATCCGTAAAACACAGACAATACTTGCCGGCTATGAAGTCTCTCCATATCGGATAAAAGCAACTTGTTCTCTTCAGGGATGAGACTAGGCAATTTGTGTCTAATACGATATTCTCCATACGGACTAATAGGTGTAAGGAGTGCGCATGTGTTCTGTTTGCCAGGACTCAATGGTTTGATCGGATAGCTTCCCTTCGTGGCAGAGTTTATCCATAGCATCGAGTGCCTTGTTGGAGAAGTACTCTGCTATAAGGTTGCGTATCTCCAGCATGTCGCGTTCATCCTTTACGTTGGCTATACTTTCAAGTATTTGCATCTGGTATCCGGTGAATACAGGTGCAGTCCTGACATTGTAAGCAACCTCAGATTCGTTGACCTTCTGTGGTTCCTGTTCTTCTATTGTATATTGCTTCATATCATTTGTTTAAATCGGATCTCTTCATGATAGTCGTTGATATGTTTATGGCTGGCCTATGCGACGCACTGCGCACGCACACGCGTATTTTTTGCAAATTTACTAATTTTTGGGCAAAAACGTGCAGAATTGTGCAGATTTCTTTGTTTGAGGCGTGATTTTAGCATAGAAATCACCCTCATCCTTGAATCGGAATGTATTCTTGTATGCAATTTGGGAGTCTGTACTTAATCCTCCTGTCTGTTCATGACTACTACTCACCGATCTTCTTTACGTCCACTTTCACGCTTGATGATGTCGTGGTTTTGGAGGCAGGCAATGTCGCGTTGGATGGTGCGTGCCGTAAAAGAAATTTTTCTAAAGTGTGCAAATCAGGTGTACTGTATTGACAATAAAATTGTTATGTAGGAAGAATTCTCTACGCCACGGCCGTGGCGTATAAGCGTCTCGAGCGTGGCGTATATACGCCACGGACGTGGCGTACAAACGCGTCGGGCGTGGCGTAGAGAATTCATGCGAAGGAAAATGGAAATTGAAGCATGGGAAAATCTATATTTGATGACAGGGAAATGAGTATGCTTTGTGCAAAAAATAGTAGCCCCCCTAACCCCCGAGGGGGGAATAAGAGCAATGTTGATACTACAAATTTGTTATAAAATAACAGAAAATAGGCCTAAAAACGCAAAAAATGTGGAGGCTTGGAAGTAGCCTCCACACATATAATGCGCTGAATGATAGTTTGTAATAAAGATTGTGGAGGGTGGAGGCTTTTTTAAACTTTCTAGGAAATGCGCGCGTGTACGCGCGTGAGGGCTTTTGCCATTTTTGTTTTCTGATAAAAAACATGGCGGATTATCACGCCAGATGTCGGAAGAGCCAAAGAGAAAACGAAAAATGTGATTTTGTTTGGTGGTTTGAAAGTAAATGTGTACTTTTGTGGCCGATTTATGTAGATGTCTTTTACACTTTAACACAACTGAAAACCTATGAGAAGTCTTACTGCTCAAGAGATTGATATCATGACAGCGGCTGGATGTGCGGCAGAGTCATGGGAGAAGATTCAGGTTGCGGAGAGCTTTGATGCTAGTCGCATGCGTAATGTCGAGATGTTTGGCAACATCACTATCGGAACGAACAATGGTACGAAGGAAGTGTCACCGGGATTCTGTAAGCCTTGCGGAATCCGTAACGCTACATTGCGTAATGTGGTGATAGGGGATGAGTGCCTGATCGAGAATGTGCGTGGGTACATCAGCAACTATCGTATCGGTAATGAGTGCCTTATCAGTAATATACATTGTATCGTCACCACTGAGGATGCCTCATACGGTGAGGGTAGGGTGATTTCCGTCCTCAATGAGGTAGGTGATGGCAATGTGATGATTTTTGATGGCCTGAGCTCGCAGCTGGCAAGCTTGATGGTGAAGTATGAGCAGGACAAGGAGTTCACAAGTGCTATCCGTGGCATCGTCACTGAGTATATTGCAGAAAGACGTAAACTTACCTCTTCAGGCACCATCAACGATCATGCACGTATTGTCAACACGGGTTCCATCGTGAACTGCCATATTGGTCGTGACTGTG
The DNA here is from genome assembly GCA_045629085.1 of Bacteroidaceae bacterium. Lineage (GTDB taxonomy): Bacteria > Bacteroidota > Bacteroidia > Bacteroidales > Bacteroidaceae > Physcousia. The sequence continues at coordinate 105,309 of JAZQQO010000043.1, forward strand.
AGATATACGGTGCGCAGCGCCTGCAGGAGTGTACGCTGAGAAGTTTCCCTGAGGCTCCTGTGAAGATTGGTGCAGGTGTTATCCTAATAGAGACGGTGGTGTATAACGGTTCTACCATCTCAAACAATGCTAAGCTGGAAGGATGCTTCGTGGGTGAGGCATGTAAGATATTGGATGGGTTCACGGCAGAGAGTTCGCTCTTCTTCGCTAACTGCCACATGGCTAACGGTGAGGCTTGCGCAGCATTCTGTGGCCCTTTCTCGGCAAGCCATCACAAGTGCTCACTCCTGATCGGTGTCGACCTCTCGTTCTACAATGCGGGTTCGGGCACCAACTTCTCGAACCATGCCTATAAGATGGGTCCCATGCACTGGGGCGTGATGGAGAGAGGCTCGAAGTCGGCATCAGGCTCGTACATCCTGCTGCCTGCTCATATTGGTTCATTCTCAGTATGTTTCGGTAAACTGATGCATCACCCCGATACGCGTAAGTTGCCTTTCTCATATCTGATTGCATACGGAGACGATATGTACATCATCCCCGGCCGTAACCTGACGACTGTAGGTCTGTACCGTGATATCCGTAAGTGGCCCAACCGCGACAAGCGCGTAGAGGGTGCCAAGAACTCTATCGTGAACTTTGACTGGTTGTCACCCTTCTCGGTAGGTGGCATTATGGTGGCAAAGCGTACGCTGGAGGCTCTGCGTGAGGTTTCGGGTGAAGTGGAGAACTACAACTACCACAACTATATCATCAAGAACTCTTCGCTGAAGAAGGGTATCAAGTACTACGACATTGCGCTGCGCCTGTACATGGGTGCTGTGTTGAAGCGTCATAAGTTGGAGGTGCCCAAGAGTCAGACGGGTACCGGCAAGTGGTCAGACCTTTCGGGCTTGCTGATTCCCGTGAGTGAGGAGGAGAGAGTCGTTGAGGCTATCAAGAATGGTGAACTCAATACGGTGATGGGTATTCGTGATGAGTTGACACGCATTCATGAGAACTACAACGAGTATCGTTGGACATGGTCATACCGTCTCATCCGTGAGTACTATGGCATTGAGGGTGAGATTACGCCCGAATATGCTGAGCGTATTGAGGAGGACTACATCAATGCTCGTCGTGCCTGGATTGCAGAGATCCGTAAGGATGCACGCAAGGAGTATGAGTTGGGAGATGTGGCTCCGGAAGTGTTGGAGGACTTTGTAAGTTCGTTGGATAAGGAAGTAGACTTCGAAAAATTGAAATACTACTTGTAAATTACATATAATGAGCAATGAACAATGAGTAATGAATAATGAGTAATGGGATTAATGAGAGGCTGGCGCTGTGATACGCTCAAGGACGCACATTGTTGCTCATTATTCATTACTCATTATTTGCATTATTGTTCAAGGTTGTATTTATGGACGTACCATGCAGATTATGCCGGGCACGCCATCAGGTGCAGTGGAGGTGCCAAGTGCGTACTGCATGTCCCCCATCTCAAAGAATGTGGTGAGTTGGATGTTACCGGATCCGGTGAGGTATATCTCCTTCGAATTCCATTTGCCTTTGAAAATCTCGGGTTCAAGATCTTCTGTACTTAACTCCTCGTTGGTCATGGCATTGATGCTGCGATGCCATCTGATGACCAGTTTCACGTTTTCCTTGGTACCAGAGATGTCGAAATTAACGAGTTCGACATCCTCACTGTCGTATTTTCTCTCTGGATCGTTGTAGATTAAAGCCTTCCATGTACCTGTGATCTCAGACATCTCGGTTAGGATCTTTGCATCCTTAGGAATGCCATTGTTCTTGATGGTGGCAAACCAAGCGAAATCGTCGTCACCAGGAGCTTCGACAAGTGTGTAACGGTCATGCCCAACGGTGGCAGGGCTCATGTCGTCGTCAGGGTTGAAGTCTTCAGAGCGAATTGGGCCTGATTCGGTCATTACCTCATGGCTATGATCCTCACCCGATCCTTTGTGAAGAATGAGGAATACACCAGCACCTGTGACAAGCATCACCAAGACGATAATAATGATGATGGCCTTGCCGCCTGATGACTTGAGACGGGGAATGTAGGTGCGTGGAGATGTGGCTGACTGTACGCGTGATGCACCTGCTCGCTGTACGCGTGTGGGGCCGGCTTGCTGCACCCGGTTTGGAGAGTATTCTTTCGCAGGAGCGGCAGCAGGCTCTTGTTCTGGTTCCGGTGTCACCTCCTTGATTGGTTCGGGCACAGCCTCCTTGACTGGTTCGGGTGTCACCTCCTTGATTGGCTCGGGCGCAATTTCTTGTGGCGGCGTGGGCGTAGGCTCTTGTGCAGGAGTCGGAGCGGGGGGCTTTACAGGAGTGGATGTGGAGGCAACAGGTGCTCCGCATTTCTGGCAAAATCGTGACGAATCGCTTAGTGGTGCGCCGCAGTATTTACATGTAATCATATTGGTTACTTTATTTTGCAGTTAGGGCTGAGGTGATTGGTGATATAGTTCAGTATGAAGTCAAAATCCTCATCCTCGGCATAGACTTGGTTGTAGTTGAGAGGTTCGTTGAGCTTGATGACATTGCGGCGACGATAGATCTCGATGCTTCGTACATGCGAGAAACTGGAATGCATGGACTGCTTGTTGGAGAGTAATCCTACACCTACAGCGGTGAGGTTCTTGCTTGCCAAACCAGCTAAAACGGTGACGGCAGAGAGGGCTTTTGCCTTCTTGTTTTGCTTAGGCAACTGACGATGCATCACACCATTCTTATCCATCTCAAAAACAACGCAATACTTCCATCCATTCATGGCAGCATAGAGCACATAGGCGAGCGGGGTGAGTACGAATATGACAAAAAGACATACCAAGCCTATAGCCTTTGCTTTGCCAAGGAAGTCGTCCGTGGAAAAATCTCCGCTGATAAGATCGATTAGAGTAAAGAAGACTAATATGCCCACATAGATCCAGAAAAAGATCTTCCATAGCATGAACAGGATGGTGGGATTCTTCATCATCTTTAACTCATAGTACCAATAATATTTGCCTTCAGGAGATTGATAGACATTGGGAGTCACTTTGAATCCTTGCTTGACAGGAGCATCGGTGTTTGGCATGTTGTTTGTTTTTATTTAGGTTGTTGAAACTACGTGTAAGCCCATGCGTTCGGCTTCTTCCAGCATATACTGATAGGCAGCGTCATGGGTGTTCTCAATACGGCTCTCCCAAATGGCATCCTTGATGGCTTGCTTGAGGGTTCCCACCTCGCGGCAGGGAGTGAGCCCAAAGGTCTGCATGATCTCTTCGCCGGTTATGGGGTTCGTCCAGGTGCGGTAGTTGTCGCGTGCCTGCAAGTCTTTTAGTTTCTCGCGCACAAGCTTGAAGTTGTCGAGGAAACGTTGTTTCTTCTCGCGGTTCTTGCTGGTGATGTCGGCTTCGCAGAGTGTCATCAGGTCGTCTATGTCCTCGCCTGCTTCAAATAACAAACGGCGAACAGCACTATCGGTAACCTCCTCATCAGCGATGACGATAGGTCGCATGTGAAGGCTGACAAGCTTCTGCACGTATTTCATGCGGTCGTCAAGGGGCAGTTTGAGGTCGCGGAAGATGTTGGGCACCATCCTTTCACCAATGAAGTTGTGATTGTGGAATGTCCATCCCACACCTTGCTCCCATCGCTTGGAACGAGGTTTGCCGATGTCGTGGAGTAGGGCAGCCCAGCGGAGCCAGATAGACTCCTGGGTGAGGCTTACATTCTCCAACACCTCCATTGTGTGGTAGAAGTTATCCTTATGGGCACGGCCGTTGACAACCTCTACGCCCTCGAGAGCAGAAAGCTCGGGGAAGATGAGAGGCAATAGGCCGCAGCGTGACAACTCGACCCAACCCTTGGAGGGGTGGGGAGCCTTCATAATCTTATTGAGCTCGTCGATGATGCGCTCCTTGGAAATGATCTTGATGCGCTCACGATTGCGCTCTAATGCCTCAAAGGTTTCATCGTCGATCTGGAAATTGAGCTGTGTGGCAAAGCGGATGGCACGCAGCATGCGAAGCGGATCGTCGGAGAAGGTGATGTCGGGATCGAGCGGGGTGCGTATCAATCCGTCCTCCATGTCGTCAAGTCCATCAAAGCGGTCGATGAGTTCGCCGAATCGTTCGCGATTCAGACAGATGGCCAGGGCATTGATGGTGAGGTCGCGACGGTCGAGGTCGTCATCCAGCGTACCATCCTCAACGATGGGTTTTCGCGAGTCGTGGCTGTAGCTTTCGCGGCGTGCTCCCACGAACTCTACTTCTACTCGCTGCGGTTCATCCTCCTGCTTCTGACCATAGTGGCTGAAGTAAGCTGCCACCTGTGCCGTACCGAAATTCTTGAAAACGCTGAGATGTGCCTTGTGGTGCATGGACTTCAGTCGCGAAGCAAGCGCTTTGGCCACAGCAATGCCAGGGCCATCATGGGCAGACTGCAATCGGTGAGTTGCTGATGATCTTGCGCCTTCACTTGCAGTGATGGCATTGTTGACCACCACCACATCAATGTCCTTGGAAGGACGCTCGAGAAAGATGTCGCGAACGTAGCCTCCCACGACATAGCATTCCAGTCCAAGGCTGTCTGCCGTGTCTCCTATCAGATGGAAGATCTCGTTCCTTTCCAGTATCTCTGCCAGTTCGGCGTCTGTCAAATATGTATTCATCGGTTAGGGCAAATTGACACCTTATTTATTATTTAGGCGCAAAGGTAGCAAGAAAAAGCGAAAAGAGCAAACAGACGCGCCATTTTTCTATCATAATGTCAGCTACAATGTGTGTTTTGTGCTATAAAAATGGTTTAAAACATATCGATTGGATTACTTTTTGACATAAAAACAATGCATAACGTGACAAAAATTCACCAAAATCTTGCAAATGTTGTAAAAATGTTCTAATTTTGCATCGTATTTAGCAATTCAGTAAGTAAAAACAGTGTTTATGGTACAAAAGAGACTTAAACAACCACGTACCGCGGGTTTGTATTCTGCCGAATATGAACATGACGCTTGCGGTGTAGGCATGGTGGTAAACATCCACGGAGGTAAGACTCACGAACTTGTAGACAATGCGCTGCGTGTGCTTGAGAACATGGAGCATCGCGGAGCTGAGACACGTGACAAGACGGGTGATGGTGCCGGTATCTTGATTCAGATACCTCACGAGTTCATCCTTTTGCAGGGTATTCCTGTTCCTGAGAAGGGACGCTATGGCACCGGTCTGGTATTCTTCCCTAAGGACGAGAAGAAGCAGTCGGACATCCTACAGGTAATGATTGAGGAGATTGAGCGTGAAGGTCTGAACCTGATGCACCTTCGCAATGTGCCCACCAATCCTGAGGTGCTCGGTGTGGGTGCCCGTGAGGTGGAACCCGATATCAAGCAGATTTTTGTTACCAGTCAGCAGAGTGAAGGGCTGGAACGTACCTTATATAAAATACGTAAGAAGATTGAGAACCGCGTCAAGGATGAGGACTTCTACATCTGTTCCTTGAGCAGTAAGGACATCATCTATAAGGGAATGTTGACGAGCGGACAGCTTCGTCGCTACTTCCCCGACCTGTCGAACAATTACCTGACGAGTGGTCTGGCACTTGTTCACTCTCGTTTCTCTACCAATACCTTCCCTAAGTGGAAGCTGGCTCAGCCTTTCCGTTATCTCTGCCACAATGGTGAGATCAACACCGTACGTGGTAACCGTGGCTGGATGAAGGCTCGTGAGAGCGTGTTGAGCAGTCCTGCGCTGGGCGACATCAAGGAGATTCGTCCCATCCTGCAGGAGGAGATGAGTGACTCAGCATCACTCGATAACGTGTTCGAGTTCCTTGTGATGAGCGGTTTGAGTCTGCCTCAGGCTATGGCTATTTTGGTGCCAGAGTCATTCAACGACAAGAATCCCATCTCCGAGGACCTCAAGGCCTTCTATGAATATTACTCTATCCTGATGGAGCCATGGGATGGTCCTGCTGCCTTGATGTTCAGCGATGGTCGCTTTGCCGGTGGTATGCTTGACCGTAATGGTCTGCGTCCTTCTCGCTACACCATCACCAAGAGCGGCATGATGGTCGTTGCCAGTGAGGTGGGTGTGATGGACTTCGATCCCAGCGACGTGGTGAACAAGGGTCGCCTGCAGCCCGGTAAGATTCTGCTTATCGATACGCAGGAAGGTAAGATATACTATGATGGAGAAATCAAGGAGAAGCTTGCCAGCGAGCATCCCTACCGCCAGTGGCTTAACACCAACCGTATTGAGTTGGAGAAGCTGAAGAGCGGTCGTAAGGTTGAGAACAGCGTTGAGAACTTCGAGCGTAAGCTGCTCAACTTCGGTTTCGGTCAGGAGGATATCGACAAGACGGTCATTCCCATGTGTACCGCTGGCCAAGAGCCTGTAGCAGCCATGGGTAACGACACTCCCTTGGCCATCATTAGCGATAAGCCACAGATCTTCTTCAACTATTTCCGTCAGCAGTTTGCTCAGGTCACCAACCCTGCCATCGACCCCATCCGTGAGGAGTTGGTAATGTCGCTCACGGAGTATATCGGTGCCGTAGGTACGAACATCTTGACACCTGATGAGTCTAACTGTAAGATGGTGCGTCTGCCGCAACCTGTGCTGACCAATACGCAGCTCGACATCCTGTGTAATATCCGCTACAAGGGTTTCAACACGAAGAAGCTTCCCATTCTTTTTGAGATCAGCAAGGGTGCAAGCGGTTTGCGTCAGGCTATCGAAGACCTCTGCAAGCAGGCAGAACAGAGTGTGGACGAAGGTGTAAACTATATCATTTTGAGTGACCGCGACATAGATGAGAAGCATGCTGCCATTCCTTCATTGTTGGCAGTAAGTGCTGTTCACCATTACCTTATCAACGTGCAGAAGCGCGTACAGACTGCGCTGATCGTTGAGAGTGGTGAGATTCGTGAGGTGATGCATGCCGCCTTGCTCTTGGGCTATGGTGCCAGCGCCATCTGTCCTTACATGACCTTTGCCGTACTGGACGATCTCGTGAAGAAGAACAAGATTCAGGAGAGCTATGCTGAGGCCGAGAAGAACTATATCAAGGCTGTGGACAAGGGTTTGAAGAAGATTATGTCGAAGATGGGTATTTCAACCATCCGTTCATATCGTGGTGCAAAGATCTTCGAGAGTATTGGTCTGTCAGAAGACCTCTTGCGTCGCTATTTCGGTACGGAGATCAGTACCATTGGCGGTATTGGCCTTCGCGACATCGCAGCCGATGCCATCAAGTTTCATGCAGCTGCCTTCAAGCCTGCCGAGATCAACGAGTTCCTTCCCAACAATGGCTTGTTCAACTACCGCAAGGATGGTATTCTGCATGCTTGGAATCCCGAGACAATTGCCAATTTGCAAATCGCAACCCGTCTGGGATCTTATAAGAAATTCAAGGAGTGGGCAGCATTGGTGGACAAGAAGGAGAAGCCCATCTTCCTGCGCGACTTCTTCGATTATAAGAAGGCGGCCGTTCCTACTCCCATGGAGGAAGTAGAGCCTGTAGAGAGTATTGTCCGTCATTTTGTGACCGGTGCTATGTCATTCGGTGCCCTCAGCATTGAGGCTCATGAGGCTTTGGCATTGGCCATGAACAAGCTCGGTGCCCGCAGTAATACTGGTGAGGGTGGCGAGGACAATGCACGCTACCACAGTGATGTAGATGGTGTGAGTCTGTCGAGCAAGACGAAGCAGATTGCCAGTGGTCGCTTTGGCGTAACGGCAGAGTATCTGGTTAATGCTGAAGAGATACAGATCAAGGTGGCACAAGGTGCTAAGCCTGGTGAAGGTGGTCAGTTGCCCGGCTTCAAGGTGAACAAGATCATTGCCAAGACACGTAATGCTATTCCAGGCATCTCATTGATTTCTCCTCCACCTCACCATGACATCTACAGTATCGAAGACCTTGCTCAGCTGATCTACGACCTCAAGAATATCAATCCCACTGCTGCCGTCAGCGTGAAGCTCGTAGCAGAGAGTGGTGTCGGAACGATTGCTGCCGGTGTGGCTAAGGCTAAGGCAGACCTCATCGTCATCTCGGGTGCCGAGGGTGGTACGGGTGCAAGCCCTGCCAGCAGTATGCGCTTTGCCGGCATCTCGCCTGAGATCGGTTTGGCTGAGACACAGCAGACGCTTGTCATCAACGGCTTGCGTAACCAGGTGCGTCTGCAGACCGACGGTCAGCTTAAGACGGCACGTGACGTCATCATGATGGCCATGCTCGGTGCTGACGAGTTTGCATTCGGTACATTGCCCTTGATTGTGTTGGGTTGCGTAATGATGCGTAAGTGTAATAGCAATACTTGCCCCGTCGGTGTGGCTACACAGGACGAGCGTCTGCGTGAGCGTTTCCGTGGTAAGGCAGAGTATGTAGTGAACTTCTTCACCTTCATGGCAGAACAGGTGCGCGAGTATCTGAGCGAGATGGGTGTGAAGAAACTCAAGGACATCATTGGTCGCACCGACCTGATTGAGGTGCTGGCTGCCGATCCCAGCACAAAGCAGGGTACAATTGACTTTGGTCGCTTGCTGAGCCAGCCCGAGACAGATAAGGCTCTCTATTGGGACCGTGGTTCGTTCACCAAGGTTACTGGCGTGAAGGATGAGGAAATCATCCGTGCTTGCCAGAAGGCCATTGATGAAAAGGAAGAGGTGAATCTGGACTATGCTATCAAGAATACCGACCGTGCCGTTGGTACGATGCTCTCAGGCGTCATTGCCAAGAAATATGGCGAGGAAGGTCTACCCGACAGCACTATCAATATTAAGTTCAAGGGTTCTGCTGGTCAGTCATTTGGTGCTTTTGCAGTGAAGGGTCTGAACTTGAAGCTCGAAGGCGAGACGAACGACTACTTCGGAAAGGGGCTGTCTGGTGGCCGCATCTGCATCCTGCCTCCCGTTCGTAGCAATGAGGATTTCGTAGCAGCCGACAACATCATAGCCGGTAACACAGGTCTCTATGGTGCCACCACCGGTGAACTGTACGTCAATGGTAGAGTAGGTGAGCGCTTCGGTGTACGTAACTCAGGTGCCATTGCCGTGATTGAGGGTGCTGGTGACCACTGCTGCGAGTACATGACGGGTGGTCGCGTGGTAGTGCTTGGTGAGACGGGCCGTAACTTCGCTGCCGGTATGTCAGGCGGTGTGGCTTATGTCTGGGACAAGAACCACAATTTCGACTACTTCTGCAACATGGATATGGTTGAGATCAACCTCGTTGAGGAGGCATCCTACCGTAAGGAACTTAAGGAACTGATCCGCAAGCATTACCTTTACACTGGAAGTGCACTGGCAGGCAAGATGCTCGATAACTGGAACCACTATGTCGAGGAGTTCATCCAGGTAGTGCCCATCGAGTACAAGCGTGTACTTGAGGAAGAGAAGATGCTCAAGCTTCAGCAGAAGATTGCAGACATGCAACGTGACTATTAAATAAGGTTATAACCAATAACCATTTATAAAAATATGGGAAATCCAAAAGCATTTTTGACAGTACCTCGCAAAGAGGCTGGATATAGACCTGTTCACGACCGTGTGCATGACTTCGGTGAGGTGGAACAGACATTGAATACTAAAGACCGTCAGGAGCAGGCAAGCCGCTGCATGGACTGTGGTGTGCCTTTCTGCCACTGGGCTTGTCCCTTGGGCAACAAGGATCCCGAATGGAACGATGCCCTCTACCACGGCGAATGGGAAACGGCTTACAAGCTCCTGAAGAAGACCAACGACTTCCCCGAGTTCACAGGGCGCATCTGCCCCGCATTGTGCGAGAAGTCCTGCGTACTCTATCTCAGTACGGGTGAAGCTGTCACGAACCGCGAGAACGAATGTGCCATTGCCGAGCGCGCCTTCCTTGAGGGCTATGTCACCATTGAGAGCCCTGTACGCAATGGTAAGCGTGTGGCCGTGATTGGTGCAGGTCCTGCTGGTTTGGCGGCTGCCAATCAGCTCAACTATAAGGGGTATGAGGTAACCGTGTTCGACAAGAACGAGGCTGCAGGTGGTTTGCTTCGCTACGGTATCCCCAACTTCAAGCTCAACAAGAAAATCATCGACCGTCGTATCAACGTGATGATGCAGGAGGGTGTGAAGTTTGAATACGGACAGGAGATTAACGCAGAGGAATTTGTGAAAAATGGTGAGTTTGATGCTTACGTCATCTCTACCGGTACTCCTCAGGCACGCGACCTTAACATCCCCGGTCGCGAATTGAAGGGTGTACACTTGGCACTCGAACTCCTCTCGCAGCAGAACCGTGTGTTGGCAGGTATGGAGTTCGACAAGTCAGAGCGCGTAACGGCTAAGGGCAAGGATGTCTTGGTCATCGGTGGTGGTGATACGGGTAGTGACTGTATCGGTACAAGTCACCGTCAGGGAGCCAAGAGCGTGACGCAGATCGAGATCATGCCCAAGCCTCCCGTTGGTCACAACGACGCTACTCCCTGGCCCAACTGGCCTGTCATCCTCAAGACGACCTCAAGCCACGAGGAAGGTTGTACACGTCGCTGGAACATCAACTCGTTGGAGTTCCTGGGCAAGGATGGCAAGCTGACTGGTGTAAAGGTACAGCCCATCGACTGGAAGCCTAATCCCGAGGGCGGTCGTCCCATCATGGTCGAGGCAGGTGAGGTGGAAATCATCAAGGCCGACATCGTGTTCTTGGCCATGGGATTCCTCAAGCCCCAGCATCCCGAATATCCTAAGAACGTCTTCCTGGCAGGCGATGCCGCTTCGGGTGCAAGCCTTGTCGTTCGTGCCATTGCCAGTGGCCGTAAGACAGCAGAGGCTGTCGATCGCTTCCTGAGCAAGTAACAGATACTTTATCCGACCTGTACAGATGTGCGTGTGATGCAATCATTTGTACAGGTCGAAAAAGTTTTGAAAAAGTGGTTTCAGGTTTCAGTTTTAGGTGCTTTTCATTTGTATTTTGTAGAAATCTTAACGCAACTTTTGCCTTCTGCAATCGAGTAATGGAAATCGCATTCAGAAATTACATCCATACCAACTAAAATATCTACTAATGGCATTGGAGCTTCTACTACCTCAACGTGCTTCATCCCAACTCCATTAGGGAATTCCAGATTCACCAAATAGGTATTGGCACGTCTTGGCTTGTTTTCGATACCCGAAATAGTTGTTATTCTTTAGCCACCTTCCTTTACCTTGTTGTACGAATTCTGCCATACCCTCAACTTGCCAAATTGAAATTCACGTAATTCACCATGTGTGCAGCATTATACGTGCATTCTTGAAGCAAGAAGTTGCCCAAGCCAACATTCTCTGCACCAAAAGCATAAGCCTCCTTCTTGGAGTTGAACACATTAATCTCAAGATCATCAGAGATGACAAGGAATTTGCCTTCATACTTCTCTAGGAAATCGGCCTCATGATCAAGGTAAAACTGATATTGTTTCTCCAGCTCAAGCATAGTCTGATATTATTTTGTTACATTACTTACTGCAAAAGTACGACTTTATCTTGAAACCTCCAAATTCTTTCCCACAAAATTTCAAAGAGCGATTGTTATTGTTTTGTTTATTAGTTACTTGTTCTTGCTGGTCATCTTCTCATAGAGTTTGAAGAGGCACTCCAGTCGGGCTTCGTCCGAGGCGAAAGGATAGCCTGGGTAGCACGACTCCACGATGTTGTCCAACCGCGTCAGCGACTTCACCATTGGCGAGAATGGCAAGGGCGTCACAGGCATCATCCTCACCCCTGCTCTCCCCCAAGGAGGGAGTGCACCCTGGTCGAGAGTCTTCGTTTATTCCAAAGTTGAAAAAATAGTTTTGAAAAAGTGGTTTCAGTTTCAGAACACAAATGCCTGTAAGGTTTTATTTTACCCTCAAGTAATCTGTCCACTGCTATTCATGCTTGGTCCAAATGGGGACAATCATCCTATAATAGGCATGTTTGTCACGAAATTTGTATGGGCCGAAAAAGATGTCTGAATGACGACAAAAACTAAATAGGTATTCATCACCTCGCACAAGATAACAAAGGAAGAATGAGGGAGGAACAATGAACTTGACTTTCCTCCACCCATTTTTGGACTCTCCCATGTACCGTATGTTTACCTTCTTATTTGCATAATAATCACGTCCGGGAACAAAAGCCATGGACCTTACGATTGGGAAACCATTCTTTAATAATTCCGTTTCTTTTATCTTATCAATCGAGTAATCTTTTGGAACATAAAAAAACTTGTTGTGTGCAGAGTCACCAATCAAAACGTGTTGATTATCATTATACCGCAAAGTATCAACTTGATACATGTGTTTTATGCTTCCGAACTTATCCTCATCGAACAATAGCTGTATCTCTTCACTTGACAAGTAGAAGCCTCTAGAACACGATGTTAGAGTAGAAGTAAGTAATAATAATAAACATATTTGCTTCATACCTTATTTTTGCTTTTTTAATAGTTTTTGTTGTCGTTTAAAATGTTTAAAATCACTAACCTTAGATTTTATTTTAGCCATATTTTCTTTAACTATTTTTTTATTGGTTAGACAGGCCCCTGTAAAACGCTTTTCACCATCAACCTTGTCATAATCCTCATTCGGCTTACCATTCATACCGCATCGTAAGATGTCTTTGATTTCACTCTTTTCGACTTTTGTTCCTTGCCGACCACTTTGTGTATAATACATCAGATGATCTACTGCATCACTATTTGAATACTCATCGTAATGAATTAGCCCAATAGAATGTCCGACTTCATGAGAGGCAGTATTTTTATCTCCACCCTTGTAAACTCTGACATTCTTTCCATCGCAACCACCTATTTGCGTTTGGCAGTCATTAGTTTCACCTTCCGTACCAACAACACTGAAAGTATTAAGGTAACCACCATTTGCATCTGCTTCGCTTGTGATGTTAAAATTCACGTTATATCCATCTATTTCATAATTTAGATTATTCCAAAAATCTGCGGTTGCTTTAAACAGTTCTTCTGCTCCCTCTGCAACTTCAAAATTTGCATATACCGTAACTGTTCTGCTCTCTAAGTCAAATTTGAGGCGATAATCCCTCCCATCCAGATCCACATACTTCACAGGATTATTCGCGCAAAAGGCATAGGGACTGATGGAATAGTACTTCTCACATAGCGGATCCATGGACATGAAGCGGCCGAGGATGGGGTTGTACTGTCTGGCAGACTGGTCATACCACAGGAGGCGGTTGAGGCGGTTCAACTCCTTGCCATTGTACTTGTAGGGTTGTGTGGATGCGGAGCTTATGTTCATGAGCGCTCCGTAGGGGTAGTAGTGATTGTACTCCTCGATGTTACCGTCAGCATCCGTCACGACACGGTTGCTGCCAAGATGGTCTTTGAGATAAAAATGGTACTGTGGTGTGCCATTGCTTAAAGTGATGAAACCACCCTCCACCAGTACGCGCTGCAGGATGCCGTCCTCGTAGACGAAGTTACCGCAGTAGCGACGGCGCAGCACCTCACGATCTTCATCATTAATCAGCGTGTTGGCAGCACCCTGAAGGTACACAGGCATGAAGGCCGTGTACTCATCCGTGCCCAGACGATTACCCATACCGTCATAGTAATAGCGTATGCTCTCACCTGTAGAGAAGGTGACGGAGTCGGGTTGGTTGTTGGCATCATAGCCAACTCTCGTGATGCCGCTGTGGAGGTTGTTCCATCTTGACTGCTGTGTCATAACCTATCGTTTCTTTGATGTACTACGTAAAATCAGCACATAATCGCATAACTGCCAAATAATAGATAATAAATCTTTTGGAGAGATTCTTGTAGCAGATTCTTCAAACCACCCCGATGTTAT